>JAQULP010000011.1 GCA_028718525.1 Sulfuricurvum sp. | reverse complement strand
GCGCAAAGTGGCGGCGTCGGACAACAAAGCTCGTTTTTTCTCCGTGGATTCAGTTCGGAAATTTCGTTTCAACCAGACGACGGCATACGATATAATGAACCGACAACGACCAAAGGGCAGGCACAGCTTGAGCATCTGATGATCACCGATATTGATCGAATCGAAATCATCAAAGGGGCCCAAGGGGGAATTTGGGGTGCCAACAGCGCGGCAGGCGTCATCAATATTCTGACAAAACAGGCAAATGAAAAACTCCGTATACAGGGGAACATCGAATACGGAAGTTACGCAACGACCCGGCTCGGTCTCCATCTCTCCCAAAAAAAAGGGGCTCTATCCTACTCTATCGGTGCGAGTCAAATGAAGACGGACGGCTTTTCAGCTATTACCCCTGCGGGCAAAAATCCTAAAGAGTATGAATCTGACGGCTACATCAATCAGACGCTCCACGCAAAAATCGGCTATGAGCTCTCCCCATCGGATTCACTCACGACCCAAGCCAATTTTATTAATGCCACAACACAATACGACGGCTATAATTCAAGTTTTCTCCCCGATCCGAACAGTCTCGGACGTGAAATACACCAAATCAATCGTTTGGGTTCTCTCACTTATACCCACCGTTTGAACCCACGTGATTCGGTGAGCGCAACCTATTTAGTTTCGACATTTGACAAATCCGATCCGCTCGGATGGACGACGACGTTTAAAGGAAGCAACACACAAATTGCCCTACAGGGTAATTATCACTACGCCGAAAACGGCTTGATCGTAGCGGGGGGGGACACGATCGACTCCAAAGACGTCATCAACGCCAAAGAGCTCGATTCCAGAGGGCTCTTTTTAAACAATACCAATCGGTTCAATCATCTCGTTGTAACCGAATCGATCCGACATGACACCTATTCCGCGTTCAACAATAAGACCACCGGAAAAATCGGAGCCAAATACCATTTTGATGATCAAACGGCACTCAGCACCAACTACGCAACCGCATACCGCGCCCCTTCGCTGGCAGAAATGTACGGTTACGGCGGAAATGTCAATTTGCAACCTGAAACAACCGTCAGTTTTGATACTTCATTAACCCTTGAACACCTCACAATCACCTATTACCATAACACGGTGGACAACCTGATCCAATACGTTTACAACCCTTCCACATGGAGCGGAAGCAATATGCAAGTGGCGGGAACGTCTATCCTCAAAGGGTATGAAGTCACTTATAAAAATGAGGTTCTCCGTGATCTTACCCTCGATCTCGGATATAATCGCCTATGGGCTAAAAATCAAAATAATCAGGATTTGCAACGACGGGCACAGGAGACGTTTCGAACCGGTTTGGATTACTACGGCATCCCTAAACTCCATCTGGGTTTAAACGCC
Source organism: Sulfuricurvum sp. (assembly GCA_028718525.1). Taxonomy (GTDB): domain Bacteria; phylum Campylobacterota; class Campylobacteria; order Campylobacterales; family Sulfurimonadaceae; genus Sulfuricurvum. The sequence goes on along the minus strand of JAQULP010000011.1, from coordinate 73,432 downwards.
CATTACATCGGAAAACGTTATGATGACTTGGCCAAAACTCTACAAACAGGGTCGTATACCGTATGGGGAGCCGTCATCAATTATGATCCGACCGATACCCTGAATGTGTACCTCAAAGGGGACAATTTGACCGATAAACTCTACCAGGAAGTTAACGGATACGCTTCAGCCGGCCGCAGTCTGTACGTAGGTATAAATGCAAAGTTTTAAACTTCCGCTCAACCGATTTATCAAGCCGGCAGCCGATCATACCCCTCCGCTAAGCGGACATCCTGAGCGATGAAACTCTCATATCGCCCCTATATCCGCTATAAATTCTTCAATGCCCTCTTTACGGGGGTTGTCGGGGGATCGGTGTTTACCATCTACAGTTCCCTCCCTCCGAGTACCTTTTCTATCGGCGGGATAGTATTGGCAATGGGGATGATGGGGATGGCGATGATCTATCATCGGCTGATGCATTTGGAGTATTTTTTCCGACTTACTCTGATCAGCGAGATAATTATGCTCGCTATGGTAGGGTATTATCTCCTCTTTTCCGCCAATGCGATAAGTGCGCTTCTTGTCTACAGCGCATATCAGCTCTCTTTTATTTTTGGAGGGTACCTAGTGCGTGCCGAAACCCATTTTGCCCGGCGTGCACGCTTGATGGGGTGGATCGACGTTGCCAAGCAGCAAGGTTCGCTGACAGGTTTGGCTCTCTCCTATGCGTTTTACAAACTCCTCGAACATTTCGGCATCTTCAGCTCACCCGAACAGGTTTATCGCCTCCATTTTCTCTTGTTCCCGCTGGAAATCATCATTATCGTCACCCTCTTGCTTTCCTTCGGGAGAAAACGGTGAAGTCCCTCTCTATATTCGGGACCTCCTCTGATGCGGGGAAATCGACGCTCACCTTTGTCATCGGAAAATTGTTACAAGAGCGGGGGATTAACGTCGGGGTATTTAAAGCCCAAAACGTCTCCAACAATGCCCATGTCTGCGACGACGGAAGCGAAATCGCCGTTGCCCAATATTTTCAGGCAGAGGTATTGGGGATTCCGACCAGCTACCATCTCAATCCGATTCTCCTCAAATCAGGAAACGGAAACCGTGCTTCACTGATTATCAAAGGGGAAGTAGCGGACGAAAAAGAGGTGAGGGAGTACTATCGGGACCTCGATCTCCTAAAACCCGCAGTGGACGAGTGTTTCGAATATTTGAGTGCCCGGTACGATTGTCTCATTTGCGAAGGGGCGGGAAGCCCCGTTGAACTGAATCTGATGGAAAAAGACCTCTCCAATCTCTACATCGCTCACCAATACGGCACAAAAATCATCCTCGTCGCCGATATCGAACGAGGCGGGGTTTTTGCATCGATATGGGGGGTCTATACTCTGCTTCCCGATTCGTTGCGGGATAACGTCATCGGGGTGATTATCAATAAGTTTCGCGGGGACCGGAGTTTGTTTGACGACGGGGTCCGCATTATCGAAGAGCGCTTTGGCATACCGGTATTGGGTGTCCTCCCCTACGCTCCCCTCAACCTCGGCTTCGAGGATTCGCAAAGCCTTCAAAACTTCATCCAAAACAAGCCAAATCCCGCACAAAAAATCGGGATAATCCGCTATCCGACGATGAGCAACTATAACGATTTCGAACCCCTCATTGCCGATGAGAATATCTTTGTCGAGTTTATCTCTTCCAACGTGGCCCTGGAAAACTACGATCTCATCATCCTCCCCGGAAGCAAAAAAGTGATCGACGATCTGCAATGGCTGAAACAAACAGGGCTGTTTGATGCAATCCAAACAAGGACAAAAGAGATTTTAGGGATTTGCGGAGGGTATCAGATGATGTTTGAGGAGATTCTCGATGAGGGGTGTGTCGAAACGGCTCTCCCCAGCCGTGAAACGGGTCTCGGTTTCATTGACGACGTCATCGTTTTCCAAAAGGAAAAAATTCTCAAAAAAAGCAAATATGCACTCTTTGGAAAAAGTATCAACGGATTTGAAATCCATCACGGGGTGAGCCAAAAATATCCGTTATACTATGAGAAAAATCATATCAAAGGGACGTTCGTTCACGGACTGTTTGACGATGAGGCGTTTGAAACCTATAAAAAAACAACCCTCACAGCGTTTATCGACCTAATGAGAGACGAGATCGATGTGGAGAGGATAGTGAAACATGTCGTATAAAGAGTGGTTTGATGCCCATGCAGCCAAACATGCCGCTATTATGGAAAAACTCGCCCATTTAAGCGATTCCGAGGTCATAGAATATTTTCGGTTTGAAAACATGGTGGTTCATGAAAACGACTTCTGCCCCCTGTACGCCCAAAATAAAAAATGCCATGAAATCGATACCCTGAATTGCTATTTATGTGCCTGCCCCCATTTTCGCTTTAAGGATTCCGGGTTCCATACCCAACAGGGAAAAACCCTCTATAGCCTCTGTTCCATAGAGAGTCCCGAGGGTGAATTATTCACAACCGATACGGCCATTCACCAAAATTGCACGGGTTGCATCATCCCCCATCGGGAAAGCTATATAGCCAAAATCTTCAATCGTAACTGGCGTACCCTGATGCAAAACTCCCCTACGGACTCTATTTTAGGGTAAAATAGTATAAAAAAAGCAAGGAGGGCGGATGCGGTATACACTTGTACTCCTGTTGTTTACCGCCGCATTGATCAGTGCACCCCTCCCCCTCATCCTCACCGGCAATAAAAAACTCTCCGACGATGAACTTTACGCTACGCTCGGTCTACGCAAACCGTATGCCCTCGAAGTGTGGGAGGACCAACCCTCCATCGAGCCGATCATCATCGCCCAAAGCGTTTCGGCACTGACCAGTTTTTACCGCTCCAAAGGGTTTTATCACGCTAAAATCAGTTCCGAAACCGAAAACGGAACGATCATTTTTACGATACAAGAGAATAACCCTATCCGAGTCAAAGATATCCAAATCAACAGCCCCCTCGATATCGATTCCGCCATTTCGCTCCAAAACGACGATTTGTTTGATCAATCAGCTTTCTCCGCATCCAAATCGAGCATCAAAAAACGCTACGGTGAAGCGGGCTATTGCAATGCGCAATTCAACACGAAAGCATGGGTCGATCTCGAAACCGACAGCGCCTATCTCCTGTTTGAAGCAACCTCCGGCGAACCGTGTACTTTCGGCCCCATCCATGTCGACTCAACCCCGAACATTGACGGTCCTCTTGTCGCATCACGTCTGCGGTTTGAAGAGGGGGACCCCTATAGCGTCGAAGCCATCCGTTTAAGCTACGAGGCCCTCTACAGCCAAGAGGCGATCAGCCGGGTCGTTATCAACGATAACGAACGAAACGGCAGTGTCGTCCCGATCACGGTTAATATCGAAGAGTCCGAACGCCCGATCCGCTTTACCGCCGGTTTGGGATACAGCAGTGATGAGGGGTTTACCGCACAAACGGGGGTCAAACATCGTAATTTTTTCGGTGACCTCAAAACCCTCTCAATCGATGCACGCTATTCGCAAATCAAACAGACGGCATCAGGAAGCTTCGCAATTCCGCTCTATAATCGGGGATTGCTGGGGGGTGAAATCGGCTATACCAACGAAATTTTTGACGGTTACCGCACCGAAAGCACTTACGAAAAAGTGACGGCGAAATACCAAGACACCCCTGCTTCGGCAATGGCGGGAGTCCTTTTCGACCGTATCCGCACCTATGATTCCAAAGACCAAACCGCCTTTCCGGACTCGACGCTGTTCATCGCCTCTCCCCTGGGAGAACTCAATCTTGATACCCGGAATAAACCGCTGGAACCGACAAGAGGGTATTGGCTGAACGCCAAATTGAACGGCTCGCTCCGCATGCCTGTTTTTTCCGATGCCACCTATTTCAAAAGTCTCCTCTCCGGTGCTTACATCACAGCCCTGGATGAGCATGTCTTCGGCGTTAAACTCAAATGGGGGACGCTGCGGGCCTACGACGGAACACTCCCCTCTTCCTACCGTTTTTATGCCGGGGGGATGAACTCCAACCGTGCGTATACCTACCGTGATCTGGGGCCAAAAAACAGCGCCGGAGACCCTGTCGGTTTCGCCTCGCTGATCGAGGGGACATTCGAATACCGGTTTCCCCTCTACGAAGCGTTTCGCGCCGTCTTGTTTTCGGATCTCACCTTTGCCTCCGATCGCTATATCCCCGATTATGCCAATGAAAAATACCTTGGCGTAGGTATGGGATTTCGCTACGTAACGCCGATCGGACCTGTTGCGATCGATTTTGGAGTCGATCCTGAAAATTTTCAGCAGCATGCCATCCATTTCCGTATCGGAGAGCTTTTTTGAATTACCTCCGATTTTCATGGCTGAAATGGCTTAAATACCTGTTTGTCGTTTTCCATTTTATTCTCCTGACAACCCTCTTGCTCGCCTCGGCCCTCATTTATATCGCTTTTCGCTCCGATAGCATGGACCTGTTCAACAGCTATTTTCTCGAACCCTTGGGAATCGAATACGCCTCGGCCGAAGGTTCGCTCCAGGAAGGGTTCACCCTGCATGATATCCGTTTGGAAAACAGCTCCGCCAAAACCCTGGTTCTTCAATATAATCTTGTGAAAATGCTTCAAGGGGAACATACGATCGACTCAATCGCGATTGATGGATTACGGATTCAACTGGATGATTTTTTAAGCGAAGGCGACTCCGTATGGCCTTTCCCCACGTTCAAGCTTCGCGAGGTTACGATCACCAATCTGCAACTTATCGGAGAGTATCCGATAGAGTTGGACATCCATGGCAAAAAGGGGGCGTATGACGGGGAGTTTCTCGATTTCAATGCCCTCGAAGTGACCTTTAAATCACGATACGCCAGCGGCGCGGTTCACGGCAAGCTCTCTCGCAACAGCATTACGGGGCTTGCCGATCTCTACCCAAATTCCACCGAACTCGCACCCTACAGCGGTCAGTATACAACCCTTCCTCGAGCGGTTCGGGTACAGATAACCGAACTCTCCGACTCGCAGGCCTTGCTCCATACGACTCTTGGGCATTTAAATTCCAAACACGATGCCAACCTCAGCGCCGAAGCCATCGGCCTCGATTTTCGCTACCGCTATGATAATGACTATTTTGATATCGACGCCCGCTACAATCTGGTACGCGGAGAAGATTCAATGAAAACATTACAGCATCTGCGCTACGATCTCAGCGGTACGACGACAAGCGAATTCGACGGGGAGATCAACACCTCGCTCCCCCTCTCCTCGAATATGTTGCACGGAGAATTCACCGACAGCGCTGAAGGATTTGTCGGCATGTTGACGCTCGGAAAAACGGCTCTGAACCTCTCCAGCCGTGATTACAACCGCATCAGCTGGAATCTCAAAAGCGAGCATAACAATCTCAATTTCCTCCCTGCCTTGCCGGAAGCGATCCGTACGTTACCTTTTCAGGCAGAAGGGGAAGGTGCCTATTATATCAATAGCGATCTGCTGGAGGGGAGGGTTCATACCTCCCAGGATTTTGCCCGCTATGAGGGGCATTTCTCAATGCAAAACGGCCATTATACCCTCGATGGAGACCTGATTCTTCCTCCGGATGCGCAACTGTGGAAACATAAAAAACTCAAACCCCCGGCCCGTATCGCCATACTTCTCAATAACGAGCATAATGCGACGCAGCTTCATCTATCCGGAGATGATTTGACCTTCGAACTGACACAAAAAGGGAAAATTGTCCACGGAAACGGAAATTACCTCGGTGCATACTTCGACTTCAACGGGACAAGCGATTCAAGAAAAAGCGATCTAATGATCTCAACCCATATCCCCTCCCTCTTTACGACCGTCTCGAAAATCGATCCTATCGAGATCAATAGCGGGGAGTTTTACGATGCGGAGGTCCGGATCAAAAGCCGTCTCACCTTTGAAGATTCCTTACGGATTCGAAGCACTATCTCGCTCCCTTGGTACGCAACCGTCCTCAATACCCAGCGGACCTTCAGCGGAACGGACGGGGATATGCGGCTTGACTTTAATGACGGCAACATCACCATCGAGCGATACCGTTTCGAAGTAGCCGATCATACGATTTCAAGCGATAGGGTCTCCCATCTGCATCTCACCCCGACCGATCAGCTTGTCATTGATGATTTTTGGATCTACGATTCCCTTTTGCTTCGGGGGACAATCGAACCGGACATGAGCAGCGTTCTCCGGCTCAGTTCGGAACGCTTCAGCTATGAGGGATCCGAGGGGAAAGCACATGCCCGCGCCGATATCACGTTTACGCGGGATGCGTCGGCCAACCAAAGTATCGAAGGCTCTTTGAGCATTCTCGACGGAGCGATTACCAACCTCCCCATTCAGCAGTTCAAAGTTATGGATGACGACATCATCATTGTCCAGGATGTGCGTCCGCAGAGCACGACCAAACTCTCTATGAATCTTCATATCACCGCCGAAAATCCGATCTTGTACAAAACCAATGAGCTGAGTGTCCGCATTAATCCCGATATAACGCTCTGGAAAGATCCGCTGGGGGCAATAGAGATTCTGGGGATGGTTACCCTCCCCTCAGGAAGCGCTACAACCGGAGGGAAGGTATTTACTATCAAACCGAGTGAAATCTATTTCGGCGGAGGGGTCCCCCTCAACCCGTATCTTAACCTCACGATCGGACATGAAGTCGATTACAAAAAAATTCTTATTTTTGTTACCCATACCCTGGATTCACCGATTTTTCTTTTCAGCTCCGATCCGGTGATGACCCAAAGCGATATCATGAGCTATATCCTCTTCGGCGGCCCTGCGAACTCAAGTTCCCGCGGAGACAACAGCACCTCAACCATCCGCGCCGACGCAACCAACTTTATGCTGGGGGCCGGGATCAAAGGGCTTATCACCGGTGTCACCAAAATTCAGATCGATACGATGAATATCCTCACCACCGCCCAGGGGGGGATGGGGTTTGAGGTCGGTGCACGGCTCAACAAGGATCTTCGCGTCCTGTACAAAAACAACACCCTTTCAAGTGTCCTGATCCAGTATACCGCGAACCGGTGGCTCCGGCTGGAAGCCGATATTCACGAACTCGGGCAGGGGATCAATGCCGTCTATCTTAAAGATTTTCGTGATTTCCTCCCCCACAACCATACGTTGCAAAAACCCAAGTAAGCCAATCCCCCCGATTTATATCCTCGGGATGAGGATCTTGATTTTCATCAAGATCTATTTGCCCAAATCCCTCTATACTGTCGGTATAAAAGCGTTAAGGGGTATCCATGATTTTAGAATTTATGCGCGACGACCACCGAGCCTGCGACCATCTCTATACGGAAGCCGAAGCGGCCGTACTGGCCAAAGATTTAGAAAAAGCCGCTTCTTTGTTTCAGGACTTCGCCGAGGCGACCCTCCACCATTTCGATATGGAGGAGAAAGAACTTTTTATCACTTTTGAAAAACGGACCGGAATGATGGGAGGTCCCACACAGATGATGCGCTATGAGCACCAACAGCTGCGCACTCTTCTTGAATCCATGCGCCTGGCGTTGAGTGAAAATCGTCCCAACGATTTTTTCGGTATCGGTGAGTCGATGATGATTATGCTTCAACAGCACAATATGAAAGAGGAGCAAATGCTCTATCCGATGATCGACCGTGCCTTGGATACCGATGCGGGGCTGATGATCCAAACCCTCCGGGAGATGGTTCGATGATACTTCTGGACACGCGGGAAGAGGACCATCCGATCCCTTTGGAAAGGGCGGTAGAAGCGTTTAAAAAACTTCGCGGCGAAGAGGTGATCCATATGATCCACCGTCGCGAACCGATCCCCTTGTTTGAGATCATTACCAACAACAAAGGGCGCTACAAAAGCACGATGGATGAAACGGGGATTTGGCATATCCTGATTACCCGAAGCGATACCGTGGATTTGGAGAGTATCGATGTATAGCGGCCTCTCCCTGGATCAGGCCCCTCCGATCTCGGTAGTAACCCGCTTTTTCCTTACCGTTCCGATCTTCGGGCTTGCCCTGTGCGGTCTCATATTGGTCAATCCCCAAGCCGTTTTAACCCCTAATCACCCTTTTTCGCTCGCCGTCATTCACCTCTTTATGCTGGGTGTCATTACGATGAGCATGATCGGTGCCCTCTTTCAGATGCAGAGTGTTTTGGGAGGACGACCCATCCCTTCGGCACAGGGGAACGCCTTCTTGATCCACCTTTTCTTGCTGATCGGCATTGCCTCCCTCTCAAGCGCCTTCATCCTCAATTCTCCCCCCTTATTTATTGTTGCCTCACTCTTTCTGGGTGCGGGAATCCTCCATAGCGCCAACCTTATCCTTCCCCTCTTGTTCGGCGGGGGTATTCACGATACCCTCCGAGGGATGCGTCTGGCGCTGATCTCGCTCTTTATCACCGCCGTTTTGGGCATCATCATGGCGAGCGAATACGCAAACGCCTCGTTTAGCGGTTTTCATGAAGCGATCCGTACATCCCACTATTCTCTCGGACTCGTCGGATGGATCGGTACCCTGATCATTGCCGTCGCTTTTCAGGTTATTGAAATGTTTTACGTCACGGTTGCCTATAGCGCCTGGTGCAAACGCAATGCCTTCAGAATCATCGCTGCCGCTCTTTTGCTCAAAATTATCTGGCTTTTCGGAGCGCTCCCCTTGGCATGGATGTTTGATCTCGTTATCGCTGCGTTATTGATCGGATTCGCGACCACAACGGCCAATCGGCTGAACATGCGCAAACGGCGTGTGAGTGATGTGAGTATTTGGTTTTGGTTTTTCGGAATCGGTTTGCTAGTGGTATCGATCCTCTTCTACGGAGTCTTTGAGGTATCCGGGTATCCTCCCGCTCTCAGTGCTTCCCTGATCGCGTTTGCCCTCTTTGCTTTATCCGTTATCTTAGGAATGATAGGGAAAATCGTCCCCTTTCTCGTTTGGTTTCATCTCAATTCCGCCGGATACATGGATGCACCGATCATGTCGAACATTATTCCCCAAACACGGGCCAAATATCTTTTTGCCCTTACCGTACTCACCGCCTTTTTGGCTTTGGAAGGGGTCATTCTCCCCGATGCGTTTGCCCTTGCAGCGATTACGGGCGGCGGGATGTTTGCTTTATTGCTTTTCAACCTGATGAATGCACTCCGCCTGTATCGTCATACCCTCACTCACGGAAAACGGTTTGAGCAGATGTAGGTGACCGTCGCCTCCAGCGCACTCACCTCATCGTTGCGTATCGGGCTCTCCGTAGATACGCTCATTGCCACCCCTTTTGCCAATAGCGGCATCGGCCGTCCCTCCCCGGTAAAATTCACGTTTCCCGCTTCGCACGCCATTCCTGTCTCGTGTGAAAAACGTTGAGACTGATTTTTTGCCGTTCTTAACATCTCTAGTCGCAGAGCGTTTTGCACATCACTCTCTTGAGCTTTTCCGATTCGCCATTCCAACGGGCTTTGACTCTTTCGGACACTGGGTGCAATCGCCTTGTCGATGGCGGAACTCAGGGTGTTATACCCCTCGATCCCCTTAAACTCACATTCGAAATTGAGACTGCCGACGTAACCTGCAAATTCCCGTTTTTGCTCTTTGTAGCTGTACTGGGGCGAGAGATAATACCCTCCGCCACGACAGATTTTCGCTTCGGGATCAAACCGTTTCACCGCAGCAGTAATCGCACTGAGGTCAGCTTGGATAGTTTGTGAATGTTTATTCTGCTCTTCAAAATTCATACTTCCGTGTAAAACGTCAGGCGTAACGACACGCTCTACCCGCTCCGTAACCGTTATCGTCATCTGAGCACAAGCCAACACCGGCAACACCGCTATGGCGATCCATTTTTTCATCTCGTTCCTCCTCTGTCCATCTTCTGGTTTATTGTAGCATCAATTTCATCTACGCTATAATCTTCAACGGATCGTAGAACAGAAGGTATCGGCATGGATTCGCTCTTTATTCAAAACAGTGTCCTCTCTCTATTGCTTGGTTTTTTGATCGGATTGCAGCGTGAAATGCATACGATCTATTCCCATAAAAGCAGGGATTTCGGGGGAGCGCGCACCTTTTCGATGATTGCCCTGTTCGGCTACCTCGCATCCTGGTTTAGTGAATTTTCCCCCTACTTTTTCGTCGTCGCTTCGGCCGTTGCCGGGTTGCTCCTTATCACCGCTTACGTTGTCAACAGCATATCCGTATCCGAAAAAGGGTCGACCACCGAATTTGCCGCCCTGATCACTTTTCTCATCGGAGGGATGTTTCAGGTAGCGCCTCCTATCTTGCCCGTATTTATCGCGATTATCGTTTTGTTTCTCCTAAATCTCAAAGAGAAAATACAAGAGTATGAACAAACGATCACCAAACAAGATCTCGGTGCCGCTATCTTGTTTATGTTAATGACGTTTGTTATCCTCCCGATTCTCCCCGACAAACCGATCGATTCGATGGGGTTGATCAACCTTTACCGCATTTGGATCATGGTATTGCTGGTAGCGGGAATCTCTTTTTTCGGCTACATCGCCGTCAGAATCATGGGGACGGCTCACGGAATCGGTATAGCGGGCCTGTTCGGCGGGCTCATCTCCTCTACCGCCGTAGCTATGAGTATGGCACGCAAAGTTCATGAAAACGGCAGTTTGACTAAAAATCTGGCGATTGCCATCGCGTTGGCCTCGTCTATGATGCTTATCCGCGCCGGTATCGAGATGTGGGTGATCAATCCCTCTCTGGCACGCACGTTTTTCCTCCCGATCGGTGTCGGATCAGTGGCCGGGTTCGGATACATCGGGATGATGTACTTTACCTCAAAACGGGAAACCATTACCCAAAAAATTGAATTTAAAAATCCGTTTGATCTGAAAGAGGCGCTCTTGATGGGGATCATTTTCGGGGCCACCCTTGCACTGATCAAACTGGCGGATCAGTATACGGGTCATATGGGGGTGTACGCCGTCGCATCCGTTTCGGGAATTGCCGATGTCGATGCCATCATCCTCTCCCTCTCCTCTCTGGCTAAGAATTCTTTGAACCCGAATACGGCGCTCCATGCCGTTATTATCGCGATCGTCACCAACTCTTTAACCAAAACCGCACTGGTTCTTGTCCTGGGGAATACGGCATTGTTCCGCATGGTTTTTACCTACTACCTGATCTCAATCGGTACCTTCACCCTCACGGCGCTCATGGTACTCTGAGCGTCAAAAGTCCCAGAGCACATAGGTCGTATAGGCCGTATCCCGTTTCTCGATCCCTCCGATAGGAACCGTGTCGAAAAGGTATTTAGCCGAAATACTCAAGCTCAATTTTCCGTATATCGGAACAATCAGCTCCAGCGTCTGTGACGTAACGTAATCCGATGCCGCATCGAATTTCGGCTGATAGTAGCCGATGTAGGTAAGCTTGGAGGCATTAGGAAATTTTTTCGTATAGGCCAGATAACTGTTCACCCGTCGGTTGTTTTCGGCACGGTTAACGGCAGGGTGGGAATAATCGATCCGTTCCAGCATCCCTCCCGCTCCAAAATACCCTTTCCCCCACTCCGGAGAATTAAAAAAACGCCATCTCAACCCCGCTCCTCCCAATGAGCGTTCGTTAATCTCTTTAAATCGGTCCTGCTCTGATTGGACAAACAGTTCTCCACACCACTCCTCCCCGTACAGAGCGTGAATGTAACGTATATGGGCATAAATCTTGTTCTCATTTTCCAACCCTTTTACCTCGCCGTAACTATACGTCAGCGTCCCCCATACCCCATAATCACTCCCCTGATCGTATTGTACGCGTACCCCGGCCTGATACTCTTTTTTATCGGTATTTCCGCTTTTGGAATTCAGAGTTCCCGATACGTTGCCGCTGAATCCCGGTGATGCGCCGATATCGATCGGTGCGATACTCACCAGGGCAAACAAGGATGTGGAAAGAAAAAAGCTCAATAAAACAATAATCGGCAAAGAGACCCCTTTAGGTTATTACAAAAAAGAATCATATCTTTAATATCGTCTCATTTCTACTGAAAATAGGGGAAAAAGCCCCTTTTCTTATCAAGATTTTGGCTATACTCGTTCATAATACAAATATGAATCAGATTGATTTACACAGAAGAGGGAGTCAGTTTTGTTAAACAAGCTCGAAAGCGTTGAACGCCAAAACAATGCGCTCCAGAAACTGAATGAAATCGCCGCTATCTCCAAGCTTGATCCCAAAGAGACGCTGAGAGAAGCGCTGATTGTCGGCAAAGAGTTCTTCGGGCTGGAATTCGCCATCGTCAGCCACATCGTCGGAGAAGATTATACCATCGTCGTTCAATCCGCACCTACCGAAACGCTTTATGACGGGCAGCTGTTTCCCCTCGGTTCTACCTACTGCAAAACCACTTTGGAGATCGATGATGTCCTAGCCATCACCGATGTCACCCGATCAAAATACGTCGGACACCCCTGTCACAAAGAATTCGCACTCGTCTCCTACATCGGTGCCCCCGTCAGGGTAAACGGCCAGGTTTACGGTACCGTCAATTTTTCGTCGCCTACGGCGCGCCGTTTGGAATACGATAAAACCGACTATGAGTTTATGCGCCTTCTGGCTCGATGGGCCGGATCCTTTTTGGAACGACAATTCGCACTCGATGAGTTATCTCTCGCCAAAAAACGGTTTGAACTCGTTTTCGAAAATAATGCGTCGGGAATTTTGGTGGTTGATGCAAACCGTTTGATACAGATGTGCAATAAACGTTTTTGTGCGATTTCCGGCTACTCGAAAGAGGAACTTATCGGGGAAAATGCCCGGATCATCCATACCGATACAACGGCCTATGATACGTTCATACACCATTTTATCGATGTACAACAAGGGTCAAATACTACAATTGATTACGAATTAAAACGTAAGGACGGCCAAACCATCATCTGCAAATTTTTCGGTTCCCCTATGGACCTCTCCGAAAATCACACCTCCGTCGTCTGGAGTATTCTGGATATCACCACTCAGAAAAAACTTCAGCAAAAACTGGAGGAACAGGCCATTACCGATTACCTTACCGGCCTTTATAATCGACGCCATTTTACACAGCGGCTTGAAGAGGAGCTCTCCCGCATTAAACGCTATCGGCATATCACCGGTTCGTTACTGATGTTTGACTTGGATAAATTCAAATCCATTAATGACACCTTCGGCCATTTAACCGGGGATAGAATCCTCAAAACCTTCTCCGACATCATCAAAAACAATTTACGCAAAAGCGATATCGCCGGAAGAATCGGCGGAGAAGAGTTCGCTTTGATTCTCCCCGATACCGATAGAAACAATGCACTGGCTCTGGCGGAGCGGATCCGAGAAAATGTTTTATATCATACTGAAGATTGCGCGGGGGAAAAGATTACGTTTACGGTGAGCATCGGCCTAACCCTCCTTCGATCCGACGATGCGGATATTAATTCACCCCTTTCACGTGCCGATAGTGCCCTCTATACAGCCAAAGAAAACGGTCGTAACCGCACCGAAGAGAACTAAACCCCTTTCGAAATCAACCCTTTATCGCTCACTAGATTGATATTGACTCTTATTTACTCCATTGTGATAAAATGTTGATATTATTTTATGTTATAATGTTCATAACAATGTCTCAAAGGTTACTTTGACCATTACGTTAGAGATTGGCACATGCATGAACACTAAAAATTACACCTCTTACTTTCTGGGTTACTTTATCGTCTTCGGAATCGTCATAACCCTCTTAAGTTCCTCCATCAGCTATAAAATCCATATGGTCGATATCGAAAGCACCATTAAAAAATATGCCCAAGAGGTCTCTCTGAGCCGACAAAGCTATATCCTGAAGCCCCAAATCAATCAGATGGACGATCTGGTTATGGCTTTGGCAGACGATCAGATATTACGGGACTTTATCCATAACAAAGACCCGATCAAAAAACGGGAGCTTCAAAATCTCTTTCTGACGATCTCAAACTCCAATAAATCGATTATGCAGACACGACTTATCGATGAGACCGGTCAAGAAGTGATCCGTGTTAACCGCGACAATATACAAAGCCTCCCGTATATCGTCCCGGAGTCCGCTCTTCAGGATAAAAGCGGCCGTGATTATTTCCAAATCGTCAGTCAAATGACGACATCCGAAATCTGGCACTCCAAACTGGATCTGAATATCGAACAGGGGAAGATAGAAGTCCCTTATCGGCCGACCATCCGAATCGCCGTCCCGCTCTTTTACAAAGGGGTCTTTTCAGGGATGGTTATCTGCAATCTCCTCTCCAACGAATTACTGCAGTCCGTCGAAAATTCCCCTCTGTTTAACCTCTACATAATCGATAAAGACGGACACTATATCCTCCACCCCGACAACCGATTTTCATGGAACCGCTATACCGGAGTCAAACACGACCTTTATGAGGACTTCCCCGAAGACGCTTCCTCTATTCTCGCAGGTGAATCCTCAGGAAAAGCTTTTTTTGCCTATCCACTTGATTCGATTCTGGTTAATGATGACGATGCGATTTTACTCCTCAAACCGAAAGAGACTCTGGTCAATTCGCTAAAAGCAGGAAACCTCATTGCAACCGTCATTGTGACCGTATTAAGCCTTCTCATCAGTATTCCGTTGGCGTTCTACGCATCGCGTTCCCCCATTAAATTACAGCGTGCCTTGCAAAATTCCAATACCGAGCTGCAGCGATTCAGCGATATCATCGATCGTTATGTCATCACCGCAACCACTAAAACAAGCGGTATCATCACCAGCATCAGTACCGCATTTGCAACGATCAGCGGTTTTTCGAAAGAGGAACTGATCGGACAAAAAATGAATATGATCCGTCATCCCGATACCCCGAAAGAGCTTTTCAAAGAGTTATGGAATACGATCCTCCAAGGGAAACAATGGCACGGAGAAATTCAAAATCAGACAAAACAAGAGACATCGTATTGGCTTGAGCAGACAATCATCCCGATTAATGACGAACAAGGGGTGCCTACCTCTTTTATGTCGGTCGGTATCGACAACAGTGCGAAAAAAGAGTTGGAGACGTTGGCATTGGTTGATAAGCTTACCAACCTTTACAACCGAAGAAAGGTCGACGAGTGTCTCTATCTTGAAATTGAAAAGTCCAAACGCTATCAGAAAGCGCTCTCCATTATCATGATTGATATCGACCATTTCAAACATATCAACGATACCTACGGTCATCAACTCGGCGATACGGTTCTTCAGAAAGTCGCTAATATTATTTCCAATCATACGCGTAAAAGCGACTGTTGCGGAAGATTCGGAGGAGAAGAGTTTGTCGTCATGTGTCCGGAAACTACCAAAGAGGGGGCTTTTACCCTTGCGGAGCAAATCCGACAGGCGGTCGAAACCTATCCCTTTGAAAGAATCAATTCACTGACCATCAGCTTGGGTATCTCTTCGTTTGAGCGGGACGATAATATTATTACACTGATTAAAAAATGCGACGATGCCTTATACATTGCCAAAAGCCAGGGGCGGAACCAATCGGTTGTTATTTAAACCGTATAAATAAGGCAAAAACGGATCCATTCTAATCCGTTTTTAGCTTAATCGGTCCATGGTATGAAGCAGCTCTTCCATTTTTTGATCGACACTCCCGACAAATTGGGTCAAATCCATCATCTCGTCCATATTCTTATTCAGCGAATCACTGTTGTCCGTGATGGCCTGAATCAGCACGTTTATGGTTGCGGAAGTCTCCGCTAAACTTTTTTGAGTCCGCTCGGCAAGCTTTCGAACCTCATCGGCCACAACGGCGAATCCTCGGCCGTGTTCACCGGCACGCGCTGCCTCAATCGCCGCATTGAGGGCAAGCAGGTTGGTCTGATCGGCAATATCGCCGATGGTGGTCAGAATCTGTTTCGTCTCCTGCGCATTTCCCGCCAAAGACTGAAGATTGATCGAGAGTTCATGTTCTTTGTTAGCGACATTGGATATACGTTCCACCGTCGTATTGATCATACCGTTGAGTTCAACGAACTGGTTGGAACGGAGATTTTCAATCGTCTCCTTCAACTGCTTCGTATTGTTGTTCAGTATCTCTTTACCTTCAATGTTTTGCAATTCCATCGATTGAAGCGCCATTGCCAATTCATTGATTTTCTCCAGCATTTGTCCCATTTTGCCCTCTACGTCTATCGTAGCACGCGTCGAAAATTTACCCTCACTCAAACCTTCCAAAACACTGATGGCCTGGTCAAGATTTTTTTCGGTTGCATCGATCATCGCATTCATGGTTTTTCTCAGGATGTGCACATGGGGAGTTTTCGAATCACTGGCAACACGGCACATATAGTGGCCTCTTCGAACTTTATCCGCGAGAAGAACCATTTCACCCGCTACTTTCGTATCTTGTTCCAATATAGCCGCATGTGTTTTTGCCAAACGGTTCAGCTGCTCTTCGATACTGTTTGGTTCGGCAGAAATATCTTCGAGCTGATTACGTTTGAATTGCAACAGCTCTTCAAAATGGCGCATCTGTTGCGATAAAGGTTCTGAATGCGACGATGCCGACGCACTTAACATGGCTATCCCCATCAGAACAACAATAACACCCGCACTCACCCATGCCGAATTAACCGTGACAGCCAATACTAGCCCTAAAATACCGGATAGTGATAAAATCATCATCTTTGTGCTGTTTTGCATCTTTTACCTATCCTTCTCTTAACGCAATGTTTTGTAAAGCGCTTCGGCTTTTTGAATTTCGGCCGGTGACGCCTTACGACGGCATGACATATATCCGCCGCCACCGTCACCGCAAGCAATATTCGGATAAACCGTTGCAAAAACCCAATAAAATCCACCGTTTTTCGTTGCGTTTTTGACGTACCCTTTCCACACTTTCCCACTTTTTACCGTGTCCCATAAATCTTTAAAGGCGGCTTTGGGCATATCCGGATGACGGACAATATTGTGCGGCTTACCGATCATTTCCTCAAGCGTATATCCGGCGATTTTGCAGAAATCTTCATTGGCAAAAAGGATAATCCCTTTTGAGTCGGTTTGCGATACCAAGAAATCAGTATCTTGCAGCGTTTGTTCCATATTACCTCATCTCCATTGTATGTTTTATCGTAGGTTAAAAATATGCATAAATATAAACCATTTTATCATGATAAGTGTATATAAGGTGTTAAGAGCCTGTTAATATCCTTAAATAGAGCTCACCAAACGTAACCGTCTGTTGCAATGACCCTCAAACGGATGGATGTGAGAAAAATAGTGCGATACGGATTTTACTATTTATATTTTAAATAAAATTATTTTTCATAAATTGCCGTAATGGTCATCGTCTGATTATGGAGTTTGCAGTCGAAGATATTATCCGCAAACGGAGCCAATTCCCCATACGAATAGAATCCGCATATATGGGTATTCTCGCCCAATTGTTCATGCAACGCCTGAATCTCTTCGCTCGCAAATTCTTTTAATACGCTTCTTCTTCCGCTGCAGCTTACCGCAATGACAAGCGCCGGTTTATCCGAATTCTCCGCGACATTGCGACCAACCGTCTCGGCTCCTTCGATCAGATCAATCGAAGAGGTTTTCATCAGCCTCACCTTGGAACCTTGCGGAATATCTCCGGCAAAAGACATAGAGTTATCGGCATTGATCCCCATCAATACCCGGACAACCTCGTTATCCCCATCGTATTCATGAATATTGAGGGGAAACGCGAGGGCACTCCCCGGAAGATCGTTAATGTATTCTCCCATATAGTCCTCATAAAACTTCAGAACCGGCTTATGATCTATTTCATAAATCACATTACCTTCCGAACGGGTTACGACCCGTTCCGCTCCAAACTCTTGCCAGCCCACTCCGCACCCCGATTTGATCGAGAGAGAATCTCCGTAAAATCCGATGGCCACCGCCCGGTTTTGTTTCGCCGTATCATTAGCGATGACCAAGGTATGATGAAATAGATACCCATCACCCGCCAATCCGCCCGTCATCGGTATATTCATCCCTAAATTATTGACCCCTTTTACCAGCAGCGAGCCATTGAGCGTCAATCCTTCCATCAATACGAAAACATGTTTCAATCCTGCGACCGGGAGCTGGCTCATTAATTCGTGAGAACGGTTTTCAAGGGTAGTATTGTCAAGGTCATCGATATAAGCCACTTCAACCCAGCCCTTATCAAATGCGATCAGGGTAGCCACTAAAGAGTGCTCGCTTAAAATCCCCGATTCAAGCGTTCCCGTAGTTGAAGCACCGACTATCTTAGCCCTTGGATAGAGCGATCTAAAATGTTCGATATGCGCTGTATTGGCGATTTCATCAATATCGCCAAATAAAAAAATAAGCTGCACTTCCAGACAATCTATCGGAAAACTATTGTTCACAACCCAAGTATTTTCATCCCAAACCTGCTCTTCAATCTTCATTGCTTCCCACTTTTGATGTTAGAATAGTGTGTGTCTGTACCTAAGTTTAGCAGATATATTCTGGAAAGTATTAAAAAAATGATTGTAGGATCCGTTCAAGCCACGTAGTTCCTACCGTTGATCAACGGTCGATAGTATTTCGACGCAACAGAGATTCTAAAAATTTCTCTCTTCAATAGCTCCTTATCTTTTGAATAAAGGAGTTACAATAGCTCTGTTTATCCATACGCCTTAATCGTATTATTTTCAATCACTAAAAGAGGAGGGGGAACCTTGATTTACGATTTTTGGAAAGATTATGACGTGTTGCTTTCATACGATCAAGCCTCTTTGCTTGATTATAGGCTAGACAGCATTGCCATCAAACTGAACATCTTTTTTCAAAGACTGATTATTGAACACATAGAGAAACGGACTATCCATTTTTATTTGGCCGGTTCATGCATTAAGGCCGATACCTTCAGGGATCTCGACCTCTTCTTTCCTTCGAAAGAAGACCAGGAGTTGATCCATAATGCCATGAATAAAGACTATTTCGAGTACGAAAACAACTCTTATACCTATAAATATAAAAATGATATCTACCAGCTGGTCTATCGGGAAAGATTTAAAGACGCGACACTCGAAGAGCTGGTTGACGGGTTTGATTTTGATTCGACAAAAATTGCTTTCGAATGCCATTACGATACGCTTAAACGGCTCTTTACCATTGTCCGATGCGACATGCGAATCGAATTCGTCAACTATATCAATACCCGCGTCAACCGTTTGTCCAAAGTCAGTATCAACCCCTTTGTATCGCTGCAGCGGGCCATTTACTTTTTAAAACGGGGAGATGATGTCCCCTATGAAGTGTTTTTGCAAATTTGTGCAAAAATCGGATCGTTACCTATCGATGAAGAAAACGACGCCACGCTCTATTTTCAAAATCTTCAGGGTAACCCGAATAAACTTTCCAATATCAAAGGGGCCATTCAGCATTTTGTCGAGGAACACAAAAAGTAATCTTTTTATTGTTCCTCATTTAACGACGCTTCGCACACCCGCCTAATACCTCATCGCCAGAGGCGGCGGCACTCCGTGCCTCTCTATCTCCACTCATACAGCAATCAGGATAAAGCTTTTAGTGTTCATCCATCCCCTCTCTGACGGTTTCGACAAGCATAATAGCTTTTTTAAAATCAAACGTTTCGATTGCTTCATAAATATCTCTGCTCATGCCCTGAGATGTGTACATTCGGATCGCTTCCATAAACGTATCGAGTTCTTCTTCCTCTACGATACCGTTGGATTTGAGAGTACCAAGGACCCTATCGATCCATGCCCGTGTCTCTTCGTGTGATAGAGAAAGGGGCTGAACTTCTTTTCTTTCCGAAGGAAATATCGTATTGATAGAAATCATGGTTTTTTCCAGTTCCCTACAAAGTTCCTGCACCATTTGCTCGGCTTCGTCTATACTCACCGATTTCTCGATTGCCTGGGAAAGTTCGTAAACTTTGGTGACCGCGAGATTGGCACTAACCCCCTTGATAGAATGGATCATATTTTTAAATTCACGGCTAAAAATTTGAGTGTTTTTGAGATGTTGGCAAAAATCGCGTTTAGTAGCTGCGAATGTTTTTAGAAATCCCGGAATCTTTTTTGGATTGAACTGACGCTCAAGCTGTTGCATATCAACCCCTTCAATACCATACGTCTGAGATCCTCTTTCTCGTAATATGACCCCATTTTGTTGCAGATAACGCCCCAGTATCTCTTCGAGGGCCTTTGTTTCGATCGGCTTGCATAGGTGGTTGTTCATCCCTGCATCATTGGCCATTTTTCGGTCATTTTCCATGACCGCAGCACTTAAAGCAATGATTGGAATATCCGGATTAAAATGCCGGATTTGTCGGCTTGCCTCGAACCCGTCCATATTGGGCATATGCAAGTCCATAAAGACCATGGCATACGGTGTCGATCGGACTTTTTCGACCGCTTCGATGCCGTCTTTGGCCATATCGACACTCAGTCCGTACTCTTTGAGTATCTCTTCTCCGACGAGCAGATTGATCTCGTTGTCATCGACAAGCAAAACGCTGGCATTGAAACGCCCCTGAGCTTCAGTACTTTGGGACAATTCACCGAGTACTTCAGTTTTTTCCGTTTCGCTTGGAAGCTCCATTTGGAGAGTAAAGCTGAATGTCGAGCCCTCTCCCAGGGTACTCTCGACCCAAATGTCACCCCCCATCAACTCCACCAGATGTTTGGTGATAGCCAGCCCTAAACCGGTCCCTCCGTATTTTCGGGTAGTCGAGGCATCCGATTGCGTAAACGAGCGGAAAAGTTTTTCCTGGGTCTCCTTGCTCATTCCGATTCCCGTATCTCGGACTGAAAAGAGGAGTTTGAGTGAACCGTTTTGGAAAGCAATCGGTTTTATCCCCAGCGTGATGGCACCGTTTTGGGAGAACTTCACGGCATTTCCGATAAGATTGTTCAGAATCTGGGTCAACCGCAGAGAATCACCGTTCAATACCTCTGGTACATCCGGATGCACCTGAATGGCAAAATGAATCGATTTTTCACCCATCGGGTATTCGAACATCACCCTGATAGATTCCAGCGTCTCCATTAACACAAACGGACGCGTTTCGATATCGAGTTTACCCGCTTCGATCTTTGAAAAATCAAGGATGTCGTTAATGACGTTGAGCAGCGCTTTGGAAGACTGGTGTGCTTTGTTGAGATACTCTTTTGGTTTATCATCCAGTCGGGTTCTTAATGCAAGGTCGATCATTCCTGTCACTCCGTTGAGCGGCGTACGGATTTCATGCGACATATTGGCGAGGAATTCGCTCTTCGCATTTGCGGCTTTCTCAGCACTCTCTTTGGCTTCCACCAGATCTTGTTCAAGGCGCTTGCGTTCTGTAATATCGATTCCAACCGCAATAATCGCTTCCGTATTGAGATATTTGCCTCGGACGAACGAAATCTCTTTGGGAAATATCTCCCCATTTTTCTTCGTTGACATTATTTCAAAACGCTGAGGCGTACCGGAAACAGCCGAGGCAAAGTGTTCATGGAGCAACGGCGTATCTTCAGAAGAGACTATCATGTCAATACTGCGACCGAGAATTTCATCTCGATTGTATCCGTGCATTTTCAAGAAGCCATCATTGACATCAATGAATCTCCCTTCGAAATCCTGTACATACATTGCATGCTTGACGGAATTGAAAAAGTCTTTATAACTCTCCTCGAGTTCTTTGAGTTCGGTAATATCGTGAAATGAAATATAGAGGACTTTCTGTTTTCCCAATTCGATCGGTCGTGCACTTACCACGATATCGAGGATATCTCCCGATTTCGTTTTATGCCGGGTGGTAAATCGGTCCCATCCCTGTTCTAGGATCTTTTGTTGGGAGCTACGAATTTGTTCTTCGTCATGCAGCACATCCATCTCTTTCGGGGTAATACGTTTGAATTCTTCCTCACTGTACCCGTACATCTGAAGTGTTTTGGTATTACAATCGATAAACGTCTGGGTGTCGATATCAAGCAGTGCGATACCATCCAAAGACTCCTCGAATATCGTATGAAATTTGTTCTCTGCCAGAATCAATTCGGAAATATCTCTAGCCGATGCGTATAAATACGTTTCTCCATCAAGTTCAATCCCTTTGGCATTAATCTGTACATCAATGAAGGTACCGTCTTTGCGTTTATGTTTTGTCTCAAATGTTCTTGGCGATACAAACAGTTCCCTAATCGTCGGTATCAACTGATCCGGAGCAATCACAGCGTCCCAATCTTTGACATTGAGCCGGAGGGCTTCCTCATAACTGTACCCAATTGATTCGGCAAACGACCGGCTGCACTCGACGACATTGCCGTCCTGATCAAGGATATGGATACCGTCGCTGGCCAGTTCGAGATAGCCTTTAAACTTCTCTTCCGCTTTTTTAAGGGCACTGTTCATTTCAGACAGGCTCTGAGTACGTTCATGGACGCGATTTTCCAAATCTTCATTGGAATGCTTTAAATTTTCTTCCAGAATCTTGCTGCGCTCAATCTCTACCGATAACGTTTGAGACATATTTTTGAACAGTATGGTGCGCCCGGTCAACAGCAATAAAAACAGTTCCAATAATGTTGCAAACAGAAGACTCGCAGTTAAAATCCCCCATGAAAAAACCGACAAATGTTCAGTAATGTATTCCGGTGATACGTATAGTGTCAATACCCATTTTTTCTCTCCGACCGAAATGGTACTTTTTGTTTGAAACGGGTAGTCATTCAAAGAGTGTAAATCCTCTATCGTCTTACTCTTTCCATTACTATCAAAAGCGTACGCGGACAGAGGCAATATGGTGTTTGGATCCGTTTGGTCGCTTAGGGAGATAGCCACATTCTTCAATGGAAACTTTTTTAATGATTCCAGCAAAAGCTCACCGGTCTGATAGACGCCTACGACGTATCCCCTGACGTGACGATTCCGTTCAGATACGATGGAAGGGATCTCCATGTTTTGGTATACCGGTAGAAAAAACAACACCCCCGATTGCGTAGATTTTTCCTGAACCAGAATGATCGGACCCGTAGCTATCAGCTTCGCGGACGTGGATGCGGTATCCAAGGCAAGACGTCGGGTATCATTCGAATAGACATCATACCCGATGGCATTTTGATTCCCGATATAGGGCTCTATATACGTGACAACTACATATTTATCACGCTTTTTTGCCGGAACCATTGAGTCTTTTGACCCCTCTTTAATCATAAAACCGGGGTGCCCCTCCTTCCTGATTTTTTCCTCGTAAGCTCCCCTTTGTGATCCGTATAGGACGGCATTCCAAGAGATGGCATGGATGGATGGATGACTCTGAAGGGTATTGCTCAAAAATGTTCTGAATGTTTCAGAATCTATATTTTCTGAAACATTAAAAAAATTTCGGACGGAATAAAGCACTTCCCCATTTTTTTCCAAATTCATATGGATTGAATTAGCGATCAATACCGTTTGCTCATTGGCTTTGCTTGCTATGCGGTTATTTTCTTGTTTGCTGTTAAAATAGGAAAGAATAACAATCAAGATAAGCATCAGGATCATTGGCAAACCTACACTTATCCTTCTTTGCTGCCAAATTATCTTTGGCTCAGCAAACACAATAAATATCAGCGGAACGATGATGAGGACTCCGATAGTATCCCCGACCCACCACGTAAGCAGGCTGAATAAATAATCATTTTGGGTAATGATTCCGGATAGGTACAGGGTATTCACACCCCACAAAGGGCTGATAGTGCAAGAGAGTATCCCTGAGAACAGATAAAATAAAACGATATCTTTGGATTTGATCAACCCATTCGTTAGCTCCACGTACCGGTTGATCAAAAAAGCGCCGACAACGCCCTGCAATGTTGATCCAATAGCAATACTGAGCGGAATAACATACGATTGGGTATCGGGATCGATGCTAAAGATGCCAAAACCGGCCGGAAGATTCGTCATAAACGAACCGATGAATATGCCCGGCCAGATCCGATAACCAAAGAAAAGCAATCCGGCCAGGGCAAAACCGGCTGCCGGCCATATGGGGGATACATATCCGGTTGGGTTGTTTAAGACCAATCCTAAACGCCCGAAAATAAAATATATAACGGCCAATCCGACGATCGGTAAGATTACATTGATTTTTGCAGTATCAGCTTTTTTTATCATTCAAAAATTATACCTCAACCGATAAAAAATACGTTTTTTCACTTTAGCAACACGCGCTCTGCGACGTCCGAAGTTAATGCCAAATACCCACACCAATCAAAAAAGAGCTATATTGTATCAGATGAAATAATGGTAATGGATACGAGTTGGGAAGAGTGATAGAGGCACCCTTCGAGAAGTCAGAAAAACAGGGGGCTAACAAGGCATAGCGGAAAGCTAGGGTTGCATGACTTGAATAGAGCATATATGTAAAAAAGGGAGAGTTTCGCTGCTGCTTTACACTCTTCTACCTTACCCAGATGATCCAAATTAGCGTTATTCCCACGACGATCGGAAGCATAAAACCGATTGCAGCGGTTATGAAGTAAGAGATGATATCTTTCATAACGATAGTGTAGATTGGATGAGCTTAAAAGAATTTCCTCATGGACAATAAAGACGGCCAAATCGGGTGGATCGGCAAAAAAAGGTACATTAATGAGATAGCTTCTTTTGGACCAAAAGAGACTAACAACATAGAGGAAAGCATATTTATAGGGGTTTTCAGGGTTGGTTTGAATGGTAAAAAAGGGGATTGATTTGATGTATGGCGGACAGCTAGGGATTCGAACCCTAGATAGGTTGCCCTATACACGCGTTCCAGGCGTGCGCCATCGACCACTCGGCCAGCTGTCCATAATCAAGAAAGAGTTGGAATTATATCGGATATAACTTAAAATCATTGAAGATTTTCGCGCTTCGGCATAAGATTAGGGATGAAAGGATTTTTTTACGGATGCACAAGGGAGGTTTTAGTAAACCGAAACATGAAGGAGAAGATGTTTCGGTCAAACTATCGAAGGAGAATCGAACCATCATTGTAGAAAAGAAGTGTTAATTTAGTGTAAAGAATTCTAATTTTTGAATCACCCATCGGTGGTTATAATAGTACAATACCAAAAAAAGGGTTCCCGTGTTCCCCTATCAACGATTTCACCAGATTAATGACGATTTCCGCTCCCCCTATGCCCGTGACCGCGACCGTATTATCCATTCGGGAAGCTTTCGGCGGTTGGAGTACAAAACGCAGGTGTTTCTCAACTCTCAGGGTGATTTTTTCCGTACCCGTCTCACCCACAGTATCGAGGTAAGCCAAATCGCCCGATCCATCTCCTCCCATTTAGGATTGGAAGAGGCTCTTGCCGAAAGTATCGCACTCGCTCACGATCTGGGCCATACCCCGTTTGGGCATATCGGCGGCGATACGCTCGATGAGTGCCTCAGGGAACGGGGATTTACGAGCGGCTTTGAACACAATTTTCAAAGCTTTCGTGTCGTCACAAAACTTGAACAGCGTTATAAGGCATTTTTAGGGCTTAATCTCACTTATGCCACGCTCGAGGGGATTCTCAAACACTCGTATCCCTATAACAAACCGTTTTTGCCGGATCCGATCAAAGAGACCTTTTCCCTCGATACCCACCCCAGTATCGAAGCAATGATCGTCGACCGTGCGGACGAAATCGCCTATATCAGCCACGATATCGATGACGGGGTCGCTTCGGGGCTCATTACCTTCGATACGCTGAAATCGTCCGAACTCATCCAAATCATCCTGGCAAAAGTATATGATGAGGGGATTCGGGAAGACGAAGACGAAATGTTCCGCTACCGCTTCAGCTCCCACCTGATCAATCACCTCGTCTATTCTCTCCTCGAGCACTCACGAGACACCGTTGATAACACACGGGTGTTAGCCTCGGTTATCCCCGCCTCCGAACCGGTCGGAATCGGTTTTGAGCCGGAACTGGAGACACAGATTAAAAAACTCAAAAAGATTCTCTTTCAGGAACTCTACCAGCATAAACAGATTGTTCGGAAGATGTTTTCGGGGAAACAGGCGATTATCGGCCTATTCAATGCGTTGATGGAAGAGCCGAAGATGCTCCCTCGCTACTATCTCGAACAGTGCGAACGTCGGAACAAACACCGTGTTATCAGCGACTATATCGCCAGCATGTCGGATCGATACGCAATGAAGCTTTATAACGAACTCTATGGAAGAGAGGGGTAATCCCCTCTTGCGTTAATTCCTCTCCATAATTTTTTTCTTCTCGCTTTCAAACTCCGCTTCGCTCAGGGCTCCGTTGTCGTAGAGCTGTTTAATCCGTTCGAGATCATCGTATTTTTGATTCGAATCGGATCCGCTTTGCACGATTTTGGTTGATTTGCCCAAAATGGCGTAGAGTACGAATCCCAAAAACGGAATGAAAAAGACGAAAACAAACCAGATGACTTTTATCCCCACATCTTTAAACTCGGATTTGACGATATCGACAAGCGCCCATATCCACAACGCAAAAATGGCTATTGTAAATAAGAGTCCCCCCATCCAAAACATCATAAAAAAATTATCCATACCCAATTGTTGCTCCTCATTATGTTAAAAGGCATTATATCGCCCGTTTGGTTTACCGACACGATACCAAGCGGGTATAATACGGTTATGAATACAATAGCAATTATCGGCGGCGGCGCAAGCGGACTGATGGCGGCACTTTTTGCCTCCCGTTCCGGTGCAGATGTCACCCTTTATGAACACAATTCCGGTGTCGGAAAAAAAATTCTGGCCTCGGGCAACGGCCGGTGCAACATCATTAACACCACCGCATCGGCCGACGATTATGCCGGCAATGACCCCCACTTTGTTACCTATGCCCTCAAACAGCTCAATTTTCATTATTTTGAAAAGTTCTGCCACTCCATAGGACTGATTCTCGACATCAAAGATGACGGCAGATGCTATCCCCTCTCCAATGAAGCCAAATCGGTCTTGATCGCACTTAAGAGTGCCGTGAGCGAATCCGGCACTAAAATTCTCACCGATGCTAAAGTCATAGCTATTACAAAAGATGATACCCATTTCACCGTCCAAACACAACAGAGCAAACAACGGTATAGCAAAGTTTTAATTGCCACAGGAAGCGAAGCAGCCCCTCAACTGGGTGCATCAGCGGAGGGCTATCGATTTGCCAAAAGTTTCGGGCACGAAATCCTTCCGACGTACCCTTCATTGGTACAGCTCCATTTAAACTCAAAAAATCACCCTAAAATGGCGGGGGTCAAAACAACGGCCGAAGTAACCCTCATTATCGACGGCAAATCCAAAGAAAAAATAGAGGGGGACATCCTGTTTGCCAATTATGGAATTTCAGGTCTGGCCATCCTCGATATCAGTCAAAAAGCCTCGTATGCTCTTTTGAACAAACAACGTGTTAGTATTTCCCTCAACCTGCTTCCCCGTTACGATCGTCAGACTCTTGTAACCATAGTTGAGAAATTGTTTGCTTCCGTTCCGAAACATGACGTTCATACGGCACTCTGCGGTATCATCCCCGCCAAAATAGCGACCTACCTCCTCGAGGATGCGGGCATTGCCCTTTCGACAACCGTATCCGCACTTAATCCGAAAGAGATTAAAAAACTCTCCCACCTGATCGGAGAATGGAAATTCGACGTGACCGATACCCATGGGTTTAAACATGCCGAAGTAAGCGGCGGCGGCGTATCAACAGCCCAAATCAATAATAAAACAATGGAATCAAAACTCATAAAGGGTCTCTATTTTGCGGGAGAGGTACTCGATATCGTCGGACGTCGCGGAGGCTATAATTTTAACTTTGCGTGGGCTAGCGGAATGATCGCGGGAAAAGAGATGGCGAAATAGTATTATTTATAAATTCTCTGATCCAATACCCAAAGCCGCTCCGAAGGCAGAAGTGCCGAGAGGAGCGAAGCGCTCTTGGATCAGAGGATGATCTTTTGGTACTTTTCTGACTCAACAGAAAAGTACGAAGAGTGATTATTTTTTCGCGTAACGTTTACGATCGGTCGGATCCAACCATTTTTTACGCATACGGATGTTAAGAGGAGTAACTTCAAGAAGTTCATCATCTTCGATCCATTCCAATGCACGCTCAAGGTTCATATCGCGTGGCGGAACCAGTTTGATCGCTTCGTCAGCTCCTGAAGAACGGACGTTTGATTGCGCTTTCCCTTTGATCGGGTTAACGTCAAGGTCGTTTGAACGGCTATGCTCACCGATGATCATCCCTTTGTACACTTTCGTTTGAGGTGCTACGAAAAGGACACCGCGATCTTGGAGGTTGAACAGTGAGTACGCAAGGGCAACACCGTCTTCCATAGAGATCAACGCTCCGTATTGGCGGCTCTCAACGTTTCCGGTGTAAGGACGGAACTCAAGGAATGAGTGGTTCATTACCCCTTCCCCTTTGGTATCGGTCAAAAATTGCCCACGGAAACCGATCAATCCACGTGCCGGGATTTCGAACTCTACGCGGGTAAAGCCCTCACCCATCGGTACCATCGCTTTCATTTCCGCTTTACGGCGGCCAAGACGCTCGATGATGGTTCCTGCGAAATCTGCCGGAAGGTCGACAACAAGATGCTCGAACGGTTCACATTTAACCCCTTCGATCTCTTTAACGATAACTTCAGGACGTCCGATACCGAACTCATACCCCTCACGGCGCATGTTTTCGGCAAGGATCGTGATTTGAAGCTCACCACGACCGGAAACGATAAATTTACCCTCTCCAACCGTTTCATAACGCATCGCTACGTTGGTGTTCATCTCTGCATCCAAACGTTCACGGATTTTGTTTGCCGTAACGTGTTTACCTTCTTGACCTGCAAGCGGAGAGTCATTTACCGAGAAAACAACGGTCAACGTCGGCTCTTCGATGTGCATCGGATCAAGTGGCATTGGATTTTGTGGATCACAGATCGTATCCCCAACGTCTACCGTTTCGATACCGGCAACGGCAACGATATCTCCCGCTTCCGCTTCTTGGATCTCCATACGGTTAAGACCCATGAATCCGATCAATTTAGAGATACGCCCTTTGACCATTTCGCCGTCCGCTTTGGCAAGGAGGATATTATCCCCTTTGGCGATTTTACCGTTGAAAATACGGGCAATACCGATTTTACCGACATAGTTATCGTAGTCAAGGGTGAAAACTTGCAATTGAGTCGGATTTTCAGGGTCACCGGTAGGCTCAGGTACTTTTTCCAAGATCGTGTTGAACATACAGGTAAAGTCACCATCCGGTTCAGACATATCAAGTTTTGCGATACCGTCACGCGCCGCAGCGTAAATGATCGGGAAGTCAAGTTGATCCTCGGTCGCATCCATCGCAACGAAAAGGTCGAATACTTCATCGACTACGCGCTCAGGATCCGCAGAAGGTTTATCGATTTTGTTGATAACAACGATCGGTTTGATTCCCAGACCGAGCATTTTTTTAACAACGAATTTGGTTTGAGGCATAACCCCTTCATAAGCATCAACGAGCAATAACGCACCGTCAACCATTTTCAAAACACGCTCAACCTCACCGCCGAAGTCGGCGTGGCCCGGAGTATCGATAATGTTAATTTTGTGCTCTCCGTAACGGATCGCGGTATTTTTAGAAAGAATGGTGATCCCGCGCTCTTTTTCAAGTGCGTTAGAGTCCATCGCTCTTTCATTTACTTGTTCGTGGGTTCCGAACGTTCCAGATTGCTTAAGCAATCCGTCAACTAGAGTCGTTTTACCGTGGTCAACGTGCGCGATTACGGCGATATTACGAATTTTTTGCATTGCTGTCCTTCATGAATAGGGCAAAGATTTTCGCGGATTATATCTTATATAAGGTTAAGGAAGTGTTAAGGCACAATAGTATTATTACCGTTCGATTACTTTTTCCTACTGGAATGTTTTTTGCTTTATCTTATTACTTTATTCAAGGATCACCTTATGATCATCCAAAGCAATGAGACGAAAACGCAACCTTCTCTTATCGATTTGTTGGGGGGAAACAACAAAACTTCCTCCAAAAACAGTGAGTTGTTTTCAAAACTTTTAGCTTCGTTCGGGATGCAGAACAAAGGAGATGACTCCAAAATCACGCCATCAGCCGATTTTAAAGCGGTGATCGATCCTAAAAACAGCGCTAATACCAAAACATCCCCCCTCAAAGAGCTGCAAATGCTTCTGGGCAACAGTGAAGAGGAACCGAATCTCGTTTCCAATACGCTTCTTGATTCCCTCACGAACGATCAGGTTCGTACCCTGATGTATCGGGCAAAAAACTACCTTAAAAATGAGATCACGGCAAAATCTCCCGAATACCAGGCCGATCCCAAAACACTGCCGAAAACCTTATCCGGATTGATTCAGCTCGCCGGCAAACTGGGGTTGGAACCTCAGTCAATTACGTTAACGACTCTCATCTCCGATCCTGAAGAACAAAAGGCTTTTGCTCCGGAACTGCTTTCCAAGCCCCTCTTTGATGCCAAAAAAATCGCTGCTTTACCGGCAACGTCTCCCAATCCGTCACCGCTAGAATCGATTACACAGCTTTTAAGCGAACTCAAAAACAAAGATTCCAAAAATACGAAAACGGTTTCCGAAACATCTGCCCCATCAGAAGAAGCCTCTTCCAAAGAAACGGCGGGAAAAACCGAAACCCAGCCGCTCAAAGCACTCTTGCAAATGGAAAAACAAGAATCCGACAGCGGAGATACCAAAAAAGCGCATGCAGCGACCCTCGCTGCCGCTCAGAAAGAGGATGAGTCGACCAAATCCGCAGGAATAAAAGCTCCTGAGAAACCGTTTTCCGCAGCCGTGGCAACCGATGTCAATTCTGCTGAAGCTAAAAGTACCGAAACCAAACGGCCCGATTTCAAAACTGCGGATTTAAAACCATCCGATATCAAGCCCCTGGACAATAAAACAGCCGAAACCAAGCCGTTTGAGATGAAGCCCGAAGAGAACAAACCCCTCCCTGCTTCCGGAAACTCAAAAATAGATGGGCTTATTGCCCTTTTGCAAGGTGATCCCGCCGCAAAAGAGGGCCGTTCCGAAGAGACGGGAAACAATGTGAAAGATATTCATACCCCAACCAAAGGGATCCAGGTGCCGCAAGCCGATGCGTTTGAAGTCAAAACCAAAGAGGCACAACAAAGCATGCGTCTTTTCGCAACCGATCTCAAGGAAGCGGCCGAAAACTATAAGCCTCCCTTCACCCGCCTTACGATGAAACTCAATCCCGAAAAACTCGGTGAAGTCGAAGTGACCCTCATCCAGCGGGGCAATAACGTCCATGTCAATATCCAATCCTCCAATGCCAACAGCATCGCTTTTTTGGCCCATAACGCTACCGAACTTAAAACGCAGCTAGCGAATCAGGGGATTACCAATACGACCATGAATTTTATGTCCGGAGGCGATTCTCAAGGTCAACAATCCTCGAATCAACAGCAGCATGAACAGCGTCACAGCCGCTTTCAAAGCTACGAATCGCTCAAAGAGCTTGAATTAAACGACGAGCAGCTCAGCGCGCTTGAAATCATTATTCCACATTACGCATAACCCCTAGGAGAATATCATGGCAACGACATCAGGTGTAACATCAACCGGCACAACGACAGCAACCGCATCGACAACAACCAATCCAAACGGTATTTTGGGCAAAGACGATTTTCTAAAACTTCTGTTACTCGAACTCAAATACCAAGATCCGACATCTCCGATGGATACCGAAAAGATTCTGGCCCAAACCTCACAGCTCGCAACTCTCGAATCAACCGAGAATACGAATAAATCCCTGGAGACTTTGGCGAACAGCCTCACGTCGTCTATGCAATATTCGAGTATCTCCGCAATCGGGAAAATTGCCGATACGGGGAGCAATGCCGTCGTTTTTGAAAAAGGGAAAACATCCGATTTTGAAATCTATTTCCCTGAAAATGTTCAAAACGGTTCCGTCAATATTTTGGACGTCAATGGGAATACGATCAAAAACATCCCGATGGAAGCGATGAACAGCGGAGTGCATGCATTTCAGTGGAACGGTTCCAATAATGCCGGGGATACCGTAAAAGACGGAACCTATTACGTCGAATCGTCGTATACCGATTCCAACGGTCAGACCCTTAAAACCCGCGTAGGTACCTACCCGATTGAATCGGTTCGCTTTGATAACGGCGTTGCCTCGGTAAAAATGGGGTCTAATTATGTACCGTTTAGTTCGATCAAAGAGATTGTAGGGGGCTGATTGTGACGCAAGGGTATTATGCAGGGATCTCCGGAATTCAAACGCACCAGTATGGGCTCGATGTCATTTCCGATAATCTGGCCAATATCGGAACCGTCGGTTTCAAAGGTGCCGTAGCCGAGTTTTCGGATCTCTTAAGCAAAAACATGGCCGGAGACACCGTCAAAACACCGACATCCGATGATATCGGTTACGGTGTCAATCTTCAAACGACCAGCTACCAATTGCAGCAGGGTGAATTTTCCCCCTCTGAGCGCTACAGCGATCTTGCAATCGACGGAAACGGATGGTTCGGCGTCACCGCACAAGACAAAACGTACTTTACACGCGACGGCCATTTCAGCTTCGATGTAACTCAGGAAGTAGACGGTGATATCAACTCGTCTGCCGCACGCTTGGTGACCGCAGACGGAATGTACGTTACCGGAACGGTCCTCAACAATTTTGCGTACGATGCGACCTTTGATTACGGTGATCTTGCTTCCATGAAAACAAGCGGTGCCTACGTCATCACCGATCCGACCGGAACCGCCACTTTGGGGACAACCGATAAACAAACCTCGATAGCCCTCCCGACACGTCTCGCCTATCCTGTAGTACCGACGACCAAAATCAATTTTATGGGGAATCTCGGTATTGATGATGTTCAACGAGTTATGAACGGCGAAGCGATCAATGCCCTGAACGAAACCAATCAAATCAAACTCGTTTTTACCAAAAGTGCTACACAGCCCACGGAAGGGGTCTCATGGGATGTTACCGCTTCGGTAATGTCCAAAGACGGAAATACGGTCTATGACACCCAAAACGGCCAGGCGCTGTTTGACAGCAACGGCGCTATCCTCAGTTTCACTATCCCCACAGTCGATAATAACGGTTCGCCGGTCACCATCGATTTTGGAAAAGGGTACGCCGGCGTGATTTCCAATAACGGGGTTGCCATCAGCGGCGGTTCCCAAAGTGACGGCTATATCGGAGGGAACCTGACGAAATATGCCATCAATACAGACGGTGTCATCATTGCCGACTTTACCAACGGGCGCCAAAGTGCAATCGGCAGAATTGCCGTCTACCATTTTCAAAATGATCAAGGGCTCAATCGCGACGGCGGAACCTATTTCACCGAAACCTCCAACAGCGGCAAACCTATGTTCTGGAATGATGCCAATGGCAATACCATTACCGGCGCCGTGGTGAAAAGCGGATATTTGGAAGCGTCCAATGTCCGGATAGAGGTAGGGTTAACCGATATGATCGTCATGCAGCGGGCATATCAGGCGAATGCCAAAACAATCACCACCGTCGATGAAATGATTCAAAAAGCGTTGCAGATGCACCGTTGATTTTGGTACATTTTTTGCTATTCGTTTTTACTATGTGATAAAAAGGACTTACTATGTTACGATCACTATTTGCCGGCGTCACCGGATTGCAAGCGCACCAAGTTGCGATGGACATTGAATCCAATAATATTGCCAACGTTAATACCATCGGTTATAAATATTCGCGTGCGAATTTTGCCGATCTGCTGGCGCAAACCAACCAAATTGCCACCGCACCGCAGGGTTCAATCGGGGGTAAAAATGCCGTACAAATCGGGTTGGGATCTTCTATCGGTTCGGTGACGAAAATCATGACGCAGGGGTCGATACAAAATACCGATAAGAATACCGACGTCGCGATTCAGGGGGATGGATTCTTCATTGTCAGTGCAGACGGCGGTAGTACCTATAAATACAGCCGATCCGGTGACTTTAAATTTGATGCAAGCGGAAACCTCGTCGACAACAGCGGTAACGTCGTCCAGGGGTGGGTCCGTAATGCGGATACGGGGCAAGTAGACTCAAGTACCCCTATCAGCAATATTACCGTGTCACCGGGACTCACAACACCGGCCAATGCGACAACCGACGTCACGCTCAAAGCAAATCTGGACTCCGGAGCTACCGTCGAAACCTTCAGCGTCACCAATGCGATGGATACCTATAATCTTGCGGATTATCTCAGCTACCTCAATAACGTTATTGTAGGGGGAGGAACTCCGACACCGCAGGAACAGGCAGCTTATAATTTCCGTACGGCCAATACCAATAAAGCCGAAGATATGAACGTCATGTTCAACGATCAGGGGCAGTCACTCGTTTTACAGCCGGATCAGGGGGTATGGATCAGTTATAAGGACGCAACGGTTTCACGAACCGTTACCGATACGGAATCTCCGGCAACGTTTGAAATCAACGGGACCGCGTTTAATATCACCCCTCCCAATACCAGCGCCGATGAAAATGCCGCTTACATCGCACAACAAATCAATGCCAAAACAAGCTTGACCGGAGTATTGGCAATACCGGTCGGAGGCGGAGGCGGAGGAATTACCCTCGTCAACGACAACAGCCGCATCAGCGATTTGGCAGAGACGAAAAATATCGTCATTACCAACTCGACCGGAACCATCGCCGATACCGATATTCTGACCGAGCCAAACAGCGTCACCGCCTTTAAATACCAGTATGCGACCAACGCTCTCGACATCAATGATCCTACCATCGCCCAAGACGGACGGTTTACCACAACCGAACAGCTTCGTCTGATGATCGAAACCCATGCCCGAGTGGTAACCGGAGCCGTCAATACCGAAGTAACGATCAATGACCGCGGACAATTTAAAGTCATCAGTTACGACGACGCCGACGGTGTCCAAGAGAATGTCAAACTGCAGGTTACCTCGTATCGGGATCCGGCCAATAACATCAGCGCCAATCAAAAGATCACAGACGTCATGCAAGCCCTTAACGGCGTTCTCGTAGAGGGGAGTACCGGTCAACGTATTTCTCAGGGGCTTACTGCGGCTACCCATTCCGGAAGTATCGATATCTTCGACTCGCTCGGAAGTAAACACACCCTTCGAATGGAATTTCGCAAAACCTCCGTTGATGCCGTTGCCGGTTCGACATGGAGCGTCAGGCTGAGCGTTCCGGAACCGGGAGAAATCAATACGGTTGCTCCGCTAAACGAGTATAACGGGCAAATCCGCTTTACGGCCGACGGTGCTTTGTCTTCTTATACACCGACCAATATCAACTTTACCGCCGGAAACGGTTCGATGCCGAACCAAAACGTCAATATCTCTTTCGGTACCTCTAACGGTTTTGACGGGATGACCAGTTTCGATGCGACCTCAGGAACCAGCGGAATCAGCCAAGACGGTTTCCCGGGAGGGGATTTGGTCGGTATGCGTATCGACCAAAGCGGTACCATTATCGGTTCGTTCTCCAACGGTAGATCGTTTGGATTGGCACAAATCGCTATGGCAAAATTTACCAATAATGAGGGGCTTATGAGTGATGGCGGAAACGTCTACCTCCAGTCGGCAAACTCCGGTGACCCGATCATTGGGACGGCGGCTACCGCAGGGCGCGGATTTATGCAATCATCGGCACTGGAAGCATCGAACGTCGATTTATCCAAATCACTGACCAACCTCATCATTATTCAACGCGGTTATCAGGCCAACGGAAAAACCATCACCACTTCAGATACCCTTCTTGAAACCCTATTGGGTATCAAACGTTAGCGCTTAACGCGTTAACCTATCTGCTTTTTTGTCATTGTTTTTTGATTATTTGTGTAGAAGAGGCGACAGTCACGAATGGACTGCCGCGCTTTGAAACTTAAGGAGTAAATGATGAATCAAAAAGGCTCTCCGTTTGACCTGCTGCCGTCAATCGGGGTAAATGAATTATGAAACAAATTAGTAAACAAACAGTAATAACGTTATAATTCTTCTACATTTTATCCCAGACTGGCAGGCTGCACCCCATGCGATGGCGAACAATCAAAACAAAAAAGCATACCAAACCCGTTCTCTCGTCCAAGCCTAAAGTCGATTATGCTCCGTTTTGGCCCCGTCTACTCGGATTCCTAACCGATATTTTTATGATCGGGTTGCCAATATCTCTGGTAATGATGATCATCTTCGGTTACGATCAAATGCATACCGCCAGCGGCATGGATCTTCTCGTCCATGACGCAAACGCCCAAAACAACCCTCCAAGCCCCGTTGCATCCCTAATGCAGATCACCCTTTTTCTCGGTATCTATGTCTGGTTGTGGCATAAAAGCGGTCAGACGCCGGGAAAAAAACTGGCTCAGATCCGTGTCGTCGATGCCAAAACGTTGGGGAATGCGCCGTATTGGAAACTCATTTTGCGTTTTATCGGTTATTTTATCTCTCTGATTACCCTGGTCGGATTTTTTACCGGATTATTACGAAAAGACAAACGGGCACTCCATGATCTCCTCAGCGGCACAGCCGTGATTCGCGTCCCTTAACGTGGCCGTTTTAATCTCCTCTTTCTATTTTTTCTATTTTGCCCTGATCGGCGTACATATCATCTTTGTCCCCAAAATTCTCTCGCAGGTGGGGTATGATCCGATTCATATCGGGATCATTTTTGCCTCGGCACCGTTAGTCCGGTTTGCCATCCCGTTTCTCTTTCTAAAAGGGTTCCGGCTGAGTCAAAAAACTTTTTTTACCGCACTGGCGCTTATGGGATTGAGTGCTCTTGGCTTTTACGGGGCTCTGGAACATTTTTGGCCCCTTTTGATCGTCAATATCCTCTTCGGAATCGGAATTTCGCTCATCCTCCCCTATATCGAAGTCATTTCCCTCGAAGAGATCGGACGGGAGCGATACGGGCGTATACGCCTCTTCGGCTCCCTAGGATTTATCGCCGTCTCCCTTGTACTGGTCCATTACCTTACGACCCCTTATGTCGGAATCACCTATTTGATCGTTATGGCCTTGATTACCCTCCTCTTCGGGGGATTGATCGCTGTGCGCCAGCATGCCGATACCGAAAACGAATGCAACGCTTCCGACCCCCGCTGCTCTTTTTCCATCCGCGGACATATCCCTTTATGGATCGGGTTTTTTCTGATGCAGGTCAGTTTCGGCCCCTTTTACAACTTTTTCACCATCTATACCACCGATCACGGCATCTCTTTGGAGACGACGGTATGGCTTTGGAGTTTCGGAGTTATTGCCGAAATCATCATGTTCTATTTTCAAGGTCCCCTTTTGCGGGGAAATCTGCCGAAACTGCTTCAGCTAACGGCATTGATTACCGCTTTGCGGTGGTTCATCGTCGCTCTCTTTCCGGAATCCACCCTTATGCTCTTCGCCGCACAAAGTCTGCATGCTTTTAGCTTTGCCCTCTTCCATACGACCGCCATTGCGATCCTTTTTGAACTTTACAGTGCACGCCGCCTCTCCCAGCAGTTTTTCTTCGGTATTTCGTACGGATTAGGGGGATTTTTGGGTGCATTGGGTGCAGGAGCGCTCTATCAATATCTCCCCCCCTTTGTATTCGTGGGGGGTGCGGTAGCGGCACTCGGTGCGGCTATTGCATTTAAAATCACGAATAAACGATCAATAATCCACAATCAACGAGACTAAAAAGGTCCTATCCGATCGGAAGGATAACTCAGGAGGGGTATTGACGTAATCG
Organism: Sulfuricurvum sp.; assembly: GCA_028718525.1. Taxonomy (GTDB): domain Bacteria; phylum Campylobacterota; class Campylobacteria; order Campylobacterales; family Sulfurimonadaceae; genus Sulfuricurvum. Next base: position 35,712 of record JAQULP010000011.1, on the reverse strand, counting down.
ATTTTATAACTGACCCCCATCGAAAGGGAGGAGTTGATTTTATTTTCAAAAGCGGTTTTGCTGTAAAAGAAGTTGTATTGGGTCTCTTTGAGATTCATTCTAAAGGTCGCTTCTTGGATAAATTTCAAATTGTTTTGAATCTTCCAATTGTATATTGCCCCGAGTTTGCTCGAAAGGTAGTGATAGGAAGGGAGGTCATTGGGTTTGTCGACATCGTAAAGAAGATTCCCCTGCAAATCAAGCTTATAGTCGGTATCGTTGATAATTTTTATCCCCATTCCCGGTCCCGTATAAAACTGATAATTAAATCCGCTGAAACGGTCGTCTTTATAGCCGGTAAGATAGTTCATAGAGACCCGTGAACAGAGGGGGAAATCGTAGTTCACTTCGGCCGACCATTTATCTTTGGAGACCAACGAATTCGCCGTAGATCGGTATGCATCCCCGCGCAAGCGAAGACGATGATGTTCCCACTCCTCTTTAATCGTCCCCTCAAATGCAAGGGAGGTGGTATTCGTATTCCCTTTGGTATTGATATACGAAAACTCGCTGTGGGTTATGATCTCCCCCTCGTTTGCCATGAGAGATGTACAGAGTACCAGAGGAATCCACCTCTTGTGTATCACAGTTCCCCCTTGCGCACATGCAAATCCATCTGCGGGAACGGAATCGATATATGATGCTTGTCAAATTCAAGTTTTACCGCTTCGGTCACTTCAAACATTCCATCCCAATAATCCTCGACCGCAACCCAAGGACGGGCAAAGATTTGTACCGAATTTTGGGCCAGTGCCCCTACCGCTACCACAGGCATAGGCTCTTTTAACACCTTTGGATTTGCGAGGAGAACCTCCATAATAACCTCTTTGGCCAATTTCAGATCATCTTTATAATCGATATCAAAAACCATATCGATACGGCGTGTGTCATTTCCCGTATAGTTGATAATATTCCCCCCAACCAACGTCCCGTTAGGGATAATGATGGAGCGGTTATCGGAGGTCGTCAAAGTGGTCGAGAAAAGGTTAATCGCTTTGACCGTCCCCATCACTCCGGAGGTCTCGATAAAATCACCCACCTTAAACGGTCGGAAAAAGATGATCAAAACGGCGGCGCCGACATTGGAGAGGGTATCTTTCAACGCCAAACCGATTGCCAATCCTGCCGCTCCGAATACGGCAACGAACGAGGTGGTCTCTACCCCGAGATTGCTGATCGCGGCAATCACGATAATGACAATCAGCCCGACGTATGTGGCATTCGCCGCAAAAGAGACGAGAGTGGGATCGACATGGGCCTTGCTCATCCCTTTTTTAAGCAAACTGACAACTTTCCCCGCAACCCATCGTCCTATCAGGAAAATAAGGAGGGAACCGATAACTTTTAAACCGTACTCCGTCCCGTAACGAATCGCCAGATCGGTATAGTGGGTCATCGCGTCTTCGTAATGCTCGATTTTTTGCAGCATGGATCCCCTTTTAACGATACTCTACGATCTGTTTTAGTTCAAGCCGCTTTTGCTCACTTTGCGGATTCACCCGATAGCCGAACGCACACAAAAGGGCTACGGAGTGCCCTTCGGGAAGGTCTAAGATCGCTTCGACCTCTTCCTTGTCGAATCCTTCGATCGGGCAGCTGTCAATCTCCAGCGTTGCCGCATAGGTCATCATATTGGCACAGGCAATATAACACTGTTTGGCCGTCCAATTTTCCAGCAATACCTCATCCGATTCAATCGGGGCGAGATAATTTTTGTAAACCCCCATATAGGTATCGACCGCTTCGCCGGGAAGTCCGCGACGTTCAAACATTTTACGAACATACGGGGTACCGCTGCGGACGACATTGTTATCCGTCGTAAAAATGACGAGTTCAGAGGCTTCCGTAATCTGATTTTGATTCCAGCATGAGGATTTCAACGCTTTTCGCAGATTCGGGTTGCGGACGACAATCAATCGCCACGGCTCCATCCCGAACGATGAGGGGGAAGTGCGGGCAACTTCCAAAAGAGATTCGAACGCTTCTGCGGGGATCGCTTTAGCGGCATCAAACCGTTTGCATGCATGACGAAAAGCCATTGCTTTTAAAAATTCAGACATAAAATATCCTTTTGTATCGTTTGAGGGTCATCCATAGCCCTCTCTATTCGGCATAGAGCGCTACACCCCGCGCCATCACACCGTAATGTTCTTCTACTAAAGCCGCTATTTTAACGTAGAGTTCTTTATGCGGACTAATAAGATGATCCAAAATTACCCGATATTTGAGATACGTTTTCCATGCAACCGCCGAAGGGTTCGGCCGCCCCCTCCCAATCAGTTCAAAACTTACCGCCGCATTGATAAAACCTTTCCAGAGGCGCACCTCATCATTATCCTCAAAACGTCGGGGATACCATAAACACTCCAAATCTTCATGCGCATCATAATAACGCCCTTGGGTAATTGAAAGGACAAACGCATCACACGCCTTTGTTATACCCGTAAGTTCTTGCGCCAATATCCGCGTCCTCCCCGCAAACTGATACAAACATGGTTAGGAAATTTGGTACGAAACTCTTTTAACCGTTCTTTCGTGCTTTTGCCGGTATCGCAGTAAAAAACGAAAACGCTTCCCGCAGGTTCGTTTTTTAACAGCGGCGGGGCATAAACAACGGTTTCGGTCCCTTCTATGGGGTTTAAAATCGTATCGATCAGCAGGACTTTAACCCCTTGTGATTCTAACGCCTGTTTGTTCCGAAGATACTCTTCCTGCGTCCATTCATCGACATCGTAATCGAGCATAATGTTATCCGTATAGTATTGTTTTAAGAAAGTGTATCCATTGTAGCGTTGAAAGGAGTTGAGATAAACAGAATAAAGGTGTTCTCCCGATTGTTTTTTAACTTTTGAACCCTTGAGGGGTATAGTTTAATCGAAAAGGGTTACCGATTGATTTCATTACAGTAATCATTCCGAAATCCTTGCTCACTACCATTGCGCCGTTATGAACACACACCAACAAAGGGATTTCTTATGCGTTTACGGACTTATTCTCTAGCAGCTCTTTCGGCTGTTCTAGGAACATCGTTATTAGTCGGATGTAATAGTGATTCATCCAGTCCATCTGCTTCGTCGGTGCAGACGGGTACTTTCGTCGACAGTGCCGTTAAAGGGCTCTATTACGTCAGCGGCGACCAAAAAGGGTTGACCGATGAAAACGGTACCTTTAAATTTGAAGCGGGTAAAACCGTCAAATTTTATTTGGGCGAAAACGGTATGCTTTTGGGCGAGACAAACGGTTCGACCTTGGTAACCCCGTTGGATTTGAGTAACGACGGAATAGATGGAACGAAAACAGCCGCATTGCTGCAGTTGCTTCAATCACTCGATAAAGACAGCAATGCCTCTAACGGGATCGAACTCGACAGCACTATGACGGGATCATTTAAAACATTTAGCCTCGATGATGCCAACCTCACCAACGTACTCTCCTCCGTAGCCGGTATGAAATTCAAAAATTCCGATACCGCCAAAAGTCATTTCCGCGATACGTTGCTCGCACTCTCGACCAAAGGGACAATTCCGGCAAACGCAACCGTTGTGAGCACCGAGTTTATCGGTATGGAAGCTCCGACCACAGCTGAGAAAATGAATCATATCTATTCGGAAGCCTACGTTGCGGTCCAATACAGCGACGGAACACGCATTATCCGCCCTATCGAGTATAAAACGCTCATGAGCACGGGCGACGTCATCGGCGGAACTACGGTAGGGGCCATATTGGATGTCAACGGAAATCCGATCACCGATAGCAGTACCGGTGGATCGATTCCCTTTATCTCCGATACCCCGGACGGGCAAAGCGTCATGCAGATCGGAAATACGATTCAAATGGTTTCACAATTTGAATACGTAACTTCCGATGCGAGCGGTGCGAGCCGATACGGTGTTTTACCGGCGATGATGAATCTTAGCCAACTCGCGCAAGACGCGAACGGTAATTTGAGTGTGACGTCAATCAAAAACATCGATACCAAAGACGTCGGCGGGTTATGGATTACCTGTGCGGCAAGTCTGTCTCCATGGACGACTCACCTCGGAAGCGAAGAGTATGAACCCAATGCCTATAAAATTGAATTAGGGACAGGATCCGGTACGGACGCACTCAACGGACCAAATGCCTACTTCGGCGATACGACTACCGCCAACGCTTATAATTATGGATTTATCCATGAAACCACCGTCGATGCGGCAGGAAAAACAACCGTCAAAAAACACTACAGCATGGGGCGATTCTCTCATGAGCTGGCGGAAGTTATGCCGGATAACAAAACGGTTTATTTCGGGGATGACGGCGATTACACGATGCTCTTTATGTATGTTGCGGACAAAGCCGGAGATTTGAGTGCAGGTACCCTTTATGCAGCGAAATGGAATCAACTCAGTACTTCAACCGATCGTGCGGTCAAAGCAAACCTAACATGGGTTAAACTCGGTCATGCTACCGATGCGGCGGTTAAAACGCTGATCGATAATAAAACAAAATTTAGCGATATTTTTGATACGGCAGGAGCTGCAACCGCCGGATATACCAAAATCAAAACGTATAAAGGGACGGAATACCTCAAGGTTAAAGCCGGAATGGAATTCGCAGCCGCTTTCCTCGAATCTCGCCGTTATGGAGCACTTTTGGGGGCAACCAGCGAATTCAATAAAATGGAAGGGGTAACGGTCAACGCCAAAGACAAAAAAGTCTACGTAGCGATCTCCTATATGGAAAAAGGGATGGCGACAAGCGCATCTGATCCGGTGGATGATATCCATGTTCCGGTTGAAAAAGCGGGTGCGGTGTTCGAACTTGCCTTAACCGGCGGACAAAAAGATACACAAAATGCGACGATTTCCAGTGATTATGTGGCTGCAAGCATGAATGCAATGCCTGTTTTGACCGGATTGACGATTGCCAAAGACGCATTCGGTAATACCGGTGATGTGAATAAAATCGCCAATCCGGATAACCTCAGATACTCGGAGAAAATGAGAACGCTCTTCGTCGGTGAAGACAGCGGTTTGCATGTCAACAACTTTGTCTGGGCCTACAACGTCGATACGAAAAAACTTTCCCGTATCCTTTCTACGACTGTCGGAGCTGAAGCTACAGGTCTTCAGGCCATTGAGAACCTCGGTGGACACGGGTATGTGATGTCGAGTATTCAACATCCGGGTGATTGGACGACTACCAATGCAACCGTACAACAAGCCCTAAACAGCGTCGATAAGAAAAAAGCGGGCATCGGCTATATGAAACTGCCGGTTATCCGCTAAATCTCAACGTCCCCTTTCGGGGACTCTTTTTTTACCGATAATCCTTCGTCGATTGTCGGTCAAAGAAGAGGAGTCATAGATCAAACAGATGAAACAGCGCTATATCATAGGGACATTGGGTGTCATTGCATTGTGTATTGTCGTAGGGTGCCAAAGCGATGCAACGTCGGATACAACTACCCCGACAATGATCCAAGAGGTCAAAATTACCGAAGCCGAAAAAATTGCTTTGGGCAAGGCAATCTTTTTTGATACCCATCTCTCCGATCCGGTAGGCCAGTCGTGCGCGTCATGCCATTCGCCTGAGATGGGATTTGCGAATCCGAATCACGCATTTCCGACCTCTGAGGGGGCCGTTGCCGGATTATTCGCAGAACGTAATGCCCCTACCATCGCGTACTCCCAATATTCACCCGAATTTTATTATGACGGGACGGGGTATGTCGGAGGAGAGTTTTTAGACGGGCGTGCAGCGACATTGGAACTACAGGCCGGAGGGCCGCCTCTCAATCCCCTCGAAATGCACAATAGCTCCAAAGAGAGCTATATCGGCAAAATTGCCCAAGCTTCATATGCCGATGAATTTAAACGGGTATACGGTCAGAACATTTTTGCCGATACAAACAAAACCTATGCGGCTATCGGCGACGCCCTTGCAACGTATGAACGGACATCGGAACTCTCACAATTTAGCTCAAAATTTGATGCTTTCCAAAAAGGTGACGCCAACCTAACGGCTCAGGAGAAATTAGGGTTGGACCTTTTTATCGGCAAAGCCAAATGTTTTGTATGCCATCCTGTTACCAATGAAGATTTGACGACGGTGCCGGCACTCTTTACCGAGTATGATTATGAAAACATCGGTGTTCCGAAAAATCCGAATAATGCATTTTACACCCTTGCAAGCGAGTACAATCCCGACGGTGCACACTTTGTAGACATCGGGCTGGCACGCAATCCGCAGGTAATCGCACAGGGGCGTGCTGCGCAAAGCAGAGGAAAATTCAAAACCCCGACCCTTCGCAATGTGGAGCTAACCGCCCCGTACATGCATAACGGCGTATTTTCAACCCTTAAACAAGTCGTCTCCTTTTACAATACCCGTGACTCGGATCCTGCAAGGTGGGGAGAGCCTGAAGTAGCTGAAAACGTCAATAAAGATTTTATCGGTGATTTAAAACTGACGAACGGGGAAGAAGATGCCATCGTTGCCTTTCTTAAAACCTTGAGTGACGGGTATATACGAAAATAATGCTACCGTTATGGTTGCGGTAGCCTCAACACAAGAATAGGTTCGCCTAAATCGCTCTTTTTAGCTACACTTACGCTATGGCAAAGAAAAAGAAAAAAATGATCAAACTCAACCAGTCCATCCGCCATTTTTTCGGCGACGAGGGATTTGACGAGGGGATAGAGAGAGTCCCTACGGACGTACTTATCGCCCTTTCCCATACACTTGGAATTTTTAACGGAACAACCGATAAACCCTCGCTCATCAAAACCTTCCGCCGCTTATGGTCCGAAGGGGACAGCGACAACCGTTCTCTCATCGTCGACTTTTTTCGACACGAGGGGAAAATCTACCCGAATCCGAAGCCCCGTGAAAAACCCCATGAACGGGAAGAGAAGATCGATGAACTGTTGGAAGCTTTTGAGATTTCCCCGGATGAACGCCGAGCGCTTCACGCCTCCTTTATCGATATCCGTACCCGCAAAATCACCCCGGATAAGATTGCCGCCAAACTGGAGCATATCCGTTATACCCGCAAACGCGAGGCACTGGAAAAAGCGCTGGAGGGAAAATTCAGCTTTGACGACGCGCTTGAATATTACGCGCCGATCTCCTACCGCTTAGGGGAAGAGAGCTTTTCTAAAATACATATACTCAAAACTCCCCCCCTCAATGAAAAGCGACTCCATGAAGAGAGTCTGGAGATTTTGGTTCCTGAAATTAGCGACCTTAAAACAGCACTAACACGCCAAAAACAGGAGCAAACCTCTTTGTTTTTGTCTTCGCTTCATGTCGATAATCACCGCTATCTCACCCGGGCACAAATCATCTCGACCCTTAAAAGTGCTCCTCCGTCGGTTCAAACCTACGGAACCCTTAGTTTGGACATCGTGCAGGACGTTTTGGACCGTCATCTCCACACCCCCCTGAATTCAGCTACCGATGAGGATCTAATCATCGAAATCGATAAGCAGCTTCCCCTGCCGCACCGTCAGGAAATGCTGAAATATACCCTCTCGATCCATTTGGATGCGGGTGAGTTGAGCCGTCAGATTTGGAATGAAGAAGATCTTAACATTGCATCGATGGTTGAAGAGCAGAGCATTCACGAAGAGAGGGCTTTTTTAGATGAGCTTAATCATCTCGTCGAAGAGTGCCGCATCCGATCGAAACTCTTGGAGATGAACGACGAACACCTATATGGTTTTGTTTACGAGCTCCTTCTGCCCTACCTCACCCACACTCCGCATATCAGCGCCAAAACATCGCGCAGAGTCCTCTTCGGATTTGATCAGCGTATCGCGGGTGAACTCCTCAAACGCCAGCGCCAAGAGCTTCTCGCCCGAAGCATCCGCGATTTCAAAAACCTTTTTCCCCTCGCCCGTTCGCTCCGCCGCCGCCTTATTTTCCATACCGGCCCCACCAATAGCGGTAAAACCTATACGGCGTTCCAACATCTCCAGCGCGCCGGTACCGGATATTACCTCGCCCCGTTACGCCTGTTAGCGCTCGAAGGATATGAAGATCTGCGCGAACACGGCGTTAGCGCTTCGCTGATTACCGGTGAAGAGCAGCTCCTTGACGATGATGCCACCCACATCAGCTCCACCATTGAGATGCTTAATTTCGAAGTAGAAGTCGATTGCTGCGTTATCGATGAGGTGCAGATGATCGATGACCGCGACCGCGGTTGGGCATGGGCGAATGCAATTATCGGGGCTCCCGCCAAGACCGTCATTATGACCGGCTCCCCCAATGCCCGCGACGCGGTTGCGGCTTTGGCCGAATATCTGGGTGAACCGTTGGAGATTATTGAATTCGAACGCAAAAATCCCCTGGAACTTCTCAAATCCCCAACCCCGATAGATGCGATTGAGCCTAAAACAGCCGTTATCGCGTTTACCCGTGCCAACGCCCTGAGGCTCAAACAACAGCTCTCCAAAACCTACCGCACCAGTGTCATTTACGGAAACCTCAGCCCCGAAGTGCGCCGTGAAGAGGCTCGCCGATTTCGTGAAGGGGAGACCGATATCCTGGTCGCTACCGATGCAATCAGCATGGGTTTAAATCTTCCGATAAAAACACTGTTATTCTCAAAAGCCGACAAATTTGACGGTCAAAACCAGCGAAATCTGACCGCTACCGAAGTACGGCAAATTTCGGGGCGCGCCGGACGTTACGGCCTAAGCGAAAAGGGATACGTTGGAGCGCTGACACACGATGTTTTAAAAACCGTCACCTCCCTTTTTACCAAAAACATCGAACCGATCGCCCTGCCGTTTAACGTCATGGCCAATTTCGACCACATCCGGCTTGTCTCCACGATTCTGGAAGAGAAATCCCTCTCAGCCATTGTCGATTTTTTCGTTCAAAACATGAAATTCGAAGGGCCGTTTCGTGCCGCCAATCTCGAATCGATGCAAGAGGCATCGGCAATCGTCGACCATTATGACCTGGATATGCGGACCAAGTATACCCTTGCCACCGCACCGTTATCCACCTCCTCACCTCTGGTGATGGCAGCCTTTGAACGCTATGTCCGTGCGCTGGAGCAGAAAAAACCGATTGCCTATATTCCGCCGCACCGTTTAGGCCACTATGCCCTCTCGATGGAGGAACTTCAGGAAGCCGAAGACCGGATCAAAGAGATCAGCCTCTACCTCTGGCTGTCGTATCGGATGGGGGAGTTTTTTGTCGATGCGGAAAAAGCCCGAACCTTCCGAGGGGAGCTGAACCGTTTTATCGAAAACTCTCTCCAGCAAAGCCATTTCGTTCCACGGTGCAAAACCTGCGGAAAACCGCTGGCGCCGAATGCCGAATTCGCTATTTGCCAAAGTTGTTTTCACAATCTCAATCGGGCCAAACAGGGGATGAGAGAACCGGCTAAACGCCCCCCTTTACGCTCTTCGACACCGCCGAAACGGAGTAAACGCTAAAAGGGGTTTACAACAAATCCGTGTAATCGTATTGAGACGGATTTAAATAGATCTTATCTTCACGTATGCACAGGCGTTCGTCTTCCGATTGCGCTGCCGATTTAAAGCGGTTTTTGATCTGTTTTTTCTCTTTCTCTTTCAGCCGTTTGAGTTTCAAAAACGACTTGAGGGTCACCCATTCTTCGATTTCAGTATCGACGATATCGGCATTGATCGCCTCCTCCATCACGGTATCGGTATTGACATGTGAGAGGAACTTGGTCGCAACGACGTGTAAAACGCTCCGCAGCTGGGCATCGCGCTCCTTATATACCTGTTCAATTTTGATCCGTTCGTCAATAAGCATCTGCTCACGCTGATCACGCAGACGCGTGGTCTCTTTTTCGAGAATATCCACTTTCTCCCTCAATCGTACATTTTCCTGTTCGATGTATTGGGTATAACGGCTGTCACTCACCGCGTTAGCCGATGACGTCCCTTTGGCCGATTCTACAGCAACGTATTTAACCCCGTTCTCTACGATACAATCCAAACTCCCCCGCCGGATACGGTTATGTATTGCCTCTTTCGATACGTTGAAATATTCCGCCGCTTCGGCAATCGTCATTTTTCTCATTTTTCCTCTTCCCGCTTACGCAGCATCTTGATAAAAGCATCCACGATACTCATATCCAAATGCCCGGCCATATGTTCTTTCATCAGTTTCAGTGCTTCAAACGAGCTCATCGGATCTTTATAGGAACGTTTGGTAGAGAGGGCGTCGAAAACATCGCACACACCGATGATCCGGGCGTATCGGCTGATTCTTTCCCCTTTAATCCCGTCAGGATACCCTCCGCCGTCGAGTTTCTCATGATGATGACGAATCGCACTGAGAATCTCCTTGTCGGTAATTCCCAGTTTTAATGCGATCGCATGTCCGAGTGCGGGGTGGTGCTTCATTTTGGAAAACTCCTCATCGGTAAGTTTCCCGTTCTTATTGATAATGTCATAATCGACCTTGCTTTTGCCCAGATCATGTAAAATCGCCGCCATCCCCAAATCTTCCAAATCTTTCCCCTTAATTCCCAAAAAAGATCCAAGGCTCAACGTATAGATACTCACGTTGATCGAATGGGTATGGGTATAGTAGTCATGCGCCGTAATTTTCATCAACGATTCGACTGCACTTTTATCATGGAGAATAATATCGATAAAACTGTTCACCACCGGCTGTGCATTTTTTACGTTTTCAAGCGATTCGGGATTTTTAAACATCGCATCAATCGCTTCGGCTGCTTTTTCATAAACCAAACGGGCCTTTTGTTCGGTCGGTATTTCACTGTTTTTTGCGATCGTTTGGATGTGACGTTCTACATACTCTTTATATTTAGTCTCTTCGGCTTCACTGATGTAAACCATTTCAATTTCACGAAGCTTTATTTTCGTATTGCCATCAACCGCCGTGTCGCTTTGGAGGAAAACGGTCATGTGTGTCTTGGTGTCGTCAGTTAGATAAAGGTTGAAATCAATTTGGGACCCTTCGGTGATAAGCCGTTTATCGATCGCTTTATACCGCTTCTGAGACATACCCAATCCTTTTTATCTGAAATTATCGAACACCAAAGGGGCTTCCCACTCCATCGCCTTGATCGCTGCCATTATTTTTTGAAGTTCATCGATCTGTTTGGATTTGACACGGATATGTTCCCCCTCGATCGCCGCCGTTGCTTTGGTTTTTAGATTTTTGATCTCGGCAACAATTTTTTTCGCCTCTTTGGAATCAATCGTATCAACGATTTTATAGGTAGCTTTTCGGCTTCCGCCGCTGGCATCTTCGGTTTTGAGTTCATTCAATGCCTTGGAAGAGAGTCCCCGTTTTATCAGCTTCCCGATTACGATATCTTTGAGGGCGTCGAGTTTGTTATCGCTGGAAGCCAGTAAAATAAGCTGTTTCTCTTTTTCGCGGTAGTTGATCTCGTAGGTGATCCCTTTAAAATCGTAACGGCCGATTACCTCTTTTTCAGATTGGGCTATCGCGTCTTTAAAAGCTTGAAGATCAATTTTTGCGGAGATATCGAGTGAGTGTTCAGATGCCATACTATTCCTTGATGATACGCCTTGTGAACCGATCCGGGTCAGAACTTATCTCCTCTTCCGAAGCGTTCGTTACACGATTGATGGCGTATTTTTTATAAGGGTTAGTATAACACATCCAAACCTTAATGTTTGAAAAATCGTGCGAGAGTTCATCCGATCGGATAAGCGTTTATCCCCATCGGCTCAGAAAAAACTTCCTCCGAAATCGAGCCCTCCGCCAAATGCGGCAGCGGCGTTGGGGTCATTGTATCCCATCATCGCACTTTTCATCCGGAGCATCGTAATGTCTTGCTTCGGAGCAATATTTTGGGGACATACCGGTACGCATTCGCCGCAGAGGGTACAGTCCCAGATGCCGTTCGTTTGAACCGCCGCAATTTTGGCAGCGCTGCTCTCCTCCCGGGTATCATTGACGTAACGCCATACCCGCGTAAGCGCATACGGACCGATAAAATCAGGGTTTACCGCATACACCGGGCAGGCGCTGTAACACGACGTGCACAAGATACAGTCGCTTTGCGTCTCGATACGGGCTGCATCTTCTTCGCTCACGTTTCCCTCGTGTGAACCTTCGCTCCATGCATTAGCCGCTCGGGTGAAATGTTCAACCATACCGGAGTCAACAACCAGATCCCGAATCACGCGTGCATTACGAATCGGCTCAACCGTATCCCCGTCGGAAGGTTTGTATTCGCACATCAACTGCTCCCGGCCGTTGACGCGAACCGCGCAGCTTCCGCAGACGCCGCTTCGGCACCCCTGTGAATAGGTTAGGGTAGGATCGATTTTGGTTTTGATATGGTTGAGAAGAGTCAAGAGGGTAACCTTTTCTAACTCGACGTTATAACTTTGTGTCTCACTGCCGCGTACTATTTTAATTTCCATCAGTCGCACCACTCTCTTTCATTATCGTCTTCATCATCGTAGGGATCTTCGCAGCACCCCTCGGTATCCTGATCCTCTTCCCATGATTTATCATCACCCAAAACGTCTATCGTATAAAATCGGCGCATAATACCCCATCCTCTTTCCATGTGATTGTATGGGCTCCAAACATTCGGTCGTTCCTCTCAGGGGCATCGATACGATAATGGGCTCCGCGGCTCTCGACGCGGCTGATCGCGCTCACCACAATGATTTCCGCCAATTCGATTTTATTGCCGAATTCGATAAATTCGACCAGATTGGTATTGCAGATTTTCGATTTGTCCCGAGGTCCCATAAACGGAAGCTCTTTTTGCATTTGCCGGATAGCACCCAGCACCGCTTTGAGCCCCATATCATCACGGACCAAACCGACGTTGTTATAGAAAATATTGGCCAACATCTCCTGCTTTTGATAAAAATCGATCTGATTGGTAAAATACATCACACCGCGGATAAAGTTGCTATCTTTTACACATTGCGGATTCTCACACGGGTACGCCGGAGATTTATTGCCGTATTCAGCGGCTTTTGCTCCGGCATGACGACCGAACACCACCAATTCCAACAGGGAATTTCCCCCAAGACGGTTGGCTCCGTGTGTTTTGTGGTTAGCGCACTCACCCACGGCAAACAACCCGTTAACGCTGCTCATGCACCCCTCATTGACTTCAATCCCCCCCATGCTGTAGTGGGCGGCAGGTTTGATCGGAATCAGCTCACTCACCGGATCAATCCCCTCATATATCTTGGCCAGCTTGCGTTCTTGCGGAAGTTCATGATCGATAAACGCCTCTCCCAAATGGCGGATATCGAGATAAACGGCTCCGCTTTTAGCGATCTCATCGTGGATAGAGCGTGCCACAACATCGCGCGGGGCGAGTTCGTCGGTAAACCGTTCCCCCGATCCGTCTACAAGATATCCCCCCGCACCGCGGGCACTTTCGCTGATCAAGATGGAAGAGTTTTTCAGTGCCGTTGGGTGAAACTGGATAAACTCCATATCCGCAAGCTTTGCCCCGGCGCGTACCGCAGCGGCGAGTCCGTCCCCGCTGGCTTGAACCGAATTGGTCGAATGTTTTCCATAAAGGGCACCGTACCCTCCCGTCGCCAAAATCACCGCATCGGCACGAATCTCTTCTACTTCCCCTCGGGCGATATCCAAAAAGGTTGCCCCTAACACACGGTTTGCCTCTTCATCTTTGATAAGATTCAGTAAAAACCGCTCGTTATAAAACGTAATCCCCGCTTTGAGGCATTGGTCAAAAAGGGTATGAAGCAGTTTCAACCCCGTATAATCTTGCGCATAACATGCCCGTGGAGCACTTGCTCCGCCCAGCCGTCTGCGTGCAATCTCCCCTTCGCCATTTCGGCTAAACGGCAATCCGATACCGTTGCACCATGCAACCGCCTCAGGTCCGTTCTCGCATAAAAATGCGATTCTCGCTTCATCTCCAAGCCCGCCCGATGATTTTAGGGTATCCTCGATGTGCTGTAAAACGGTATCGTCACCGCCCAAAACCGCATTCATCCCCCCCTGAGCCATCGACGTCTGGGAACGGGTCGGCAGGGTTTTTGATGCGACAATGACCTCTGCACCTGCTTCCCGTGCCGCTAACGCGCTCACCAATCCCGCACCGCCGCTGCCGATAATCAATACTTTCGCCATAATAGTGACTCCTTAATTATGCGATTGTATCCCATAGATTGTTAGCTCTCACTCAAAAAGATTGACTAATTTTTAGGATAGAATAGCATTCAGAAATTCTGCCTCGGCAGAGACAAGCGTTTCGGGGAAACATGGGCGGAGCCAAACGCTTCGCTTGTTTTGTGCCATTGCGGCTAGCGCAGCATAGGGGGCTTTGCTCCCTATGCGTTTAACATCAAAGTGACTATGCAAACTTTATTCTCCATTATAGGTATTTACCTCTTTATCGCTGTCGGTTTCGGTGCCAAATGGAGCTTTAAAGAGAAAATTGACGACCGTACGATTACCCTTCTAAGCGTTTATTTTTTGCAGATTTTCCTCACGTTTTGGGGTCTTCTCAAACGCCCTATCGATACCGAACTCCTCTTCGCCCCTTCGCTTTATTTGGGGATATCCCTGTTAGCGCTATTACTGATGATTCCGCTCTCCGCTATGCTCTTTCACAATCCAAAAGAGCGCTCTATCGCAACCGTTGCAGCTTTGATCGGCAACACCGGAAATCTCGGCATTCCTCTGGGGATCGCCTTGTTCGGAGAGATGAGCATCCCCTACACCACCCTCATCAATCTCGTTAACGTATTCGTTGTCTATACGCTCGGGGTATTTTATTATTCACGCGGCGAGTTCAGTGTTCGGGGTTCGTTGATAAATATCCTCAAACTCCCCGTCCTTTGGGCGGCGATGGTAGCCATCGCACTGAATCTTATCGGATACGTCCCCAGCCCCGCCGTCGACAAAACCCTCATGATGGGGGCATATGCCTCGATGACCATGCAGCTGGTGTTATTTGGGATTTATCTCTACGGGATTACACTGGGAGAAATCAATTTACGCCTCACCGCATGGGTCAACGGGACGAAATTTATCCTCATACCGTTGATAGCGTTTGCGGTATTACACTATGTCGATATGGATCCTATCGTGAAAGGGATCTTGTTTTTGGAACTGATCGTTCCGCTGGCCGTCGCCAATGTCAATCTTGCATCGCTCTATAACTGTTCGCCCCGTACAGTTACGGTTCAGGTCTTTGTAACCTCTTTCTTATTTCTGGGAATCGCCTTCATACTACCGACCTTATTACAACGGCTGTAATCAAAACGGTTAAAACCGGTCGTTGACACCCCGATACGGTTTTCATTCCGCCCCATTCCTGCCGGCATGCTGGTGTATAGGAAACGTTTAAAACGAGCGGATATTCTCTATTGTTGCCGCGATCAGCCGTTCGCGGGCTTCAATGGATGTCCACGCGATATGAGGAGTGACATAGAGCCGTTCAGGATACTTAATGTTCAAAAGAGGGTGCGGCGTTTTCATCGGTTCTTTTACCAAAACGTCCAATCCGACATAAATCGGCTTTACGTCGATAATAACCGATAACGCATCCTCATCCACGATTCCTCCGCGGCCCAAGTTCAGTAAAACGGCACCGTCTTTCATCTGCAGCAATTCGGAATGGGAGATTAGATTTTCGGTAGAACGGTTCAAAGGGGCGTGGATCGAAATAATATCGCTGTTCTCAATCAGACGGCTGAGCGTCGTTTTTTCAAATGCCCCGTTGTCGTTTTTTCCTGAAGTTGAGTAATAACAGACGTTAGCGCCAAATGCCTGCGCTACCGTAGCGACACTTCTCCCTATCTCACCCAGTCCGATAACGCCCCATGTTTTGCCCCGAAGCTCATGAAATGAGGGGCCGATATGGGTAAATGCCGCTTCACGCTGCCAATCGCCCCGTTTGACGTACTCATCATAATAGCGTGAGTGCCCCATCAGGTAAAAAAGCATCGAAAAAGTGTGCTGGACAACCGCATCCGTCGAATATCCCGCAACGTTTTTAACGGTGATGCCACGGCGCTCCGCGGCTTCATGATCAATGATATTCGTCCCCGTCGCCGCGACACAGATAAGTTTGAGGTTGACGGCGGCTTCCATAACCGCATCGTTAACCACAACCTTGTTTGTAACGATCACATCCGCATCACGGACACGCAGTGCCGTTTCATCGGAGGAAGTGGTCATATAAATGCTCACTTCGCCTAACGCGTTAAAACCTTCTAACGGGGTATCCCCAAACGTGAGGGCATCGAGTATAACTATTTTCATGCGTCTTGAATTTTCTTAATCAATTTTTTCGCTTTTTTAAGTGCTTTGTTCACTTTATCAAAGACCAATACCACCGCCATGCGTCGTCCGACATGGGCTTCGGGTTTACCGAATACACGGACAAAACTGTTATGGTCAAATACCTCATCGGCGACATCGACTACCGGCTCATGCGATTCAACACCCGATTTGAATGCCGCACTCGCTCCGTCTCCGTAAAACGTAAATCCGAGAGGAAGCCCTAAAACGGCCCGTACGTGGAGGGCAAATTCGCTTTGGCTTTGGGTAATCAGCGTCACCATCCCCGTATCGTGCGGTCTCGGGCTTACTTCGCTGAAATAAACCTCATCACCCGCCACAAACAGCTCAACACCGAAGAGCCCTTTGCCGCCCAGCCCGTCGGTAATCGCTTTGGCTATTTTTTGGGAACGTCTGAGGGCTTTTTTCGACATCTCCATCGGCTGCCAGCTGTAGATATAATCTCCGTCTTTTTGGATATGGCCGATCGGCTCACAAAATACGGTTTCGACACCGTTACGTGCCGTTAATAACGTGATTTCGTAATCAAAGCGGATAAACTCCTCCACAATCAGTTCACTTGCATCGCCCCGAGCCTCTTTGGCAATCTCCCAGGAGTTTTCCAAATCTTCACGCGTCCGCGCAATACTTTGTCCATGCCCCGAAGAGCTCATTACCGGTTTGATAACACACGGAAACCCTACATCTTCCGCTGCAGTGCACATCTCTTCATAGGTAGTAACAAAATGGTAACGGCTGGTTTTAAGCCCTAACTCTTCCGCAGCAAAACGGCGGATATTTTTACGGTTCATCGTTTTGTTAACCGCTTCGGCATTCGGGATGACACAAAACCCCTCCGCTTCGGCATCAAACAACGCATCGATACTGATTGCCTCAATCTCCGGAAGGATATAATCGGGTTTCTCTTTGCGGATCAGCTTTAATACCGCCTCTTTATCCTGCATGTTTACCACATGGGAGCGGTTGGCAACCAAATGGGCGGGAGCGTGCGCGTAACGGTCAACCGCAACCACTTCGATCCCCAAACGCTGTGCCTCGATAGCCACTTCTTTGCCGAGCTCGCCGGAACCTAATAACATGATTTTTTTGGAATTATTTTTCAGTGGTGCGCTAAAAAGCATAGATAAGCCTTGTGCAGAAATTATTAGGCTAAGTTTATCATAGGGTTAGTAAAGGTTTTGTTAGAAAGGGAAAATTACGGGAGGAGGGTTGTACCCAAAGGGCACATGTAACCCAAGCGCCAAAGCGCTTGAAATTACAGGCGAGATTCGTAACGTCGCATCATATAGAGACGTTTTAACATCTTTTTGCGAGCGCTGATTTTGAATTGTTTACGCTTTTCGGTCTCTGTAACGTGGTTACGACGAGCACGAGCTTCAGTAACAATCAGATTACGATCTGTTTGTTTTTTGAAACGGCGGTAAGCAGCATCAAAGTTATCATCTTGTCTAAGAACGATACCAGGCATGCAATCACCTACTTTCTATTTAAAATTTTTGAAATCGCATTCTACCATAATTTTTCGAATATAAGGTATTTTTTACCCTAATATCTGTTATCATTATTGAATGACCCTGAAAGGATACTGTATGAGCCCGCGGAAAAAATTAATGTGGCTGGTGTTTATCGGAATGATGATTCCGCCGATGGTATGGATTTTTTTACTCGCCTTTTCGCACCTTTTTTCCGTCGATGAATTACTATCCATCTTGTTTTCGATTCCGATGGCCCTGTATATGGCTATTGCGACGGGGGCAATGATTTTTGGGTTCAACCATGCCCTCAGCCGTATTGAAACGATGATGAAAAATCCGACGGCCTACGAAGAGACGGCCTCCATCATCTCCAAACTCCCCTATCGCTTTTTAATCGGACAGTTTCTCTATACCTCCCTCGGGCCGACAGTCGTCTTATGGGGGAAACCGTTTATTGCCTTTGATCGTTTTATCATGGCCCAGCTGGCCGTACTTCCACTGCTGTTATTGTTCATCATCCCGGTATTTATCCTCTTCGTCATCCGTCTGGAAGAGTGGGTTATCCGCGTTCCGCTCAGTGAGCGTTTCCCGTTTATCTCTTTCGGGAAAAAAATGGCTCTCGCTATTTTCACCACCATCATCGGTAATATTATCCTGCTGGTTTTACTCAATGCCATACTCTACACCTCCATTGCGAATCTCGACTTGGAAACCTTGCTGACAAAAAACATTACCGTTGCCCTGATCGGCATTACCATCTCTGCCGTCAATATCACCCTTCTTGTCGCGCAGGTTACCCGTCCGGTCAAAAACCTTACCGATAAACTGAAAACCGACCTTTTCGATTTGACCAAATCTTTTTGCGGCTTCACCCGGGACGAGTCGGGTATGATGATGAATACCCTCAACCGGTTTGTCGCGGAAATCGAACACTCTATCGCCCATGCCAAAGAGATTGCCAAAGCCAATCTGGACGCTGCCCGTAAACTTGACACGATTAACACGCAGATCAAAAAACGGGTACATGAGAGCCATCAGATCACCCATACGACTTCCGAACAGGCACGTTCTGTCCAGGTGATCGTGGATAAAGGGGTTGCCAATTTTACGATGACTCTGGATACGATGAACAGTGCCCTGGAACAGCTCCATCACGGGAAAAAAGAGCTCTCTACCCTCTTGGAGACCATATTTCACAGTACTCAGCTCGAAGCGGAACTGGGTAACAAACTGGATCAACTCAATGCCGAAGCCTCGCAGGTGAAACACGTTCTTTCCATTATCGGCGATATTGCCGATCAGACCAACCTATTAGCCTTGAACGCAGCTATCGAAGCGGCCCGGGCGGGAGAACACGGACGGGGGTTTGCGGTGGTGGCCGATGAAGTTCGCAAACTGGCGGAAAAAACGCAGCATAGCCTTACCGAGATCAACGCCACGATTAACATCATCGTCCAGAGCATCTCCGACGCAACCGATCAGATGCGCCATAACAGCGATGCGATGAGAAACGTCACCGCCATCTCCGAGCGGGTCGATAAAGATATCAGCGAAAGTGTCGGCGCCATGGAGCAGACCAATGCCCTGACGAGCCAAAGCGTCACCAACTCACAAACCATAGCCGATCATATCGACTCAATGCTTTTACAGATGGACGGGTTGGAGTCGATTACGACCGGGGACGAGGCTTCTATGCAAGAGCTCTCAGCGATTGTCCACACCATCGCTTCATCCGCCGATGCCCTTAACACGCAGCTGGGGCAATTCACTACCCATTAAATTAGCCCTGACCATCGGATACACCCGATGGTCAGGGCACGTTCTGTTTTCATCGACACAAAGCCCCTTCTCCCGTCTCTCCGTTTCAACGCTCAAACGGCATAAAAGCTCTTTTTCGCTAAAATAGCTTTATGATAACCCAAGACTCCATCGAAGCTCTCAAAGCCCGCCTTGATATTGTCGATGTCGTCGGCTCGTACATCGAGCTCAAACGTGCCGGTTCAAGCTTTAAGGCTCCCTGCCCGTTTCACGATGAAAAATCTCCCAGCTTTGTCGTCAATCCCTCACGCCAAAAATACCACTGCTTCGGCTGTGGAGCGGGAGGAGACTCTATCAACTTCGTTATGGAATACGAAAAGCTAAGCTATCCCGAAGCGATCGAAAAACTGGCGGCATCGGTCAATTTTACCCTTCATTATACCGACAGCGCCCAACAGAAAAAACGTTCCAATCTGCTTGAAACACTTAGTGAATGGTACCAAAAACTCCTCGAAGAGAAACCCGAAGCCCTCACCTATTTACATGAAAGGGGGGTATACGCTTCAAGCATTGAACGATTCGGAATCGGATATGCCCCAACTTCTCCGGAGACACTCCGTTTTTTAGAACGGCGCAAGCTCCCCGTAAATGAAGCCATAGAGCAAGGGGCCATCGGAAAAGGGGAGGAGGGGAGGCTCTACGCCCGTTTTATCGAACGGATTACCTTCCCGATCCACTCGCCAGGCGGTGCACTCGTCGGATTCGGAGGTCGGACGATTACCGGACACCAGGCCAAATACGTCAACTCTTCCCAAAGTGCTATTTTTAATAAATCACGCCTTCTTTATGCCTATCACCTTGCCCGAGATACCATTTACCGCCGCCGTGAAATCATCGTTACCGAGGGGTATCTGGACGTCGTCATGCTCCATCAGGCCGGCTTTACCCACGCCGTAGCAACCTTGGGAACCGCTCTTACTGCGGAGCATCTCCCGCTGCTGCGTAAAGGGGAGCCGAAAGTATTTTTGGCTTATGACGGGGACAAGGCCGGACGTGCCGCAGCGCTGAAAGCCTCTAAACTTCTGAGTATCTCAGGATTTGACGGGGGGGTCATCTTGTTTGAGGGGGGGCTCGATCCGGCGGATATGATCAAAAACGGCCAAATAGAAGCGCTCAACGGACTGTTGCATCGTCCTATCCCTTTTATTGAATTTGTCATTTCCGAAACGGTTAAAAGCTATGACCTCCAAGATCCCAAAGCCAAAGAGAGTGCCCTGCACGAGGGGATCGGATTTCTCAAAACACTCTCACCGCTATTGCAGGAGGAGTATCGTCCGTTTATCGCCTCCAAACTCGGGATATCCCCGGCTTTGATACAACTCGGCCATACCAAAAACACAGCGGCACAACCGATCAATTTTTCCCATCACGATATCTGGGAACTCAGTTTTATCAAGACCCTCATTGAACGTCCCCATATCACCGATTCTCTCCTCAACTTTATCGACGGTTCGCTTCTGCAATATCACTCCGGAGAATTCGAAGCGGCTTTACAGGGGCGATTCAACGATCCCAGACTCAGCGCGTTGATGATGGATGACCGCATCCGGACGTTTGAGGGGGACGAGGGGCTTAAACAAGAGCTTATTACCTTCTTGAGCGCCCATTATAATCGTGAACTCAAGAAAATCTCTACCCAAAATACGGTATCATTCGATCAAAAATCGTATTTAATCCGTCAATTTCGGGACAAGATTGAACGTCTTAAAAAAGGCGAATTGGTTCCGCTTGGATAAAACTACTTCATACTTTTCTTGTTAACAAGAAAAGTAAGCAAAAGAAAATCGTTTCCGCAACAAATCGCTGTCGGTACGCGTTCGCACTTCTGCGCGCGACCTCGCTCTTTGTATGTTGCGTTGACACGATGTATAAAAAAGGAATTTCATGAAAGCAATCGCTTTATTCAGCGGCGGACTCGACTCTACCCTCGCGGCGAAACTTATCATTGATCAAGGGATCGAAGTGATCGCCTGCAACATCAACACCGGATTTGGTTCGACCAAAGACCGGCTTGAACATATGAATAATATGTGCCGACAAATCGGGGCCGAGTTTCGCAGCGTCGACATCCGTGACGAATATATCCGTGAAGTCCTCTTTACCCCTAAATACGGCTACGGCAAGAACTTTAACCCCTGCATCGACTGCCATGCAAAAATGTTCGAAGTTGCCAAACGGCTTATGGACGAGTGGGGGGCGAGTTTTCTTATCAGCGGTGAAGTCTTAGGGCAACGCCCCATGAGTCAAAACAGCGAATCGCTCCAAAAAGTTCTCAATCTAAGCGATTGCGAAGGGCTTCTCCTCCGTCCCCTCAGTGCGAAATCTCTCACCCCGACCATTCCCGAAACAAAGGGGTGGGTGGACCGTGAAAAGCTTGAAAACATCAACGGACGTAACCGCGAGCGCCAAATGGAGCTGGCCGAATCGTTCGGACTCAAAGATTATGAGGCACCGGGAGGGGGATGTCTCCTCACCGATGAAAACTTCTCCAATAAAATCCGTGATTTCATTGCCCACGATACGTTTACCGTTGCGGATATTCCGACACTCAAATACGGCCGTCAGCTTCGTCTTCCCGATGGGGCGAAGCTCATCATCGGGCGTAATGCGGAGGATAATGCCGTATTGGAAGGGATTGAAAATCCCAAATATATCCATATCCGTACCGAACTGGTAGGGCCGCATGCGATGCTCTCCCGAAATGCCAGCGAAAAAGATACGACATTAGCGGCAAAACTGATATTGGCTTATTGTAAAGCAGGATTCGAGGGGGAACAAACGTTACAGTTTGAAGAAACAGCGGTCAGGGTGCATAGCGACCTCAGCCGCAGCGATGCGCAGAAATATTTCATCTAAGGCCTAAGTGAAAGATAGGGTTATCTTTCACCCGAAGCCTCTATTTGGCTACCGAGCAGCCGTATCCCGCTTTTTTAACCGCATCGCACATACTTTCGGGTTTGGTCCCCTCAGCGGCTTTTACCTCGGCTTTCCCCTCTTTAAGATAAACACTGGTCTCTTTAACCCCTTTTACTTCATTCAAAGAGCCCTTAACGTTTTTCACACATGCCGGGCACATCATCCCGTCGATTTTTAAATTCACCAATTGGTCGGCACTTGCAGCCGCAGCCAAAGCAACCAAAACCAGTAAAAATCTTTTCATTCACGAATCCTTTAAATGATTTCATGCTATTGTTTCATAGAACTGTTAAATTTGTGTTAAGTTTAACACTGCTGTAACAAAATTTCTATACTCTATTGCTCAATGTAAAAGGTGTTCATATGCATGGTATCGAATGGTGGGTCATCATCTCAATCGCTTTTGCCGGAAGTTTCGGCCACTGCATCGGGATGTGCGGGGGGTTTATTGTCGCTTACAGCTCCACCAAAATTGATACTTCCATGAGTCAAAGCGCCCAACTGTTTCGACACGGTGCCTATAACGTCGGACGGGTCAGCTCCTATATTCTTCTGGGGATGTTTTTCGGAGGGATCGGTTCGCTATTCGCCCTCAGCATGCAGATGCACGGGGCACTTTTTATCTTCGCCGGTATCGTAATGATCATTACCGCATTGGGGATGTTCGGTCTCTCGAAACTGATTCATCTGCTCGAACGTTCATTCTCGACCAATCCCCTCTTTAAAACCCTCTTCTCCCGCCTTATCAAAAGTAAAACGATCGGAAGCTTTTTCGCTCTGGGGGTAATGAACGGATTTTTCCCGTGCGGGTTTGTCTTTTTTTTCGCGGCCAAAGCGGCGGCATCGGCTTCCGTCCTTGATGGCGGCTTGATCATGGCGGCTTTCGGTCTGGCAACCGTCCCGACGCTCCTTGCGCTCGGGCAGTCGGTAAGCTTTTTCAAAGAGATTGCATTCCGACAGACGATGAACCGGCTTGCAGCTTTGGCCATCCTCATTTACGGCCTTTACAGTGTCTATTACGGATTGGCTTACTTTTTCGATTTACCGATTTAACCACTGCACGGCAAGCTGAAATAAAAACAGCTCCCCTCTCCGACGACACTCTCGACCCAAATCTTCCCGTCATGAAGCTCAATAATTTTTTTGACTATGCTAAGACCTAGCCCCGTCCCCTTCATCGAACTGTTTTGGTGTTCACGAATCTGGGTAAACGGATCAAAAAGGGTCGCTATCTTATCCGTTTGAATTCCGTGCCCGTGATCACATATTCCGAATATTTCCCGATCTTCCTCATGGGTGTAACGGATCTGGATCTCTTCTTCTTCAGGCGAAAATTTAATTGCATTGCTCAAAAGATTGACAAGCACCTGTTTGATCAGCTGCCGGTCGGCATGCACACTGATCTCTTCTGGAATATGGGCAGCGCAACGCAACCTCTTTTTATCGGCCATCGGTTCAATCAGCACCTTGACCTCTGCCAACAGTTCACTCATCACGAACGTTTTTTTATCGATTTCCATTTTTCCCGCTTCAATTTTCGAGAAATCGAGGATGGTATTGACCAAAGAGAGGAGATTTTTACCCGATATCTGGATCTTTTCGATAAACATTTTCGTTGAATCGGGGGTATCTTTTTTGGCCATCAAAATTTGGGAAAATCCGATAATCGCATTCAGCGGAGTCCGGAGTTCGTGTGACATATTCGATAAAAAGATATCTTTTGCACGGTTGGCCTCATTCGCCTCGTTCATCGCCGCTATTGCCTCATCACGAGCCGATTTGAGTTCCTCCTGGAATCGTATCCTCTCACTGATATTCTTTTTTACCGCAACGATATTGGTCACTTTTCCCCGCTCTATCAACGGGGTGATTGTCAGCTCTTCAAAATAAAAATCTCCCGATTTTATCTGTGCAAGGAGCTCCCCTTCCCACATTTCCCCGTGCTTGATCTTCTCCCAGCACTCTTGAATTACCTCGGGGTTATTAAGTTCATCATTGGCAATTAAACGGGAACCTTCACCGATGATCTCTTCTTCTGCATAACCGCTAAAACGGAGGTATTCTTGATTTGCGTATTGGATAACCCCCTCGCTGTCGGCTATCAGCATCATCGTTGCGCTCGATTCAAGGGCAAGTTTCTGCAAATCAATCAGTTCCTGACGCTTTTGCTCCATCGAAATATCGGAAAAAGAGAACACGGTCCCTTTGGGAAGGCCGGATTCCAAAATCGGATAGGCCGAATAGCGGATGGGTATACTCATTCCGTACCGGTCTTCCAGAATCGTTTCACCCTCTTTACGTCCGATTCCGACACCGTACTCAATAATGTCGGCAAAGTCATTATCCTCAATAAAGACGTTCATACTCTGCCCGACCAGATCGGCTTCATTCCGTCCAAGGATATAGCAGGCGCTTTCGTTGGCAAAGATGACATTCCCTTCCAGATTAACGGCAAAGAGACCGATATTCAGGGCATTAAGAATCGAATTGTGCATCTCTTCATGCTGCCGCTTGAGTGAAAGGTTGGCGGCTTCCAGCTCTTTGGAGTTGACATCCAGCGTCCTTTCCAAAAAACGCCGCTCTTTCTCCGATTCATCGTAGGCCGTACTGATACTCTCCAGAAAAGGGGCTATTTCATCGATCAATTCCGGTCTCAGGAATCGGCGAATCTGCCTCACCAATAACCGATGATAGGATGAATTTGCCACACGTTTTCCTTATTCGTAAATGCTTACAAGGGTCATGGTCTGATTATGCAACGTACAGCGGCTCTCACCTTTTTCCGATAATTCGCCATACGAATAAAATCCGGTTATTACCGCTTTTTCCCCAAGCGTTTCACGGATAATTTCCAGCTCCTCTTCGCATAATTGTCCCAATACCAGACGTCTGCCGACACAACTGACGGCAATAACCAAAAATTCTTCTCCTTGATCGAGTCTCGATGCTTCGGCGGCCAATCCGGCATGTTCAATCAACAAATCCATATCCGTTTTCATTAATCGGCAAAGATACCCCTGCGGCATATCTCCGGCAAACGTCAAACTCTGCTCCGTCTCATCTACTGATAGCAGTGTCCGTATTACAGGACTCGATTCCGTATTTTTTCGAACATTCATAGGAAATCGCAGGCCGCTTCCGGGCAAATCGGCCGAAAATTCCCCCAAATAACTCTTATACAATTCCAATGCAGGCTGATTATCAATTTCATAGAGGACATTGGCTTCTGATCGGGTAATAACCCGTTCGGAACCGAATTCGTCCCATCCGGCGTAACATCCGCTTTTTGCCTGCAATGACTCGCCGTAAAATCCGATTGCGGCAACCATACCGCTTTGCGCCGCTCCTTGTGCCATTACGTAACTCGCCGTAAAACGGGTCCCATCCCCCGCTAAACCGCCGGTGATCGTGATTCCTTCAGGAAGCACCCGAGAAAACCCCCGGGCAAGATCGCTTCCATTGACCGCCAATCCATCCGATAGGATTAAAACATGCTTCAGCGACTCCCCAAGCAACGCTTCGCCTAACGCCGCGCCGAGTTGATTAACATCATCATAATCGGCAATCTTTTTGGAGATACACTGTACCTTCGAACGTTCAAAGGTAATCGCCGTTACGACGACATCCTCATCGCTGATAACGGTATCGAGAATACTCCCCGAGCTGCTTGCCCCGGCAATAACGGCGTTAGGGTACATCGTCTTCAGTGTTTCGAACCACTCCGCATTTTGACATGCGGGGTGATCAAAAAAGACCAAAACTAAATCTCTCTCCCCAGCACTCTGTGCATCATAATCACTCCATCCTGATTTTTCATTCCACCGAATTTGTTCGCTTTTCATGATTTACCTTTATGTTCGGATTTGTTTCTCAACGCTCGGTTCTTGCGCATGTACTCTATATTTACCATCCGGCAGGGCAATGTAAAAACAGCTCCCCTCCCCTACGGTACTTTCTACCCAAATCTTACCATTATGAAGGTCAATAATTTTTTTCACAATAGCCAGCCCTAACCCTGTCCCTTTGACGGCCCCTTTTTGGTGCTCGCGGATTTGGGTAAACGGATTAAATAACGTCTCAATCTGATCTTGATTGATCCCCAGGCCGAAATCACGGACACCCACGATGTTCCACCCCTCTTCCTTGCGAAATTCCAAGACAATCGACCCGGATTCGGGTGAGAATTTGATGGCGTTGCTCAACAGATTCACTAGCACCTGTTTGAGTAATTGCCGATCGGCATCGAGTGAAATACTCCCCGGCAAATCCATCAAAAGGGTAATATTTTTCTTCTCTGCCATCGATTCAACTAAAATTTTGACCTCTTTTATCAAATCCTGCATCTCGAAAGAATCGATCGTGACCTCCATCATCCCTGATTCCATTTTTGAAAAGTCCAGGATGGTATTCACCATCTCAAGAAGATTTTTTCCCGCTATATGGATTTTATCGACAAACACTTTTACCGCAGGAGGAGTATCGGATTTGGCCATTAAAATTTGCGAAAAACCGATAATCGCATTCAGCGGAGTCCGGAGTTCATGACTCATGTTGGCAAAAAAAGCGCTTTTTGCCTGTTCTGCGGCAATGGCCTTGTCTTTTGCATGGATAAGTTCCGTAACATCATTACGGATCGCTATGTATTCGATAGGGTTATCATATTCATCCACAATCGGAACGACGGTTGAATCGACAAAATAGTCCTCACCGCTCTTTTTCCGGTTGCGGATGATGCCGTGAAAAACCTGCCGGTTATGAAGCGCTCCCCACAACTCCTTAAACACCGAGGACGGGAAATCGGGATGGCGAATAATATTATGCGGTTCTCCGATCAGCTCCTCTTTCGTATAGCCGCTAATAGTACAAAACCGCTCATTGACATAGGTAATAATCCCGTTTAAATCGGTTTTGGAGACGATTGAGCTCTCATCCAGTGCCCGTTTATATTCATTCAGAAGCTGCATTTTTTGAACAACCTCCAAATGTTTTTGATCATTTTCCTCTTGAAGTTTGAGGATTTTGTACTTATCCCGATACGTTTTTAAAAAGGTATTGACAAATCCGATCAGGGTTATCACGACAAAAAGGGCAATAAGCGTATTGACAACCCGATAATAAGATCGCTCACGGCTGACGGTTTCCATCAAAGCCGACTCGAGCGACTCAAATTGTTGAGCCACTTGTAACTCATTGATTCCTTTCAATGTTGTCGTGATCTCTTGATTTTTAGTCGCAAGCATCCTTAAATGCCCCAATAAAATATCCGTTTCACTAAGGGTTGCCGAATGGGTTTGAAGCAAACCGGCAAGTTCGGCAATCTCCTCTTCCAAAATCGTTTGATTGACGCTGTAATAAAACACATTGTTTAAAAGTTCTCCCAGTTTATCGGCAATTAACTCGGTCTCTTTTCGATTCTGCTGCCGAATATCATGTTTCAGGTCCAAAAGAAAAAAGAGGGAGTTGTTTAATACCGCTTTATCCGATTCAAAATGGAGAATTCGCTGATATTTAGAGTCTATCGCTTTTTGAAGTATCTCGATTTGTTCAACAATCTTAGGTTCATTATGGATATCGCTAAAGGTCTTTTGTCGAAAAGCTCGCCAGTTTTCATCAAAAACATTCCACTTCTGCTGTACCTCATCATAATTTTGTTTTTTGAAATCGTGGGTAATTTGCGTATTTATAATCTCATTTTGCATACGCAGATTGTGCAGTGCTCCGGTGAGATTGTAAATTTTTTGTTCATATTCAATACTTCGGAACAAACTGATAAAAGCACTCAGGATAACCGCTACGAAAAAACCGATCAATGCGAGGATGCGTATCCGTTCTGTTTTCATGGCATCACCTCGTTATTTAACATGATCGGGAAGTTCGCCGCTAAGCGTCCGCAAAAAAGCGGTTATTTTGTCGATATCCTCACGGGAGAGTTTACGCCCAAGCTGATAATAACCCATTTTTTGAACCGCCTCTTCTAACGTTTTGGCACTGCCGTCATGAAAGTAGGGGGCTGTTTTATCGATATTTCGTAATGACGGGACTTTGAAAAAATACTTGTCTTCCTCTTTTCCGGTAACGCTAAAACGGCCCAGGGTATTGTGACGATCTTTATACTGCATAAAGACACCAAAGCGTTGATACATGTTTCCGCCGATATTCATACCATTGTGACATGAGATACACCCATAGTTTTTAAAAAGGGCATACCCCTCTTTCTCTTTTGGGCTTAACATTTTGCTATCGCCTTTGAGGTAGCGATCAAAACGGGCATTAGGGGTCATGAGTTTCTTTTCAAATGCGGCAATGGCATCCGTAATCGTATCGACTGTTAGCCCCGTTTTAGGATAAATTTCCCCAAAACGTTTTTGATAGTGAGGGTCTTTGGAGAGAACGTTTATCACCGTTTCGGGGGTATTTGCCATTTCAACCGGGTTCATAATCGGACCGCTTGCCTGTGCTTTAAGATCTTTGGCTCTCCCATCCCAAAACTGGGCAAGATTGTTTGCAGCATTAAAGACCGTCGGTGAATTGACGGTCCCTTTCTTCCCCCCGACTCCCGTCGAAACGGCTTCAGAGTCAGCTCCCCCATAAGCAAGGTTATGACAGGATACACAAGCAACCGTACCGTCTTTTGAAAGACGCGGATCCATAAAAAGCTGTTTTCCGAGAGCCTCTTTTGGAGAGAGCACCGTATTTTGAGGTGGAATCGGACGGATCAGATCTTCAGCCAAAACCGGAGTAAGCGACATAAGTGTTGAAAAACCGATCGCCAAGCCCATTCGGAAAAACCCATCCGTTTTGATACTATCTCTCTTCATCGTCCGCCCTTCATTGCATATCTCGATACGTTGTCTATTTTTGCGCCGCTTTTATGGACATAATCGCCTCTTCAAAGGGACCCCGTTTCAACCCAAGCTCATCAATTTTCTCAAGGGCATAAGCAATCCCGGCTTCACTCAGTCCATCACGGAGGGTTACCGCTCTGGTAATAATGCTTAATACCTGTGCATAGCGATTTGTGGTTGCAGGATTCGAAATATTACGCAACACTTCGACCAAAGCATCTTCAAAATTCCAATGAGCAAACATCATTGCCGTAATTTCGTAACTGCTCATCCCCAAATAACACCGTTCGATCTCCTCCAGAGCTTTCCCTTCCGATACCTCTACGGCAAATTTTTCCGCTTCTGAGGATGCGATCACTTTGATGGCAGCAATCAATTTCCCCAGTTCCATCAAAAATGCGCTGCTGAGCAATAACGGTAACATCGATTTATCGACATTACGATACCATTCACGCACCAACGCCATCTGCAGAGTCGATATCTTTGTTAAATCATCAATCGTTTTCCCATACGGGCTCAAATCGATCGGAACGGTTTTTTTAATCGCGTTCGCTGCGGCAAACCCGCGAATCATCGAAATCCCAAAAAGCATTACCGCCTGAGGGATAGACGATATCTCTTTACTCATACCGTATAACGGTGAATTGACCGATTTTAAGATATTGGCACTTAGCATCGGATCACCCGCAATGACCTGAGAAAGTTCATCAATATTCGTATCGTTGTTCATACACAGCTCTTGGATTCGGACCACCGAGGCCGGAAGCGGGGGCAAACTTTTTATTTCATCTATCATGGTTATCTCCTGTTAAATACGTTTGGTTAAATAATCGCATATCTCTTGAATATTGGCTTTATTGAAAATGCCCTCAACGCTCTCCGTATTCGGAAGATGCGAAATCAGTTTACTGTCATCCTCGGCCGAGATGATAATCACCGGTATTTCCACCCGGTTTTGTTCCATAAATTGAAGCACCTCGGAACTGATTCCGTCCACAAGGAAGAAATCTAAAACAATAAAATCGTACTGTTCTTTCTCTAAAAGCTCTTTTGCCTTGTTGACCGAATTGGTCACAACCAAATGATACGATTCCGATAAGCGATCGATCAACATTTTTTGGTATTCCGGAGCATCTTCAACGATTAACATCCGTTTGGCATACTCGTTTGGAGCGACAAACCGTTCCAGCGTATTTTGGGTTTGAGAAACGGGGATGGTAAAGTAAAAACAGGCACCGGAACCGGGTTCGCTCTCAACCCACAACCGTCCCCCATGGAGATCTTCGACAATCCGTTTCGATATCGCCAATCCGAGCCCGGTCCCTTTTGAGGATTTTTGGAACGGGTTTTCAACTTGGGTAAACGGGTCAAATAACGTCACAATATCTTTGGCTTCAATCCCGATACCGGTATCGCATATACCGAAACGGTAAACCCTCTTCTCTTCATCAAAATCAACCGACATAATCACTTCGCCCCCCTCCGGGGTAAACTTGACGGCATTACTCAATAAATTCAAAAGTACCTGATGAATCAACTGACGATCCAAATAGAGCCCCAGAGATATCATTTCACTGTAACGGAAATGGATGTTTTTTTTCAGCGCTATCGGCTCAATGATCGAAGCTACATCGCGAAGCAATCCCGAAATAATCGTTACCTCGGGCTTAAAGGTAAGTTTTCCCGCTTCCAGCTTGGCAAAATCGAGGATGGTATTCACCAATGTCAGAAGATTATTGCCGGCGATCCCGATTTTTTCAATATATGGTTTCAAATTCTGGGGAAGGGTCTGGTTCATCCCCAAAATTTGCGAAAATCCGATAATCGCATTCAGCGGGGTACGCAATTCATGAGACATATTCGCCAAAAACATATCTTTCGATTGACTCGCCCTCTCCACTTGATCGACCAGCTGTATCAGTGCATTTTCACGCTCTTTGTTTTTAAGATTTTGCTTGACTACTTCCAATAAAATCTTAATAATCTCGATCATGTAGGTCTTATTCGGTATCGTTTTAATTTTCACTGCAATATGGATGCGTTCATCCTTCAGCGTAATATCCCGATTGATATCGTACGCGATCATTTCACTGGGTGTTTCTCTCCCTACATAGATCTCTTCAATGCACCAACCAAGCGCTCTTTCAAGAATCTGGTACAGATGTTCATAAATTTTCCCTCCATGAATCTCGTCTCCCATCCCCCGGTCGTGGATCGAATGGGTACATGCCTGTAAAAACTCTATCCCCGAATGGACCCCTAAAAACGATGTCGTCGAAATATCGCTAAGAGGGGTGTCGATAACCGTATAAAGCTCTTTTGAGATTGATTCTACCTCCTGGAAAAGGGTATCAACCTCCTCTCCGTCACTCTGCAGCAATTCATCCAATTTTTCATGGTAGCGGTGATGGAGCGAATGGATTTCATCCAGATCAATCCCCAAACTTTCCAAAAGCTCTTTTTGGGGAACCAATTCTTCAATCAGAAGGGAGAAAGGGCACGATATTTCATCATGGAAAAGCCCCATTTTTTCGTTGATCGAACGGTGTATGTTTTGGTGTTCCGAGTAAAAATGGATCACTTTTTTTTGGCTTTGTTTATGAATGTTGAGGGAAGTAAAGAGCTTGTCAAAAAGCCCTAAGACTTCATTCTCTTTTTTCATCTCTTCGTTATACTCAAGATAAAGTTCCCGATAACTCTCACGCATTATCAACTCGGAAATCCGGATCATTTTCAAGATGATCGCCAAATCATCCCGAATCTGGGTATTGACTCCCGCCAAATCGATAACGATTTCACTGACGATATCGAACCCTCGGCTGAGCTGTGCAGAACTCATCCCGATCCCGATATGAATATCTCCGATCTGTCGGGTTCGTTCAAACATTCTTCCGTCGATAGGATGGATAAAAAGGGAACTGAAATATTCCCCGAACATACGCATCAGCCTAGGGACATCGGTAGAAGTTAAAAAGTTATGAAAAGTACCGTCTTTCAGCAAATAATGGTTGTAAAGACGCTCCGCAATCATCGCACTAAACGAGTGAATATAATTGCCTACCTCTGCCCGACGCGTCATCCATTCTGAATCAAGAGCGAACATCTCAATCGTGGCTTCTATCGTAAGGGGACGATACATTCTAGTGCTCTCCCAATAAATAAGGGTCTAAAACCGCTTTCATATCATCCATATCGATCGGTTTTGAGATATAGCGCTCAAATCCGTGCATCAGCAGTTTTTCTTTGTCACCGCTGATAGCAAATGCGGTTACACAGATCATCGGGATCGCTATTCCTATTTTTTTGGCTTCGCTCAACAAATCGTATCCGTTCATAACCGGCATATCGACATCGGATAAAACGAGATCATAGCTCCCGTTTTTGAGTCTATCGAGTGCTTCCGCCCCGTTTGAGACCATCTCGATCTCAATATCCGGATAAAGAAGCTCAATCATCGCCTGTACTACCATCTGGTTGTATTCTTCGTCTTCAGCTATTAAAATACGCACGTCTGCTCCTTATTGCAACTGGTTGATTAAATTCATAATGGAAGGGACCTCTTCCTCATCAGGAAAAGCCTCTTTGATCTCTAGAAATGCATCCAGATTGCGCACGAGAAGATCAATAAGCTGAGGCTCAAAATGGGTTCCGGAGCCCTCTTTCATGATCTCTATGGTTTTTTCAATGCTAAACGCCTTCTTATAGACCCTCTCAGAGCTCAAGGCATCGAAGACATCGGCAACCGAGACGATCCGTGCATGGATATGAATCTCATCCCCTTTGAGTCCGTTCGGATATCCCGTACCGTCGATTTTTTCGTGATGCTGCAACGCAATGATGCGTCCGGCATCAATAACCGGATAATTACCGTCGGTTTCAAGCATTTTCGCCCCTATGGCCGAATGGAGTTTCATGATTTCAAATTCTGCGGGGCTAAAACGTCCGGGTTTCAACAAAATATTATCAGGAATCCCCACCTTCCCGATGTCATGCAAAGGGGAGGCATAAAGAACCAGCTCCACCTCTTCGGGGTCCAAGCCGTACAATTGAGCCAACTTGGCGGAGTAGTGGCTCATCCGCTTAATATGCATTCCGGTTTCAAGGTCACGGTATTCGGATGCTTTCCCTAAACGGGCTGAAATTTCATACTCCGTTTTTTTGGCAAAGGCTAGCGCATCCCGGAGTTCCGCCGTACGAAGTTGAACTTTCTCTTCCAAAAGGTGATTCATATCCGCCAAATTGTCTTGATACTCTTTGATCTTGGCATAATTCAGCGTCCGGAGTTTAAGCTCTTCAACATCAATCGGCTTGCTCAAAAAATCACTTGCTCCCGAACGGAGCGCACGATGCTTCTCTTCTGCGTTCGCGGTTACCACAATTACGGGAATTTGTGACCATAAGGGATGGGATTTCAACCGTGACAGCGTTTCAAATCCATCCATGACCGGCATTGCCAGATCGAGCAAAACAACATGGTAAACGGGATCCGCTTCGAGAACATTAAGCCCTTCCTGTCCGTTGACGGCACGGGTAATCTTAACTTCTGATATCTCCATAAATGCTAATTCAATAAGATCAAGATTGAATTCCTGATCATCAACCGCCAAAACTTTTACGCTTTCCATCTGCATTATCCTGCTTAAGAACTATCCTCGGAAATATCCTCCTTAGAGTCTACTCTTTGATGTTTTAAATCTTCATTAGTTTAACCTTGATCCGTCTATCAAAATCCGATTGCGCGGATTGGCAGAGAATAAAATCAGCAATATAACCTTCAATAGCCGTTTTAATGAATATTTTTAGACATATAGCATTAAAATATATTATAAAAGCATGAAGTTATCTTTTTGTTTTTTCTAAAATAACGCTATACTAATTTAGTATGATTTTTTTAAGGAGTCAAAATGGCGGGAGTAATGTTTTCATTCTATAATTTTGCATCGTTAATCGATCTGAATATCGGTATTGCCGATCGGTTGGATGAGAATCGTTCGGAGAGTTTTACCATCTTGTTTTGCGATTTTACTAAAGTACCGCAAGCGTTGATTGATGCCAACCTTCCGAGCCTTCTGCGTACTTCCGATTCGATCGTCCATTGTGACCACTACTACTTTTTCGTTATGCCCTATACGGACCGCTACGGGACAGGAATTGTTAAACGGATGATTGAGGAGCTTTTTGCGACATCCATCCCCTCCTCTGCCGTCTGTTATCCTTCAAACGGTGAGAACAGTACCGAACTTCTCGAATCACTCCACGTTGAGGCGAAAAAAACAACCCGAATCGATCTGGATTGCCTCTACAGCGCTTTGAATAAGGCCCCTTAATTACCGGACCAAAGCAATGACGGGACGAAACGTGTAGTAAGGGGAGTTTTTATAATACTCAATCGCTTCGTGGATATCATTTTTCCGCTCCGCAAGGCGCTCGTTACGTAATGTTTCCGGTGTCTTTTTTTCACAAGAGGGGGACGTGAGAGCCTCTTGCTGTCTCTCGGAACTCTTCATCTCCGTCGGCTGTACCGGAACAGAGCTGACACTTGCGGCCGCTTTTGGAACGTTAGTGCTCGAGGCCGCTTTTGGAACGCTAACGCTTGCATTGCTTTGCATAACGCCATTGTCTATTTTCGGCTTCGAGGCATCCATTGCCGAACCCTCTTTTTTGGGGAATGTTTTTGTGGTATTGGTTTCCTCCGAAACCGTTACCGCAGAACGCACCTCATCCTGACCGGCATCACAGCTTTTGGGAATGGGACGCTTAATCATGCGGACAAACGCATCGGGACTGATCGCCTTCCCCTTTTTCAAATCACCGTGTGCCTCTTTGGAACTCTTATAATGCCCTACGGTCATTACCGTACAATTCCCCTCGTGCATTTTTGTCGAGGGGAGAGTACTTTTTTCAACTTTTTTTACAAATGCAGGGGTGATGGACCCCTCTTTATGAGCACTGATGGTTTGGATAGTATATTCCTCGGCGCCCAACACGATACCGACAACACTTAAAATTAGAGGTAACTTTTTCATACTGACTATATCGACACGGAAAGATAAAAACTTTACTGTTATCTTTGCTCATTGACATTTAAGAGTCTCCGACGTATAATCTCATTTCCAAAACCTAATTTTGGGCCCTTAGCTCAGCTGGGAGAGCGCGTCGCTGGCAGCGACGAGGTCAGCGGTTCGATCCCGCTAGGGTCCACCATCTTTCGCCCATTCAACCCTCAAGTGCAACAACGTTATTTTTGTAATGTAGCTTCGAGTCATCAATCCATTGTGCAATTTTAGCAAAGAACACTTCATGCGGTGTTTTATATCCGAGTATTTTTCTAGGTC
>JAQULP010000010.1 GCA_028718525.1 Sulfuricurvum sp. | reverse complement strand
TAACGAGAATGACCGTATATTTTTTAAGATAGCCCGATTTCATGCACCCTGCTCCGCAGGACAATTGACCGTAATCTTTTTAAGTACTTTTGCTGGGACTCCGCCTACGATTGTATTTGATTCCACATCCTTATTCACAACGGCATTGGCAGCAATAACCACATTATTCCCAATGGTAACGGGACCGATGATTCGGGCTCCTGCTCCGATCCAGACATTATCACCGATCGTAACGGGAGCATGACGGACACTATCACGCATCATCACCCCCTCTTCGTCATAAAGATGTGTTCCCGAAATAATTGAGGCATTATGCGAAAGCATCACATGGTTTCCCATCCTCAATCCGTCACAGTCGATCCAGGTATTGTTCCACAAACTGATATGCGATCCGAACCGTGCATCGGAAAAATCACCGATAAAATAGACATTCGGCATAATAGCGATATTATCCCCCGCATTGCCCGCAAGTCGTTTCAGAAAAACGTATCGGAGCGCGATCCCCGCATAACCGGGAACTCCTCTGATCCAGCCAAAAAGCCCCTCTGTCAAAAACCGCGGTACGATACGGAGAAGATAAACGCAAAGGGTCAATAACGGTTTTACCGCTCGAAATGCTTTCTCCCCTTTGTGCCGTTTAGGGGTAGGATTCATCCGACTTTTCCTTGTGCCACGATCGATGCCAAAGTCATCGAATCTTTACCTACTTTTTCCAATGTCTTGAGCGGAGAGGCGAAACGGGCAAGGTAAAAAGCCAGCACCAAAGGAGAGATCCCCCTGCGGTAACTGAACAGGGTTTCCGTCATGCTTAAAAGATCGAAGGGGTGAAGATAAATGACCCTTACCTCTGCCGGATCAAAAGCGGCCCCCAACAGATTAATCCATTTGATACCTGCCGGAAATCGATTATAGATGGTTGAAACCGGAATCTCGGGAAGAAGTCCGAATTCATGTTGGCGATGTTCATAACGCCCTTTTAACGACGTATTGACCGAACTGGAATCGTATTCGAATCCCATCGATAAAAGAGCCTCTTCGGTAAAGCGGTTTTTCCGAAACTGAGGTGTTCGAAAACCGACGACCGAAATCCCCAAGGCATCTTCCAAAGTAACTTTTGAGGAGTGAATCTCTTCAATCAACGCCTCTTTGTTCAACGTATCGTATTTCAGATCATGATTAAAGCCATGAGATCCGATTTCATGCCCGGCTTTAACAATCGCTTCGAGCATAGGTTTTGTCGAAGCAACCGTTTCCGCCGAAACGAAAAACGTTGCTTTGGCCCCAACTTTCTCCAAGCTCTCCAATAACGGAAACGTTACGCGCTCGATTGCGTGCGCGGTTTTAATCCGCCCGCCCCAATCAAACTCATAATCAACCGTTATACTGGTCATAGGCATCCGTTCTCTTTCTCTCTCATGCTCCACATTTCACGCCGTACGGTACTGATCTGGTCGGAGAGGAGTGCGAATACAAACAGCATCACCGTCGCAATAAACAGCGTCAACGTCGTGTCGGTCATATTAAACGTAATCAAATCCCGTCCCAAAGAGACCATGGTCAGGCTCAAAAAGAAAAATACCAACGGTAACAGAACGCGAAGGGGTTTAAAGATCATCCCCATTTGCAGCACTTTGAGAATAGCCCGGAATCCCGCCTTCATATTGACCATACTTTTCCCCTCTTGACGGGGCTGAATATTGATCGGAAAATAGACGATCGGCTTTTCATCGGACAAATAGGCCAATGTCTGTGATGTCGTAAAACTAAATCGATCCGAACAGACATGGAAATAGCGCATGGCGTCACGGCGTCCGAAAATTCTGAATCCCGAATTCAGGTCTTTAATATCGTAGTGAAACAAAAATTTGGCCAGTGCGTGCAGAACTACCTTTCCTAAAATCCGTTTGGATTGGGTCTGCGTTATCCCTCTGGCACCGACAACCATGGCCCCTGCTTCGTAATGGTTCAAAAGCTTAGGGATATCTTCTGCCAAATGCTGCCCGTCCGAATCCATAATGATAACCGTTTCATTCGATGCCGCCCGAATGCCGGTCTTGAGAGCAGCTCCGTAACCACGGTTTATTTTGTGTTCCTGAAGACGGATAAAATCGATATTGCGGAGGATTTCACCGCTGCGGTCCTTCGATGCGTCATTGACACATACGATTTCATAACACCCCGCTAACCCTTCGGCATTGAGATCTCGACGGAGATCTTCCAAAACCGACCGGATCATTTTCTCTTCATTATAGACCGGAATGACGATCGAAAAATGGAGTTTTGATTCTTGTGCAAGATTATTCATACGCTTACAACCTTCCATCAACTACGGAACGATCCAATATCCCTTTGATATCGTAAATCACTTTGTCGTTTGATTGTGGGTAGTTAAAAGCCGCAAAACGGCTGTGGGCAACCGCTAGGACAATGGTATCGTAATCATTGAAGGGTGGTTCGCTCTCTGCTGGCAAAAGCGATAAACCGTATTCATGCGCAACTTCCTCTCCGTCTGCCCAAGGATCATAAATATCCACTTCCGTACCGAAATCTTTCAGTTCGGAGATTACGTCGACTACCCGTGAGTTGCGGATATCCGGACAGTTTTCTTTAAAGGTGATTCCCAGTACCAATATTCGGGATTTTTCGATTTTCATCCCTTTTTTAATCATCAGCTTAATGATTTTATTGGCTACGACAATCCCCATATTATCGTTAATCCGTCTACCGGCCAAAATAACTTCGGGGTGATATCCTAAACTCTCCGCTTTATAGGTTAAGTAGTAAGGATCGACACCGATACAGTGACCGCCTACTAGACCGGGCTTAAATTTTATAAAATTCCATTTTGTCCCTGCCGCTTCCAAAACATCTTGCGTATCAATCCCCATTCGGTCAAAAATCAGAGCCAGTTCATTAATAAAAGCGATATTGATGTCCCGCTGGGAGTTTTCAATGATTTTCGCCGCTTCGGCTACCTTGATCGATGTTGCCTTAAAGGTCCCCGCTTCGATAATACTTCGGTACAGTTCATCGACTTTATCAGCTATTTCAGGGGTACTCCCCGATGTAACCTTCAAAATTTTGGTTACGGTATGCTTTTTATCGCCGGGATTAATACGTTCCGGGCTGTAGCCGCAGAAAAAATCTTGATTAAAACGCAGTCCGCTCTCTTTTTCCAGAAGAGGAACGCAATCTTCTTCGGTACATCCGGGATAAACGGTACTTTCATAAATGACGATATCCCCTTTTTTTAATACTTTGCCTATGGTTCGGCTTGCAGAGAGTACCGGTCTTAAATCCGGTTTTTTATGCTCATCGATGGGGGTGGGAACGGTTACGATGTAGATAGTGCATCGGGCTATATCGTCAAGCGTATGGGTATACGTTAAGTGATCGGCACTTTTAAGCTTATCATCGTCAATCTCCAGGGTTCGGTCGAATCCCGCCCTCAATTCACCGATCCGTTTTTCATTGATATCAAAACCGACAGTTTCGTATTTTTTTCCGAATTCAACTGCCAAGGGCAATCCGACATAACCAAGACCCACTATCGCTATTTTCGTATTATCAACCATTTTTCTCCCCTCTCCGCTCAATTTACTCATCTTTGCTTCACCTTACGATAAAGAACCCATATTATACACTCTAGCTTAATGAATAATACATTAGGAATCGGCTAAATAACGTCTAAGTTTTGGACCGATCACATCCGCAACACTTTTAGGGAGTTTTTGCCACAGTTTTGCGGCAACGGAATATTTGGCATAGATATTCTCCTCCTTGTGACGGAGGATACCCAACCCGACAGCACGCGCACCCATTTTTTTCTTAAACTGGTACGTTCCCCCTCCATATGGGCTTCGTCCGCAATCAAAAATATCTTTCCCCTTGTCTATGGCACGGTAGATGGCATCTCTATACACCGCTTCATTGGCAAACGTATCGGCAAATTTTCTATCCGAAGCCGCGTACGGGTTCCATGCGATACGATCGTCATAGACAATCAAAAGGGCGGCGGCAGGCTCATCATGGATATAGGCAACGGCGATCTCCACTTCAATGTACTCACGTAACGTCAAAAACAGTTTTTTGGATAACGGCGGCGTCCCCAGCCGATGCATCGTCATCGTATACAAATGGTAGAAATCGTCCACCAGTTCTGCACTATTACCGATTTTTGACACCGCACCGCACTCCTGTGCTCTGCGGAGATTACGCCGTTTGGTCGAATGAAACCGGCTAAAAACATCCTCATAACTTTGATCACCGATCCACAGCCGCATCGTCACGGGCTCATACGGTTCGAAAGAGGTTTTTGTACCGTCTAACGTTCGAATATTAAAAGGCTTCCCTTTTGCTTCATCGATAAGTTGCCCGGCATTTTCACGGCTTACATCCGAATAGGTCAATCCCGGCACATAGCACAAGGTTTCCCCCCCGCTGAGCGAAGGGACTGCTAAGAATTCTCCCTCTTGGCGATAACCGTAAAAGTGTTGATAGCATTCTCTCCATCTTGTGACAAAATCGGTTGTCAAGAGTAAATTCAAATCTTTTGCGTCGCTTTCACCCATTCTCAAGCCCCTTTATCCGTTCGTTCACCATTATACGTTTCGCCCACTTAATCGGTTCTATTACGCTCGTCGGCCAAGTTGTTTTCATGAAGATAACTCTCTTTCATATCAATCTTATTTTTCCGTTTTTCCTGTTCAAACAGCTCATCCATATAGTCTTGATTATCAATCATATAGACCGTTGCATGATCCGAGTGATACCATGTCTTGAGTTTTCCCGGGTGATACAGCTGATAGGTTAAAATCCATTGCTGATAATTTTCCTGCACGGTTTCACGCCAGCGATAATACCATTCCCCCATCCCCTTATACGTGTGGGGACGATTTTCTAAAAACAGGAAAACCTTCGGAGTCGGAACCCGCAAAAATTTATCGGTCGGATCAAACTCATTAATAAAATCGTGCGTATTGTAGTGATACCCTTTGGTTAATACTTCCGCATACTCCGGATTGTACGAAATAATGGTCCAGGTAAACGGCTGATAATCTTGTTTGATTTTATAGGCACTGTAGCCGAAATCCGAATACTCAATATTGTTTAGCTCTTTCCAAAAGTGATCCGTCTCGACCCATCTGGGTGTTACCAACGCAATTGTTCCCGCCAGGATCAGTGCCGTTAGTGAAAACAATGCCCGTGCGATCGGATAGCGTCCGAAACGTTCGAGGGGATGAATAATCAGCATGTAAAAATAATACGAACCGATCATAGCCCAGGACAGCAGCAAGGCTTCGGCGGCACGGGTGGCATCAACCAATTGGGGAACACCGAAAATCGTCGCCCCGAAAATGAATAAGACCCCGACCGCAATCAAAGCCGATGAACTCCACTCAAAACGGCGCCGCATAAACTGCGAAAGGATAAAAAAGAGGATTACCGCCCCCACGAATGCCAGCAGCGAATACGAGGGGAGCAGGATCCGCATCTCTTCAAAATCGAAATCGGCATTGGCGACAAATACGTCAGCCTGCTCCGCCGATTTTTGAATAATTCCAAGCCTCTGCAGCGTCGCATCGATAATCGGTGCCGCCGCACCGATGGGACCCAATCCACCGTATTTAAAAATAGAGAGGAGCCATGCATTTCCGACAACCGCGCCGACAACAACGGCGACCAACCCCCATCCCAATTTCGCTTTGGACAATTTCCCGTTAATAATCGCCCATACCGCAATCGGTATACTTGCCGCAACCAGATAAAAAGCGATCCCCCCGTGGAATGTAAAAACCAGCATCAAGGTAACACCATACCACCAAAGGTATTTGCGCTCTTCCGAAGCGAAGGATTTGATGAAGAAATAGAGGTTCGGAAGCAAAAACATATACCCGAGTTCATACGGAAGGCCGCAGGAGTTACGGGTATACGGAGTCATACCGACCGATCCGGAAGGGAGCTTATCGGGATTGGGAGGCCACGGGAGAAACAGATCGAATCCGAAAAAATTGGTAACCGTCGGATCGGTCGTCGTATAAGAACGGCCGGCAAAAAAATCGATCATCGGCGTCATCAGTACGGTCCCAAACATAAAAACCGCAAAAACTCCCGTTGGT
The DNA here is from genome assembly GCA_028718525.1 of Sulfuricurvum sp. GTDB lineage: Bacteria > Campylobacterota > Campylobacteria > Campylobacterales > Sulfurimonadaceae > Sulfuricurvum. The sequence continues at coordinate 71,257 of JAQULP010000010.1, read as the reverse complement.
ACCGAATCGGTCATCTTTTTGACAAAATAGAAAAGACCGAACAAAAGGAACCATACGGTAAAAAATGGGTACAGACTGAAAATAACATGCAATGGGGCATTTGAGAGGTTTGAAATAAAGAAGGCCAGAACCGTCATCCCGTAAAAGTCCGCCCCGAAGGTTTTCCCTTCATAAAAGAGTTCACCACGGTATAAAAAAGAGACCCATTCAAAGAACTGTGCCGTATCGGATGCCCCATACGTAAAGGTGAAAAAACCACGCAGGGTAATCAAAAAATTCGGATACAAAAAAATGAACGTTATGGCCGTAACCTGTAATGCGGCAATCCATGAAAAAGTACGCTTTTTTTCCTTGATCGTATTAATCACCCCCTCTTTCGTCTTTTGAATATAGAGGGGAAGATCGTCCAATACGTCCAGGATAAAAACCATATATTTGTTTTGCATTTGGACAAAATAGAGCCTTAGCGGTACCTTGTCATAAAACTTCATCACCAAGATTTTCGTAATCAAAATAGTGAGGAGGAAGAGGGGGAAACTGTAAATACCCGCTACGAACATCAAGGGGATAACTGTTTCGATATAGACCAGCATATAGAGGATATTGAACATGATTTTATCTTGAAAATCATCCATCCCTATCTGAGGGAATACACGCGAAGGGACCCAATAGAAAAAAAAGAACATGAGCATGGAGAGTTTAATAAACTCAGGGATTAATATTTCCAATACCCACGGAAGTGCAATAAAATCAATATAGGTCGGCATTACCGCTCTTTTTCGTTTTCATCGTTTGTATCAGACTCTAAGTTTCGGATTTTCAAGTTGTTTGGCACCGTCAATCCCTTTGCGCTGCAAGATCCACGAAAGCAATTTCCATCGGTACAGTTCGCCGTCATCATCCGCCTGCCAATAATTCGTCGGTACCGTCGTCAATACAATCCCTTTGCCTAACGTAGCGTAACCGGCATAAACGCTCCCTCTCGTGTCCACCAAGAGCGGATGCGATTGTATAACCGGATAGGATTCGATAAAACTTACCGGTTTGAAATTTACGTTTTTAACCCCTTTAAGCTCTGCCGCCGAAACCGGTGCATGCAGAAGAACGGCTTCCGTTTCGTAATTAACCATATCGACAGAGGTACTTTTCATCGTTTTGTACTGTATCGGTATCGAAAAGAGTCTCCCCTGCTCTTTAGCAAAAAGTCCTATCGTTTTGGCATCATTGATCCCTCCATAGGGGTAAAACGTTTCAAAACGGCTCGCTTTTATCCCCGACTCTACCCAGAAAACACCTCCGTTTTCAACCCATTTCTTTAAACTCTCCATTTTTGCGGGAGAAATATTATAAGCTTTGGCAAGATTAACCGCATAATCGTTTTCAAGAGGGCCGGATTCAGCTATACCGACACTTTGTGCGTAAATGATGTCATACCCATCACTGTTTTGTGTCAACACATCCCAATCTACTTTATCCAAAGAGACCGCATTCCAGGAGACTTCGATCTGATCGTAAAAATCTTCATGAAATTTTCCTTGAAAGTCAAAGGACAAAAGGGGGGTGATAAAAGGAAATTCTTGAAAAATCGTTTGTTTTACCCATCGTTCCGGTGCGTAAATTCCGGATGCGGGAAGGGTATACACCGCAATCGGCGTATCATTCAACAGCTCTTTTTTCATCTCTTCCAGAGCATCATTTTTGGATGCGCATCCGGTAAATATCATGAGTAAAAAGATCAACCCCGTTGCTAGTGCATTCTTCATCCTAATCCCCTTTAATATGCTGAATAATAGTAATAATCAAGATTCTTAAAAAAACGGTTCCCGAATTGAATAACCAGCAACCAAAATACGATCGACCCCACCAAAAGGCCGATTACGGCATATTGATATCCGATCAACCGGCTTAAAATCAAACCAACGATAATATTGGCACCAAATCCCAGGGTAATCCCTTTTAAAACAGCCTTATAGCGCGAATAGGAGAAAAAGAATAAAATATTCGTCAACGCATTCGATAAAAATGCATAACTAATCGCCGCAAAGACAAAAATCCATGGGGTAGGATCAACGAAAAAGACATCCAAGAAATCCCATTCCGTATATTTTGCCAGTAAATAGACACTGAAATAGACCAATAGAATAACGAAAAATGAGACGATAAAAAAGATGACGTTATATTTTACAAAAAAACGGCGATAGATCCGGTTAAAGACATCGGCTTTATAATACGGATGGGCAATAATATCATCATTTACTCGGTACATAAACTCATAAATGATCACTTCACTCATCCCGATCAACAAAATCAAAACGATCAGAGCCCAGTCCAATCCGATTTCATCACGGACGTTAAACCAAATAAAATAGGGTTGAAACGGGATAGCGCTCCAGGCGAGGAGCCTGTCGGTCACCAAAAAAAGAAAATACAAGGTCCCGTACATCATGTAGGGATTCAGGGAATAGAACAAAAGCGAGAGGCGAGGTTCGGTATCCCCCTCTTTTTCACGACTTTTTTCCTGCAATTTTTTAAGTCTTCGAAAGGCGTCAATCACAACAATAATATTAGTAACGATTAACGACCAGAGCTGAGACCAGATAATACCGAAATGAACGAATCCATGGAAAAAATAGACCAGCACGACCCCGATCAGAACATACAAAGCGATAGAGCCGTAAAGTTCCATCATATAATAGATCGCAAACGTCGTAAACAGGAAGGATAAGAGAAAATAGTAAGCGATCATATGCCATAACATGTCATTTGGAATATAACGGAAAAAGAGGTCCAAAATAATGATCAATAATCCGACAATAATTACCTGAATAATAAAAAGTTTGAACAGTTTGCGCGTCATCCTGTTGGCCAAATTGTACTCTTCCATCTTGATGTAAAAAAGCCCTTTACGTCCGATCGCCTGGGCCGGCCCTCCGGTTACGACCAAGGCGGCAAACGTCCCCATCGCAATGGCCGTTGCCGTACGTACATCCAAATCGAGACTCGACCATAAACCATACCCGATAACCAATGTAAAAAAAACCTGCAAAAGCATCGGAAGGGCAAACGCCATCCCTTCGAAATAGTTGACGATAACCCTCTTGATTTTAGAAGGGGGAGCTTCCAGTTCATAGGTCTTGACTTCGTATTTATAATCTTCGATAAACTCTACCATCATTTTGGCCAATTCGAAAAGGCTCTCAAACCCATACTCTTGAAGTGCATCGATATCCCGCAGACCGTGAATCTCCAAAAGGGCGGTAAGCTCCCAATGGTTCATCGGCTTCCCTTTGCCAAAGGTTATCGCTTCATACAATGCTCTCCAGGCTTTGACCTGATCTAAGGTGATGGCGCTTGGACCATCCGGTGAAAAAGGGCCGATATTATTCATCTTTATTCCCCAACATTTCATCAAGTTCCGCTTCAAGTTCGTCACGATCCAATGCTTTTTTCGAACGTTGAAGCTGAACAGCGTGGATATCAACGCTTTTAGGAAGTTCATACAACCGCTGATACAAATTCCGGTAATTAAGAACCATATCTTCAATCCTAAACCCGTTCAAAATATGCTCTCGGGCAGCCACACCCATCTCTTCCGCCATTGTTTTGTCCCGAAGAACCAATAATACTTTATCGGCAAACTCTTTATAGTCTTTGGGCTTTACGACAAACCCGAACCCTTCGAGAACCTCTTTGGTACCTCCGACATCCGAGGAGACAATCACCTTTTCACATGCCATTGCTTCGATAACAACAAAGGGAAATGCTTCCGAAATACTGGTCAGCATAACAACATCCCCCTCATTATACGCTTCGGCCGGATTCGAAGTCAGACCGGCGAACACGAAATTTCCCCTGACCCCCAACGAATCTACCAGTGCTTCACACCGGTCAAAATAATCGGGATCAAGTTTCGGTCCGTACATTTTGAACAGGACATCGGGAATCTCTTTCGATACCAGATTGCAGGTATGGATAAACGTTTCAATATCTTTAAGCGGATCGATACGGGCAATCATAACAACCGTCGGGCGTTCTGAACGCCCCACATCCATCCGTTTAAAACGTTCGGTATCAATCCCGTTATAGATGGTTTCAATACGCGCCGGATCGGCCCCCCACTTCTCTTCCCACCGTTTGTTATAATCGCATACCGGAGAGATAACATCCGCATGAAAATAGTTGATGCGGGCTACCATCGTAATCAGATTCATCAAAAATTCTTTGGTACGCAGAGGCATTTTGATCCGTGAAGCCTGTAACATTTGTTCGCGGATGTAAATTCCGTGTTCCGTCAACAAAAATCGGCTCCCATGCAATTTCTTACCGATAAGACAGGGGAGACCACAAAAAGCTGCAGCCGATGAGTGATAAATGTCGGCATACGGGACGGGGGGGAGCAGCGTAATGAAAAAACGGTACATATAGCGCAGTGCTTCAACCATATCGTACACCGAGGGGACATCGTCTTCAATATCGGCATAGATATCGGCTATTTTTCGTTTAAAGGTATCCCAGACAAGTTTGGAGCGAAACGTGGTATGGTAATCAAAATGTTGAAAAAAAACATAAAATTTGAGTAAGGTGTCCCCCAACTCTTCCATATCATCCTTTTGGTTATAAACATGGTCGAGAAGATTGTCAAAAATCGGGAGAAATTGCTCTTTGATTTTACTTTCGGTTGTCCGGATTTTTGAATAGACGATGGTTGAAAAGGGGATCGTTCTTACGTATTCCGTCGGTTCTTCCGTTCCCCATAACGGAACTTTTAAAATATTGACGACATTACTCGGAATATCGTATTTTAATTTTACGTAAGGGTGCATCATAATCGGCATCAGCGTAAAATCGATATCATTGAGATTTTGGATCAATAAATGGGCCCAGACACTCACCCCCCCTACCTCATAGGGATATGTCCCTTCTCCAACCATTACAATACGCTTTTTAGGGGAACGGTTAAGCATTAATCCAAACCGCGGGTCAATATCTGCATTTCAAACGCATTACGCGCCCGACGCGTTTTTGAAGCTAAAATATCTTCGTCGATCTCTATGTTCTTTTTAACACTTGCCGCATAGGCAAGATAGGGTTCGAGCCCCCCCTCATAGCGATATTTAACGATTTTCAAATGGCGTTCCGCCAACTCTTTTTGCATGAGCAAAAGGTTTAAAAATTGATCCTCACGTTCCGTATCGCTGAAAAGTCTGCTTATGCGTAACGCCATATTCTGGCGCGCCACGGCAAGATTGTTTTTTTCATTGAGCGCTTCGACCGTTTTTCGCTCTACCGCCAAATCCGTATGTGCCGGATTAAGCGGATGGACGGCCTGAAGCGTTACAAGCCAGTTGATCCCCTGTGAATTAGAGTTGGTAATATTGGTGATCGTATTGGAATATCCCACACCCCCGAATGCGTTCAAATCGACCCTCCAGTCATTTTGAGACTGTTCGGCCAAGACATCCCCTTTTTTAAGACGAAACTGGACATCCGCCATTTCAATCTGAGCACTTTTTTCAATGGCTCTGCGCTGCAACTCTTCAACACTGGCATCCGGTGCCGAAATATTCGGCCACGCTAACGAAAAATCTTGGGTTGATGAAAGATAGGCCGCCTGTTTAAAGGCCAATAAAGCATTATGTAAATCGTAATCCAATCCCAATGCCAATTTCTCAATACCGAGTTTGTCCATTTTGACGTTAATGAGTTCATAGACGTTGTCACTCACACCCCGTTCGACTTTATGGACCGTATTCTGATAAAGCTGATCGGTAACATCCTGATACTGTTTGATATAGTGTTTTCGCTCTTGTAATTCCAAAAGGTGAAAATAGAGTTCAGCGCCGTACAACGTTGCCTGATCTTTTGCGGAAAGACGCCTGAATTTAGAAAAACGCTCAATCAAGGTCGTATGTTCATTCATTACATAGTGACGTCCGCCGTCATAAAGCAATTTGTTAGCCTGAATCCCCATCCTTCCGGTAAAAGTCGTCCCCATCCCTTCCGTAGGGGTCGGAAGCTGGCTCGCGGCAACAAGCCCTTGAAAAGCAAGGGTCAAATCATACCGGCTTTGTGATATCAGCCCTTCGAGGCGCGATAAATCTGCCTCATAATCCCCGCTCGTAAAATTTTTGTTTTTGGAGACAACGAGACTAACGTATTGTGGCAGTGTAATACTATCGCCGGATGTAACGATAAAATCTGCCGTCTGACGCGGTGAAATACGGGTCACGCTTCTGCGTAGCCCCTCTTTGAGGAGATTCGATTTTTGTGAAGCCAACGCGGGGGGCGGAAGAAGCCTTTTTTTCGAGGTTGCACGAATCGTATTAGCGAGAGGAGCTACGTCAGAATCTTTCATGATCGAATTTCTCAGCGGGACGGAAGTGCGTTCTATAGCTACTCTGGAAGTGAGAGAATCGCGTACGATGGATGATCTGGAGGTGAATGAAAAAGTCTCTTCACCCAATAATACCGAGCTTAATACTATCGATAGTACAAAAGCCGCTCCGGTATTTTTTGAAAACATCAACAACCCCATTCCTTATTTCTGTCCATTTAATGAAACTCAATCACGTTTTTACCCATATCTAATCGGACGATAGGGAGTTTATTTAATGATATATCGGTTACTAACGGTTTGTAACCTTTTTTTAACGCTATTTTATAAATTTCTGCCATATTTTTAGGCTCTTCATAGTTCCAATAATCGACACTGTAACGCTCGATTTTATGCTTGGGAAGGAATCTAAAATCATAGGTAAAAAGGGATGAAACACCCTTTTTAAAATCGTATCCGCTAATCGTCGATTCGTACAACAAAGCATCTATCGGCACTATATCGGCAATCTCGAATCCTCTGTTAAGCATCAGCTTTAATTTCGGATACCTTTTTTTAATGGTTACAATCAGATGAATTATATGCTCCGGAGATTTTTCTCGAGCAAGCAATGAATCAACCGTATCCAGGAATAAACCGTCATATCCCGACTTTACAATCGGGGGAATCACTTTGTCAATCAGTATTTTTTCCCATTTGCCGTCGGCTATATTGATATGATAACTTCCCCAATTCTGGTTTTTACCCGCTAAAAGAGAATTATTCTGAAGAAGGTCAAAATAGGATCGACATGTCCCTACTTCCCCTAAACTGACATAGGCAAAACTCCGGCTTTTGAGTTTGTGTACGTCTTTATACAAGTCCGGGTCCAAAACCACCGTATCGTATTCGTTGAACGTTTCAATCGGGTAGTCGCTCCCGTAGTAAATAAGGAGCGGATATTTAGCATAAAGAGATGACCCAAAAAAAAGAAAGGCAATATTGCAAACCAAAAAAAAAGCATTAAAATTCAGAGTATAGTTAATCATTCAAAAACTCATTCACAATACATTTTCTCCATCCGATATCCCCTGCCCGTGAGCGTTCTCCAAAGGTGAATTTGCAATTCACCTTTAAGACCGATTATTGGGAATTAGCGGTCAAAGCAATCGCAAGATTATATTGTGCGCGACTATTACCCTGTTCAGCAGCCTTGCGATACCATTTGATCGCTTCAGCATCATTTTTAGCTATGCCGATCCCTTCAGAATAAGCCAATCCCAAATAGAACTGAGCATCCGAGTGACCTTGCTTAGAAGCTTGTGCGTACCATCGTACCGCTTCGGCATCATTTTTGGCAATCCCGCGCCCTTCAGCATACAAAAGCCCTAAATTGAACTGGGCGCTTGGATGTCCCTGCTGAGCCGCTTCACTTAACAGCGATACGGCTTGTGCATCATTACGGGCAACACCGCGTCCGGAAAGATAGGCCAACGCGAGGTTATACTGAGCATCTGAGTTACCTTGACGGGCAGCTTCGGTATACCAACGTGCCGATTCAACATCATTTTTAGTTACCCCATGCCCCTCAGCGTAAAGAAGTCCAAGACGGTATTGTGCACGCGGTTCACCTTGCTTAGCCGCTTTTAGAAGCCAACTTGCCGCTTCTGACATGTTGTCATTCTCCGCTGATGCACTGGGGGCTGTCACACGTTGCGGTATAATCACCGACGGCGTCATGGTTGGTGAAGCTATTTCGGAAACGTTCGATGAAACCTCTTTATAAACGGTTTTCGGCTTGGATTCAACCGGGACGATATTTTGTGTCATTTCATCCATCGGTTCTTGATTATTTTTCTTTTTCGATTTCTTTTTCGATTTCTTTTTTTTCGATTCTTTGCGTTTTTCAGCTTTGGTAAGCGCCGTTTGGTCCGACGAGCTTTCGGCCAAAGTCAGCTGTTGGTTTTTATTGCTTGAATCACTCTTCTCTTCTGAGGGAGCAGCCATTTTAGCATAGCGTGTTTCAAGAATTTTTTTAGCGTCTTTATCCCCTTGAGCAGCCGCTTTTGCAAACCATTTTGCCGCCAACTCTTCGTTTTTTTCCGTCCCGATCCCGGCACCGTACATCACTCCCAGATTAAACTGTGCGTCCATGTGCCCTTGATCTGATGCTTTTGAATACCATTTAAACGCTTCCGTGTCGCTTCGTTCGACACCAAAACCGTTTTCATACAATATTCCGATATTGTATTGCGCTGCCATATCCCCTTTATCGGCTAAAGGCTGCCAAATTTTTATTGCTGTCGCATAATCTTTGTTGTCAAAAGCTTTTATCCCATCTTGAAATGGAGCCGCATACAAAATGGCGGACAAGGCGATACTTACAAATGAGAGACGCCATAAATAAAAAGCCTGTGCCGAAAAATTCATCGAAAAATTCCTTGTGTCAATTTATGTATAAAATTTTAAATACAGAAAAGCTAAAGTAGTATATCATAAAAAATATTCAACTATTCTATATTCTAAAATGTGTTATTTTTAAGAAGGTAAAAAGTAGGTTGCGGCAACTTTTTTAAGACGTAAATAAATCTTCTCAAAATCAGTCGAGTAGACCCTGGTTTCCCCGATTGAAGTGATAAAATTGGTATCTCTCTCCCACCTCGGAACCAAATGGAGATGGATATGTTCCGCAATTCCCGCACCGCCGGCTTTGCCTAAATTCATCCCGATATTGACCCCATGCGCACCAAAACTCTCTTTCAGCATTTTGACCCCACTCTGAGCCAAACGGCTCATATGTACCCATATCTCCGGGTCAAGCGATTCAAGAGAATCCGTATGAAAATGGGGGATGATCATGAAATGTCCGGGGGTATAAGGGTAGCGATTCATAACAATAAAACAGTGTTCATCCCGATACAAGACATGCAGCGCATTGTCATCAGAGACATTCGCGCTTATATGGCAGAATACACATCCCTCGATCCGTTCACCCGCAACATAATCGTTTCGCCACGGAGCATATAAAATATCTCTATCCATCGTAATCCCCTTATACAAATGCAAATACCAAATTCGGAAACATCATAATGAGACCTAACGCCACTATTTGTAAAAAGACAAACGGAATAATGCCCCGATAAATTTCTCCCGACGTCACCGAATCTCCCGCCGAACCTTTCACGAAAAAGAGAGAAAGGCCGAAAGGAGGGGTCAAAAATGATGTTTGAAGGTTCATAGCCAATAAAATTGCAAACCAAAGAGGATCAATGCCGTAGGCATGCATAACCGGCAGTAAAATGGGGACTATGATAAAAGATATTTCAATAAAATCGATAAAAAATCCAAGGATAAAAACAATGGACATTGAGATAAAAATAAACATCCATACGCTGCCCACATGATTACCGAAAAAATCGATCACTTGGTCGGTCCCGCCCAGTTCGTTAAAGACCAGACTAAACGCGGTTGCCCCGATTAAAATCATAAAAATCATTCCGCTGAGTTTCAGCGTTTCACGAATGGAGTGATGGATCATGGTTCGATTCAAGGTTTTATTCAGCAGTGACAATACAACAGCACCGACTACCCCGAAAGCGGCCGATTCACCGGGAGAAGCGATTCCCGTGAAAATTGAGCCTAAAACAACGACCATAAGCGCCAGCATCGGTGCTATTGCCCATAACAACGAGCGTAAAGACCCATGATGGTACTCTTCACGCAACGCCGGTGCACTGTCAGGTTTCAGATGAGCAACTATCAAGATATAAACGATATAAAGCCCTACCAACAGTAAACCGGGCAAAACGGCTCCGACAAAGAGTTCTCCAACCCCGATATTCATCACATCACCCAAGATAATCAAAATGACCGACGGGGGAATAATCTGTCCGAGGGTTCCGCTTGCGGCAATCGTTCCGCTGGAGAGCTCTTTGGAATATCCGGCTCGTATCATCAGAGGCAATGCAATTAAAGACATCATAATAACCGAAGCGCTGACGATGCCCATCGTTGCGGCCAATACGGCCCCTACAAGGACAACACTGATCGCCAATCCCCCTTTCAGCGAACCGAACATGGACGTCATCGCTATTAACAGTTTTTCTGCCGTTCCTGAACGTTCCAGAAGCAATCCCATTAAAATAAACAACGGTACGGCCATCAATGTAGGATTACTCATAATTCCGTAAATACGAAACGGCAATACGTTAAATACTTCCAAACCGATTTCGGGGGAGATCACTGCCGCGGCTAACGCCGCCCCTCCAAAAACAAATGCCACAGGGATGCCGATGCCCAACAGGCTCAAAGCTATGATCAACATAACGATAGCCATCTCTACTCCCCTCTCAAGGTTTGAGCCGATGAGATAATGACCCGCAACGTTTGAATCAGCATCAATACAAATGCCAACGGTACAAAGGATTTAATAATAAAGCGGTACGGCAATCCGCCCGGATCGGCGGAAGCTTCCATTTGTGAAAAGCTCAAAGCCACAAAATCGATCCCCAAAGAAATGATCAATAATGAAAACGGAAGGACAAACAGGAGGGATCCGAATAAATTTACCAACGCTTTGGTCTTAGACGAAAAACGCTCGTAAAAAATATCTACCCGGACGTGCGCATCGTGCGAAAAGGTATACGCAATCGATAGAAGGATAATAACATCAAACAGATGCCATTCTAGCTCCTGCAAGGCAATCGATCCGGATTGAAAAAGGTACCGCATCAAAGCATCGTAGATAACCAATACGACCAGCAAAAACAATGATACCGCGGCTATTTTTCCGCTCCAGGCGATTGACTTAATAAAAAAACGCATTAGATGAAATTAGGGGCGTCATTTGCAAAGAGGATAATGTCTCCCGGACGGGTCACTTCCCCTAAGATTTTGACCATTTGCGATTTATCGGCAAGCATGATCGGCTGGTGAACGTTGAGTTCTCTTTCAAATTGCCCTTTATTCAAAGATCCGGTAATAATCGCAATATCAAAAACACGGTTGATTGCCTGAATCAATTCACGATTGAGCTCTTCAGTACTCTCGACAAGCCCCGGAGTCACAATCACCTTCCTACCGGTATGAAGCGAACATAACCGCACCCCTTCAAGCATCCCGTCAATATTGCCGTTATAACCGTCATCCAGAATAATTTTACCGCCCGCATCGATCCGTTCAAGGCGGTGTTCTACACTTTTGAGATTCTCAACCGCCTGAACGATTTCCTCCCCGTTCATCCCCATCTGAGAAGCGATTAAAATCGCTGCGTTGATATTAATCGTTTGGAAAGCGCCCAATACCGATGTATGAAAATGATATACCGTTCCTTGAACCTCCAAATCAAAATCGGTCCCTTCCAAGGTTGCTGTGAGATTTTGGATCTCATCTCCGAAAAAGGTCACTTTTTCATGCGGCTCATTCGTCACGGAAGTGTGGACAAAAGCTTTTTCAAGACGATCGGAATGGATAATTTCCAATTTGGTACGCTGAATCCGCTCCAACGTTTTAAAATATTCCAAATGTTGCGGTCCTACTTTGCCGACGACAACGATTTGCGGATGAAGCAGCTGTGCGATGGCATAAATATCCCCTACTTCCCTGGCCCCTGCTTCACAAATATAGACCTGTGTGTTCTCCGGAAGCGATTCATTCACGTCACGGATAATACCGCCCAGTGTATTAACGCTTCTTGGGGTAGCATAAACCGTATATTTGTGCGACAAAACCTGAGCAATAAAGTTCTTCATCGATGTTTTCCCGTAACTTCCGGTCACACAGATAATCGTCAAATCCTTCATGGAAGCGATTTTCCCTTTTGCCTGACGTTTATACGCCTCAAACAAAAACTTCTCAATGGCCAATGAGCCGAGATAAGTCATCAGCAGGGGCATGAATACCCCGTAAATTTGGCATGCCTCTTTAAGAGAACACAAAATATCCTGAAAAAGGGTTAAGGAGAACAAGAGGATCAGAAACCGTTTGACTCTCCATGTTAAGACCACTTTTTTATCAAGCTTGCGGTGCCATAAAAAGATAGAAGGGAGTACGGCGAAGTAGAAAAATATCCAAAAAAACTTTCCCGTTGCATAGTAGGCGATAAAGGGGATAACAAAATAGATGAGATGCCACCATGTTTTATGGTGGCGTAACACAACCCGCTCAATCCGATAATCATACCACTGGAGGTTGGTAATTAAATACCATCCCAACGTCATGACAAAAATGAGATTGGTCAAAAATGCTAAAATCTGAGAATATTCCATCGTTTTCCTTTAGTGCTCCAAACTTTTTAAAACGGCTTTTTCAATCTCTTTCGCAACGCTCTCGCCCTGTTCCAAAAAGAAATAATGGTCTCCGTCAAACTCAACAACGGTAGAGTTTGGAATGAATTCGGCTATCTTGTAAGCGGTCCACATCGGCGTTGCCGTATCTTGCCGACCGAAACACAGAAGCGCTTTGCCTTTAAATGCGCGGAATTTATCGCTGAAGTCTTCGTTGACAACCTGCTTAAACGTTTCGTACATCGGCTGCGACAGCCCTTGGGCGTCCGGGGCGACGAAAAACCGGCGCAATGCTGAAAGTCCGGTAAATTTCAGTAATTTAAACAGAAAAATTTTAGCCCGTATTTTAAACGGTTTAGGGACTAGGATTCCTGCCGATCCGACCAAAACCAACAGATCAGGGTTTAAAAGCGTCGCAATTTTTCCACCGAAAGAGTGGCCTAATATAATAGCTTTTGTCGTATCGATCTGAGAAATAAAAGCTTCCAATATCTGTGCATAATCTTCACTGGTTAATGGCATATTGCAGGTACTGTTGCCAAATCCCGGCATATCGATATAAATGTGGCGAAACTGTTTCAAATGTGTCGAAAAAGCATGCTTCATCAGGTTTTTATGCGATCCCCAGCCATGAAGAAAAATAATGTCGTAATGGGCTGTCGGATTGATAATCTCATAACTGATCGAAAAAGTATGCTGTTTAAATTGAACCGTTTTAACTGCCACGATTATTTCCCTTTTGCTTGAGAAATCGAATGAATATAATCGTATTGGACCCGAATCGCTTTTTTATCCGGCAACGACCCCAACAATTTTTGAATGCAACCGCTAAAATCGTCAAAAAGGTAATTGGCCATCGATCCCGGAATCGGATTTACCTCATTAAGATAGACTTCCCCGTCGATCTCGAAGAAATCACAGCGGATCAATGCCCCCTCGAATAACGGCGTATAGATGGTCTTGAACGCCGTGCGCAGCTGCTGAACCAATGTATCGCTTACGGAAGCTTCGGCAACATTTCCCGAACGGGAAAAATCGAGGTATTTTTTTTCAAAGTCTAAAAAGTCGGCTTTTTGCGGCTCTTCGACAATCGAATAGGTAATCTCTCCCCGTGCACTGAATCCGGCTAGATTATACTCTTTGACTCCCGCTATAAACGGTTCAATCACAAGGACGTTGTCAAACTCGAACGCTACGTCCAACGCATAATCAAGTTCGGCTGCTTCTTTTACGATACTGACCCCGATAGAACTCCCTAAGCGTGCCGGCTTGACGATAAACGGATACGCGGTCGCCACAGCTCTTTTATCCTCTTTACGGAGAATTTCATACGGCAATGTTTTAACCCCGAGCGACGCGGCAAGCCATTTAGTATAGTGTTTGTCAAAACTGAGCATCGATGCCTCTTTGCGCGGACCGATAAAAGGAATATTGAAAAAGTCCATCAAGGAAGCGATAGAGCCGTCTTCGCCGTCTCCACCGTGAATCAGATTTAGAACCGGCATCTCGTATTTTTTGCTGCCGAATAATCCACGCTGCTCGAACCCTCCGTTGGTAAGAACAATTTGGGGCATTTTACGATGCTCCCCGCGCGAAAAGGTGACCGCTTTCATTTTTGCACCGTCGATCATGTAAAATTTATGATCCTGATCACAGAAAATAAAACTGAGATCAAAGCGACTCAGTTTTTCTTTGACGGTAATCGCACTGACGATACTGATTTCGTGCTCAAAACTTGCTCCGCCGAATAAAATAGCTAATTTCAATTGTTTTCCTTGCTTTTAAAGTTTTTGTAGTTGTTTCAACGCATCTTTAACCAATGCTGCCGTATCGGTCGCACTGGAGGCACTGAGGGCTTTGGCAATCTGCTCTTTTTTGAATCCGAGGGATTCCAATGCCATAGATGCCTCCGTCGTTGCCGTCGTTGCCGTGCTGCCCGAACTTAGCAGTACCGCGTCAAATCCCGCCAGTTCTACCATGATCCGTCCTGCACTTTTAGGACCTATTCCGGGAACCTTTTTCAGTGCGTTGATATCTTTAGATGAAATAATACCCGCAAACTGCTCCGGCGTAAAGGTCGAACAGATGGCAAGTGCCGCTTTAGGACCGATTCCGTTGATTTTTAACATCCCTTCAAACAGGATTTTCTCGTTTTTATGTTCAAAGCCGTAGAGCTGCTGGGCATCTTCCCGTATCACGTGATGGATATGCAATCGAACTTTTTGCCCACCAATCGAGCTGTACGTATGCAACGAAACAAACACTTCGTAAAATACTCCGTTTACGTTCAGATGAACTACCGAAGGCTCTTTATATTCAACAATACCTTCCAATCCGATAATCATTGTTCTAAAACCATAATAGAAAAATCTCCTTCACCGTCTTCACTCAATCCCAAAATTTTCTCATCGCTATTATGGGCCGGGACATAATAGACCTCAATCGCCGGATCAATCAATTTAAAAACGATCTCATTATGATTGCGCCACCGGTCATGATTAATGATACGTGCTTCAAATATCTCATTTTGAAGGGAAGCATGTTTCTCATTCAGCCAAGTAAATTGATCCTCTTTTGCGTGCAACTCCTTGCGAATCGACTCAATTTTCTCTTTAAATTGTAAATGCTGCTGATATTTTTGGACAAAGGCAATCGGCATTTTAATCCCGTTATGCTTGTAATTGGCAAGTTTACGCTTTAATTCTTCCATGGCCGGAGCGTTGTCACGCAGCGTCTTTTCATACCCTTCAAGCTCTTTTCGGATGTCATGGATCGACTGTTTTACCTGAACCATTTGTATTGAACGCTCTTTCAACACCTCTGCCGATTCATCAATCATCGGGTCGATTGTAAACTGATTTTCTCCCCCTTGAAATTTTTTAATTTCAATAAGATGGGAGGCCGTCATTTTTACATGGGAACCCAGCATTTCAATAACAATCTCGCGGGCACGGATTTTTCCCCCGGTAGCTTGGGTTACGGTCACTTTATCCGCTTCGACTATTCCGTGTTCAAGACGGGTAATATGAACCTCTTTGCCATAAGCGGTCCCTTTATGGATATTGATGCTTAATTCATCCGCACTGATCGTTGCGCTTTGATGGACCTGACCTTCAACCGTGGCTTTTTTTGCGGTTATTTTCGCATTCGGACCGACATTTCCTTCGATATTGATGACATTGACCATAACATCCATTCCCATGCCGATCGCATCTTTCAGAACGTCTTTTTCTTTGACATTGATGGAAACATCCGCATCCAGCTGCGTATCAATCGATCCCGTTGTTTTAAAACTGATCTCATTTACTTCGACTTCGGTACGGATATCGTAAATGCCCCCCTCAAAAGTGACGTATCCCCCGATCGCTGCCCGATATTCGATGGCATTGGGTTTGTCGACAACGGTAATATTCTCACCGGTTGCGAATGTCGGTGCGTATTTTACAATCGGCTCTTTCGGGGTAATAAATTCTCCGCGGCAGTTACGGCCGTTTTCCCCTTTTTTGGGTTTAATGTACTCAATTAACAACTCGTCTTTGACGGCACTCACTACGTATCCGCGCTTGGCGTAATTGACGCGTCCGTGTTCATCCATATTGTCCTGTTTGGTCTTGTAATGCAAAATCAGTTTGTCGTTAATCGTCTCGACCGGCTCATACGCCTGCGCAATCAGAAACCGCTCTTGCGTCTCAAATCGATAGCTCCCCTGGATTCGAACCTTGGCTAAAAAATCCCCGATATTTTTGAAAAGTATCGTATCAAAAAGGCCGATCATCAGATTGGCACGAAGTTTTCTTTTATTAATACGATGAATAAATTCTTCTTGAAAAGTCTCATAATAGCGGGCACTGCTTCCCGCTTTGATCGTTAAATAGATTTTACAGAGGGTCGAATTACCCCCTATCGACATGTCGATGGAATCCAGCGGATGCGGTTCCCCGATTGAAAAAATTTCAATTTCATACACCTGTTTAAGTTCAAACTTGGGATTTAAAAAAAAGTCTTCTTTTAAATCTTTCATCTCATCGGCTGAAAGCTCGACCCAATCCTCCTGAGAACCCTCTATCAGTGTTCGGCTAAATGTTTGCGTTTCTAAAAGATGAAAATCAAGCGAATTGACGGGAACTTTATAATTATGCGAAACTTGTAAAAGTTCTTTGGCTATATTGGGAGTGCGTACGACGATCGGTTTAATCTTAAATGTTTCGGCATCGTGCTCGTCCTCTTTTGTAAACAATCCCATACGTCTTCCTTTACATCAGTGACCCTATTTTAATCACATATCGGTTAAAATTGCGTAAAATTTAATCTGAGGCCCCACGTTACTTATGTTTAAGTCAATATTCTCCAACTCGTTTGGTATCCTCATCTCACGTGTAAGCGGTCTTGCACGAGACATCCTAATGACTTCGGCTTTAGGTGCCAATGTGTGGAGTGATATTTTCTTTATGGCATTTAAATTTCCCAACCTCTTTCGCCGTATCTTTGCCGAAGGTTCTTTTACCCAAAGTTTTATGCCCTCTTACATCGCTTCCGGACAAAAAAGTGTTTTTGCCGTTGCCATTTTCATCCGTTTTATGGCCTTTATTGTAGCCTTGTCTTTTTTGGTCACACTGTTTCCGGAGTTTTTTACAAAACTCTTGGCCTGGGACTGGGATGAAGAGCTGATTTCCAAAACCGCCCCACTGACCGTTATTAATTTTTGGTATTTGGACCTCATTTTTATCGTCACCTTTTTAGGGGCCCTTCTACAACATAAAGAACACTTTTTCACTACCGCGTTTTCAACGGTATGGCTCAATATAGCGATGATTGCCGCTCTATTGCTTTTCAGTGCCAGCGATCCGAGAACCATCGTTTATGCACTGAGTTTTTCCATTCTCGCCGGTGGGGTGCTGCAGGTGTTGACCCACCTTTATTCCATTCGTCAAAAAGGGCTTTTAAAAGTACTGATCGGCGGATGGAGATACCGTAAGACCAAAGACGTCAAAGAGGAAAAATCCAAATTCAGCGCCCTTTTCTTCCCGTCGGTCATCGGAAATTCAACCGCGCAAATTGCTTCGTTTATCGATACCAGTCTCGCATCGTTTTTGGCTGCCGGATCGGTATCGTACCTTTTTTACGCTAATCGCGTTTTTCAACTCCCCTTCGCCATTATCGCGCTGGCAATCACCACCGCTTTGTTTCCGGCCATTGCCAAAGCTATCAATAACCGTAACGATTCCTTGGCCTATCGGAATCTCCATAAAGCGTTCTGGCTTTTAAACGCCTTGCTGGGAATATCGGTTTTAGGGGGAATGCTGTTAGCCGAACCCATTATCTGG
The DNA here is from genome assembly GCA_028718525.1 of Sulfuricurvum sp. Taxonomy (GTDB): domain Bacteria; phylum Campylobacterota; class Campylobacteria; order Campylobacterales; family Sulfurimonadaceae; genus Sulfuricurvum. Next base: position 53,336 of record JAQULP010000010.1, on the reverse strand, counting down.
CTTTTGTTTGAAAGAGGGCAATTTACGATTCAAGACACCCATAACACGGCTGATGTACTGATGATGTATATGATCGGTCTGGTCCCTTTTGGCCTTGCAAAGCTCTTCTCGCTTTATCTTTACGCGATGCATAAGCATATAAAGGCGGCTAAAATAGCCGCTGTTTCCCTCATTGTCAATATCTTTTTTTCACTCTTATTGATGAACCCTATGGGTGCTGCCGGTTTGGCACTTGCCGGCAGCATCGGCGGCATCGTGCAGTTGGTTTTGACCGTTAAAGAGGTGGGATTCGGGCTCTTTGTCAATTTGTTAAAAACAAAAAATTCCTTCTACTTTCTCGCAGGTATGCTCCTTTTAGGGGGAGCTTTTTATTCTTTAAATCAATTTTTGATAAACTTAATACGTTAAAACAGAAGAGGCAAAATGTTTATATACGACAGTGTACAAAAAACCAAACTCAAATTCGAGTCGCTGGAAGAGGGAAAAGTATCCCTGTATGTCTGCGGCCCTACCGTCTACGACGATGCCCATTTGGGACACGCTAAAAGTGCCCTGGTATTTGATCTCCTATGCCGTGTTTTGGAAGCCGAAGGGTATGATGTCTTTTTTGCCCGCAACATTACCGATATTGATGACAAAATCATCAATAAAGCAAAGGAACTGGGTATATCGACGACAGAAATTGCCGAACGCTACAGTGCTTCCTACCATCAGGATATGGCCGCTATCGGTGTTCGCCCGCCGACCCTTGAGCCAAAAGCGACCGAATCGATTGATGCCATGTGTGCCATGATTCAAAAACTTCTGGACAAAAAACATGCTTATACGATCCGTAACGGCGATATCTATTTCGATACCGCGAGTGACGCAAAATACCTTACCCTCTCCAACCGTCAAAGCAGTGAGAACGTAAGCCGTGTCGAAAAAGTCTCCGAAAAACGCAATGATGCCGATTTTGCCCTTTGGAAAGCGGTCCATGACGAGAGTGTCTCTTTCGATTCCCCTTTTGGAAAAGGGCGCCCCGGATGGCATTTGGAGTGTTCGGCCATGATCGAACGCTACGTTCGTAAAGAGGGGACCGAATACGCGGTCGATATCCACGGCGGCGGCGCCGATCTGCTCTTCCCCCATCACGAAAACGAAGCGGCACAAACACGGTGTGCCGGAGACCATGAGCTCGCCAAATATTGGATGCATAACGGTTTTGTAACAATCGACGGCGAAAAAATGTCCAAAAGCCTCGGAAACAGTTTTTTCCTCAAAGACGCTTTAAAAGCCTATGACGGCGAGGTTCTCCGATTTTATCTTCTCAGTACCCATTACCGCAGCGATTTCAATTTCAACGAAGAAGATTTGATTGCCTCCAAACGGCGGCTTGACCGCCTTTATCGGCTTAAAAAACGCCTTTTCGGACTTAGTTCACCCACAGTTGAGACCGAATTCAGGCAGCATCTTCTCGAAGCGTTGGGTGACGATTTGAATGTTTCCCGTGCCTATGCTCTGGTTGATGAATTGATCAGCTCGGCCAATGAAGCACTCGACCTCAATCCCAAAGACAAACCGTACCGTCAGATTCTCCTCTCGTCGCTAAGCGCTATTGAAGAGATCCTGGGATTCGGCGGTAAAAATCCCTATCTTCACTTCCAATTCGGACTGAACGAAAGTGATAAAGAGCGGATTAACGACCTTGTCGCCAAGCGCACCGAAGCTAAAAAAATTAAAGATTTTGCCGCTTCGGACGCTTTACGCGATGAGCTGACGGCACTGGGCGTATCGATTATGGATACAGCTGAGGGAACCTTTTGGGAGATACGCGATTGAAAGAGAGTTATAAACGGTTTTGGCCTTATATCCGAGAATACAAATTCCAATTTTTAATGGTCTTAATCGGTATCATCCTTACCGTCAGCGCCACTGCAGCAACGGCGCATATTATGAAACCGCTTATGGACAATATGTTTATCCAAAAAGAGGCCAGAATGCTCTACATCATTCCGCTTCTTTTGATCGGAATCTATATTTTCAAAGCGGTAGGACGCTATATTCAATCCGTTTTTAACACTTATATCGGTCTTCACATTGTTTCGCGGATAAGAGAAGAACTGCTCACCAAAATGGTCTACATGGACATGCAGTTTCTCTATACCAACCGCAGCGGTGAACTGATCTCGCGCATCACCAACGACATCAATCGAATTCAATATTTCGTTTCATCTATGATGCCGGAACTGATACGTGAAAGCCTCACCGTCATTTCACTGGTCGGCTACGTCATCTATCTTAATCCCACACTCGCGTTTTGGGCACTGATCGTTATGCCGGCCGTTATCGTCCCTCTCTTGCAAATCACCAAACGGCTCAAACGTCTTGCCCACCGCTCTCAAGAAAAAAATGCCGATATCGTTACACGTTTAACCGAAGTTTTCAATAATTCGGAAATTATTAAATCAAACGCTACCGAACAATACGAAATGGACCGTTTTCACCACGAAAATGACCATTTTTTCAAACTTAATATGAAATCGGCCTATACCAGTGAACTGGTCTCGCCGATGATGGAGATTATCGCGGCAATCGGCCTCGCAGCCGTTATCTTCATCGGGGGGAACCAGGTTTATAAGGGTGCCATGAGCGTCGGTGAATTCACTGCATTTTTAACGGCAATCGGCCTGGTGTTTCAACCGCTCAAAGGGGTAAGCAATATCTTGGGGAGGATACAAGATGCCCAAGCGGCAAGTGAACGGGTATTTCAAATCTTTGATATACATAACCGTATTCAAGATGGCCCGCTCGAATTAAACGATACCGTCAAACAGATCCAATTTGATCAGGTTATCCTCAAATTTGACGATAAAACGGCCTTGGAAAATATCACTATCCAGATCCAAGCCGGAGAAACAATCGCATTGGTAGGGCAAAGCGGAGGGGGCAAAAGCTCTTTTGTGAATCTTCTTCTCCGTTTTTACGATCCGCTCTCCGGAACAATTTCGATTAACGGACATGATCTTAAAGAGTATACTCAGCATTCCCTCCGATCACAAATCGCTTTCGTTTCCCAACGAGTCTATATTTTCCAGGATACGTTAGCGGCCAACGTAGCCTATGGGGATATCATCGATGAAACACGTGTCGAAGAAGCGCTTAAGATGGCGGATGCACTGGAGTTTTCCCGATCGCTTCCCGATGGCATGTACACCATGATGCAAGAATTCGGCGCCAACCTTTCAGGCGGGCAGAGACAACGGATTGCCATAGCCAGAGCCATTTATAAAAAAGCTTCCGTATTGATTTTGGATGAAGCGACCAGTGCACTCGACAACGAAACCGAACGCCGTATCCAAAACGCCCTCAAAGAGTACACCAAAGATAAAATCACAATTCTGATAGCACACCGTCTCAGCACAATCGAACATGCCGATACGATATTGATGTTCAAACACGGAGAGATTATTGCACGCGGTTCCCACCAAGAGCTTTTGCAAACCTCTGTCGATTATCAACGCTTGAGCCATACGATGGTTCGAGAATAAAAGGATATTTATGGGCCTTCCCCTTCACTCACGAATTCGACAAAAGCTACGGAATATTTTGAACAGAGTACTCTATTTTCTGTTCCCGAACCACACTACCCATGAACGTATTCCCCAACAGGAGATTGAACGGATCTTGGTTGTTCGCATCAATTACCGGATTGGAAATATCCTCTTTACGACCCCTTTGCTACGGGCACTCGAACAGCGCTTTCCGAATGCGGAAATGGATATCCTTATCGGTGCACGCTATCCATCACCCCTTTTAAAAGGGTTTAAAACCGTTCAAAACGTATTCGATTTTCCAAGAAAGCTGCTTAAAAATCCGTTTTATCTCATTCGTTATATACGGCAGCTCCGCGCCAAAAATTACGATCTGATCATCAATCTCAACAGCGGTTCGGCCAGTGACCGAGCCGCTACCTTTTTGGCTAAAGGGAAATATAAACTCGGATTCCATGTTACCAAAGAGTGGTCACCGCTCACCCATACCGTCGATATCCCGGCCGGAGAGATACATGAAGCGATCAAACCGCTCTATTTGATGGAAGCATTCGGCAATCATCCGAATGAATTTCCGCAAAAGATGGACATTGCGCTCAATGACGATGAACGCTTATCCGCACGTAACGAGTTGCAAAATCGGCTGATGGAACAAGGAGGCCGCTGGGACAACCGTACCAAAATCGTCGGCATTTTCCGTGATGCCCGTTTTGAGAAAAAAATTGAAAACGGGTGGTGGCAAGGGTGGTACACAACGATGAAAGCGCTCAATCCGGATGCCCTTTTTATCGATATTTTGTCTCCGGATGTAACGGAGAAGCTTGATACCGATTTGTATGTCATCCTAGAATCCAATCTGAGACGCTTGGGAGCGCTCTTATCCCAGATGGACATGTTTGTCTGCGGAGACACCGGCCCTATGCATTTAGCCAGTGCGTCAGGCGTCCCTACCATCGCCCTTTTCAAAGTCACCACTCCGGCGCTGTACGGGACGTTAGGGGCCAACGACCGTTCGTTGATTATCGGTGATAAAACACCTGAAATGATTGCTTCATCCGTATCCGAACATTTAGCCGCCTTGCCGAACCCTCGCATATAAGCGTTGTTAACGTTTATTTGCAGATTGATTAACAAACCATTCAAGCTTTTTTGAGTATAATCGCGACAATTTTACTTCAATGAGGCGGACGGCATGTTTGATTATGAATCTTTAAAACCCTGGCTTTTTAAACTTCAACCTGAAAGTGCCCACACCCTAGCCGCCACTCTCCTTGCAAGTGCCAGCTACTGTCCCCCGCTTTTTAACGGATGGATGGCAAAACATTTCGTAACCCACCCTTCCCTTACCCAAGAGCTTTTCGGACGCACTTTTTTAAATCCTGTCGGTCTGGCGGCGGGGTTTGACAAAAATGCGACGATGTTTCACGGCATCATGGCGATGGGATTCGGTTTTACCGAAATCGGAACCCTCACGCCAAAACCGCAGGAGGGGAATCCCCGTCCCCGTCTCTGGCGCCATATTGAGGAAGAGACTCTCCAAAATGCAATGGGATTCAATAATGACGGCCTTTTCCGAATCAACCACCGTCTTAAAAACATCTACCCCTTCAGTACTCCGATCGGGGTTAATATCGGAAAAAATAAAATTACGCCGGAAGATAAAGCGATCAAAGATTACACCACCTTGATCAAAGCACTTCATGAATACGCCGATTATATGGTCATCAATATCTCTTCTCCCAATACGCCGGGATTGCGCGATCTCCAAAATGAGGCATTTATCAGTCAGTTATTTGCCGAGGCAAAAGCCCTTACCAACAAGCCGATTCTCCTTAAAATTGCCCCGGACATGAGTGAAGACCAGGCTGTTGCGCTGTGTGTTCATGCGGTTGAGAGCGGAGCTGACGGAATTATCGCAACCAATACGACCATCGATTATTCGCTTGTCTCTGAACCGGAAGATATCGGCGGTCTCAGCGGTGAAGTTCTCCGCGAACGGAGTTTCTATATTTTCGATGCGATCGCCCGTGAACTTTTCGGAAAAACCACTCTGATCAGCGTCGGCGGTATCAGTACCCCGGAAGAGGCATACCGCCGAATCCGTGCCGGAGCTTCTCTCGTCCAACTCTATACGTCATTGATTTTCAAAGGTCCTGAGGTGGTCGAAGAGATCAACAGCGGCCTGATCGACCTTTTGGCGTCTGACGGTTACGCCTCGATCACTGAAGCGATCGGCGCAGATCGGCGATGAAAATTCTCGCTGCTACAATTTTGAGTTTAGGAACCCTTATGGCCTCGTCACTTCCCCATTATGAAACAAAGACCCTCTCTAACGGATTGCAAGTTGTTGCCATCCCGATGGATAACGGCTCACAGGTTATTTCGACCGATATTTTTTACAAAGTAGGAAGCCGCAACGAAGTGATGGGCAAAAGCGGTATTGCCCATATGCTGGAACATATGAACTTCAAATCGACTAAAAACCTCAAAGCGGGGGAGTTTGACGAAGAGGTCAAAAGTATCGGCGGGTTGAACAACGCTTCGACCGGATTCGATTTTACCCACTACTTTATCAAATCCAGTACCGAAAATCTTCCGAAATCGCTCTCGCTGTTTTCAGAACTGATGCAAAACCTTAATCTCAAAGATGACGAATTCCAGCCCGAACGCAATGTCGTCGCCGAAGAGCGCCGCTGGAGAACCGATAACAATCCGATGGGTTATCTCTATTTCCGCCTTTTTAACAGCGCTTACGTTTATCACTCCTATCACTGGACCCCTATCGGTTTTATGAACGACATTCAGACCTGGACGCTGGAGGATATTCGCCACTTTCACCACACCTATTATCAGCCGAAAAATGCTATCTTGATTGTCACCGGAGACATTACGGCAGCGAAAGTTTTCGAAGAGGCGGAAAAGAATTTCGGTGCGGTTCCCAACACGCTCGATATCCCTGCCGTCAAAATCGTCGAACCGGATCAAGACGGAGCGCGCCGCGTCATTGTCAATAAAGAGTCGGAGGTTGAGATGCTGGCGATCTCATTCCCGATTCCCAACTTTCAGCACGACGATCAGCCAAAACTTTCGGCACTCAGCGAAATGCTCAGTTCCGGCAAAAGTTCACGTCTGAACCGTGTTTTGGTGGATGAAAAGCGGTTGGTCAATCAGATTTATGCCTATAATATGGAAAACATTGATCCGGGCGTATTCCTCTTCCTGGCCGTATGCAACAACGGGGTCAAAGCCGAAAGTGTTGAAAAAGAGATTTGGGAGATTATTCAGACCCTTCAAAAAACTCCGGTGGCGCAAGCTGAACTCGACAAAGTTAAAATCAATACCAAAGCCGATTTCATCTACTCGTTGGAGAGTTCAACCTCGGTAGCCGATCTTTTCGGAAGCTACCTCGCACGCGGGGATATATCCCCTTTGCTTAACTACGAAACATCGATCGAATCACTGAAACCCGATGAAATTCAAAAGGTTGCCCAGCATTATCTCGTCCCTGAAAAATCGACTACATTAATTTTACGAAAAGGTCACTAATGAATCTAGTAACAGGCTCAACAACTGCCTTGATCACCCCTTTTAAAAACGGAAAATTGGATGAGCAGAAATACGCTGATTTAATTCGAAGACAAATAAACAACGGAATTAATGCCGTTTGTCCTGTCGGAACAACCGGGGAAAGCGCCACCCTAACCTATGAAGAAGACCGAATCTGTATGGAGATAGCGGTTGCCGTTTGTAAAGGAACCGCTACCAAAGTTTTGGCCGGTGCAGGCAGCAACTCTACGGCTGAAGCGATTGAAGCGGCTAAAGTCGCTCAGAAATGCGGTGTCGACGCTATCTTTTCCGTCGCACCGTACTATAACAAACCTTCCCAGGAGGGGCTTTATCAACACTATAAAGCAATTGCCGAGTCGGTCCCCGATCTCCCTTTTATGCTCTATAACGTTCCGGGACGTACCGTAGTCGACATCAGTGCGGATACCGTTATCCGACTTTTCGATGACGTTAACAATATTTACGGAATCAAAGAGGCGACCGGAAGTTTGGAGCGGACCATCGAACTTTTATCCCGCAGACCGGAGTTAAAAGTATTCAGCGGAGATGACGCAATCGACTATCCTATCTTGGCAAACGGCGGTGCGGGGATCACCTCTGTGACCTCTAACCTGTTGCCGGATTTGAAAAGCCGTCTGGTCGATCTTGCGTTAAAAGGTGATTTTGCCGCTTCCAAAGCATTGAATGACCAACTTTTCCCTATTAATAAAGCCCTCTTTTTAGAGTCAAATCCGGTGATGATCAAAGCAGCCATGTACATTGCCGGGCTCATCGATACGCTCGAATACCGCCTTCCGCTGGTAGCACCGAGTGCTGAAAACATGAAGCGTCTTGAAAACGTCATGCAAAACTATACTATACAAGGAGTCTAATTGAATATGCAAGGAAAAACTCTACTCATCAGCGGCGGAACCCGCGGTATTGGAAAAGCAATTGTTTATGCGTTTGCGGCTAAAGGGGTCAACGTAGCGTTCACCTATAATTCCAATGCGGATATTGCCAATCAAATCGCCGAAGATATTGAGAAAACATACAGCGTCAAATGTCGCGGATACGCACTCAATATTTTGGAGCCTGACGAGTATAAAGATGTGTATGCCAAATTTGATGAAGATTTCGATCGCCTGGACTTTTTTATCTCCAACGCTATTATCTCCGGAAGAGCCGTAGTCGGCGGTTTTGGCCCCTTTATGCGTTTAAAACCCAAAGGGCTTAACAATATCTACATCGCCACAGTAGACGCATTCGTCGTCGGAGCGCAAGAGGCAGCCAAACGGATGGAAAAAGTCGGGGGCGGTTCCATTATTTCTATGAGTTCAACCGGTAATTTGGTTTATACCCCAAACTATGCAGGTCACGGGACCAATAAAGCTGCCGTCGAGGCAATGGTCCGCTATGCCGCAGCGGAATTGGGCGAAAAAGGGATTCGTGTCAATGCCGTCAGCGGCGGACCGATCGATACCGATGCCCTCAAAGCGTTCCCGAATTATGAAGAGGTAAAAGCCGAAGTGGTCAAACGTTCGCCTCTTAGCCGTATGGGGGAAGCCGAAGATTTGACGGGAGCTTGTCTGTTCCTCTGCGGAGAGAGCGCTTCTTGGCTTACCGGCCAAACAATCGTCATCGACGGTGGAACGACGTTTCAATAAATTGGAACGCTTCGGGAATACAATCCCCGAAGCTACATTAACACTGAGTTTGCTTCAGCAGCAGGCTCACGGCGCTTGCGCTTTTTAAAATCGCTAACGCGCTTTATCAGAATCAATCAAAGGCTTATCGGGTGTTTAACCTTCCCAATCTCCTCGCGTTCGCGCGCCTTCTTATCGCTCCGCTGATGTTTTGGATTATTCTTAATCCCCAATTTTTTACGGATGCAGGTTGGGATATCAGCTGGAATTATTTCATCGCCTCTCTCCTTTTTGTCATCGCCAGCGTAACCGATTTCTTCGACGGCTATATTGCCCGTGAACTCGATCAAATTACGATTATAGGGCAGATACTCGATCCCTTAGCCGATAAGATGCTCACGCTCGCCGCGTTTTTAGGTTTGATGATGACGGGAGCCGCATCGGCCTGGGCCATTTATATCATTATCGTTCGGGAACTTTTTATTACGGGACTTCGGACCCTGTCACTTTCGGAGGGGATCGATATCAGTGCCTCCTGGGCCGGTAAAGTGAAAACGGTGGCGCAGATGATAGCCATCGGATTTTTGCTCATGCACTGGCCTTTTGGCGAACTGCTCCTGTGGATCGCCGTTGCATTGACCCTTTATTCCGGCGGAGAGTATCTCGTCGGATTTTCAAAAGCCTACCGAAGCAAAGGGTAACTATGAGTTGGATGGTCGCCCTTCTCGTCTTATCGGTACTGATATTCTTTCACGAACTCGGACACTACACTGCCGCCCGTTTTTTTGGCGTCTATGTCGAAGTTTTCAGTATCGGATTCGGAAAAAAGATAGCATCGTTTACCTGGCTCGATACCCGCTGGCAAATTTCTGCCATTCCGTTGGGGGGATACGTCAAAATGAAAGGACAGGATGATCTCGATCCCGCTTCCGTCAGTTTTGACAACGACAGCTACAATTCCAAGAAGCCATGGCAGCGCATTATCATCCTTTTGGCCGGTCCGGCGGCTAATTTTCTTTTGGCGTGGATCTTTTTTTATGCCATAGCCTTAGGCGGTCCCAAAACCCTTTCCCCGGTTATCGGCGATGTTGTTAAAAACTCCCCGGCACACATTGCCGGGCTGGAAAAAGGGGATATCGTCCTCTCCGTCAACGGCGAAGCGATTGATGAATGGAATCAACTCTCCGAGGCTATTCAATCCTCCGTCGGTACGTTGACCCTTCGTATCGAACGTCACAATCGTCTCCAAAACATCCTGATCAACCCGAAAATAAGCGAAACGCAAAATCTCTTCAAAGAGACCATAAAACGGCGTATGGTCGGCATTGCCCCGATGGGGGTCACCCATACCGTTGAGTTTACTCCGATCTCGGCTGTAGCCTATGCCGGTAAAGAGACCTATAATACGTCGCTCATCATTTTTCAAAGCGTTCAAAAACTCCTTACCGGAGTCGTTCCGGCCAAAGAGGTGGGAGGCGTTGTGAGCATTGTCCAAATCACCGCTGATGCGACCGCTTACGGATGGATGAGCCTTTTCTTCTTTTCCGCACTGATTTCGGTGAATCTCGGAGTGTTAAACCTTCTCCCCATTCCGGCACTCGACGGCGGGCATATCATCTTCAATCTTTACGAAATCATTCGTCGCAAAGCGCCAAGCGAAGCAGTCATAACCCAACTTACCATTGGTGGGTGGATGCTCTTGCTCGCCCTCATGAGTTTGGGGCTCTATAACGATATAACAAGGCTAATGCAATGACCCTACTTGAACAAAAACTCTCTTTCGACCGAGTGATCGAACGTGTTGAAAAAGCACGTTTGCGTTTAAACGACCACCATATCGTCAAAATTGTCGCAGCCAGCAAATACGTTGATGCCGAAGCGATTCAGTCGCTTTATGCTATCGGTCAAAGAGCTTTCGGAGAAAATAAAGTCCAGGACCTTGTCACTAAGAGCGCAATGTTGGAAGATTTGCCGATCGAATGGCATTTCATCGGTACCCTTCAAAAAAACAAAATCAACCATCTTTTAAATACCCACCCCCATTTAATCCATTCCGTCGACTCTTTGGAACTGGCTCATGCCCTTAACGATCGTCTCGAGAGAGAAAATAGAACGTTACGTGCACTGGTACAAGTTAATTCGGCGTATGAACCCTCAAAAAGCGGTTTTTCTCCGGAAGAGTTCCTTGAACGTTATGCACAGATCCGTGAAGAGTGTCCAAGACTTCTTTTACAGGGGGTCATGAGTATTGGAGCCCACGCCGAAGACCGTGTTATTATTCAAAAAAGTTTTGAAACGACCCGTCGACTTTTTGAATCCTTGCCGGAGGCCACCATCTGTTCGATGGGGATGAGCGGAGATTTTGAGTTGGCCATTGAATGCGGGTCCAATATGATTCGATTAGGTTCCATCCTTTTTCCGAAATCTTAAATATTTAGCTATTATTCTATAATAACTTGGGGAAATGAGATACTTTTGTGATAAGTGGGTATAAAATGGAAAAGATTTATCGTCGTGCGATGCTTTTTTCTACCTTTTTGGTAGTTTTGCTCATCACAATTTTCATTATTACCATTTCGCATGACAAAAAAAGTATTCTGGATGAAAAAACTTCCGCCCACCGTTCTTTGCTCCGTAACTCATTTGATTTGGCAATGCTTGATACCGAAAAAGAGCTCAATTATTTTGCCTACAAAATTTCTTCCAACCGTGAAATTGTCGATGCCTTTGCGGAACACGACCGAAATAAGCTTTATCGCCTTGTACTCCCCTATTTTACCGAAGCAAAAAGCAAGGATGAAGTGCATACCAGCGGCTTTATCGGAGTTGACGGCGTCCACTTTCTCCGGATGCAGGATCCGGAGAAATACGGAGACAACATCCTGCACAAACGCCCGGTACTGGCCTATGCGATAAAAACCCGTAAACCCATAACAACTTTGGATGTCACGCTCTTTGATGTCGCACTGGTAACCATTATCCCCATATTCAAAGATAACCAATTTATCGGTATTTTTCAGGGTGTTGCCAACATTAACCGTATTCAAACCCGTCTGAATCGCCATTCCGGGATTAAAAGTGCTATTGTTTTTAATACCAAAAAACTCCAAAATATCCTCCCGGACGTCACCCAAATCCATTACCGCGATTATTCTCTGGTCTCCAGTAATGACGCACTCTTTGAGAAACTCCCGTCAACGTTTACGTTTAATGAGAGCAAACGCTACACAATCGATAACCGAACCTACATTATCGCTTCACGTCCGTTAACCAACTTTCAAAACGAAATTGTTGCCATGATGACCTGTGCTTTTGATATTACGGATCATGTCACCAGCTACAATCAAGAGCTTCGCAATCTTCTCATTATCAGCCTGGTGGTCCTCATCGTGTTGGAGGTCATCCTCTATTACGGATTCCGTATACTTATCCGAAGGATCGATCGTGACGCACAGATTACACGGGAACTGAATCGTCAGCTCGTGCATCAGCTTCATACCGACAATCTGACCTCCTGCCCCAACCGGAACGCCTTGATACGGGATATTCAAAACAGCCGTTTTTACGCGCTGATTCTTTTGAACATTGATAACTTTAAAGAGATCAACGATTTTTACAGCCACTCAATCGGGGACGAGATCCTTCTGGCATTAACCCAATCGATTCAGGAAGCCATTCAAGACCTGCCGATGCAACTTTATAAAATGCCTTCGGACGAATACGCGATTCTCCTGAATGAACCGTTAGCCTACACCGATTTTGATGCGGCCCGTACTTCGATTATCGAACATCTGCAATCAAAATATTATGAGGTCCACGGGGCTACCATATTTATCACTTTTACCGTAGGTGCCGATATCGCCTTACAAAACAAAGGGGAAAGAAACCTCCTCAGCAATGCCGATATGGCACTCAAAGCGGCTAAAAAACGTCATTTAAGCTATATGGTTTACGATGAGAGCATGCAGATCAAAGAGGAGTATCATAATAACCTTTTATGGTCAAAAAAGGTCAAAGAGGCGATCGAAGAGAACCGTTTCTGCCTCTATTATCAACCGATTATCGATCCTAAAAACGGCTCCGTTGTAGAATATGAGGCACTTCTGCGGATGAGAAACGGTGACGATACCGTTATTGCCCCCTCCTATTTCCTCCCCGCTGCCAAACAGTCGCGGCTTTATGCCCATCTTACGCAGTTTGTCGTCAATGAAGTCTTTATTATGCTGGCAACGACACCGCATACCTTTTCAATCAACCTCTCCGTCGATGATATTCTCGATACCCATATCCGAACGTTTATCCTCCATAAACTTCAAACTTCGCTTTATAACGACCGGCTCATTTTTGAACTGCTCGAAAGCGAAGGGATTGAAAACTACTCTGAAGTCTCCTCGTTTATTACCGATGTGAAAAAATTCGGATGTTTGATCGCTATCGACGATTTTGGGACCGGTTACTCCAATTTTGCCCATATCCTCCGCCTTGACGTCGATATCTTAAAAATTGACGGCTCCCTGATCCGAAATATCGATACCGATACGAACGCCCAAACCATCCTTACCGCCGTATCCGAATTTTCAAAACATTTGGGATTAAAAACGGTAGCGGAATTTGTCCATTCCGAAGCGGTCTATACCAAATGCCTAGAACTTAATATCGACTACCTTCAAGGGTATTATTTGGGCGAACCGAAGCCTTTATGATGCGAGGGTAAATCGGAAACCTTTCGCTTTCCCTTCACATAAACCGACCTCTCCGCCGTGGGATTCGACAATATTTTTTGCCAATACGAGTCCGAGTCCGTTGCCCCGCTCTTTGGTGCTTTTAAACGCTTCAAAAAGCGCTTTTTCATTTTCAATCGCGATGCCGGTATCGTAGATTTCAAAAATGTGGGTAGTCCCCTCAACGCGATGTTCGATGGTAATCGTCCCCTCCTCTTCATCATCCAGCTCTATCGCGTCTATGGCATTGAAGACAAAATTGCTAAAGAGCATGACGAGCAGATCCAGATCACCGAAGAGTTCAAAATTATCTTCCGGGAATTTAAACTCGATGTTTTTAGCGTAGCTGTAATAGCCGATAGCATTTAACAGCGCTTCGCGTATCTGCCACCAGCGGATAGAGTTTTTTTGGGCACTCACCCCTTTGGAAAACATCAAAGTCGCTTTAATGATCCGTTCGATACGGTAAAGGGATTTTTGAATCTCCTCGACGATCGGACGGTTTTCCGGAATGACCCTCTTGATCAATGTGGAGGCCAATAAGGCAATCGATCCGACCGGATTACGTATTTCATGCGAAAGATGGGCAGCCATCTGTCCCATTGTCGCGAGATTCTCTTTACGCTTTTGCTCGGTTATATCGGTAGCGCTGAGGAGCCGCTTTTCATTATGCCGGGCCGATTTAATCAGGTAGGAGCGTTCATTGAAGGTGATTTCATAATCTTCTTCATCCAGCCGAAGGGTATCAAATAATTGACTTAACGCTTTGCCTTGCGAATTTTGCAAAAATACCGAACCGTCTTGATCCACAATCCAAATCGCATTGGGGAGAAATTCGATAACCTGTTCGATCGTACTTTGGAGATGGTTATACGATTGACGCAGGGCGACGTACTCCTCCTCTACCTTGTAAGTCTGATCGATCAGCGCTTTAAGTTCTGCGGGAGAAATCATCTCGGTCATTGGAAATCGCCCAATCGGGTCAAAATCCGACAGAGTCCGTACGCATCGCTGATCCCCGAGAGTTCTCGAATCGAATGCATTCCGAGTGTCGGGACACCGACATCAATCGTCTCGACCCCCAGCCGGGTCGCACTGATCGGTCCGATGGTACTTCCGCACCCCATGTCGCTTCGGGTGACAAAAGTTTGCGTCGGTATTTCCAGGGCTTTGGCACACTGGAGAAAGCGCCCCATTGTCCGTGAACTGGTCGCGTAACGCTGATTGGAATTGATTTTGATCGCTACCCCTTTGTTCAGGATCGGCGCATGTTCGCTCTCATGTTTTCCCGGAAAATTAGGGTGCTGGGCATGGGCATTATCGCACGATACCATCAAGGAGCGGCGCATCAGGGGTGCGAATTCCTCTCCTGCGATGCGGCGAAGGGTCTCTTCGACAAAGGTACCCCCTGCCCCTACGTGAGAATCGCTTCCCACCTCTTCATGATCCATACATGCCAGCATCATCGGCGAAGAGCTTTCCACAATTGCCTGAACCCCTACGTAACAGCTTAGGAGGTTATCCAAACGGGCCGAGGTAATGAACTCATTATGCACACCGACAAATGATCCCTTTTGGAGGTCATAGAAACTCAATTCATGGGCCAAGAGGGTTAGATTCGCCGTATCTTCTTCGAGTTGGGACAAAAGAAAAGCCTCTAGATCGACATCACCCGTTGCAATGATCGGAACGATATCGCTTTGTGCGTTCACCGAACGCGAACTGTTGGCTTCCCGGTCAAGATGGATGGCTAATGAGGGGATAAACGCTATCGGGGAATCAATAGTGATCACCTTCTCTTTACGTACATTCCCCTCAAGATAGACGATGCGCCCCGCCAATCCCAGATCACGGTCAAACCATGGATTGAGCAATACCCCGCCATAGGGTTCAACCCCCAGCCGTTTCACCCCTGCGGATGTCGTCAAAGGATTGGGTTTTAAACGCAGATGGGGCGAATCGGTATGGGCACCGACAATGACATACCCTTTGTCCAACGAGGAGGTATAGGTAAACGCTATCAGGGAAGAGTCGTTTCGGGTGACGTAGTACCCTTTTCCCTCTTCCAAATTCCATTTTGAGTCCTCTTCAAGACGGTGAAATCCCCGACTTTCCAAAGTTTCAGCCATCCATGCCACAGCATGAAACGGAGTCGGAGAGGCATTGATAAAACGGATCATCCCTTCGTTAAATGGTTGCACGTTTCTCTCCTGATCTATAATTTTTCCGCACTATTAGAGGGTAATTTGGGTTCCGACACCGTCAGAGGTAAATAATTCAAGCAAGATCGCATGCTCAATCCGTCCGTCAATAATGTGGGCTTTATTAACCCCTGCATCTACCGCTTCAAGGCATGAGTCCACCTTAGGGACCATTCCGCCGTGAATCGTACCGTCCGCTTTGAGCGATTCAACCTGTTCTTCGGTAAGGGATGAAAAAAGGACCTTATCCTGATTCAAAACGCCCGGAGTATCGGTCATAAAGATCACTTTGCACGCACCGATAGCCGCCGCAACCGCCGAAGCGGCCAAATCGGCATTAATGTTGTACCCCGGATGCCCGACGATCGGATCGGCGCCGATCGGAGCGATAACCGGAATAAACCCTTCGCGCAACAGATTATGGATAACGTCGGCTTTAACCTCCGTAACCCGCCCGGTGAGGCCGAATTTTGCTTCGTCTTTAGGCTTTGCCATCAGAAAATGGGCATCTTTTCCGCTGATTCCGATCGCCTTCGCACCGTGAGAATTCAATAAGGAGGTGATCTCCTTGTTGATCTCTCCGCTAAGTACCATCTCCACAATGCGCATTACATCCGGTGTACTCACCCGTTCGCCGTCAATAAATTCGGTCGGTATTTTTAAATCGCCCAAAAGCTGGCTGATCCGGCTCCCGCCCCCGTGAACGATCACCACTTTTATCCCAACAAGATGGAGCAGTACGATATCTTGGGCAAATTTGGCTTTGAGCTCATCCGAACTTTGAGCCGAACCGCCGTATTTAATGACAACGATCTCATCACGAAATTCTTTGATGAACGGCATTGCGTCCATCAGCGTTTTGACGGTATCAATCTTTTTTTGCATGGCTGTATTCCTTGACAGTGGTTATCAATGCTTCATCCAACGTTATGGAGAGGACCATAAGGGAGAAGTTGAGATTATTAAAAGTCGACATTTTAACGAAGTCTTTCTGAGTAACCAAGAGGCTTGATGCCCCGGTCGATTCTATGATCTCCTCAAGCTCTTTTTGGGTAAAAAAATGGTGGTCTTCAAAATAAAACTTACCCGCTACTTCGGGTAGATACGGATCCAATCTTTCAGGCCGGGCGATTGCCGTCACGAGTACCATCTTGTCGGTCGGATTCTGGATCGAAACGGAACGTTTGAACGTCTTTCCTTCTACCAGTTTCACCGCCTCTTTTCCGCTCCAGAGCTTTTCGCGATAGGCTCCCGAAGGGAGACAAAAACCGTTCGGGGTGGCAACATCGATGATAAGGTCGAGTTTGGCTATGGCATGTTTTCCGTAACCGTCATCAAGCAGCACGACGTCACATCCCATCGACACCGCTTCCGCAATGGCACGCTCGCGTATTTCACTGACGATAACTACCGCATGCGAAAGGGAGTGTGCATACAACATCGCTTCATCCCCGCTGCTGGTGACGTCACATAAGAGGGTTGTTTTATCTTTGACAACAACCATTCCGCGGCTTTTTCGTCCGTACCCGCGCAAAACGATTGCCGGTTTCTCAAAATGTTTGGCCAATTCGATCACCACCGGCGTTTTTCCGCTCCCGCCGACGGTTAGATTTCCGACACTGACGACAGCGATTCCCATCGCTTTGGGTTCACTGCGACGGTAGCGCAGGTAGGCGATCAGACAATAGAGCCAGCTTAGGGGTAAAAGTAAGAGTGAGAGGATTTTTTGGCTCAACGAGGGGTGGTAAAGATACCGCTCGCCCCATTGTACCCAGAAACGTTTCAAACGCGAGTGGCGGCTACATCCAAAATTGCATCGCAGATCTCTTCGACCTCATCGTCGCTGAGAGCGGCATAATTCGGAATCGAGAGTACTTGCTGATAATTGCGAAGGGCAATCGGAAAATCGTTGACCCGCAAAGAATATTTTGACTTATAATAACTCAACAAATGGAGCGGGATATAGTGCAATCCGCACTCAATCCCCCGCGCCGCCAATTCGCGTGCAAACGAGTCACGGTTTTTATCGACTTTGATAATGTACAGCGAATAGGCATGCTCATCGTTGGCGATCGGAAGTTTAATGTGCGGTGCATCGACTAAACGCTCATTGAATACTTCGGCAATCTGACGCTGACGTTCGATATTTTCATCCTGTTTTTCCAATTGGACAAAAATCGTTGCCGCATCCAGAGGGCTCATCATGTACTGGCTGCCGATATCGGTAACGTCGTAAATATACCCCAGGCCTTCATCCTCAACGACCATCGCATGATTGCGAAGCGAACGGGCACGTTCCATAATCTCTTCGTCATCGCACACCAGCATTCCGCCGTTACAAACGTTTCGGCGCAAATGGGGACTAAAATCAAAACAGGTGATATCCGCACCCGTAGAACCGATTTTCTGCCCCTTATAGGTTGCTCCGAGGGCATCCGAAGCATCCTCGACGATTTTGACGTCATACTGTTTCGCAATATCGTAAAGACGATCAAGATCGACGCTTTGTCCTGCAATATGCGATACGATAACCGCTTTCAGTTTTTTGGATTTGTTTTCGACAAGGTAGGCTTCGAGTTTGTCCAAATCGATTGTAAACGTATCGGGATTGATATCAATAAATATCGGTTCTGCATCAAAATGGCGGACAACCTCCGGTACCGAAGGATAGGCATTGATCGAGCAGATCACTTTGTCTCCACGCTTTAAATCGATCGCCAGCATCGCCAAATGGAGTGCGGCGGTTCCGTGGGAAGTAGCCACGGCATAAGCCGCACCTATGTACGATTCAAAAGCCGATTCCAAATCTTCAACAATACTCGGTGCTTCGCCGTCAAGCACTTCATCGATTTTTTCGCGTTCGTCTCCACCAACTTCTACACGGTAAAACGGGATACTCATCTTCTCTTCCTTTGTTTATAGGGTAATGTCTCTGGGATAATTAAAATCATGATTGACCGTACGCGACGTCAATTTCGCGATTACGGGCATTTTACGTTTAAACTGATTCTTGTAGATTCTTGATACTATCATATCGACCAAATGGGAATTTTCTCCACTAGCGGCCATCTCTTCTACCGTGTGGCGTTCTTCAACGTAACGTTTTAACACACGGTCCAAATCGGCATAAGGATAACCGATCTCCTCCTCATCGCTCTGTCCCGCCCATAAGTCGGCGGATGGGGGCTTGGAGATGATCGAATCGGGAACGTTCAAATGGCGTGCCAACTCAAAAACCTCGGTTTTGTACAAATCACCGATCGGGTTCAGGGCACTCGCCAAATCCCCGTACAGGGTCCCGTATCCGAGCATCAGTTCGCTTTTGTTGCTGGTTCCCAGAACCAAAGCCCCTTCTCGCGCCGAAATATCAAACAACGTTACCATCCGTAACCGGGCCGAAAGATTCCCTACTCTCAATGGGGACATTTCAGGGGTTTCATACGCCCGAAGCATCGGCTCAATCGAATGGACCTCGGAACGGAGCCCAAATACCGAACACAGTTCATCGGCATCATCCAGCGAACTTTGCGAAGAGTAGTGAGATGGCATTTTGACGCAGAGCAGATCGTCTCCGAAAACACGATGGGCCAATACGGCCACAACCGCTGAATCGATCCCTCCGCTAAGCCCGACAACCACTTTTTGAAGGCCTGTTTTACGAACTTCCTGATTCAAAAATTCGCTTAAATACCGGCTGATTAGCTCGTATTTACCCACTACTGAACCTTATTTTAGTATTAATATTTTGCATTATAACGAATTAAAGTCAATATTCGATTCGGTTTTTATCCATTTGGATCGGATTTTATTCAAAATAGAGATATTTTTTTGATAAATTTACCGTCTCTATCCCTAATCACTCCCCGTAATGGCTCCACATCCGCAAAATTCTCACTGTTTTACTCTCTTCGATCACCTGATAGACCAAACGGTGCTTGATGTTGATTCGTCGGGAGTAGGCACCGCTGAGATTTCCGACGAGTTTTTTATAACTGGGCGGGGTTTGAAACGGGCTGCATTTGATAATCTCGATCAGCTCTTTTGCCTTATCAGCTAATCCCGCGGCAGAGAGGTTTTTCGCATCTTTTTGCGCCTCTTTGCTGTAGAGGATTTTGTACTCTACCATTCTACGCTGTCACTGAATTCGCTGTCGGGTGCATTCATGGCGTCCGTAATCGATTGCGCCATGTTCGTAATAGAGGTGAGGTAGAGTGTCTCTTCGATCGCTTTCCAGTCCTCTTGGGAGACCATAACGGCATTGTGGCGTTTACCGGTGATGATGATCGGTTCATGGCTCTGTGCCGTCTCATCGATGAGATTGTAGATGTCGGATCGGGCTTGACTGGCTGTGATTACTTTGGTCATGTTAGCTCCTTATAGACAAATCGTACCGAAAAGCGTACGCTTTGTCAAATATAAAACAAATAGCTCTGAATGACTAAAAAATAATACTTTTACATTTAATTGTTACGCGGGTATTATCAAACTAAAAGTCAAAAGCTATAAAAATTTCATCTGTGAAATTGTCATATTGTTTTTCACTATAAATTTCATTGGTGATGTCGCAGAATTTTTATCATTAGGTGTCGGGCGGGTTGTTTTTTTACCTATTGATGGCGTAGAGTTCGTACTGTCAGTGTGAAACAATACATATTTTTCACGTTCGATTTTGATATCAATATCACAAAAAGTTTTTATCAATGATTCTATGTAATTTATAAAACATTTTGAACTTTTAAATTGTCCTGAATACCCAGTTGGGCTATCTGATTTTAAATCTATATATGCAATTTCACATCTTCCACCTGGTTTTTCTTTTATTAATAAAGCATCACATGCCCTATTATGATCGCAATCTTTAGTAATTCTAAAAATAGGTGACATTAGTGCAAATTCCTTCCTGTCACATATCATTATTCGCCCTCCATCAAGACCAATAACTAAATGCCCTTGACCTAAATCAGATATTGTTAACTTCTTAAGCTTTGCTGAAACATCTTTTTCTTCAATACAAGCATGTGAATGCATATTTCCATCTGCTATGATTGCTTCATCTTTGATTATTGATTTTAATGCATCAATAATTGTCATATTTAATTTTCCAAACCATAATAGATTGCTTCTTGAATAGCATTCATTTCATCAATAGTTTCATCAAAACTTTTGGCTTCAATTCCTAAAGATGGGCTAATATCAGCTTTTACGAGTGTCTTTGTTTTTGTTTTACGTTGTTTTCCAGGTCGCATAATTAATTCTTCACGTGTCATATAAAGAGCAACTTTATCAGCAGAAAGCCTATCATCTAATGAATAATCTTGGAATTTTTCTCTTACTTTCTCGAAATACGGAAGATTTTGATTTAGCATTATTAATGTATTAAATTCTTTAATAATATAGTCACTATGTGTCGTAATAAACACTTTTAAATTATGGTTGACTAACATAGCTAAAAATCGGGCTAATCGTCTTTGATTAGATGGATGGAGATTTAATTCAGGTTCATCTAAAATAAGCATATCTCCTTTTTTAGCAAAATGTTTTAGCCAATACCACATAATCAACATGGAGCGCACTGAACTTGATACTTCACCCAATCCTAACTTTAAAGAAGTACCTTTCGGTTGAAAATACGTTAATCCTTCTTTATTAGTTGCATAAGTTCCACCGACGATATTTTCAAATTTACTCATTAACTCTGGTACTTCTTTATAAAGTTCACCTGGTTCAGCATTACTATCAGGTAATTGATTAATAAATCTTACATTATCTCTTACAGGTAAAGCATACTCATGTTTTCCATAGATAGTTTCAAAAATTTTATGTGGAGTTATACTTTTTTCCCCATCTTTATGAACTTGACTTAATAAATCAATAATATTACTAGTAGCTAAATTCAATTGTTTTCTAAAAGTTGTTGCTCCTGTTCTTTCTGTACTTGCAATAAAGACATTAGGTATCGTTTCAGCTAAAATCATTGAGAACAGTCTTTCTTCTATAAAATCTCCTAAAGGAAGTATAGAATTAAAAGAATTATCTTGCTTTGGAGCGGCTAGTTCTAGTGCAACCGAATTAGCTTGCTTAGTCATAGAAACTAATAAATTGCCCTTAGCTCCTCTCAATTCATTTTTAAACTCTTGTTCTTTCCAGCTTGTATCAAGAGGAATTTTTATATCTAATAATAATTTCGTAAATAATCCACTATTAGAAGCAAGCATTTCAGGAAATTGAATTTTAAATTTTTCCAATGTCGTCTGACATATTACATCCCATTTATCGATCACTTTAGTTTGCAAATCAATATTAACAGTACCTTCTTGTAATAATTGTTTTAATTCATCGTTCAAATCCAGATCAGCTAATTGTTTCCAACTACTTAACAAACAATAAATTAAATAAGTAATATATGTTTTTCCTGTATTGTTTTCACCACATATAATTGTAAGATTAGATAATTCTATCGAACCAAATTCTGCGGCTCCAAGATTTTCATAAGTAATTTTCATTCGAATATACCTTTATACTACGTATTTAAAACTCTACATTCTCTTTTCTATAGAATGTATTTTACATTAAATTTCAAAGATACAACTAAATATTGTTAACTATATCTTTTTAAATTTATTATTCCTAACTTAAACCACATCCACATCTTCCAACACGCTTAACTCTTCAATCACCTTGTTATCGACCCGTATCGCCGAATCGATGACGACATCGGCAAGTTTGGAAACAATCACCAGCTTAATCTCACGGCGTCCCGGATGGCGGCGGACGAGCGTGTAAAGTTTTTCGAGCGTTTCAAGATTGTCGCTCAGACGGATACGCAACTGCAGCGGCTCCTGTGGAGGGAGATTTTCGACGATCTTCGTCTCCACCTTTTTGGCCTCTTTTTTCGCTTCGTTCAATGTCATGATTTTCGTGACGCTGATACGGGTAAACATCTCGGTATGGGTTACCTTGACCTTGAACGCGATCGGCTCATCCAGATCCATCCCCTCTAACTGTTCGAGTTTGTCGGAGAAGAGCATCATCTCGATATTGCCGTGGAAGTCCATCAAGCTCACAAGACCGAACTGGGACCCTTTTTTCGACATCTTTTTCGTAATCTCTTCAACTTTTCCGATGAAGATGGCATTCGAACCGTCTTCGATATTTTCAACTTCGGACGAGAGGGTATAGTTGATCGCATCGATTTGATCGCGGAAATTGTCGAGCGGATGGCCGGAGACGTAGAATCCCAAAGTGTCTTTTTCGAAATCAAGGAGACTTTTGAGATCGTACTCTTCCATATTTTTGAGGGTGAGTTCGACGGCCGTCACCTCTTCATCATTTCCGAACAGACTAAACTGGGCATCTTTTTTGAGCGAAGACCCTTTTTTCGCCGTTTCGACCATCACTTCGACCTGCTCCATCAATGCGCGGCGGGAGTATCCGAAATGGTCAAATCCCCCCGCTTTGATAATGCATTCGATCACTTTTTTATTGACCTTTTGCGGCTCAATTCGGTTGATGAAATCCTGAATATCTTTGAACTCACCCTCGCTCCGTGCTTCGAGGATCGACTCGACCGCCGCTTCGCCGACCCCTTTGATCGCCCCCAGACCGAAAAGGATTTGATCCTGATCGTCTTTCGTGATCGCGGAGAACTCAAGCTGCGAATGGTTGATATCGGGAGCCCCGAGGAAGATTTTCATCCGCTTGGCTTCGTCGATGTATTTGACGACCTTGTCGGTATTGTCTTTCTCCGAGGTGAGCAATGCCGCCATAAACTCCTGCGGATAGTAGGTTTTAAGCCATGCCGTCTGGAAGGTGACCATCGCGTACGCCGCCGAGTGGGATTTGTTGAACCCGTATCCGGCAAATTTTTCGATCAGATCAAACAGTTCCGACGCTTTGGTGTAATCAAGCCCCTGTTTGGCTGCCCCCTCACTAAACTCTTTGTTATATTTCTGCATCTCCTCGATTTTCTTTTTCCCCATCGCACGGCGAACGATATCCGCCCCGCCGAGGCTGAACCCACCGACCGTTTGTACGATCTGCATGACCTGCTCTTGGTAGACGATAACCCCATAGGTCGGTTTGAGGATCGGTTCCATTGAGGGGAAAGTATAGCTGATCGCCTGACGGCCGTGTTTACGTTCGATAAAGTCATCCAGCATCCCCGATTCCATCGGTCCCGGACGATAGAGGGCGAGTACCGCAATCAAGTCCTCGAAAACGCTCGGTTTGAGACGGCGGTTAAGGTCCTGCATCCCCGAACTCTCAATCTGGAACATCCCGATCGTATCCCCGCTTTGGATAATCTCATACACTTTCGGATCGTTTTCATCGATGGTGTGCCAGTTCACCTCGACGTCGTAGCGTTTTTTGATCAGTTTGATCGCATTATCGATAACGTCGAGGGTTTTGAGTCCCAGGAAGTCGAATTTGATCAGGTCGATATCTTCGAGGTAGTTGAGCGAATACTGGGTAACAAACGTCTCCTCGCCTGAGGGTTTGTAGATCGGCGTCTTCTTCCAGAGCGGTTCATTGGAGATAACGACCCCTGCCGCATGCATCCCGGCATTGCGTTTGAGCCCTTCGAGCTTTTTAGAAAACTCCCATACCCGCGCCGCCTGCGCATCGCTTTCGATCAGCTCCTGGATTTTCGGCTCTTTTTGGAACGCTCCGGGTTTGAATTCTCCCCCTTTGGTCTTTCCGTTGAGGGTGATACCCAGTTCATCGGGAATCAGTTTAGCCATCATATCGGCTTGGGAGAGCGGCATCTCCAAAACGCGCGCAACGTCGCGAATAACCCCTTTGGCGAGGAGCGAACCGAAGGTGATGATCTGTGCAACCTGTTCGCGACCGTATTTTTGGACGACGTAATCGATAATCTCGCCGCGGCGCGCCTGCATAAAGTCCATATCGATATCGGGCATCGATACCCGTTCCGGATTGAGAAAACGCTCAAACAGCAAATCGTACTTCATCGGATCGATATCGGTGATCTCCAGCGCATAAGCGACAAGGCTCCCCGCCGCCGATCCCCGTCCCGGTCCTACGGCGATCCCCATCTTTTTCGCTTCACGGACGAAATCCCAAACGATAAGCATGTAGCCGGGGAATTTCATCTGATTGATCACCTGCATCTCGAACTCTAAACGTTCGCGATATTCGGTGTGACGCGCCTCTGGTACGTGAATCAGGCGCTCCTCAAGACCGATACGGCATCGGTGGATAAAATACTCCGAATCTTCCGCTATCTCCAACCCCTCTTCACGGGCGTACTCGGTCGTAAATTTGAAATTCGGCGGTGTCGGGTTCCCGAGTTTCAGTTCCAACTGGCACTTATCGACGATCTCCTGGGTGTTATAGAGCGCTTCGGGGATATCGGCGAACAGCCGTGCCATCTGTTCGGGCGATTTGATGTAAAACTCATGGACGGAGTGACGCATCCGTTTGGGATCGTCGTAGAGTTTATTCATCCCGATACACATAAACGCCTCGTGGTACTGCGCATCGTCGGCATAGGTGTAGTGGGTGTCGTTCGTCGCAACGAGTTTGATCCCCGTCTCTTTGGAAATCCGGATTACCTGCTCATCGATAAAAAGCTGGTCGGCAATCCCGTGACGCATGATCTCCATGTAAAAATCGTCCCCGAAGATCTCTTTGTACTCCAACGCAATCCGTTTCGCCTCCTCATACCCCATTGCCCCGTTTTTGACGTTACGTTCGCTGTTGGTATTGAGATGCCAGTTGACCTCGCCTTGCAAACACGCCGAGGTGCAGATAATCCCCTCGCTGTTCTCTCGCAGCAGCTGTTTGTTGATACGGGGAAAGTAGTAAAAACCGTTGATATAGGCTTGCGAAGAGAGATACATCAGGTTTTTGTAACCCGTTTCGTTTTTGGCAAACAGGCAGACGTGAAAACGCTGTTTGATCGTTTTGTCTCCCAGATCATCCCCGTTGTGGATATACGCCTCCATCCCGATGATCGGTTTGATCCCCTCTTTTCTCATTTGTTGATAAAAATCGATCGCCCCGAACATATTGCCGTGATCGCTCATCGCAACCGACGTCATCCCCAGCTCTTTGACACGTGCCGCCAGTGCGGAAATTTTGTTCGCCCCGTCAAGCAAAGAGTATTCGGTATGAAGATGTAAATGGGTAAACGGTGGGATTGTACTCATGAAAGAATGCCTTGAAAAAAAGTAAAAAGATTATAATGAGTAATGGGTAAAGAGGAGCTTTTACAACCGCTTTGAGAGTAATTTATTCAGCCCGTCCGCAAATGCCCGCACCGTTTTTTGCCCGATTGCCGAGGGGCCGCCGGTAATCTCTCCGTTGTTTCGGAGCTCTTCCATCAGATTGCGCATCGCAAGGAGATGTTTGATGTTGTTTTCATCATAGATCGTCCCTCTCGGATCGAGTCCGACAGCCCCTTTGGTGACGATCCGATCGGCAAGAGGGATATCGGCGGTAATGACCAAATCTTCCGGTTCGCACAACTCGGCGATGCGGTGATCCGCTTCGTCGGGGCCTTGATCCACCACCTCCATCGACACGTGGTGAGCGTCAGGGATGCCGATCCGCTTGTTGGCAATAAAAACCGTGGTGATCTCCCGTTTTAAAACCGCGCGCAGCAGTATCTCCTTGAGGGTATTCGGAAAAGCATCGGCATCAACGAGAATTTTCATTTTGACCCGCTTTTTTAATCAATTTGTCGTGGAAACCGGAGAAAAAACCGATAGCGGCACCGCTTCCGATCAAGGCGAAAAACATATCCGACTGGGTATCCCACATATCCCCCTGTGTCCCTAAAAACTCATCGGCCCCCTGCCCCATCCAAAGTGCCGCCGCCCACTCGATCAGCTCATACGATGCGCTAATCGCAAGGACGATGCAGACAACGATGAAATGCATCATACGCCGTCCGTTGACGTAATGGCCCCGAATCAAAATTTCACGGGCGATCAACGCCGGAGCGAATCCCTGCATAAAATGACCGATTTTGTCATAAGGGTTTCGGGCAAGATCGAACCACTGGGCAATCTCGAATCCCAGCGGAACACGGGCATAGGTATACATTCCGCCAAAAATCAGGACAATCGCGTGGATAAGAATTACACCATACAAAAGCCAAGTCAGGGGAAACGTACGATAGGTCACTGCCAGAATCGGTAGCGCAATCATGACGGGGAGCGTTTCCATAAACCATGTCAGCGTATCATACGCATGCAACCCCGTGTAGATCAATAGTGCCAGCAGGAAAAAACTCCCCAGAAAAAGAGGTTTCGGATAGTGTTCTACCGTTTTAGCCATTGTTCCGCTTTATCCCAACCGTTTGGACAATTCGCTTTTGTAATGTTCCAAATCAAAATTCTCTACTCGCGCTACACCGCTTTCTACCGCTGCTTCCGCCACACTTGCCGAGACATCGACCATCAGCCGTTTGTCAAACGGTTTTGGGATTATGTACTCCTTGCCGAAAACCAATTGGGTACCGTAAATCTCATTGAGATAGGGAGGAATTTCCTGTCGGGTCAACGCCGCCAGCGCTTTGGAAGCCGCCACTTTCATCTCCATGTTGATCGTTTTGGCACGTACGTCCATCGCTCCGCGAAAAATAAACGGAAATCCCAGTACGTTATTGACCTGATTCGGGTAATCGCTCCGTCCGGTTGCCACAATCGCATCCGGACGAAGGGCTTGGACATCTTCTGGAAACAGTTCCGGCACCGGATTGGCCAGTGTAAAAATAATCGGTTCGGGTGCCATCGTCTTGATATGTTCCAAAGTGATACTGCCAGGGGCTGAAAGCCCTACGACGACATCGGCATTCTCAAATGCCTGCTGCAAAGTCATCCCCTCAGGGGCGGAGAATTCCTCTTTTTGGGAATTAAGATCGCTTCTTCCGGCGTGAATCAACCCTTTTGAATCGGACATATAGATTTCCCTAACCCCCATAAAACGGTAAATTCTTCCGCAGCTGATAGCCGCCGCGCCGGCACCGACGATCACAACTTTGATCGATTCCAAGGTTCGTCCGGTAATTTCACATCCGTTCATAATTCCGGCCAATGAAATAACCGCCGTCCCATGCTGATCGTCATGCATCACCGGAATATCGAGTCTCTCGACAAGACGGCGTTCGATTTCAAAACATTGAGGTGCTTTGATATCTTCTAGATTGATCCCCCCGAATGTCGGAGCTATCGCGGCAACCACGTCACAAAAACGGTCGATATCGGTTTCATCCACCTCAATATCGTATGCATCCAGATCACTGAATTTTTTAAAAAGGATCGCTTTCCCCTCCATCACCGGTTTGGAAGCCAACGCCCCCAGATTCCCAAGGCCCAATACCGCCGTACCGTTGGAAATAACGGCAATCAGGTTCCCTTTGGACGTATAGCGATAGGCATCGTCAGGATTTTTTTGAATCTCCAGACACGGTGCGGCCACTCCGGGCGAGTAGGCAAGCGTCAAATCATTCTGAGTGACAAACGGCTTGGTTATCTCGGTCGCAATTTTCCCCGGTTGCGGATGTTCATGATAATCCAATGCTCGTTGATTAAGTGCGCTGTCGTGTCCCATAAAAACCTCTGTCTATAAATGATATATCTCTGTATTATATCCTACTCCATCTCTACTCTTTGTATAAATATTTTAGATATAAAAATAGCTATTTTTTACGTTCAATTTGAAAAAAATGCTATACAATGTGAATCGTGCATAACGCATAAAGGACAAACGATGCAAGACAATATCACAATCAAAACCAAACTGACCCTTTTAGCCCTCATAATACCTTCGGTACTTGTGATTATGGTCGTTTTCTCCCTTTTTACCGTCAAAAATCAGCTCCTTGATGCCAAAAAAACCATGTTAAAAACACAGATCGATACGGCATCGGCTCTTATCGCCTATTATACAAATGAGGCAAATGAGGGGAAGATGGATCAACAATCGGCACAAACCGCGGCCCAAGATGCCATCAAACACCTCCGCTATTCGGGGGAGGAGTATTTTTTCATCCTTGATACCGATGTTCGCGGGGTCATGCACCCGATCAAACCGCAATTGGATAATACCGATTTATCCGATATCAAAGACCCGAACGGAAAACATCTTTTCGTCGAATTTGCCAAAGTCGCTCAAAACCAAGGGGAAGGATACGTCGATTACATGTGGGCCAAACCCGGAAACGATCAGCCCTTGCCGAAACTCTCTTACGTCCGTCTTGATAAACAATGGAATTGGATTATCGGAACCGGTGTCTACATCGATGACGTAGAAGAAGAGTTTACCCGAATTTCCGCGAGTATGATCGGTACCTCTTTAGTTCTCATCCTGATCCTTATCGGCGCTATTATCGGTCTTAGACGTTCGATCACAACCAAACTGTCGATGATGCAGAGTATGGCTCACGAGCTCGCTTCAGGTAACGGGGACCTCACCAAACGGCTTAATATCCGCGGAAATGACGAGCCTGCCAATACGGCGGTTTCGATTAATGCCTTTATCGAAGCGACACAGCATATGGTACAAAGTGCCAAACGTTCCTCCGAGGAGAACGCTTCCGTAGCGACAGAGTTGTCCCAAACGTCACTCCATATCGGTCATCGTATGGAAGAAGAGGCCCAGCTGGTTCAAAATATCCATGCAAGCAGCGAACACCTCATCAACAGCCTTGCTATAAGCAAAAAAGAGAATGAGCTTACCCGAAACGAAATCATCTCAACCAATGAGATCCTCTCAGCCTCCCAAGACGAACTGGACAACATGCTCTTAATGATTCGCGAAAGCGCCGAAGTTGAAGCTGTTTTTTCCCAAAAACTTCATGCATTGACAACCAATGCACGCCAAATCCGGGAGGTACTCTCAGTCATAGGCGATATCGCCAATCAAACCAATCTCCTCGCACTCAATGCCGCTATTGAAGCTGCCCGTGCCGGCGAACACGGGCGCGGGTTTGCCGTTGTCGCCGATGAAGTCAGAAAACTTGCGGAACGGACCCAAGGGAGTTTGATCCAAACCGATGCCACCATCTCAACGATCGTCGGTTCGATTGAAGAAGCAACCCTCCAAATGGAACAAAATGCCCGCAAAATCCAGCAAATCGAAGAAAAATCGAACATGGTCGGCACCAAAATAACCCAAACCGTCGCGGTAGTCCAACACGCTACGGAAGCGATCAAAAAAATGGTTACGGATGCGGATAAAAGCGGTAAAGAGGTGGAAACCATGGTATCGCGCCTCTCAGAAATCAACGACCTCTCCCGCGCCAATGCACGAAGCATTGAAGAGATTGCCAGTACGGCCGAACATCTCTCGCACGTTGTCGAAGGGCTGAATAACCAGTTAAGCCGATTTCACGCTTAAGCGATCCCTACCTGAAGGTGCTATTCGTTCAGCGGAGAGGTATCGGCTCTTGTTGGGGAGCCGTATCGAAGTCTGTATTTGCAGAACCGAATACAGAAAAAATGTGAGACGGTATCCGCACTTCTTCTCTACTAAAAGGGAGAAGTTGAATGTCCTATTCGTATTCAGCAACCGCCCTTTCAAAAACAGTTTTGAACCGATCAAAATCTTCTATCTGAGGCAAATGGCCAAGACCCTCCAGTTCATACAGTTTGATCTTGCCATTGAGTTGTAGAATGCTTTTCCCCAGTTTGTCGTAGCGTCCCAGCTCGTAAACGGTCCCTGCTTTCATCCAGTTTCGCCCCGGTCCCGTCCTGTCACGTGTACCTAGAATCAAAGCTGCAGGAACGTTAAGGTTCTTGAGCTCCTCAACCACGGGTTGATTGAATATCATGTCATACGTGAGGGCATTGACGTAGGCGATTCGTTCTTTGTCCGGTCCGACACTCCACCCGGCAAGGGGGAGTGTCAACGCTTCATACCGTTCGTTCCATTTCCCGTCATAGTAATTTTTCTGCTGATATGCCCGTATCTTTTCGGGTGTCATGGCAAGCTCCATACCGTAAAAGAAATCGACATCTTTATACTCGACATAACGGAGATAGTTTTCAAGTCCAATCGGATTGATGAGAATCAACTTTTTACTCATTTGCGGATAGTTGAGTGCAAAGCGTGTTGCAACCATTCCTCCCATCGAATGGCCAACGATGATACTGCCGGTGATTCCAAGATGTTCCATTAATGCTTTCGTGTTGCGGGCCATGGCTCCAAAAGAGTATTGATAGTCTGTTGGCTTTGAAGATTTCCCAAACCCGATCTGATCGGGTATCAGTACACTGTATCCTTGGTGATGCAAAAAATTGGCGCTTTCATACCAATAGGCTCCATTGAAATTTTTGCCGTGCAGTAACGTCACCACGGGTTTCCCCTCTTCTCCCTTAATGTACATATACGCCATTTTCAACGTTTTCTGCTGCGATTCTACGGAAAAGTACTCTACCTGGTACGGATAGCGGTAGCCCGAAAGATCGGCATCAAACCCTTTGATGGTATCCGCCGTTAGAGGTATAGAGACAAGAACCAGAAAAATCAAACTGTGTATGAGATGCATTGTATTCCTTTCATTGGTGCAACATTATAAGAAATAAACACAAACTTGCATTGCTTTATGTGCATAGCAGAGGTTTGAAGTGGGGAGAAAAGTTCAAATAGATCAGATTCCGGAACGATTGTATAAATTTTATCCTTATGACGCTCTCCCCCAAACGAGTTTACCGACTACAATAGCATGAAAAAAAGTGAGTCTCATGAAAACGATCTGCATCGTCAAAACCGGTTCGACTTTTCCTGAAACACGAGCCGATTTTGATGATTTTGAAGAGTGGATAATCCGTAGATTGGATTCAAAACGATCCACCCCTTTTACGGTGAATGTACAAGCGGGTGAACCGTTGCCCGAATTGAATCAATGTGACGGCGTAATCCTGACCGGGTCTCACTCCATGGTGACAGACGAAGATGCGTGGAGTCACCAAACGGCTCAGTGGCTTAGGGATGTGGTACATCAGGAGATTCCCTTATTGGCCATATGTTACGGGCATCAACTGCTCGCTAAAGCTTTAGGCGGTGTATCGGATTATCACCCCAACGGTATGGAGATCGGCACGGTTGAAATCTTTTCCACGGATAACGTTCAGGACGATCCATTATTTTGTGAACTTCCTGAGCGCTTATTTGCCCATACCATCCATTCGCAGACGGTACTGACACTCCCCTCCGGTGCGGTAAGGCTTGCCTACAATTCGCATGATGAGAATCACGCGTTCAGAATCGGAAAATGTGCGTGGGGGGTACAATTTCATCCGGAGTTTACTCAAGCGATCATGAACTCCTATATCGAAGAAGTTGCTCAAACCGGGAAGTTCGATGAGGATAAAAAACTCCTACTGCTTGAGCAATCACAAGAAACCGAAGAGTCCAATGCGCTTTTGAAAAAATTTGAGAGCCTGATCGGTCAATTGTAATAAATGGCACTGCGTATGTCCGATTTTTGGACTTTTCCAGTCTCGCCTCAGCCGTTTATCTACTCCAACTCACTCACACAGCGGGTATAGACATCCTCTTTTGTAGAGACGGTGGCTACAGAACCGAGTTTAAATCCGACCACAAAAGCCGAATTTTCGTTTAGAGTGTCACTCGTCCAGTAATAGCGCTGCATTACGGGGCCGAAATACTTCATATCGAGGGTCGGACGGCTAAAACTATAGTCTACAATGCTGTACATCTCATCGAGTGTCGGCAATCGCCAGCTTCTTCCCCCCAATGCGAGGTTTTCGCACATCTGTGCGGCCCCCTCATAGGTATATTTCGCTTTTTTATCGGTCGCATCGAGGGAATGCCAGAGCAAACCGTTTTGTCCGTCTTTTGTCCCCAGCGTATCAAGCGTGTACTTCCGTATTTGCTTCGCCTGAGGTAGATCGGTACAGATTGCGGCTATTTTTTTGTTCTCCGGCGATGGGGTGACATTCCGCTCTTTGGCATAATACGCCAGCCCTACATGCGCCAGAACACCGCCGTCCCCTTCACTGCCCGTGCCGATAATCGCTTCACCCGTCATTATATTGGTCGCAGACCAGTAGCTAAATCCTGATACAAACGGCGTAGAGCCAGGAAGATTAAAAATTTCCTGAATCTGCATCAGCCGCCATTGAGGTCCCAAATCACGGCAATATTGATAGGCTTGTTCTTGCGAATACTCCTCATTCGCGGAGAGATGAACATCCGCCTGAAGGGTCAGCCCCATCGAGAGCAAGGGGATCAGTACAAGACTACGCACAAAAATCCGCCAGCAGCCCCTCACGGAGAGCTTCATACGTTGTGTCGTCAACCAATTTTTTAACGATGGCAAGTCCAAAACACAGTGCCGTTCCCGGTCCGCGTGACGTCATGACGTTTTCCGTCTCGACAACAGCATGCGAAGCGCCTTGAAAACCACCGGTTTTAATCTCATTCTCAACGCTCGGATAACACGTATACCCCTCTTTTAATACTCCGGCAGTATCGAGTGCATACGGTGCGGCACAAATCGCCCCGATGTTTTTTCCCACTTGATCCATCGCTTTGAGGAGATTTTGGACGTTTATATCCATCGCAAGCGCTTTCGTACCGCCCCATCCTCCCGGAAGAACGATCATGTCAAGTTCATCCGCGCTCACACCTTTGACCTGACGATCGGCTTGGATAATGATTCCGTGAGCGCCTTTAACCAAAAGCTCCTCGTTTAACGCTCCCATAATCACCTCGATCCCCGCACGGCGCAACACATCGATAATGCTCACCGCTTCGATCTCTTCAAAACCTTCCGCAATCGGAACTAAAACACGTGCCATGCAAACTCCTTCAACCCAAATTTTCTCTTATTGTAACGTGATTTACACAACCTAGCTAAAACAGTTCCATATCACCGCTTTCAAAGATCACAACACGGTTACGTCCTGCCTCTTTCGCTTTATAGAGAGCATTATCCGCAGCGGTATACAGTGCCTGTTCATCCGTAACCGCCGTTTGCATATTGACGTTCACCAGACCGAATGAAGCTGTCACATAAGGGCTGGCTTTGTTTTTGGAATGGGGGATACGGAGCGCTTCAATCGCTTTGCAAATCCCTTCGGTCAAAAAGATAGATGCTTCTAAAGATTCATTGATGAAAAAAAAGCCGAACTCTTCCCCGCCCAGCCTGAAACAAAAATCGCTTCCTCGGTTCAATCTCTTTTGTAATACTTTTCCGACCTCTCTGAGGACATGATCCCCTTTGCGATGGCCATAGGTGTCGTTGTAAAGTTTAAAAAAATCGATGTCCATCATCACAAAGGTGAAATAGGCTTTTTCCCTTTTTGAACGCATCAGTTCCCGCTCAATAATTTCATCATAATAGCGCCGGTTATACAGTCCGGTCAAACTGTCGTGAATCACTTCGCTTTCGAGTTGTTTGGCATCGGTGATATTATGACGGATGGAAGCGTATCCTATCAGCTCTTTATCGATGTTATAGCGGGGAAATATAACGACACGCATCCAAAAAGAGGTGCCGTCTTTTTTAACGCTTTGGATATCCCCTTCCCAAATATCTCCGTCACTGATGGTCTCCCACAGCTCTTTAAAGAGCTGTTTATCCATATCGTCATGACGGATAAGATTATGATTTTTCCCGACAAACTCTTCCCGGGTAAATCCTGTCAGACGGCAGAAAGAGTCGCTGACATCGGTAATAGTCCCTTTTATATCCGTTTTGGTCGTATAGACGTACTCCTCCATCACACGAATGTAATCCAGAAGTTCCGTATGGTCACTTTTTAGCGTCTGGTTAAAATCTTCTAATGCTTTTAACTGTATTAAGGTATTTTGTAAAGAGACTACTTCTTCTCTCATGCTTTGCATCCGTTCATCCTAATTTTTAGTACACAAAGGACACAACCAGGAATCTCAATTATTGACTAAAATTATATATATCGTAAATAGAATTCTATCCGTTATTAGATAGAAGATGACTTAAAAGAGTCAGATAGTGAATTTCTCCGTCATCCGCTTTAGCATAGCGTTTCTCATAATTGAAGGTAAAAAGCAGTGTTTATATTTGGAAATCGGAAGAAATTCCTGCCGAAGCAGGGAGAGATTCGGAAGAAAAAATCTAGATTATTTCACTTTTTCGAGGTATTCGCCATCAACGGTGTTAACTTTGATGATATCCCCTTCAAGGACATGGTAAGGGACCTGAACAACCGCACCGGTCTCAAGGGTTGCCGGTTTTTTCGAAGCGCTTGACGTATCGCCTTTGAAGTTCGGCGGAGTTTCGACAATTTTAAGTTCCATGATTTCAGGCGCGTCTACGCTGATCGCATTGCCGTTGTGGAAAACGATTTGAACATTGGTACCGTCTTTGATCCATTTCATCGCATCTTCACACTGATCGTACGTAAGACCGAGTTGTTCATAGCTCTCGTTGTCCATAAATTGGAGCATTTCGCCGTCATCATACAAAAACTGCATGGTTTTATGCGCCATATTCGGTACTTCAAATTTATCGCCGGCATGAATCGTTTTTTCGATTACTTTGCCGTTCAAAAAGCTTTTTACTTTACAACGGACGAATGCCGCCCCTTTACCCGGTTTAACGTGTTGGAATTCTACTACTTTATACGGAACGCCCGTAATCTCCAAACGTACACCCTTTTTGATATCACCCATACCGATTGTTGCCATCAGGAAACCTTTGTCTGTCTTTTATTTGTCCGAATTTTACCCGAAACCGCGTCGAATTTCAAACCCGATGTAACTTATGGTACAATCTTGACCGTTCAGAGCCTTTGATAATAAGGCTTTTTAGTTCTAATAAACAGGTAAATGTGTATAATATAACTTATACATTTGATTATAATCACAAATAAATCACAAAGGATTATGTTGATGACATCCCTTTCTCGTGCCTTGTGCGCATCCCTGCTGATCGGTTCATGCCATCTCTGGGGAACGGGGCTTTCGCTCCCCTCTGCGCTTGAAATTTTAGAACATAACAATCTTGAAATCAAAACCGCAAACCTCGATATCCAAAGTGCCGCAAACGATACCGCCGCCGCCAAAGGATATAATTTCGGTTCTCTCGACTTTACCCAAAACGTCATGCGTTCGGATGATGCCGGAAACGTATTCGGATTTAAACTCAGCTCACGCGAAGCCAATTTTAATGACTTTGGTTTTGATGAGTTTTTAGGACAAATGAGTGGTTTACCGGGAAATGCACAACAACTGCTTGCGACTCAACCTAAAAATCTCAATTATCCGGCGGCTCAAAACTATTTCCAAAGCAAACTCACCTATATGGCACCCCTCTATACCGGAGGGAAACTTGGAGCCTACGGCAATATCAGTGAACGGATGGAGCAAATCAAAAAACTTGATGCGGAGCAAATGAAAACCGAAAAACGGTACGAATTGCGTAAAAGCTACTACGACATGGCCCTCCTCCAACACTCTATCGACCACATGAAAACCATCCATCGCAATATCTCTACCCTGGAACATACGACACAAACCATGATCCAGGAAGGGTATGCCAAAAAAGTCGATCTTCTCGAAGTAGAAGCACGTAAGGCCAACGTCGAACGAAGCATCAGCGAGTTGGAGATGAATCAAAAACTCCTTTACCATTACCTCAGTTTTTTGTTGAATGAAAAAGTGGCTGAAATCGAACTTCCCGCGACCGACTATCCCCTCTCTACGCTGAACGAATCTACCGTCCTTGAGAACAACATCGATTTGAAAAAAGCGTCTCAGGGGCTCGAAATCCGAGAAAAAATGGTAGATGTCGCCTATGCGCCGTTTCTCCCTCAAATCGGAGCGTTTGCGGAAGTGAGTACTGCCGACAATACGTTTTTAACCAATCTCAACGACCATAAAAGCTATACGGTCGGAGCCCGATTGAGCTGGAACCTTTTTAACGGCGGTATCGATGGAAACAATCTGGAAAAAGCCCGTATCGAAAAACTGAAAACATCCACCCAAATCGAACTTGCGAAAAAAGGGATAGCGCTTCAGTATGATAAAATCTCTACCGAAGTGGAAAGTTTGAACGGACAAGTCAAAAGTCTCGAAAAAGAGTTGGAACTGGCTGACCAGATTTATCAAAACTACGAAGGTCGTTACCGCGAACATCTCGCATCCATGTCGGATGTCATTATCAAACAGTCCCAGCAGATCGAAAAAGTATTAAAGCTTCAAATGGTCAAAAATCAACGTAACGAGCGCCTTTTTGCCCTCGAAAAACTTAGTAACGGAGTTAAATGATGAAATTTTGGATTACCTCACTCGCCTTATCCGCCACCCTCAGTGCAGCCGGACTCGTCCTCTCAGGAACCGTTATCAGCGATAACCAAAAAATGATTACCAGCCGGAATATGGGGTTTGTTACCGCTGTTAATGTGTCTGAAGGTTCACGTGTCCGCAAAGGGGACATCCTTTATACCATCGATTCCAAAGAGATCGATTCGGCCAAAACCCAGGTAGAGCTCGGTATTTCCCAAGCGGAGCTCTCCTTGCAAATGTACCAAAATCAGTACGCCAATCTGGAATTGAATCTTGAACGGAACAAACGTCTCCTCCAACAAGACATGGTCTCCAAATTTGAAGTAGAAAATCTCGAACTTTCCAAAAAGAACCTTCAAAACATGATCCTGATCGGAGAGCGTCAGGTTAATCAGGCTAAAGCCCGCCTCAAAGAGGTAAACAACCAGTACAACTATCTTCGCATTACGGCACCGAACAACGGGGTTGTCGTTGCCAAAAACATTAAAGTAGGTGAAATGGCCATGCCGGGGATGCCCGCTATTGTCCTTTCCGATTTAAATGCCCTTAAAATTGAAGTTGAAGTGGCCGAAAACAATCTTAAACTCACCCCGGTCGGGAGAGCCATCAAAGTTTCCGTCCCATCAGTCGGATTTAACGGAATCGGAAGGGTCAGTTCCATCGTCCCCAGTTCCAATCCGATGACCCATACCTTTAAGATTAAAGTATCGTTCAACGCCAGACAAACCGTTTATCCCGGAATGTACGCTACCGTTGAAATCGAATAGGAGTTACAATGCATATTCCCCACTCCTATGTGCCGAAAGACTCTGCCGGAAAGCTCGCAAAAGGTTTTTTGCGTAACCCTTTGACCCCGATTTTAGGAATTTTTCTCCTGGCAATCGGGTATATGGCCCTGATGCTTATGCCCCGCGAAGAGAATCCTCAAATGGTCGTCAGCGGATCAACCGTCATTATCGCCCTCCCCGGTGCAACTGCCGCTGAAGTCGAAAACGTCATCGTCAAACCGCTGGAACGCAAACTCAAAGAGGTTAAAGGGATAGAGCATATTTACGGCATGGCCATGGATAACGTCGCCGTACTCAATGCCGCTTTTTTTATCGGTGAGGCCAAAGAGGATTCCAACCTCAAAATCTACGACAAAATTATGCAGAACATGAGCATCCTCCCAAAAGGGGCCATGCAGCCGATCATCAAACCCCTCGACATCGACGTCGATATCCCTATCGTATCGGTCGCTTTTTATTCCAATAATCCCGACATGGACCCGACGCTCCTTTACGATCATGTCAAAGAGATACAACACCATATCAACGGACTGCCCAATGTTGCGGTAACCGATATCAAAGGGGCAAAAAAGCATCAGTACAACGTATTGGTCGATATGAACCGCCTCTCCGGATACAACCTCTCGTTGGGACAGATCGTTCAGGCAACCCAGTCGCTGGCCTATAACGTACCGGAGATCAAAGGGAAAACCAAAGAGAACGAAATCGTCATGATCGGTGTACGTAACGCCATCGAAAGTATCGAAGACGTCGGCAATATCATTGTTGCCCAATACGGCGGCTCCGCTATTTATCTGCGCGATGTGGCGACAATCAGCGCCGGCAGCGATATCCAAAATTTCAAATCGGCCTTAGTCAGTGTCAAAGATGAAACCGGCAAATTTTCGCCGTTGAAAGATCAAATCACCCTGACCGTTTCCAAACTTCAAGGGACCAATGCGGTTATCATCGCCGATGCCGTCAAAGAAGAGCTGGCAAAATACAAAGAGCAGATGAAGAGCGAGGGGATCAGCTACGTTATTACCCGAAATGACGGTGAACGGGCCAATGAAGCGGTTAATGAACTGGTATTCCATCTCCTCCTCTCCATCGTTATTATCGCTATTTTGCTCGTCTTCGTTTTAGGGTGGAGAGAATCGCTCATCGTCACCTTTACCGTTCCGGCTATTTTGGCGATTACCCTCTTTATCGCGTATCTAACGGGCCAAACCATCAACCGGATCACCCTCTTTGCCTTCTTGCTGAGTCTTGGACTGCTGGTCGATGCCGCGATCATCGTTATAGAAAATATCCATCGCCATTTGCACGCACCGAGTGAACACGATAGAGATTTTGATGAACTGATGGTTGAAGCAACCGATGAGATAGGCGCACCGACCAATATCGCGACACTGGCGATTATCCTCACGATGGTCCCGATGGCGTTTGTCGGTCAGATGATGGGACAATTCATGAAACCTATCCCGGCTAACGTCCCTGTCGCCCTCGTCGCTTCACTGTTTGTTGCCTATATTTTTACCCCGTATCTGGCGGTACGACTCCTTAAAAAACCCGACCACCACGGAGACAAACACTAATGTACAAAAAATTTGAAAATTATTTATTGGGGATTTTAAATCACCCTTCTAAAAAAAGAGTCGTTTTGCTCGGGACGCTGATTGCCTTTATCCTGGCGGTAGGGTTAATACCGACCAAAATTGTTTTGGCAAAAATGCTTCCGGGAAAAAACAACGATACCTATAATATCTATATCGACTTGCCTAACGGCAGTTCCATCGAACAGACCCGTCGGGTGAGCGAATGCGTAGTCGGAATTTTGCAGCACGAACACGAAGCGCTGGATACCGAAGTCTTTTTAGGTGCCGGTTCCCCTTTGGATTTTGCCGGTTTGATCAAAGGCTCCAATTTTAAAAATGCCGAAAATGTTTCCGAAGTGGTCATTAATCTCACCAAAAAACATCATCGTGAAGAGCCCTCATATATGATGGTGCAACGGCTTCGCCCCGTGGTTCTCAAAGAGTGCGGAAACATCTATCCGCAAACCAACATCAAATTTATCGAACCCCCTGCCGGCCCTCCGACAATGGCGGCGGTCGTGGCTGAAGTCTACGGAAGCAATGCAGAGGGTATCCGTCATTTGAGCAACCGTATTGAAGGGGTTTTTAAAAAAACCGAGGGGCTGGTTGATATCGATGTTATGCAAGATGAGATCTACGATAAATTCGAAGTTCGGGTCAACACCGATAAAATTTCCAAATCCGCCCTAAACGTCAAACAGGTTAACGATATCCTCTATCTCGCGTTTGAAGGGATGGGAGTCGCGGTCAAAAATTCGCAGAATGCGACCGATCAGATCCCTATTTTCCTCACCTTGACGCCGGAAGGGAAAAAATTTGACGCACGCACCCAATCGGCAATCGAACTCAAACTCTCCGGTCTGAAATTGATGAATCAAATGGGAATGATGGTCCCCATTACCGAAGTAGTCGATATCGTTCCGGTCAAATCCAATCCGATGATTATGTCCAAAGACCTTCATCAAATGGCCAACGTTCTGGCCGAAACCGATATGGTTTCCCAGGTATATCCGTTGATGGATGCCCGAAACACCATTATCAATACCTTCGGCGACGAATATGAGATTACCAAAACCGGATTGTTCAACCTTGAGCTGAGCGATAAAAAAACAAAACAGATGTACGCACTCAAGTGGGACGGCGAGATGAAAGTGACCCTGGATACGTTTGTCGATCTGGGGGGAGCTTTCATCGCGGCTTTGATTTTGATCTTCTTATTGATGGTTGTCTATTACAAGAGTTTCATCCTCAGCGGAATTGTTTTATTGGGCAGTTTCCTCTCGATTATCGGGGTTATCTTCGGGCATTGGATTATGGATATGTTTACGGCAGATACCTTCTTTCTGACAGCTACATCGCTAATCGGATTTATCGCCCTTATCGGTATCAGTTCCCGCAACTCTTTGCTCTTGATCGATTTTACCAAATCGTTAATGGTAGACAAAGGGATGCATAAAAAAGAGGCAATCGCCTACGCAACGGCTACCCGTGCCAAGCCGATTTTCCTCACCGCAGCGGCCATTATCCTCGCTTCAACCCTTCTTGCCAGCGATGCTGTTTTCGGAGGGCTCGGAGTCTCGTTAATTTTTGGTACAATAGCGGCAGTCATCGCTTCGCTTATCGTGGTACCCGTTCTGTTAGATAATTCCGAGCTGGAACGCCATTTTAATTTCCATGAGCGCAAGGCAGTATCAATTATGGAGCCTTAATCATGTTTACCCCTATCATTAAAACATCTGAAAATATTATGAACGATCTATTGCAGGCCGCGAATGATAGGGGTATTTCAGCGGATGGACTCGATTTTGATCTTCTCTCCTACGAAACCTTTTATAAAGGGACGGTCGATGAAGAGTGGCAACTCGTCCAAGGGAACAATATCTTGGACTACACTACCGAAACCGAGCTCCGGTCCAAAATCTTCACCCTACGCCAAGAGTACCAGATCCGAATCCGTCCCTTGCAACCTCATCCCCTCCTTGACCTCCGTTTTACCATTGCGACCGATAAATACAAAAGCAAAGCGGTCGCGATCATTGACCCTAACTCCAGTATCCCCCTGAAAAAGGGGATCCAAGTATGGATAAAAGAGGCTATTACCCGTAAACAGCTGCGACACGGCCTTCTAATCGGCCTCTACGATCAGGATTTGGATAAACAGATCAACCGTCTTCTCCTAAAAATTCAAAAAGAGGGTCCGCTAAAAGAGCCTTATCGCCTCCCCATCGGGGAATTTTTCCCCCCGACCCCTCCGGTAAACGATTCGATCATACTCCACTACAAACTCGATAAAGAGAGCAAAAGCC
The DNA here is from genome assembly GCA_028718525.1 of Sulfuricurvum sp. Taxonomy (GTDB): domain Bacteria; phylum Campylobacterota; class Campylobacteria; order Campylobacterales; family Sulfurimonadaceae; genus Sulfuricurvum. The sequence goes on along the minus strand of JAQULP010000010.1, from coordinate 11,754 downwards.
TCATCGAAGGGATACAGCCCGAGGATTTAATTTTGGAATACATCTTTCCGAAACACGGGCGTGACGGACGCGGTTGTGACGGAAAATTCATCGAGGTCCCTGAACCCAGCCACAAATACGCTACGTATATCGTGATCGATGAAAACACGATCACCTCGGAAGAGAACAGCGACAGTATCCGTTTTTATGCCAAAGTTTCAGGATTCGTCGAACGGAAAAAAGGGGTATTTACCATTTCTCAAGAGCTTCGGATTGAAAATGCAAGCTTCAAAAAAACCGGTTCGATTGAGACCGGATACGACAAAGACATCTCGTTGAAAATCAAACAAAACCTCTCCAGCGAGGATGCCGTCGGCGTCGGGGTCAATATCGACGTTCAAAAACTTGACGTTACCGGAACCGTCGGGGGAAATGCCAAAATTCAGGCATGCGAAGTCAATATCGGAGCCCAAACCCATCGCCATTCACAGATCAATGTCACGGAAGTGGCAAACATCCATCTTCACCGCGGAAATCTCAAAGCCAAAGATGCGAATATCGATATTTTAGAGACCGGAAAAATCGAAGCCGATACCGTCCATATCAAACAAATGGTCGGAGGAGAGATTATCGCACGCGAAGTTCATATCGATATTCTCTATTCCAATGCCCGTATTACGGCGCTCGAATCCATTACGATCCAAACCATTGAGGGGGAAGGAAACAGACTCATTATCGATCCCCACTCGATTGAAACCTACCATGAAAAAATTGCCGAATATGAGATGAATATCCGAGCCAAAACATCCCGTATACAAGAGCAGAGTAAAGAGTTTCTGGCCAAACAAATTTCGTTCAAAGATAAAACGGCCCGCATCAAACAGATTCAAAACCGCATCATTCAAACGAAGAAAAATGGTGAAGAACCGATGAAAGCGGATTTGATACGGATTCAACAGTTTAAAGCCGAAGCCGAAGCGCTCAAACTCTTTTCGGAAAATCTTGCCGAAGCGGAAAAAGAGCTTCATGCTTTGCAGCACGAACTCGATAAGCTCTACGAAGCGGATTTGCATGCGGTCATTACCCATCACGGCATCCATAACGGAAAAAACAGAATTATCTTCATCGATCCGAAAACAAAACAGGAATACGGTATTACCCCGAACGGAAAAGCGACCCATATCCGCCTGCGTCAAGAGGGAGACGAGAAAAAATTCCTATTGGATACCTAAAAATTTTTAACTTCTTTTCGAACCTGCATAAGAGTTTTATCTTCTTAGGATAAAACTTCTCTATGAAAATAACCAATCTTATCCTTGAGACCCCCTATTTGTCACTCGATCCGGTTTTTTACCACGAAATCGATCCCACCCCCCTGAAAAACCCTACCCTGGTCAGTTTTAATCCCGACGCCGCTGAAGCATTGGGACTCGATCCTTTACAATGCGGTTCCCAGGAGTGGGAATCCCTTCTCAACGGAACCCTCCGGTTGGAAGGTTCGCGCCCTTACGCCATGTGTTATGCCGGACACCAATTCGGGTATTACGTACCGCGCTTAGGAGACGGACGTGCCATCAATCTCGGTTCTATCAACGGATGGAACCTTCAGCTAAAAGGGTCCGGGCAAACCCTCTATTCCCGTCAAGGGGACGGCCGGGCCGTCCTGCGTTCCTCCATCCGCGAATATTTGATGAGCGAAGCAATCCATGCTCTCGGCATTCCGACCAGCCGTGCTCTTGCCCTGATCAGCTCCGATGAAAATGTCGCCCGGGAGAAATGGGAAAAAGGGGCTATCGTCTTACGTCTCTCATTTTCATGGATCCGATTCGGCAGTTTTGAATATTTTTTCCATACCGGCCGCTACAAAGAGCTTAAAAACCTCGCCGACTTTCTTCTCAACGAATCGTTCCCCCAATTTACGGCTCAAGAAGAGCCTTATCGTAAAATGTTCGGTGAAATCGTCAAACGGACGGCGCACACCATTGCCCTTTGGCAATCTGTCGGATTCAACCACGGGGTTATGAATACCGATAACATGTCCGCCGCAGGTCTCACCATCGATTACGGTCCCTTCGCTTTTATGGATACGTTTGAAAGCGGCTACATCTGCAACCATACCGATACCCAGGGGCGCTACAGCTACGACAACCAGCCCCGAATCGGCTACTGGAATCTCGAACGTCTTGCCCATGCCCTTTCGCCGCTGATCCCCGAAGAGAAACTCAAACAAGAACTGGAACAATACAAAGAGTATTTTACGGCCCGATTGATGGAACGCCTGCGCGAGAAATTGGGGCTTGAAACAGCGGAGGAAAACGATAGCGACCTGTTTCGTTCCCTCTTTACGGTTATGGAAAACGGACGTATCGATATGACCCCTTTTTTCAGAACCCTAAGCCGCTATGATAAAAACAGGGAACCGCTCTTGGCCTTGAGTCTTGCACCGAATCAGCTCAACGAATGGCTGGATAGATACGACAGCCGTCTGGAGCGCACTGCCCGCTCATCCGAGGAACGCCATCGGAAAATGCTCCGTGTCAATCCCAAATACGTTCTTAAAAACTATATTCTGCAAGAGGCCATCGATGCCGCTGAAACAGGCCATTTTTCGCTGGTCAACGATCTGTTGACCTTGGCCCAAACCCCGTATGACGAACATGAAGCTTTTGAGCGTTATGCAGCCCCTACCCCTAACCGCTACAAAAATATGCAATTAAGCTGTTCCTCTTAGAGTGATCACTTCTTCCAGCGGAAGTGATCAAGAAATATCCATTTTTTTTTATTATATGTGATAAAAATATTATTCTGTTTAAATTTTAATCATATTCCCTTCTCCAATTTGCCCTATTGCTTCCTATACTGTCGTCACGATTTAACCCAAATCTTTTTGCTCAGGAGCAATCATGCATCGAGACCATTTGATCGGCTATATGTCCGAAGTTCAAAATTTTGAAAAAAATATGAGTACCCTCTCCAGTAAATGGGATTTGCTGACCCTGCTTGGGTCCATGTCCAATATCGGCATGGATACCAGCGAAACGCGAAAAGCGTTTGAGGATTTGCTGGATGAACCCCTAATGCGTCTGATCGAAGAGACTTTTAACAAAAGCCTCAACGAACTTGAATCCAAAGCGCAAACGGCCATCGATATCCTCATCCGAAATTTGTTCGAACGTACCGCCGATATCGGGTTTCTTGCAACGGATGATGATATCCGTGAATATCTCCTCTTTTTGCATTCTGCCGATTTAGCCAACTCGGATGAGATGCGCGGGATAAAACTCAAAAAAAGAGAGGCTCTTGCCGAACGTTTTCGCGAATACGTTGCCAAATACAGCGTCTATGAAAACATTATTTTACTGGATACGAAAGGGAGAGTGCTGGTACAGCTTGACCATACCAATCCCCTCACCCACTCTAAAGATCCGTTGCTGCAAGAATCGTTGCGCACCCACCAAGGATACGTTGAAACGTTCCGTCCAAGCGACCTGAACCACAACAAACCCTCTTTGATCTATTCTTACCGAGTCTGCAATCCGGAAAATGACGAACCGCTAGGGGTACTGTGCCTCGTATTCCGTTTTGAAAACGAATTGCAAGGGATATTCCAAAAATTGACCCGTGAAAACCCTTATATAGCCCTCGAACTTCTCAATCCGGACGGAACCGTTATCGCCTCTTCATCGGCACACCACGTTCCGGTCGGATCGTATCTCCAACCGCGTAACACGGAAGATCAGCAAACCTACTATGCCGGCTTCGAATATCTCTACAAAGCCGTAAAAACAAACGGCTACCAGGGGTATAACGGTTCCGGATGGATCGGACACGCAATGGTGCCGCTGCATCTGGCATTCCGATCCTCGTCTCGCCCTTCATTTGTCAAAAATGAACTCTTCGATTCGGTGGCTGCGGCAAAAACCTATTTTCCGCAAGAGCTCAAAGAGATTTTGAATAAAGCGAAAAAGATCCAAACGGAACTCGACATTACAGTCTGGAACGGCAATGTCCAAATTGCCAACGCAACCGGTCATGAAAGCCCTTTTACCAAAGCTCTGCTCGCCGAAATCTCCAAAACGGGCGAAGAGACCAACCGTGTTTTTGACCATACGGTTGCCAACCTCAATTCGGCGATGCTCATCAAATATATCGAAGATCTGAAATTCCAATCTTCCCTTGCCATTGATATCATGGACCGGAATCTGTATGAACGGGCCAACGACTGCCGATGGTGGGCCTTGACGACAACCTTCCGCGAATCGCTGTCGAATCCGAATCTCTCCGAAACAAAACAGGAGAAAATGAGTGCAATTTTGCGCTACATCAACGATCTCTATACCGTTTACAGTACGATGTTCATCTATGACCGTGACGGAACGATCGTCGCCGTCTCCAACCCGAACGAACAGACCCGCATCGGGAAAAAAATCGGTTACGGATGGGCGACGCAAACCCTTCAGCTTGAAACTACCCAGGAATATGTTGTCTCAAACTATGAAGCGACCCCTTTTTACGATAACCGCCATACCTACATCTATAATGCCTGCATCCGTACTATGGACGAAGAGAATGTCGGGGGGATTGGGATTGTTTTCGATGCCGAATCCCAATTTCAAGCGATGCTCTACGATACCCTCCCTAGAGATGAAAAACATGAGATCAAAGAGGGGATGTTCGCCCTTTTTATCAACCGTAACGCACACGTCCTCTCATCGACGACACCGGACATTACTGCCGGGTCGGTCGTTACCCTTCCGGAATCGATTTTGAACCTTTCACCCGGACAGAGTGAGGGGATGATTCTTGCGTTCAACGGCATCTACTATGCAATCGGGGCAAGCTGCTCTAACGGATATCGGGAGTACAAACGGAGCGACGGATACACAAACGACGTCATCGCCATCCTTTATCGTCCTATCGGAGAGGTAAACGCCCTAGAAAATACGGCGCCGGAACAACGGGTATATGTTTATCCCAAAGCCAACGGCAATGAAGAGACCGCCGAAATATCTACCTTCTTTATCGAAGGCTCTTTATTCGCCGTCGAATCTAAAAATGTGGTCTGTTCGCTCGTACAGCAAGAGCTCACGTCGATACTTCATGCCAGCGAATATAATTTAGGGGTTATCGGCTATGAAAAACGGATGGTAAGCGTCATCTCTCTGGCCAAATTGTTGGGGATAGAGAAAAAGTACAATAAAGAGAGCGATACGATTATTATTGTCAAAGCGGTCATCGAACGTCAGGTGGTCTATCTCGGTCTCGCCGTCGACGCCATCTACAGCAGCCCGGAGATTCCGCTGCGCTCAATCAGCCATTACAGCAACGTCTTGAAAAATGAAAATTCGCTCACCAAAGCGGTCATTATCCCGGATCGGGCCGAAGATTTCGGAAACGAAATGATCTCCATTCTCGATATTCCAAAAATCTATGCCCAGCTTATTCAGCCCTATTCCCGTCCGCTGAACCGGGTAATGGCCTAAGGTCAGTGGTGAACGCTTCGTCCGATTTTATCTTCGACCGAAGCGATTTTACCTTTCAGCCGCCCTATCGTCCCCTCGCGGATATCGAGTTTGATCGTCGAATAGACCCGTTCGCACCCCTCTAACTGCTCGTACGAACGTTCAACGATACCCAGCGCTTCTTTGACACTTTCACACTCGACGATCGTCCCCATCGGCGTCAGCTGATAGGGCAATCCGCTGTGATCGATCATATTAATGATTTTTGCCACCTGACGTGACACCGATGAACCCTCACGGCAATCTCCGCTGGTTGGAAACATCGCAAATTCAAGCAAAACGCTCATTAAAATACCCTCTTTTTATTCCTATTTTACCTAACTTTTTCCAATACGCCATAGCTTAATGGGGGAGCTCGTTTTTATTCTCTTTGATATCTTTTTTACACTCATCGTCCGATCCGACGACAGCATTATAAATAAACGTTGTCCCCATCACGATACCAACTGCGACCAAACCGATCAAACCGGAACCTGCCCCCACCTCATTCGAATAAGCGATCTTTTTAGAACATTTTTTTTCAATCGCCTCATCTGCGGAAAATGCCTGATTGCTCAGAATCAGGGCAATCACCAGACCCTTAAGAACCTTTTTCATGATTTTTCCTTCGCTCAGCGTCCGATTTATGCGTTATTTTTCTCTCCAACTTTGAAATCTGCCTAAGACGTCTTGCATCTACATAAATGAGTTTGATCATATCATAACGGATTAACATTAAATAAAACCTAGTCAACCATTATTTTTATCCATCTAAGATTGGCGTATCAATATTGATTGGCATCATACTGTCCGAGTTATCGATATAAAGTTCTTGATGTTCCTCTTCAGCCGTAGAATCGGTGGTTTTGCTATCGGTTTGATGACTTGCCGGTGTCGCGGTCACATCTTCTTCGAAAATAGCCACGCTGGTGTCTTGATCGAGTGTAAAGATCGAGCTCAGCGGAATGTTGGCAATATCATTACTCAGCGGATTGTCCGATTGGGCATTCGCCTCTTCAATCATGGTTTCCAACCCGTCGAAACGGATCGATTCACTCATAGCGCTTAGGGTCGTTTGCGGATCATCTGCCGTTTGTGCAGTAGCAAGCCATACATCGGCCATTTCATGTGTTTCACCTTCAGTCGTCGTAAAACTGGATTTGAGTCCTTCGATATTGCCGTTATCGTTTTCAAGCGACGATTCGGATTTCAAACTCATCGATTCGACACCGGCATCTTTGAGACTCATCATCTCTCCGTCATCTACTTTTCCGTCTTGGTTTGCATCCATCCACAGTTTAAGTTCACTGTATGCCGCATCGTTACTGTCTATAACGTTGTCCTGATTTCCATCTAAATCGCGAAGCGCTTCATAGCCATCGTGTGCGGTTGTACCGTCATGGAGTACCGTAGAGCTTCCGAAAAGTTCGCTGCCGTCATTAATCATTCCGTCATGATTGATATCACGTACTAACAATCCGTCTTTTCCGTCACTCCAGCCGACGCTATCCAAATCTCCATCCGCATCGATATCGAAGTGCGCCCCTCCGGAAATATTACCGGTATGGACACCGTCACCATCCATATCAAGGATAATCGGTGTCGTATAATGGACGGTCGACACCGTACTCGCGCCGTTGATTTCCGAAGAGACAACACTTGCCTGAATCGTATTGAGTGCCGCTGCAGTCAGGGGATTGTGCGTTGTCATGACCACCGTCGTATCCACCCCGGAAACTACCGGAATTGAGACCGAACCGTTCTTAACGCCGTATTGAACTCCACCGACACTGACCGATACAACATCCGACGGAAGAGCATTAAGGGTAACCGGGGAGAGTTTTTCGCTTCCATCCGTATCGCTTAGAGTTGCCGTAAGCGTGACATTATAGCTATACGAATCGATCACTTCCGTCATCGGAGGCTGAACTTCAGTATTGTGGGCGATGACCCATACGCCATCGACCAATGTGGCCCCTTTTGCCTCCATTCTTGCCGTATCGACGACCTGAACCTCTTTGGTCATCGGTTTATCCGATACCGGAAGGAGGGAATGGATATCGGTCGGTTGCATCCCTTGCTGAATACTAATATTACTGGTCTGGGATACTTCGGTTCCGTCCGCCGCAATTGCGGAAAACTTCACCTCGTCCATAACCGTTTTGGAAAGGGTCATATTTTGAACGACGTAATTTCCATTACCCTTGTCCGTCGTCAATTCAAATCTTGCGACCGGAACATTGGTCGTAAATTCATACGTATCGGCAAAATGCCCCGATTGGCGATATCCCCCCTGGGCATCGATTACATTTCCTTTGGCATCGTAGGCGGTTATTGCCACTTTGGTATTGTTATCAAATAAGCCGCCAAGCCCATCAAGCTGAAAGGTCACCTTATTGACGTTCTGCCCGCTGATCGATACTACCAATCTTTCACCGCTGCTTAATCCGGCACTGTCGGTATCACCGATACCCGCTCCGTCAGCCGATCCCGATTTATTATAGACACCCAGTTTTTGATTGGCACCGTTTTCGATAACTTCGGTTTTTACAACCAGATCTCCATCGGTTTTCGTGACCGTTTTCCCATCACCGCTCACTGTTCCCCAATCAGACAGATTAACTTTAGCGGTGAATTTATTGCTCCCGACATTGTCTCCGAACGTTCCGATTTTGATATCTTTTGTCGTATTGACGGCATTTTGATCCGGGGTAAAACGAACTTCGGAATTCGCGTCATAATTGACTCCCTCTTTGGCCTGCGTCCAAGTCCCGTCAACTTTTATCTCGACTTTACCGTGATCCGGTGCATCATCAAGCCGTATGTATTGTGCTTTCCCGACGGCAATCGTCGTCGTCGTCATCAATTTTGCGGTCTCTTCATACGTTGTCTGATAATATTTCCCGTCTGACCCCTGAGTGATTCCCAATGTCTGCATGGCGGCAGTATCGACAGCCGAAACGGTATGTGCCGTTTCTCCTCCGATGGCCATAGTCAATACCGGAGTATCTGAAACGGCATTAACGATGACGGACGTACTGCCTGAAGCACTCCAGGATTGTCCGTCGGAAACTTTAAAACTAAAACTTCCGTCCGCATCACTATTCGCATTGGGAATAAAGAGCAAATGGCCGGAAACGATCTGATCGGCACTAATCTCTTGATTAACCGTTACGGCCGTACCGTTTAATTCTAAAATACCGTTAGAGGGAAGTGAATCGATTTTAACGGCAGAGAGTCTGTCCCCGTCTTTATCCGAATATCCGAAATCGTTAACCGTCATCGTATACGTATTGTCTTCATTCACTGTCACAGAATCATGGGAAAGAGTCGGTGCTTGATTGATCAGCGTCGATTGTGTCAGGGTTTTATCGGCAAAAACAAATTTTTCGATGTTTTTGACACTATCGGTCCCCTCAGGTGACCCCTCACGGTTATCTTTTATCGTATAGGTTTTATCCGAAGCATTGTACGTAATCGTATAATCGGAGCGGTTTCCGCTAAAGAGCACACTGTCCGTATCGGCTCCGCCGTCAATCGTATCGTTTCCGCTGCCGCCGCTTAAAATATCATTGCCACGTGAACCGTAAAGGATATCATCACCCTCATCTCCAAAAACCGTATCGTTATCCGATCCGGCATTCAGGATATCATTACCGCTGCCGCCGTGAATCGTATCGGCTCCACTGCCGCCGCTGACGATATCGTTCCCCTCTCCGGCATCGATTATGTCATTTCCGGCATTCCCGGAAATATTGTCTTTTCCGCTTCCTCCGAAAATCGTATCGGATCCGGTTCCACCTTTGACGGTGTCATTCCCGCTTCCGGCATCAATGGTATTGGTTCCGCCGGCAGTATAAATATAGTCGTTTCCATCACCGGCTGCAATCGTGTCATTTCCGCTTCCGGATGAGATTTTATCATCCCCGCTTCCGGCATCAATGGTATTGGTTCCGCCACCGGCATTGATTTTATCATTTCCGCTTCCGCTTGAAATTTGATCATTTCCGTTTTTGGTAACGACGGTATCGTTTCCTGAGCCTGAATCGATAATATTGGCATCATTTCCAAACATTCGGACCGTATCGTTGCCGCTTCCCGTAGAAATGACATCGCTTCCCCCTTTATCACGGACGATATCGTTCCCCTCACCTGTATTGATCACATCGTTCCCGTTCAGGGATTTGACAGTATCATTTCCGGATGTATTAGCATTATCTCCCCAAACATCATCTTTTTCGGTCAGTACAATTCCCCGAACCGATTGAATATTCATCGTCTGAGAATCTGTCCCCTCCAGTGCCTGACCACTCGTATCAAGTCCCATTGTTGTTAATTCAAGGGCATTGAGATCAAGTGCTTCGACATTCATCTCCGCTTCGAATCCCCCCTCCACTACGCTTGCCGTTTGTGTGGATGAATGGGTTCCATCAGACAAAGTGAGTTGTACCTGAGCCACATCACCCGTAACCGTTCCGATGATTGTTACACTCCCGCTTGATGGGGTAAGTTGCTCCAGCGCGGCGGCATCGACACTGACGGTATTTGTCACGGGAATATTTTCAACAGCGTTTTCCATCGCATCAAAAGAGGCTTCAACCGTTTCATCACTACTGCCGCTTTGAATGCTATAAAGGGCTTCATCTAATGCCATACTTTCGTTGGAAGAGCCGCTGTTTACATCACTCACTAGGGTGTTTTCAAGAATATCCGTTATGGCAACCGTAAAGGATTGGGTACTGCTAGAACCGTCACTGCTTATTGCTTTAACCGTTACGGTCTCTGTCGAGCCATTCTCGTAATCAAGTTGGGACCCGTCTCTAACGCTTACCACACCGGTAGTAGCATCTATGCCAAAAGGGCCGCTTGTCACTTCATTGCCATTGGCATCAACAAGCATATAAGCGATGCTATCCCCATCCACATCGATTGCGCCGGCATCAATTCCTACTAATGTTCCATTAATACTGTTTTCGGCTACACTATTTGAACTACCGTCATAGTCTTTAATATTAGAAATCACTTCATTAACATTTGCAATATCAATCGTAATCGGCGTTGTCGAGACCGTTCCATCCGCACTCGTAGCAGTAACATTAAAAGTAAAATTCGGTGTAGCCTCAAAATTGATCACATCGGTTGTCACGATTTGACCGTCACTATTGATACTAAACGGTACCCCTTCTGAAATCGTATAGGTTACATTTTGGCCGTCTACATCAATTGCATTAAGTGTAACGCCTGTATAGCTCCCGACAGGGATATTTTCAGCAATAACATTTAGCGAAGCATCTTCATCCGAAATGGTCGAAACACGGTCATTCATTCCCGAAATTTCAAGAGCGGATTGAATTGTCTCATTTGCAGCCGTAATGAGTTCTCCCAAAGAAGGGGTGTCGATGACTTCCTCTGCCGCGATGACGATTGTATTCAATGTAGTTAATGCATTTTCCACAATAGTGAGAGAATGTGTAACATTCATTGCCGCTTCTTGAGCCGCATTTTGGGCATTTTGGGCTAATAGAAGATTCTCCGGGGTTGGATTAGCCTCTGCATTTGCCGTAGTTTCATTGGCAATTTGTATCGCTTCATTAGTTGCCTGTGTGGCTTCTATCAACAATGCCTTTGCATTATTCACTAAGTTAAGAGTATCCGCGACGATGGCGTCGCTGGCGCTCTCAAGGGTGTTGTGTAAGGCGGTGGCATCGCCCAGGAGAGCGGTCGCGGAGCCCAGCTGGGTCGTGGCGCTCTCGACGGCGGATTGCGCCGCGCTCTGAGCCGCGTGTGCTTCCGCCAGATCCGCCGAGGCTTGGGTCGTATCTTCGTTGGCCGCGGTCGCGGTGGTGAGCGCCTCTTGAGCGGCGAGGACCGCCGCATCGGCGAGGTTCAGAGACTGATTCGCCGCCTCCACGGCGAGGGTCGCCGCGTCCACGTAGTTCTGTGCGGCGGCAACGGCCGCTTCACCGGCACTCTCGGCCGCTTGCACGGTGGTCGGATCCTCCGTGAGGGATGAGAGGGCGCTGTGTGCCGCGCTCTGAGCCAGATCGGTGGCCGAGGCTTGGGTCGAGGCCAGGCGGTGTGCCGCTTCGGCCGCGGAGGCTTCGGTGGAGGCTGCGGAGAGCGTCGACGCCGAGAGCTCTTCCGCCGCCGCGACGATGGCGTCGCTGGCGCTCTCAAGGGTGTTGTGTAAGGCGGTGGCATCGCCCAGGAGAGCGGTCGCGGAGCCCAGCTGGGTCGTGGCGCTCTCGACGGCGGATTGCGCCGCGCTCTGAGC
>JAQULP010000009.1 GCA_028718525.1 Sulfuricurvum sp. | reverse complement strand
ACTGATAAATGTAATGCGTTCCGATTTCATTCAATGGTGCCGGCACGAGGATTTGAACCCCGGGCCTACTGATTACAAATCAGTTGCTCTAGCCAACTGAGCTATGCCGGCATTGGTGAAATGGAGCCGAAATTATATGCACTTTTTTTTTAAATGTCAAGGGTTTTTGAAAAAAATCTATAAAATTTTAAAAACAACCTCTTTTTTCTTTTTTCCGACTCTTATTTCTTCTATCGCCAACCCTTCAATTTTAAGGGCTAGGAGTGCGTCGATAGTCTTGATTTGATGGCGTGCGGCTTCTCTCAAAACAACCCCTCGGTATGCCTTTGCCCAGTGGCTTACTACCTTCCCCTCTTTAAGAAACTTTAACGTCGTTATCGGGGTTGATGGTACATAAAATTTGTCATAATAGCCGGCACGTATATCTAAAACTTCATCTTCACCGATTATCTTATCCAGTGCGTCAGAAAAATGTTCTTTATAATATTTATCCGGTGCGAATCCGTCAATGGAAGCACCTTGTTTTAGTTTATAATCCGGTATGCAGTCGCCAGCTCGAATCGGGCCGAAAAGGTTGGAAAAAAGGATGACATGGTCATGAAGATAAGATTGAGACTCTATAGAGAGCTCTGCATACTTTAAATGCTCATACGCAACGCCGTTGTAACGTTCGATTGCTCTCATTGTAGCCTGTGTATCCAAGGAGACTTTATACCGTTCAAACTCTTTCGGATCTTTGATTCCAAAGAGTTCAGAGAGTTGTTTGTCGTTACCCTTTCTGATCAGCCGATCATACGCATTCATGACATCAAGACGTTTGGAATAAAATTCGGGAAGAAACAGATGTCGGACGGTAATCGGCGGACACTCCCCGCCCATCCGTTTCCCCTCACTCGGGGCAAAAAGTATTTTCATAAAACTCTCGATTGATGTTAGATAACAGCGGTATTGGTATAGCTGAAATTCAAGGCATCATTGCCCAGTAAATCTTGTATTGCTTTTGTATCATTCCCCGCTGTTGGGTCCGTATAGGAAATTTTAATCAAATCATTTGTCGAAAAGAGAGTAGTAAGGGTCAGAGTCACATCTTGCCCTGAAATTGAAATACCGCTAACCGAATCGGCAACGCCGTTTATTTCCACGGCAAAATTTGTCGTAAGAGGGACATTGGCTAACGCTTCGTTCAACGACTCATTAAAGGTCAAGACAACACTATCAGTTCCACTGTGTGCTACAAAGTTTGTTAAAACCGGCGGCGTATCGGTTGCTGATATATCTGCTGTAACAAATCCGAACGAACCGGCATCATTTCCGGCTAAATCTTGGATGACTTGCGCATCATTGCCGCTTACATCCGAATAAGCAACACGGATAACATCCCCTCCGACAATATTGTGAACACTGGTATCCAATACAAGATTCACCGTATTCCCACTGACCGATATGGCCACAATCAGGGCACTTGAAGCAGGTGTACTTGTTGAATTGTAAATCGTACCGTTGATTTCTATAATAAAATTATTAGCAGCCGTAAAATTCACCGCATCCAAATTTTCATTAAACGTTAAGGCAATCGTGTCCGATTGGGAATTAGCAACAGCATGTTCAAATGTCGGTCTTGCCATATCGATTTTTTGAGTTGATTGGGTATCGGAAGCGGAACTCCCGTTATTTCCGGCACGGTCGCTGTAAGCCGTGGTAGCAACACTAATTTGCATGGACCCCTCATATCCATATTCAGGCGTCACGCCTAAGGTATAGACCAAATCAGAAACTTTTGTAAACGTTTTCGCCGTTCCATGCGATAACACAACATCGCTCACATCGAATCCGCTAACCGCTTCATCAAATGTAAACGTATAGATGATATCGGCACCCTCTAAATTGGCAGTGATTTTACTTTCATCATCGGTAATGGTCAGTGTCGGCCCTTTCGTATCAAGCGTAATGGCTTCAGAATTTTTACCGATATTTCCAAGATTTCCGGCAGAATCGGTTTGACGGACTTGAATCGTTCCGATTCCGTAAGCTGTATTGTTAGCCAGAGAAAATGTCGTTCCGCTGCCGCTATTCCATGTGGAACCGTTATCGGTACTGTATTCCCATGTTGCACCGGCTTCAACACCGGAAACCGTCATTGTCGTATTATTAGTAATATTGTCCGTATTATCGACGCCACTATCATTGGCCGGCAACAAATCAACCGTCAATGCAGCTGGTGCTTTCATATCTACACTCTGTGTAACACTCACCAAGGTTCCGGTATTTCCGCCATTATCGACTTGATTCGCGGCTGCCACACTGACGGTAACATCCCCTTCCAAAGCCGTTGTTGGGGTCACAACCAACGTATACGTTGAACCGCTACCCGCAAATGCCCCTTTAATGCCGTTATTCACCGTTATGTCATCTGCGGTAAAGCCGGTAACATTCTCACTGAAAGTAAACGTATAGGTAATACTTCCCCCCGCAATATTAGCGGTAGCGGCTGATTCATCATCCGTTATACTCAGCGAAGGTGCTTTCATATCAACGGTTTGAATGGACTGGACAGCTGCACTGTTTGCATTCCCCGCCAAATCAAACGTTTTTGATGCAGCGATATCAACAGTCAGATTTCCCTCATATCCGGCGGTTGGTGTCACCACAAGCGTATATTGACTTGCCGATACCGTTGTAAAAGCCCCTTTTGTCCCCCCATTCACGACAATATCATTAATATCAAATCCACTCACCGATTCGCTGAAATCAAACGTATACGTTATATTCCCGCTACTTAGATTAACCGTTCCGCTTTGATCATCTGAAATCGTTACGGTAGGTACCAGTGTATCAATGGTATAGTTGGCACTATTGGCCGTTGATCCGACTACTCCGGTGGTGTCGGTATACGTTGCTGAAAGATTAATTGCATTGGTGGTACTTTCCAAATCAACGGTAGGGGTGAAAAGTGCTTTCCATGTAATATTATCGCTCGTCGTCAGGTTGGATAATACTCCTCCATCCGAAGTTAAATCATTCAAATCAAAGCCAAGAACCGCTTCTGAAAATTGGATGGTAACGATGGCAGTCTCGCCAACTTTTAGCGCGGAATCGGACAAAGTCATACTGGTAACCGACGGAGCCGTCGTATCCGCCACCACTTTGGTAAAGGAGACAGCATTATTCCCGGCTAAATCCTTAAGTGAAGGAAAATCATCGGTCGCCGATATATCCCCGTACGATACACGGACACTGGCATTCGATCCGAATGATGCAACATTTAATACAATATTACTACCATCAATACCGGCCCCTGCAATAGTCTGCGTAATGCCGTTTACCACAACGATGAAATTCTCTTTGGCTATATCATTCGGGTTGAGTTCCGAATCCATAGCAATCGTGATAGTCCCCGTTGTTCCATCCAATGTGACCGGATTAGCGATGGAAGCTACACGCGGAACCGTTTTATCAATAACGATTGTATCGCTGTTACTGCTGATCGCACTGACATTTCCAGCAAGATCATACTGACGTAACTGAATGGCATCGATACCGTACGTTGTATTACTGCTTAAATTAAAACTCGTACCGCTCCCGGTACGCCAGGTAACCCCTGAATCAAGGCTGTATTGCCAACTTGCTGCGGTATCATCCAACGTTACATTGACAGTACCGATATTCGTTATACCGTCACTGTCATAGAGCCCGCTGTCAGTTTTTAGGCTAAATACCGGTTGAGCAAGTGCCTTGGTATCAACTGTTTGTACTGACTGTATCGCTGCAGTATTCGGGTTATTAAACGCATCGACCGCAACCGCTGATTTTATATCAACTTTTACATCCCCTTCAAATCCCGCGTCCGGTGTTACCACAAGGGTATATGATGCACCGCTCCCGGCGAATGTCCCCTTTGTCCCACCGACGACGTCAATATCGTTGATTGTAAACCCGGTCACTGCCTCACTGAAATTAATCGTATAGGTAATGTCCCCCCCAGCAATATTGACGGTTTTTTCTGTTTTATTATCGCTAATGGTTACGCTCGGTGCATGCGTATCGATGGTATACGTTGCCGTAGGTAATGACGAGGTATTCGCAATTTTGTTGAGGTCATGAAAGCTGACCGCTGTCAATACGTTTGAAAGATCTTCAATTTCAGCTGTCGGAGTAAAAGTAGCCGTCCAAATACTGCTATCGTCTGCATTGGCTGCCAAATTTGTCAAGGTTCCGTTTTGGAAACTTACGACCAAATCCGATAATTCTTCACTAAAATTCAGTGTCACTTTACTGCTTTGGCCGATTGATAAGGATCCGTTGTCAAAATAGATGGATTCTACTTGCGGAGGAGTGACATCGGGTTTTAAATAGGTAAATGACGTCGCATCATTTCCCGCCAAATCCTGAATGGCAGCACTCATATCCCCTACCGCATCTTTATAGACGACACGAATACTTTCGGTGCTTTCAAACGTCTGAGGCATGATGAGCGTTACGGTATTACCTTCCATACGTACCGCCGACACCGGAACAATATGCGTGTTAATTTCAACAATAAAATTATCCGGAGTCGTCATTTGTACCGTTTCGAGCGTAGAATCGAGGGTAAAACTGATTTGTCGATTGACGGTATCATATACCCAGTCATTAATTGAGCCGTCAAACGTTGTATCATTAAGAACCGGAGCTTTCATATCGACAAATTGTGTTGACGACAAGGTATCGGTTGCGGTCGAATCCAGAACATTACCGGCTATATCATGAACTGCCGAAGGATTTACGGCGACCGTAATACTCCCTTCCAGCCCTGCAGGCGGCGTAACCGCAAGGGTATACTCGGTATCGGAAACTTTGGTCAATGTTTTTGCGGCTGCAGAAGTAATTGTAGAAGTAACTCCACCGGTCGTCGTCGAGGTTATGACAATATCATCGATTGTAAAATCTTGGACCGCTTCGTCAAATTTAAACGTATAGGTTATATCGGCACCGTCCGCATCGACCGTGCCGTCCGCATTGCTTCCATCCATATTAGCCGTAATATTCGGCTCATTATCGCTCACAGTGATTATAGGTGCTTGCGTATCGGTTTGTATGGCTTCAGAATTGGTATAAACAGCACTGACATTAGCCGCACTGTCACTCTGACGTACCTGAATCGCATTAATTGCATAGGCCGTATTGTTATTCAATTCAAAACTGCTGTTCCCGGCAACCGGTGTTGTGCCTACAAGCCATGTTTTACCGCTGTCTAGACTGTACTCCCAAGTTGCTCCGGCCAAAATCCCTGTAACGTTGATCGTAGTATCACTGGTAATCATATCTGAATTGACACCTGCAATGCCCGTGTCGGTTGCAAGGGAAAAAGACGGTGTGGTCGGAGCCAGCATATCTACCGCCTGTGTCGATACGGCAGCTATGCTTTGAGCACCGGCAGACCCTAATGCAGCACCTTGCGGAACACTAACCGTGATATTGCCCTCAAATCCTGGAATAGGGGTTACGACTAACGTATACGTCGTGCCACTTCCGCTAAAAAGACCTTTTGTCCCATTGGTCACGGTAATATCATCGGCGGTAAAACCGGTCACCGTATCCCCGAAGGTAAACGTATAAACTACATCTCCGCCTGCAATATTTGCCGTTCCGTTTTCATCATCGGTGATGGTCAATGTAGGGGAAGGTGGCGGGGCGGAGACCGTGTTGATTTGGTAATTGGTACTGACCGAACTTGCCCCGGCATTACCCGCTGCATCCGTGTAGCTTCCACTCGCAATAGTTATGGCATTGGTCGTATCCGATAAATTCGCTGTCGGTGTGAACAGAGCCGTCCATGTTATATTATCGGCTGTTGTCAAGGTGCCAAGCGTGCCATTTTGAACGGCAACATCCGCATTTGAGAACCCTGCTACAGCTTCAGAAAAGGTAATCGTTACGGTAGCGGTTTCACCGGCATTCAGAATATAATCCGACATCGTAATAGCTGCGGTCGGAGCAGTTTTATCATTCAAAGCCGTTAAATCCGGATTGACCACCGTCACCGTCACCTGCCCGCCGGCTGTGGGATCGCTCTGTACGTTGGCCGAAGTGGTAATTTGGTTTGCGACTGTGGAGCTGATCGTAATTGTCGCGCTGTTCGTATCACTGTCCAGCGATTGTAAAAATTTTGCAATATTGGCTGTTTTCGTGGCATCACCACCGGCTAGATCACCGATTGTAACGACACTCGCCGTCGAAGCAGGCGCAAATGTACCCAGTATCGCTTTTCCAACCGTAAAGGTTACCGTATCTCCTGTTCTGTACGAGAACGAACCATCACTTCCGGTTACACCCGAAAGTCCGCTGCTAGTGGTGTATGAAACACCGATGAGCACACTGTCCACCAAGACAGCGGAATTTGTCCCGGAGACTGCAGGCGTACTGCTTGACGATCCGCCCCCGCCACCTCCGGCAGCTGCAGCTACGCCACCGGCAACGGCTAAAATACCTAACCCCCACAAACCGTTCGAAGATAAAAACGGTTCTTGATGAACCGATGCAGCCATCGGCGTTCCACCGAGTTCCATAGTTCCAGAAGCGGTTAATGCATAATCAAGATAACTTCCGTTTGCGGCAATCCCGGAAACCGTAACTGATTGTTGAAAAGTCGTATAATCGTCTAGAATTACCGATGCTTCCGAAGAACCTTCTTCAAATATATGTAAATTTTTATTGATAATTTTTGTCGTAACTTTTTTAGGCGATTTGCCATCGGTAGGATCAACTAAAACAATTTTATCACCGCTCATAACCATGAATTCGGTCACTTGCGTTGCACCATTTACTTTTTTGCCGATGAAAACTGTTTTTAACATCGATCCACCTTTTTTCTTAATTTTTTTTATTGTTTCCACATTATGCTTAAAAGTCACTTTTTAGCAATATTAAATCGGCACTTTAGTTCGTGCTCTTTAATTGTAATCTAAAAAAAGGATTTAATAATAGGCGGCAATAATGGCATAACTCAAGAAAAACATCATGTGGGATGCCCCCTCAAAATAGTTCGTTTCCCCTTCATCCGTCGTTTTCCATACCAATAATATTGTCAGTAATAATGCTCCGATTTGGAACGGATTAAAATCAAGTGTAAGATTAATTCCTGAAAAATACGCCAACATCATTAAAATTGGGACCGTCAACATAATGGATACCGTTGAAGCCCCCATCGCAATGTTTACCACCCTTTGAATTTGATCGTTACGGGCTGCCCGGACTGCTGTGAATATTTCCGGGCTGACACTGATAATAGCAATCACCAAACCGGCTAATCCTGCCGAAATGCCATACTCCTTTGCAATATGAACCCCTTCACCCGCAAATATTTCTGCCCCGAATGCAATAATTGCAATAAAAATGAAGATTGCAAAAAAGTTTACCATTGTGCTTAGATGCTCAAAAATATAGTCACTTGATTCATTCTCATCGATTTCACCCTCTTCTTCTTGAAGTTTTCGCTTTAAACGGAAAAAACGGCTGCGAGCGGTAGCTTTGAAAAAATGGGTATGCGTACGCGTTTGGAAAATAAAAATAATGATATAAAAGAGAAGCAATACCCCGGCAATAAGATGGCTTACGTGCGTTAAAGCATCCGTACCATGTTCCGTATGACTCAACAGACCGGGAACCAAAAGAGCGCTGGAAGCGACAAATAAAACGGTGCTATAGGCACTTGATGTCTCTTTGTTATGCTGCTGCTGTGTAAATGCAAGCCCGCCTAAAAATACGGCAAGTCCCAGTAAAACATTCAGATCCACAATTACGGCAGAGATGATCCCCCCCTTAACCGTCTCTAAAACATCAGGAGAGTGGCGTACTTCTAGTAAAATAACATATAAAAGGATAATCTCTACCGCTACGGCCGTAAACGTAAGAACAAAACTGCCATAGGGTTCTTGAAGACGTTCAGAAAGGATATCCGCTACTTCTGCAACGGTTAATGAAAGTGCGGCAATACCGATTGCAGCAGAGAGTGTAGCCAACATAGATGCCTGTTGAGCATGAAAAACAAAGGCAAGTATAATGGCTACAATACCAACAAATATATCCCAGTAATCTTCAATAAAATAGCGTATCCGCCTGTCCAAAAGTATATCCTTTAAAGTAATATGAGAGTTGCAAGCCCTAGAAAGCTTAAAAACCCTACAACATCCGTAACGGTTGTCAAAATAACAGTCGATCCGATCGCCGGATCAATTCCTGCACGCCGAAGACCCAATGGGATTATAGTACCAAAAAATCCCGCAAAGAAAAGATTAATAATCATTGATAGTGCAATCACTAAGCCAAGAAGCGGTATTTTAAACCAAAGATAAGCTACGGCACCGATTAATACCGCAAAGATAGCCCCATTAAACATGGCCAACAATACTTCTCTTTTAACAGTAGCGTAAGCCTCTTTTCCCTCAATTTCACCCAAAGCAATTTTACGTACCGTAACCGTCAGCGTTTGAGTCCCGGCATTACCCCCCATTGAAGCGACTATCGGCATCAATATCGCCAGAGCGACAATCGCTTCAATCGTTGCATCAAACATACCGATAACCACCGAAGCTGCAATGGCGGTCAGCAGATTGATACCCAACCAAATAGCGCGCGTTTTTCCGATACTCCAAAACTCTTCGTCTTCTTCCGCTTCTTCATTTACCCCAGCCATATGGTAAATCTGTTCTGTAGCTCTCTCTTCCATAACATCATGAATATCATCGGCAGTGATACGGCCCAGCAGTATTTGATTCGCATCAACTACCGCCAGAGTGTTAAGATTGTAGTTGGCAAATACTTCGACAACATCATAAATATCATCATGGGCATGGACATGAACTGTATTGTGCCCATCATGCAAGATATTGCCATAGAGTTCATCCGATTCCTGAAGAATTAAATCTTCCAATAATATAGCACCGATAAGACGTCGATGTTTGTCAACCACAAAAGCCTGATGAACGTTATCGACCAACTCTTCCGCTTTCATCATCCGCAGGCGTTTTATCGATTCACCGACTGTTTCATCAACACGTGCTTCAAAAAGCTCCGTTTGCATATAAGCGCCCGCTTCGTTGTCTCCATAAGAGATCAGCGTTTCAATCGTTGCACGATCGTCATCAGAAAGTTTGGAAAGAACCTCTTCCGCCAGTTCTTCACTCACCTCTTCGATATTTTGAATCAAATCGGCAGCATCGTCGGTATCCAATTCCGATGCTAAACTCGCAAGTCCTTCGGCCCCTAATTGTTCATAGACCTCTTCCATATGCTGCTGAGGCATTTCAAGGAGAACTTCCGCCAATATTTCGTGCGGGAGTGTTTCAAGTGTCTGTGCATAAAGCTCTTCATCTTCATCATGAAGCGCCTTAAGCAAAGCCGCTATTTCATAAACATGAACGCTTTCGTCAATCCCTTCATTATACAGAGCAACACGGTTATGAATCGATTCCAGTAGATTTTCTATCATGTCGGCTCCTGGGTATTAAATCGCTCTTTATAAGAACATTTTTGGCATAGTTCTTCGATACATATCCCCTTTTTAAAACCAGCGGATATTGCAATAGAACGCTCGGAAGTTAGAATTTTACCCAAATTTGTCGTATGAAGGTTACCTAATTCCATTACGCCTTCTCCATCCAAGCAACACGGAACGACGCGTCCGTCTGCCAAAATACCGATTTGATTGTGAAGCCCTTGACAATAACCGTCTCCAATCACAGCATTATTTAGGCTCGGCCATTCAAAATAGTGGTCAAAATGGAGCAAAATTTTTGGAGCAAGTCTGATGGACTGTCGTTTACCGCTGATATTTGAGTGTATATGCCCATTTTCAAGAGAAAAATGGGCTTCTAAAATATCGAATAACTGTTCGTTAAAATCTCTGGCACTCTCATCCTGATCCAAATTCCAAAGTCGTAAATTAATAAAAAAATTCTCCTTGCGGGATAGTTTTTCATCGCAGAGGTGTAATATCGGATTTATATAATTGGCCAAACTTCGAGAAACGCTGTTTTTATTGTAGCTGTTCAATGAGATATTGACCTGCCGGATTGCAGGATGGAAAAGGGCGTTACGCCTTGCAGCATCACAATAAAACCCACTGGTCGTAATCATAACTTTGAATCCTCGACTGTACGCCCTGTTTAAATAATCCGTTAGATTATTTAATACCATGGGGTCCCCCATCACATGAAAAGCTATCTCGTCGGTATAGTGACGAAGATCCTCCAAAACAGATTCAAAAAAAGGAAGTTCCATGGTTTCCGTCGCCTGAAGTTTGGGGGGGCAAAAACTGCAGGATAAGCCGCAGATATTGGTTATTTCAACATAAGCACGGCTAAATTTCATTATAATCCCTTTATGCAAACTTTAGATACCATCAACCAAACACTCAGCGCTAACGATGCGGTGATGCTCTATTTCAGCGCGCCCACATGCAACGTTTGCCATGCCCTAAAACCGAAACTTGTTGAAGCCATTGTAGACCAATTCCCAACATTTGTGATAGAGAGCATTGATATCTCGCAAACACCGGACATTGCTTCACATTTTAGTGTTTTCACTATTCCAACAGTGCTTATCTATTTTCAAGGGAGAGAATTTTTACGAAAAAGCCGACACATGAGTGTCGGTGAAGTCGTTGACTCTATAGAACGCCCCTATAACCTTATGGTAGGAAACTGACAATCCCTGCCGTAACCGCAACATTCAGCGACTCGACACCGCGATACATTGGGATAGAGACAGTATGGGTAGATGCACGCATTACCCTATCACTTACCCCTTCGGATTCATTCCCTAAAACAAAAATAGCGCGTGACGGGATCTTCAACGCGTGAATGTCCGTCGATGCATGCGATGACAGGGTGATAATTGCCGTCTCTTTAATCCCCAGCACTTCTGATAAATCTTCGCAATAATAAATCGGAATTTTAAACAGTGTCCCGGCACTCGCCTTCATCACTAACGGTGAAAGCTTTGTACTGTTACGACGGGGCAAAATGATACCGTCAATTCTGCTGGCGGCTGCGGATCGGACAATCATCCCTAAATTCTGTGGATTATTAATCCCATCCAGTGCTAATAAGCGAAAATGACCCGGCAAATCCGTTTCTATTTTAGATGCATTTCGATAATTACGAGACACAACATCGATAGCCACCCCTTGATCCTGTGCACTGTTTTTAGAGATACGCGATAGCGCCTCTTTGGTATGGTATTTGATCTCAACCCCCCGCATTTCGGCAAGGGCTAAAATTTCATCGATTGTCTCATCACTGCGATTGCTTTTTGAGAGATGAAGTTTATGTATCTGGACCTCTTCATCTCGTAAAACTTCTACAGCTACATTCCGGCCATAAAGGGTAATCAAGGAATCAAAAAAACGTTTTTTTTCTAAATACTCAGGTGAATCATCCATGCATTTCTCTTTCTGTTAAACTCAATTTTAAAACTATGTATCCTACGAAAGCCGATATCAGTGATCCCAGCAACACACCAAGCCGTTCATCTGCAAGATCAATCCCTATAACGCGGGCATTTTCAAATGCCAAAGAACCTATAAACAAAGACATTGTAAACCCTATACCACTTAAAACCGATACGCCGTAAAGCTGCATCCAACTTACACCATAGGGCAATTTACCGAACCCTAAAAAAATAGCCGCGCTGCTAAATAGAAAAACTCCGAGCTGTTTTCCAAAAAATAGCCCCAAAGCAATCCCTAAAGTCACATTATCGGTAAAATCTTTTACCGTGATATTCCCAAAGCCTATCCCCGTATTAGCAAATGCGAAAATCGGCAATATAACAAAATTCACCGGAGCTTGCAACGAATGTTCAAGGGTATGAAAAGATGCCTTATTAGTTTTTAACGGAATCAATAATCCTAAAATAACTCCCGCAAGTGTAGCATGAACTCCGGATTTCAACACGGCTGCCCATAAAACAACTCCGACTAAGATATAGGCGGTATGATTTACAACACCTTTACGATTCATCATAATTAACACAGCAATCAATACCAATGCCGCGATCATCGAAAAAATGGAAAGCTCCGACGTATAAAATAATGCGATGATAATAATAGCACCCAAATCATCAATGATTGCAAGGGCTAATAAAAACAACTTAAGACTGGAGGGAATACGGTTTCCCAACAAGGTAAGTATCCCTAAAGCAAACGCGATATCGGTTGCAGAGGGAATCGCCCATCCTCCGATTGCGACCGGATCATTATAGTTAAACCACGTATAAATAAGTGCAGGGATTGCCATTCCGCCAAAAGCGGCAATGGCCGGGAGTGCGATTGCACTCGGAGTACGCAGCGAACCTTCTATCACTTCACGTTTAATCTCTAATCCGACCATAAAAAAGAAAACTGCCATCAAGCCATCATTTATCCATAAAAGGAGCGGCTTGGCAATAACAAACGTTCCGATGCTAACTACTACCGGCATAGAGACAAAACTGTCGTAAAACGGTGATAAGAATGAATTGGCCATTATCATCGCCATTAGCATCGCTATCATCAGCATAATGCCCGTGGCGGATTCGAGTTTGAGAAAGTCCAGTAAAGAATTTCTGAGCATACTTACCCCTTCATAATCAAAATGGCTGATTATGACGAAATAAAATTAACCGGCAACCTTTGTTATCCAATGTGTGCGGCAATAACCGATGCAGTAAATCCGAATTTCTCAAATAATTTATCTGCGGGTGCGCTCGCACCGAATCCGTCCATAGCGACGACGGTATCTGCAAATCGATACCATTCAAGCCCTCGTGCCGCTTCAATCGCTATACGTTTCGTCCCCGGTTTAATGATAGAATCAAGATACCCCTGTGTCTGCTCCAGCAAGAGATCAAAACACGGAACACTAACTACGTTTGTCGCAACTCCGCGAGATGAAAGAAGTTCCGCCGTCTCAATTGCCAAACTCACTTCTGAACCCGATGCCATCAGTGTAACAGTTGCTTCAGGACGTTCGACCAGGAGATAGCCTCCATTTTCTACATCACCGTATACAGCCGAAGGGAGTATTGGAAGATTTTGACGCGAACAGACAAATGCAGACGGAGATGCTTTCATACTAAGCGCTTTTTGCCAACATTTAACATTTTCAGCACCGTCTGCAGGACGGTAAACATAGAAATTCGGCAAAGCCCTAAACTGGCTCAAATGCTCAATCGGCTGATGGGTAGGGCCATCTTCACCGACACCGATACTGTCATGAGTCCAGATAAAAAAGTGTTGAATTCCACTCAGTGCCGCAATACGCGCTGACGGCTTGAGGTAATCACTAAATACGAAAAAAGTAGCACTGAACGGCATTAGAGGTCCATACAATGCCATCGCATTGGTAATGGATGCCATAGCATGTTCACGGATTCCGAAATGAATATTTTTCCCCTTCGGGAAATCGCCCATATTGGTAAGTTCCGTTTTATTTGATGGCCCAAGATCGGCAGACCCTCCTAAAAATCCCGGAATTGCTTTTGCAATCGCATTCAAAATGATTCCATTGGTGTTACGGGTAGCATCCGCTTTCTCAAATGCCGGCCATTGAATACGGCTAAAATCAGGGTTGATCAACTGCTCATACGCTTCATTTTGCTCAACCAGCGGAAGCTCTTTTAGACGGTGATTCCACTCTCGTTCAGCCAAATCCCCTTTTTCAACGGCGCAGCGGAATCGCTCCAATACATCCGCATCAACGGCAAATACGGCTTCCGGATCAAATCCGGCACTTATTTTAGCGGCTTTAATAACATCATGCCCTAGCGGTGCACCGTGCGCATGATGAGAACCTTCCATCTTGCCTCCGCCTTTGGCAATCGTCGTATTGGCAATAATCAATACCGGATGAGCAATCGTTTTGGCCTGCGTCAATGCACTGTCGATTTCATCAAAATTATGTCCGTCAATCTCCAGAACTGCCCAATTTTGCGATTCAAAACGCTGACGCATGTTTTCACTTAGACTAAGTTCTGTCGAACCTTCGATTGTAATGCGGTTTGAATCGTAAATCAGGATAAGGTTATCCAGTCCCATGTGACCTGCAATCGAACAGGCTTCATAACTAATCCCTTCTTCCAAATCTCCATCACCGCATAAGCAATAAACGTTATGATCAATCATGTGAGCCGTTTCTGAATTTACCTTATGACCGACATATTTTGATGCCATCGCAAAGCCTACGGCATTAGCGATTCCCTGTCCTAATGGGCCGGTTGTAATTTCAATACCGTCTGTATGTCCAAATTCAGGATGTCCGGGTGTTTTTGAATCCAATTGTCGAAATTGCTTGAGATCGTCAATCTCCAGTCCATACCCCCACAGATAGTAAAGCGAATAAATCAGTCCGGTACCGTGTCCGCCTGAAAATACAAGTCGGTCACGATTCAGCCATTTTGGGTTTTTTGGATTATGGTTCAAGTGCTCGGAAAGGACAACCGCAATATCGGCCAATCCCATAGGTGCACCCGGATGACCGGAATTAGCCTGTTGAACCATATCAGCCGCTAAAAAGCGGATTGTATCTGCCATCTTATGGCGCATAGCGTTACTCATCGTTTAATCCTTATGTCGGTTAATGTAATGTTCAAGTGTTGGTGACAATTCACGTTGCAGACTCTCATCAAAACTTTCCATCCGTATTCTGATTTTTTCAGCTAAAGCATTTGCTTCTTCCATTGCTTTTTCAAATCCAAGCAAGGTTACAAAACTGTTTTTAGCCTCATCATTTTTTGTTGTTTTTCCAGCTATTTCTTCATCTTGCGTGACGTCCAAAATATCATCTTGTATCTGAAACAATAATCCTAAATCTATCCCGAAGTCATAAAGTTCTTCGGCAATCTCTTCGCGTCCGACTATATAAGCGCCCATCTGTAATGATGCGGCGATCAGTTTGCCGGTTTTGTGGATATGAAGCATTTTTACCTGATCAAGTTCTAATCGCTGATTTTCAAAATAGCAATCAATTGCCTGCCCGAGGACCATTCCGTTAACCCCACCGTTTTGGGCCAACGATCGTACAAGCTTAACAATCACTCGGTCTGCAAGCGGTGCATTAGAAAGAACTTCAAATGCATACGTATTCAGTGCATCACCGGCTAAAATAGCACTTACTTCATCAAATGTTTTATGAAGGGTAGGAATACCGCGTCGCAAATCTGCATTATCCATTGCAGGGAGATCGTCGTGGATTAACGAATAGGTATGAAGTAATTCAATGGCCAAGGCGACGTGATAGGCGCTCTGAGTCAACAGGGGATTATAGGCACGGACAACACCCAGAAGCAAAGCAGGCCTAAATCTTTTTCCCCCACCCGTAAGCATCTGATGCAAGGAAGATTCATAATGTGGATGAAAACTTTTTGCAATGGGGAGGTGTGACCCTAAAAATGCTTCAAATTGCTCCATTGCCATCCCACTATTTTTTAGCGAAATAGTACCACGCCCGAGCTTATATTTTCTCGATTATATCGGTAATAGCGTTCTCATCATCAACCAGCACGACCGTCGGTTTATAATTTTCAAGCTCTTGATCATTATAGGTTGCATAAGCGACAATAATTATTTTATCGCCTTTATGAACTTTTCGGGCTGCGGCGCCGTTGAGACATATGTCACGTTGCCCGCGTTCCCCTAGAATGATATAGGTTGAAAATCGCTCCCCATTATTAATATTAAGAATTTCTACTTTCTGCCCTACACGCATCTTTGATGCATGTAAGAGCTCTTCATCAATGGTAATTGAGCCGACATAATTAAGGTTAGCATCGGTTACGGTAGCGCGGTGAATTTTACTATAGAGCATTTCGATCAGCATCGATTAGCGCCCCATCTGCTTCATCATCGCCTGAGGAGTGATCGCTTCATCCCATAATTCGGCCGGGATAACATACTCTTGTACCACTTCGCCTCCGATAATATGACGATCGATGATTTCGTTAATTTTTTCTTTGGTTAACCCAGAATACATTACATGTCCCGGTTCAACTAGCATTATCGGCCCAACATTACAACGGTTCATGCACGATGTTCGAATCGGTTGTACGGTTGCAATTAACCCTTTTTGCATCAAAGTTTGTGCTAAATGTTGAAACAAATCCTGCGTATGCGGATTGACACAACTAGGTTTTGGCATGCCCGGAGGGGAACTTTGCTCACATTTGAATATATAAAACGCCGGCTGTGGGATACCCATCGGCTACTCCTTCTAAAATCGATGTACTATTACACCCTAAAATAATTACGGTATTATAGCCAAAATATAAGAGTGCATATTAAGCTCTATTAAGCAATCAAACTGCTTAAGGGAAGCCTTAGCACATTTTAGAGCTGCGCTAAAATCTCCTTAGCAACCACTCGGTCATCAAAAGGAAGATGTTGGTCATAGATAATTTGTGACGTCTCATCCCCTTTTCCAAGAATCAAAATAACTTCATCACCGCTACGCTCACCAATGGCTTGTGCAATTGCATTTCGTCGATTGACATCAACGTATACATTGCTTCTATCTTCGATTCCTAAAAGAATATCCTCAATGATCGCATCTGGATCTTCAAACCGTGGGTTATCACTGGTAATGTACAATTTTTTTGCATAATTGGAAGCTACACGCCCCATCAAAGGTCGTTTTGATCTGTCACGATCGCCACCGGCTCCGAACACTACCAATACCTCTTTTTCTTTTAAAGCATTTAACACTTGTTCCATTCCATCCGGCGTATGGGCGAAATCGACTATAACTAATGGATCGGTACTTACAACTTCCATCCGTCCGCTTACTCCGCCGAAATTTTCAATGGCATCTGCAATTTCTACAATTGTGCTATTTGTCACCAAATGAGTGGCAGCGATAGCGGCTGTGACATTATAGAGATTGAAAAAACCGTGTAATGAGGTCACAAACGGAACATGTTCTTCAAAATGTTTCATAACACCGCTCACGCCGTCATTTAAAGAATAAGCTATGATTTTGTACGTTGCCGGATTCTCGACACCATACGTGAATGCATTTTTAAAATTAAATTCCGCTTTTGACTCATCTTTATTAATCAATTTTTTAGATTCGTCTTGGAAAAAAAGATTTTTAATACGGATATATTCTTCGATACTTGTATGGTAATCCAGGTGGTCTTGCGTAATGTTGGTTAATACTTTCAAAGCAAACCGTATACCGGCTATCCGTTCTTGTTCTATCGCATGTGAACTAACTTCCATAATAAAATATTCACATCCGGAATCAATTGCCTGTAACATATGCCGATAGGTATTCAGCACCGTAGGTGTTGTAAGGGTTTTTCCTTCTACGGAGGTATCGTTCATAAAAAAGCCGCGCGTCCCTTGCATTGCTGCTTTATGTCCTAAATCAAGCATAATCGAATAGATTGCACTTGCTGTCGTCGTTTTTCCGTTTGTCCCGGTGATTCCAATCACTTTCAGACGGTCAAGTTTTAAGAGACTCCAACATTCATCCGGTGTCAGTATAAACGTGCATCCGCGTTTAACAGCATCATCTTTATACTTTTCATTCTGTTTAGTGAGTAAAAAAGCCGACTCACCGTCACACTCTGAAGAATTCTCAGTTATGAACCGATAAGGTTGGTCAGAAATTTCAATTTTCAACATTATCCCTTTTCGCTAAACGACGCAATAGATTCCGTAGTTGTCTGTCATTTGGGTATACCCCTAACGCCCCTTCCAAATAACTCAATGCCATCTCTTTATAGCCATAGTGGATCAAATTATCTAAAAAATCGACGAAATCTTCTTTCTCGGTGATGATTACACGTGTTGAAAACATAATATTTTCAAAAATACGGTTAAAATCATTTTCATTTTTTACCAGTTCTTTAAACTCGGTATACATAATTCCATCTTCATAAGCCAAACGTTGCTTGACCGTATCATCAAACAATCCTGACAACTGCTCTAAAGTACCGTCCATCGTTTCTAAAATCTCCGATATGATGATGTCGGCTTGCTCAGAATCTTCATTTTTCAATATAGTATAGTAATCAAATAAAGCCTCTCCGGCGCTTTCACCGCTCATGGCCATG
This sequence comes from Sulfuricurvum sp., assembly GCA_028718525.1. Lineage (GTDB taxonomy): Bacteria > Campylobacterota > Campylobacteria > Campylobacterales > Sulfurimonadaceae > Sulfuricurvum. The sequence continues at coordinate 66,833 of JAQULP010000009.1, read as the reverse complement.
TCGGAAAGAATAGCACCGTTATAAGCCGCCTTAGAATCAGGATGGTCTTTTAAGGCTAATGAATAATCGCGAAGTGCATCAGTATATTTCCCTGCTAGAAAATGTTCGCTTGCTTCTTTGAGGGTTTTGGTTAAATTGATTGTTTTCATAGCAATCCCTCCTATTTTTGTACTATATCGTCATAATCGACAATAATTATAATGCTTCTATTTGATTTTCCATTCCATGCGGCACGTTAATAACAACCAACTCAGGATGGATATCCATACGTAATTGACGTTCAACTCCGTATTTAAGTGTGTTCCCACTACTCGAGCACCCTATACATGCACCCTGTAACTGTACATATATCGTTCCATTTTTGACGGTTAAGAATGCTATGTCACCACCGTCTAATGCTAAACTGGGACGAATTTTATCAATGACCATGCGTACGGGTTGGATCAATTCTTCATCACTAAATGGAATCATGGTTATTCTACCTTTAAAATCATATATTATCTAATAATATAGGAAGTGGGCTAAACAAGGAATAATTTGAAAAGGATAATTTTAGGGTGAAGCTCGATTTAAGGGGTCTGAAAGTTATTGAACTCGTTAAACGAGTTCAATGTACGCCATTGGTGTAGCATCACCACGACGGATACGTGTTTTAACGATACGGGTATAACCGCCGTTACGCTCACTGTATTTAGGAGCAACTACGTTAACAAGTTGTTTAGTTGCTTCTTTGTTTTGCAATACAGCAAAAACTGAACGATGAGCGTTAGCATCACCGGCACGTGCTGTAGTAATCAATTTTTCAGCAAAAGAACGAAGCTCTTTAGCTTTCATCAACGTTGTTTCAATTTTACCGTGTTCAATCAACGCAATGCTTAGGTTCGTTAACAAAGCTTCACGATGTGCGCTTGTACGTCCAAGTTTGCGGTATCCGTGACGATGTCTCATGATACTTTCCTATCTATATATTTTTTTATAACAGAGGGGGACATCCCATCTATTAAAATGTCTGTATAATTTTTGGCGAAGGCCTTACTTTTTACTCAGACTCAATTTTCTTTTTAATCGCACTGATTAGGTCATCTGACAAATCTTGACCTACAGAATAACCGTATTCAGTGATTTTTTCTAGAATCTCTTCAAATGATTTTTTGCCGAGGTTTTTGACCTCTTTCAAATCATTTTGCGTCATCATAACGATCTCGCCGATGTATTTGATATTAGATCGGTCCAAGCAGTTAAAACTACGTGCACTCAATCCTAAATCTTCAACACGGGCACCTAAACGTTTCAGTTCAGGATGTTCATCTCCACGTTCATGAACGACAGGAGCTTTTATACTGACTTCACTGTTAAACACAGCCATTTGCGCGTACATTACCTCAAGTGCATTTTTAAATGCATCTACAGGTGAAATTTGCCCATCAGTAGCGATGTTAATAACCACTTTTTCAAAGTTCGGATTGTCTTCAACAAGAACGTTTTCGATAGCATATGTTGCACGGCGAACCGGTGTAAAATAAGCATCCAAAGCGATGTATCCATCACCCAAAACATCTCGTACATCTTCACTCGGAGCATATCCGATACCTTGATGAATTTTAACACTAAAGGTTAATGATGCATCTTCATTCAATGTTGCCAAGAATGCATTAGGCGTTACCACTTCAACGTCATCATTATCTAAATCGCTTCCATGAATTTCACAAGGGCCTGCAAAACTGTAAGTAATTTCTTTCTCTTTGAGGCCGTTTTTTAATTTAAAACGAACCCCTTTGAGGTTAATAATGAAATCCGAAATGTCTTCGAGCATACCGCGTACTGAGTCAAACTCATGCTTAGCACCCTCAATTTTAATACCGATCGGTGCATATCCGACCGAGCTGCTTAGCAAAAAGCGGCGAATCGGATGAGCGAGTGAAACCGCAAATCCTGTTTCAAACGGATAAGCAATGATATTCGCTTCATTCGCGCTGATTTGCTCGACGACAAACTCTTTCGGAAGAAGCGGTGATGTCTTAATTTTTTTCATGCTGAACGCCCTTTCTTTAATGATTATTTCGAGTAAAGCTCAACGATTAGACGTTCTTCAACAGGGATAACTACCTCTTCACGTTCTGGAAGACGAGTGAAAATACCGAACGCTTTATCTTGATCGATGTCAACCCATGCCGCAAGTCCGGTTTGGTTAGTCAACTCAATCGCACGAACGATTTGGTTGTTCTTTTTGGTTTTTTCGTGGATTTCCACTTTTTGACCCGGTTTTACACGGTAAGATGGGATATCAACACGTTTTCCATCAACCAACACATGACCATGATTTACCAATTGACGTGCAAAACGACGAGTCGTTGCGAATCCCATTCGGTAAACAACATTATCAAGGCGTTGTTCAAGAAGCATTACCAAGTTAGTACCGGTATTACCTGTGCGACGTTTTGCTTCAGCAAACAATGAACGCATTTGTTTTTCACTCAAACCGTACATAAATTTCGCTTTTTGTTTTTCACGAAGCTGTGTACCGTACTCAGAAATTTTTGTACGACGTTGACCGTGTTGGCCAGGTCCGTACGGACGTTTGTCAAGGGCACTTTTACCTGCAAGACGACGCTCACCTTTTAATCCAAGGCTTACACCGAATCTTCTTTCGATTTTTTCTACGGGTCCTCTATATCTTGCCATTACAAACCTCCTTACACGCGTCGGCGCTTAGGCGCACGACATCCATTGTGTGGTAGTGGAGTAACGTCTTTCATGAATGAAACACGTAGACCTTCGATCGCACCAACACTTTTCACTGCTGTTTCACGGCCAGAACCTGGACCTTGAACTTTAATTCCCACTTCTTTGATTCCGTGGACCATTGCTTTTTCCATCGCTGATTCTACTGCTTGTTGTGCAGCAAAAGGAGTCGATTTTTTAGAACCTTTGAAACCAAGGGCTCCAGCTGAACTCCAAGCGATCATGTTACCCATTTCATCCGTTACCGTTACAAGGGTATTGTTGAATGATGCCAAGATATGTACGATACCTCGTGCAATATTCTTCTTTACGATTTTTTTACGGGTTGCTTTTCTTTTTGCCATACTCTAATCCCTTACTTTGTGGCTGAGCCGACGGTTTTCTTCTTACCTTTGCGTGTACGAGCATTGGTTTTGGTTTTTTGACCACGGCATGGGAGACCTTTACGGTGACGAAGACCACGGTAAGAACCAAGATCCATCAACGCTTTAATATCCATAGCGACTTGTTTACGAAGGTCACCCTCTACAGCGATTCCGCTGCTTCGGATTTCTTTAGCGATTGTTGCCGCTTCATCTTCGCTGAGTTCGAATACACGCTTGTTGTAATCGAGCCCTGTAGCATCCAAAATTTTTCGTGAAGTATGTAAACCGATACCATAGATATAAGTTAATGCATACTCCAAACGTTTTTTCTTAGGTAAGTCCACACCAGCAATACGTGCCATGCTTATCCTTGTCTTTGTTTATGTTTTGGGGTTTTGCAGATTACGCGAACAATCCCTTTACGTTTGATGACTTTACAATCATCGCACATTTTCTTCACTGAAGAACGTACTTTCATCGGTAGGCTCCGTTGATTTAAATCACTTGCTCTCGTAGGTGGATCGTAATCACACCAATACTTGTAACTACGATTGAACGCAGTTAAAAACATTCAATTCTATTTGTCCGAGGGGGCAAAGTGGACGCGTATAATAGCGTATATAAGGTTAATTTTTTATTAAGGTAACACAGAAGAGTGTGATACGAATTGTTTCTATACAATCCGTATCATAAATGGAGATTCTAATACGACATCAAGCGATTCAAGTTCGACCATTAGGGCATGAACCGCACGTTCGGTTGCTTCGTGAGTAGCAAAAAGCAAATGGGCGCATTCGGTTTCAGAAGGGCGCTGAATCACGGCTTCGATCGAAATCATTTGTTCGGCGAAAAGTCCGGTTATCTTTGCCAGAATACCCGGTTTATCCGATACTCTGAGACGCAAATAGTATTTTGAGCGGATATCCCCTTGACTTTTTAGCTGAAGACCCTCTTCGAGCGGATGATTAAAGCCGAGCATTGGAGAACGTTTGCCGGAACGAACGATGTCAATAATATTCGCGACAACTGCGCTGGCCGTAGCATTTCCACCTGCACCGGGGCCGTAATATAGAGTTTCGCCTACACGATCACCGACGACACTTATTCCGTTCATTACACCGTCAATTTTCGCAATCATCGCATTTTCACGTACCAGAGCTGCATGCACACGCAACTCCACTTCATTTCCGTCACGCTTGGCGATGCCGAGAAGTTTGATGGTGTACCCGAATTCTTTTGCAAAAGCGATATCTGCGGGAGTTATCCCTTCAATCCCTTCAATCAATATCTCTTCGGGTTTTGCATCAATTCCATAGGCAATGGATGCAAGGATAAGCAGTTTGTGTGCTGCGTCAAATCCACCGATATCAAATGTCGGATCGGCTTCCGCATAACCTAGACGTTGTGCTTCCGACAAGACTTCATTAAAAGGTGTCCCCTCATTCATCATCTTTGTTAGCATAAAGTTACAGGTCCCGTTCATAATCCCCATAATAGAAAGAATATGATTGGCTGAAAGTCCATCACGAAGAGCGTTGATTATTGGAATTCCACCTGCCACACTTGCTTCAAATTCAAAAGGGATTTCACCGGCAATATCTTGAAGTTCATAACGATGATAGGCGAGAAGCGCTTTATTGGCGGTAACAACCGACTTACCGTTTTGGAGTGCTTTTTTGACAATAGCCAACGGAAATTCAACGCCGCCCATCAATTCGACAACAATATCAATTTCAGGATCGTTGACAATATCAAACGGGTCTTGTGAAAGGGCTATAGAGAGATCCGCAACTTTCTCTAAATTACGAACAACACCGCTCTTGACAACAATCTCATCTCCGGAACGGGCTGATATGATTGAACGGTTTTGTTCCAGAATCTCTACTACAGCACGCCCAACCGTACCGACGCCGATCACACCAACACGTGTCACTCGGCATCCTTGCAGTTTAAAGTACTCAAAAACTGTTTAATATTTTTGGCCGCTTGTCGAATGCGTTTGTCATTTTCAATGAGTGCGATTCGGACGTATTCATCACCGTAATCCCCAAACCCTATCCCAGGTGCGACAGCAACATTGGCATCTACCAATAATCTTTTCGAGAATTCCAAACTCCCCAGATGTCGTGCGCATTCAGGAATTTTTGCCCATACGAACATAGACGCCTGATTACGGCGTATTGGCCATCCTGCTCTGTTGAATGCATCCAGAAGTACATCCTGACGGTGGTCGTATTTATCGGTAATCTCCTGAACACACGTTTGATCTCCGTTAAGTGCTATCGTCGCAGCTACCTGAATCGGGGTAAACATTCCGTAATCGAGCCAGCTTTTGATTTTTTGAAGCGCCCCGATCAATTTTGGATTTCCAACGAAGAAACCAACACGCCAGCCGGCCATGTTGTAACTTTTCGAGAGGGTAAAACTTTCAACCGCAACATCTTTTGCACCGGGGACAGAGAGGATGGATGGTGTTTTATACCCGTTGAACGTCAAATCTCCGTACGCAATGTCACTGATAATGTAAAATCGTTCCCTCTTCGCCATCTCAACTACACGAGTATAAAACTCCGGCGTTACCGTAGCGGTTGTCGGATTATGAGGAAAATTGACAACTAAATATTTTGGTTTAGGAAATGAAACATGAAATGCCTGTTCCAGCCGTTCGAAGAAAAGATCTTCGTTGACTTTGTAATCCTCATCAAAAGGAAGTTCCATTTTTTGTACATTTCCACCGGCTAAAATAAAGCCGTATGAATGGATCGGATAGGTAGGGTCTGGGACAACGACAACATCTCCGGGGTTAGTGATGGCATAAGCTAAATGGGCATATCCCTCTTTAGAACCCATAGTCGCAACGGCTTCGGTTTCCGGATCAAGATCTACATCATAGCGGCGTTTATACCAATCGCATATTGCCTGGCGAAGCTTAGGAATCCCTTTAGAAGCCGAATAGCCGTGCGTTTTAGTCTTTTGTGCGGACTCAATCAATTTTTCTCGAATATGTTTAGGAGTATCACCGTCAGGGTTCCCCATACTGAAATCAATAACATCGGCTCCGGCGCGTCTACGCGCCATCTTTAATTCATTAACTTCTGCAAATACGTATTTTGGAAGGCGTTTAATCCGGTCAAATTGGATTTCATCAAACATGGCTACAACCTGTGATTAAAAAATTGCGCCATTTTAACATAAGAGACTTAGTTTTTATATAATATACGTACTTATCGGCCGGGACTCATTGACTCTATCCACATCCCTTCTCTTAGTACTTTCATCCCTTGAGAATTTGATATCTTCAGATAGTAGGCTTCAGGGGGAAGGTCAAATCGGTACTCCCCTTTAGGTTCAAGCGTATGTACCGATAAAAGAAGTTTCATTTCTGTATTGAAAACGGCAATATCCGGATACCAATCGCTTCCATAAGGTGCTTGAATCCGGATAGTTTGCCCCTCTTCAACCCGAAACCATTGGGTCGTAGTAACTTTACGCAGTTCAATCCCCTCATCTTTTCCCAGTAACGGAAGGTTCCAGATACTGTTTTGGGTATCCAAAGTCAGTTCAAGCACTGCCGAATCCAGATGAGCTTTTTCAATACGTATCATCTGTTCTTTAAGACTTTCCCCAAAAGCAGCAGGATTAAAAGTTCTGTTTCCGGTTATGGTTCCTCGTATTTCACCCGCATTGTTTTCAACCGAAACGGTTTCCGGTTCAAATTTATATCCAACGCTTCCAAACGAATGTACTAACATCCGCAAGGTAGTTGTCGCTTCACCGCTAAATACTATTCTAGTGTGTATCGAGCCCCCCACTATTCCGGTAAAGACCATAAAAAGAATCAGATACCTCATAGTAAAACCATTTACCAGTTTTTGCCGCCATTGCGTTCAATAAATTCGTCTCTCGTGATTTGACGCAATACCCCTTTTTCACAAATAAATCGAATCGTCTCTTTCTCTTTAAAGAGTGTTTTTCCGGCTGAGGATTCAACTTCTACCCTACCGTGTCCCAAGAAGATAAGCCAATCTTTCGTTATATCGATTCGAATAGGCTCAGACGTAATATTTTGTATCCGTTCACCGGTTGCCATATTGATCATTCCGTACCATACTTTATACGTTGGATGGATGACAAGCTCCTTCCCTAACAGCAGAGGCTGAGTTCCATTTAGGTCACTCTCTTGGTTTTGGATACCCGTTTCGACAGAGGTCGTATTGCTCTCATTGGTATCAATTATTAAAGAATCATTTGCATCATCCGCAATTTTTATAGAAGGGATAGGAAGTTTGATAACGTCATCTCCTGGGGCTACGGACATGCGATTTTGTAACAAATACCCGCCTGCCATCAACATGAGAATAAACAGGGCTCCGCCTATTACCCATTTCGTTTTTGAATTTGTAGGTGATTGCAAAATACTCGATGCCTTTTCTTTGCCCGGTTTTGGAGTATGTTGATGATAGGTACTGTATTCTTGTTTGATTTCGGTAAGATCTAACCCGTATTCACGTTCCAAAATTGAGATATATCCCATAAATTGAACTTTGCCGATCTCTTCAAATGATTTATTCAAAACACGTTCTAATTTATCTCTGGATATATGGGTCCGTTCATGAATTTTTTCTATCCCTAGAGTTTGTAATTCTTCAAACGTACGGCACGGTTTCATCGCATTCTCTCCATTAAAATTGCGCCGGCTACACCGACATTCAGTGAATCAAAATCATGGGCCATAGGGATCGAAATACCGACATCGAGGCTTTTTTGTACCCTGCCGCTGAGCCCTTCTCCTTCATTCCCCAAAATCAATGCCCGCTTTGGCGCAAAAGTTGTTTCTCGGACATCTTCCCCATCCATGACGGCACCATAGAGTTTAAAACCCGATTGTTTTAATTCATGCAAGACGTCATGTATATTATGTGAGACCACTAGCGGTAAATCCAAGGCGGCACCGCTGCTCGTCCGGATCATCGGTTCAAAATTTGGTTCTTTAATCCCGCAGATGACGAGCGCTTGGACGCCAAGAGCATACGCACTTCGGATAAGTGATCCGATATTCCCCATATCGGTAATAGAGCTTAGGACGACAATAAAATCGCACGACTTTAGAAAAGGGGATGCATAAGGGACCACTTGCGAAATTTCGGCGATATAGCCTTGATGATTGCCGCCTCGGACCATTGACTGCGCAGCATTTTCAGGAATTCGTTTAATTTCAAATCCCATTTTCATCAAAGAAGAATACTCTTTTTTGTCGATCTCTTTCGCGAGATAAAGAACTTTGATACGCTCCCGATGACGTTCAATTGCATAAAAAACCGGTTGTTTTCCGTAAATTAACATGATATTTTCCTATAGTTGTAAGAGACGCGTGTAGCACTCTTTTGGGTTTTCGCCGGTAATTTTGGCAATCAATTTTGAAGCGGCTTTTTTGGGTATATCGAGTGCAAGGATATCCTGTTCACTCAATGATGCCCCTTTAGCTTCCGAAGCCTCAATGACGACTACCCATTCTCCACGAATCTCTTTTTCCATTTGATGCATCACTTCAAATGCTTTTCCCCGATAAAAGCGCTGATACTTTTTTGTAATCTCTTTGGCTAAAAACAGTTGACGATCAGGTGCTGCGGTTGCTATTTCAGCCAATAATTTATCCAATCGCTTAGGCGACTCATACAGTATGGTAGTATAACCGTTGAATAATGCTTCTTGTAGTGCTGCCGAACGATCATTTCCTTTATGCGGCAAAAAGCCGAAAAAAAGCATTTTCGTCTCTATGAATCCACTCGCTACAAATGCGCTTAAGGCTGCATTTGCGCCCGGTAAAATATCATAATCGATATTATTCATCTGACAATATCGTACCAACAGTTGCCCGGGATCACTAATACCCGGCATTCCGGCATCACTGACGTATACGACATTCTGATCGAAAAAATCGGGGGTTACCGTTGCAATAAACTCAGATTCATTGTGGGAATGGAGGCTGATGAATTTAGGTTCAAGCATCGTTAAATCATAACGTTCTTTCAAAAGATGGATCAGTTTTTTTGTAACACGGGTATCTTCACACAACATAATGTGAGCATTTGAGAGGACTTCAAGGGAACGGAGAGAGATATCGGCAATATTACCGATCGGCGTCGGGACAAGAGACAGCATTGTGTTTTCTCAATTTCTGCCTCAAAGAGGCTGGTGTTTACCTGGGCTTTGCTAGGCTTTTTTGTTTGACTGCACCTGGCCTAAGGGCCAATACAGTCAAACGGGCTTTACTCCGCCGACGTTCTAAAATTAATTTAGAGCGTAACGTTTTTTGAATTTATCAATACGTCCGGCCGTATCTACTTGACGCTCAGAACCGGTATAAAACGGGTGACATTCGTTACAAATATCGACACGAATCGATTCTTTGGTACTCGTTGTTGTAAATGTATTACCACATGCACAGCTTACTGCACACTCTACGACGTTTGGATGAAGATCTTTTTTCATTGTATTACCTTGTGATCGACGGCGTTGTACGTCGGTCTGTATAGTTTTATATCCGTACGGGGGCGGATAATTTGGAATCGAATTATACCGAAAAAATAAATCCTTTACAATACAGATTGTTTCAGATATTCAATTCCTCTTGAAAATCAATATTTTATCCGTTTCGCACCGTAGAAAAATGCATCTTGGACAACCTCTTCACTGATATACACAACTTCAAAATTAATTTCGCTTTCACCATCCAAAGGTATATCTAAAACAATTTTTCCTTTATCCCCTTTATTCAATCGCGGACTGTTCCCATCCGTTGCATAGAACGAAACACCGCTGGTTGAGTTATCAAAGAGATACGCATCTAAACTTGCCCCGGCCGTTTTTACTTTAGTATGCAAAGGCGGTGTAATAATGGTACGGGAAGCTTTTCGATTATTCTGAAGGACGATTTCAAATCCGTCCGCCAAAGTTTTGAGTTCCCCGCCCCGGTGGACCAGTTCTCCCATAATAGCTTTGGAATGATCCGCGTTTGTTACTAAAACCGTACTTGATTCTTTGACTTTCATTAACTCATGGCCGGCACCTTTTAGAGCTTCCGTCTCTTCGTTGAATTCATGTTTAAAGTGATTCAAGACTTCCGTCATCATGTCGATGCCGCTTCGAATCTCAATAAATCGGTTATTGAGTTCCTGCGAACTCTGATTAAGCTCGGTAATAACCCCTTTTGAACGTTCCGCATTTTTGGTTACGGCGTTGATATGTTCGTGAATTTTTCCTAATAACCCGGTAACCGTTTGCGCATTATTAAGTGAAACTTCGGCTAATTCTCTAATCTTTTCGGCTACAACGGCAAATCCGCGTCCATGTTCACCGGCTCGTGCAGCTTCGATCGCAGCATTCAATGCAATTAGGTTGGTCTCATCGGCGATATCGGTCATTATCTCCATAGTCGAGGATATCTCATTTGAAAAACGTCTGAGTTCATGGATAGCCGCCGCAGTCGCATCCATCGCATCGGCAGCCGCAACGCTCTCTTTGACATTGGAGTGAACGACATCTTGCCCTTTTTCGATCTGTTTAACCGACTCCAACGAACCGTTTAACAACTCTTCTAATTTACGCCCTACCGCTTCATTTAAATGCAGCACGTTGTTGATTAATTCCTGAGAATGTTCCAAAGACTCATTTTGTTCTTTCACGTAGCCGTTGGTTTGATCTATCCTCACATATCCGTAACTGGCTTCAAAGGCAATCTGCTTACTTTGTCCGACAACGTTAGCGATAACCGGACGAAGCGTATCCACCATGTTATTCAGGTGGCGATACAGCCGATCGATCTCATTTTTTGTACTTCCCTGTTCAATCGGCTCTCCGGCGATTAAATCGTCAATATGAAAATGTCCCTTTTCCACACGGAAAATAACGTCAAGGACTTTATTGATCCGCTTAGCAACATAGCGACTGAATAGAAAATGGGTTAACAAAAGGATAATAATAATATTGACGAGTGCCGTAAAAAAATTAATCCAGAAATTCTCCGATAACGCGGCATCAAAATCAACCGTATCAATACGGACATCTTCTATTGCTACGACATTATCGGGAGTCCAGGTTGGATGGCATTGAATACATCGGCTCTCGCTGATAATAGGGCGCGAAAGCATGTAATAACGTTTATTGTCATCCTCGACAAAACGTTCCAGCTCTTTTAAACTTCGGTCCGCTTTAAATGCGGCAATCGCTTCGCTCTCATACGGTTTTGCTTTATTTGTCGGAACGACAGGGGTGTCGGAAGCCTCTTTAAAGAATACTTTTCCTTCAGAGATTTTTGTAAATTTTCCGAAGACGTCATTTTGGATAACTTGAGGAATCTCGGCCGATTCACCGTTAAAAAATTTTTCATTACGTGACTCTAACAGCACATCGGCAAAATCAAGAATCGACGAAGCTTTCGAGTGAAGGTTTTGATGTAAGGCATTCTTCTGCGAATGATAATTATACAGATAAAAGACCAGAGATATGACGATAAAGGCCCCCGCGAACATTATCGAAAACATTGTGGCTAATTTTTTCTTTTTTGGATCGAAAATCATCGGCTATCCTTATCGTAAATTGAGGAAAATTTTAGTGAATCAAGGCACTTGCTACCGCCACGGCAGCCGTCTCCGAACGTAAAATCATCGGCAGAGGAAAAAGTCGGATACGATGGGCAGAAAATTGTTTCCGTTCCACCTCATCAAATCCCCCTTCACAGCCTATAATCACCGTTTCGATACGTTCTTCGGCATTCAATGGTTCCCCTCCAAAATCAAATATAACCGATTCCGGATACTCTTTTAGAAAAGCGTTTAAGGTAGGTGATTGCCCCAATGTAATAAGCGAAGTCCTTCCACATTGCATGATTGCACTTTCCATTATACGATTATATCGCTCAAAATCAAGCCGAAAATTTTGTTGAGATCGGCGGCAATGGATAAAAGTGATCTTGGTAACCCCAAGTTCTGTCAGCATCGGCAATGTCTTTTCAATCGTTTTCGGATCTATTAAACACCAGCCTATATGAAGATTTTGCGCCCGTTCACACACCGAATGGTGATGGCTCTGCAGTGAGAAAAAAGCGTTTTTCCCATCCGTATGTTCCAATCGGTAACGGTACTCTTCGCTTAATAACGTACGCGAACGAAACGTGATCAAATCGCCACTCCTGTGGCGTCTTACTTTTATCAGATATTTATAATCATCACCCGATACACTCAGTTCTTGCGAACCGGCATCGTCATTAAGGAGAAATTTCATTGCACCATCATCCATAGAGTCATTACTACCAGCATACCCATTTCAATCCCCAAAAAACGGAATGCTTTCTTTTTGTACTCGACAAAAGCCCCTTCTTTGGTAATATCAGTCTGGCGTTTAAGCGTCTTGTACCGTTTGGCTTCAAGAATAATCATGACCACACCGATCACAATCATGGCACTATTGGCAAAAGTAAAATGCAGATGTTTAGCGGCCATCATCACCGCACCCGTAAACAGAATCAAAGCGATCAAAGATCCTGAGATAGGCATTACGATCCGCATTCGTTTGGCGTAGCGGATAATATGGTGGGAAAGAGATAGCAACGTAATATTGAAGACGACAATCCCCATTAATACGATTACCCCAAAATAGTGGATATTCAGTCCGGTTGTATACATAGCTTCCATAAAGATGATTTTACCTTAAATTGCTTATAATGACTCATTAAATCACTCCCTTGTGTAAATGCGTGCGGTACGAAGTGGAGGATATACACAAGGAGATTATATGGCAATTAGCGTTGAAGAGGCTCTCGGGCTCGTGTATAAACACACCTTGCCTTTGGGAACTGAAATCAAGCCTATTGAAAACTCTATCCATCGTATCCTTGCAGAGGTCATTACCGCTACCCACTCATTACCTTCTTTTGACAATTCAGCCATGGACGGGTATGCCGTTCGTGTTGAAAATGCCGGAAAAACACTCAAACAATCCTGTGTTGTTTTTGCAGGCGATCAAGAAGATATCCGCCTTGTCGAAAATGAATGCATACGGATCATGACGGGCGCAAAAATTCCACAGGGGTGCGAAGCCATTGTCCCGATAGAAGAGGTCATAATCCAGGATGATCAGATAACCTTCCCCTCAGTTATTAAACCGTCGCAACACATTCGTTTAAAAGGTGAAGATATTCAGGCCGGAATAACCTTGATCGAAGCGGGCACATTGCTCTGCGCTCACCACATATCCCTCCTTGCGTCGCAGGGAATAACCCATGTTCGTCTTTATCGACGTCCAAAAGTTGCGTTATTCGCATCGGGTAATGAGTTGAAAATGTATTATGAATCATTGGGAGCCAATCAACTTTACAATACCAATACCCCTACTTTTGCGGCACGTGCACAGGAGCTTGGATGTGACGTTATTTTTGCCGGTACCGCCGAAGATACCCTCGAATCCATCCAAGAGCACATTAAACGCTCTTTAAATGCCGATCTGATCATCACTTCTGGCGGAGTCAGTGTCGGTGATGCGGATTTTACGAAGGAAGCATTTTCGTCATTCGGATTTCAAAGCGCCTTTGAATCGGTTGATATTAAGCCCGGGAAACCTACCACTTTTGGATCTATCGGCACCACGATGATCCTTAATCTTCCCGGCAATCCTCTTGCCGCGGCCTTATGTTTTGAATTGTTCGGTCAAAGCGCTATCCTCGCCTTAAGCGGACGAAGCGACAAATATCTCGCACCTCTCTCCACACGTATATCCAAACCGTTTACCATGAAAAAAGGGAGACGTTCATTGATCCCGGGATGGTTCGACGGCACCCATTTTACCCCTAGCCAAAAATTCGGTCCAGGGATGGTCATGCCGCTGTCACAGGCAAATGCTTTTATGATGGTGGATGCGAATGTCGAAGCGTTTAAGAGTGAAGATGAAATAAAAATCATCCCCACCCGCTGGTGCATGAGCAGCGATCAGCAAAATTCTCTAATCACCTACTAAACCGTCGTAGGGTTGGTAAAAACTTCTCCCGAGAGTACTTTTTCCCACAATAAAGGGTCGGTCCACCCTTGCCGCACTTCGTCGCTGAAACGTATCGATTCCATCGGGATCCTTCCCATAAGCTCCGAATAAGCATCTTCTTCGAACGCCTGCGCATATCCCGTATCCGTTTCATGGACGATGATACTGTGCAGCTTGACCCCTTTTTCTCCGTTGACGGTCTGCGTACATCCAAGCAGACGATCTATCATGAGAAAGATGACCCGGCTGAACTGTTCTGCCGAGGGGGAGACCGGAAGCATCACCCAACGGCTGGAATGTTTCTGCATATCGTGCAGATAGTCCGCGTCGTCTTGATCCCATAAAGCGATGGCATGATCGAAACTGTCGATCAGCGCCTTCATTCCCTGTTTCATTAGACCGAAATCGTAAACCATCTGGCCGTGATCGAGATATTTCGATTCAAACAAAACTTCTACTTTATACGAGTGGCCATGAACTGAAGCACGGCAGCGCTGTGTTGAACACCCTCGAACTATATGGGCATTTTCAAATTTGAATAGTTTTCGTATAATCATCGTATTTATCGCTTCCCTAGGTCATATCGTAGGATCATTTAATCATTATACCCCATGATTCTGATCCCAAATTCGGATGTGCAGCCGATCCGAATAGATGAAACCGCGCCGTTTACAGAACTCGATAACCGCTTCGCAGTTTGCTTCAATATGGGCTTTATCCCCTCCCAGCGGCATACAGTATACAGGGGTATAGGGAAATATCTGAATGATGTCATCGATTTCCGACTCGATATGACTCACCAAAGAGGGCTCATCAACCGTGAATTTGAAAAAACTCTCTTTTGCATTGGCGATTATGGTTCCGTATGCATCCGGTTTGACCCGTTTCTCTATCGGTTCACCACTGTTGGAAAGTTTGACCGACAGCGCATACGTTGCCTGTTTGTAAAAAGGAAAACGTTTAAAATCCGGTGCGATTGTCGCATTCGTTTCAAACGTCACACGATGTCCTTGAGAAATCAAATAGTCGATAAATTCAACAAAAATAGGTTCATTCGCATAGATCAACGGCTCTCCGCCCGTAAGGACGATATCAACGTGCGGCGGCAGACGATAACCGTTCATGATCCAGATCAGCGTTTGAAGCTCTTCAATCTCCTGCCACAGTTCACCGAAAGATTTTCTGTCAACGGCATATACCGTATCGCATCCGAGGATTTCATCACCATTGGGCGCACGCTCGCTGCATCCGAACCCCTCGCATTTCAGATTGCACCCTCCAAAACGGAAAAAAAGCGACGGTACACCCGTGTATTTTCCTTCCCCCTGAACGGAGTAAAAATGTTCTACTAAATAGAGCAACTTATCCTCCCGTTTCGTAAAACGCACGGTTGGATTGCCCTGCATCTTCTTCATTCCAGCGGTTTTTTTCCGGTTTGGTGCGGATTACCTCTTTCAGTACCAATGTCGCTTCTCGTATGTCGCCGCGCCGTACCGCATCTCGAATCGACATCGCCTCGTCAAAATAGAGACACGGGATCAGATTCCCCTCTGCCGTAAGGCGAATACGGTTGCATTTCGTGCAAAAATCGTCTTTGTGCGGTTCGATAATTCCAAACTCATACCCATCATCCAATTTGTAATAATGTGACGGAGAATGGCCGTCAAAACCTTCATCATTATAGTGATATCGGCTTCCTATGATAGCGAGGAGCTCAGGACTCTGCATCCCTTTGATATTGACTTCGGCATGAACATTTTCCATATACTCAATAAAGCGGACTACCATCCCCCGCTCTTTGCAGTATTCCAGGACATCGAGGACTTCAACGTCATTCAGCCCTTTCATAGGCACCATATTCACTTTGACTTTTAACCCTACGCGGAGCGCCTCTTCTACCCCTTCGAGGACATGGCTTAAGACATCTTTTTTAGCAATCGTTTCGGCAATTTCCGGCTTAAGCGAATCGATTGAGACATTTATGCGACGGAGTCCGGCATCATAAAGCTTTTGAGCCACCCCTTTAAGCAAGAAGGCATTGCTTGTCATGGCCAAATCTATGTCACTTTTATAATCATGAATCATTTTGATAAACGTATCAAGATCTTCTCTTAAAAGAGGTTCCCCTCCGGTAATACGGATCTTTTTGACCCCTTCATCAATAGCGACTTTGATAAATTGAAATAGTTCTTCGAAACTGAGTAGATTCTCTTTTGGCACCCATGAAAAAGGTTTTTCGGGCATGCAGTACTGGCACCGAAAGTTACACCGTTCCGTAACCGAAACACGTAAATAATCGACCGTTCTGCCATAACTATCTATTAACACGACTGTCCTTGGAAATTCCTAATTAATCAGGAGTATTGCGCGAGTGTATCTAAAAGTTGATTTGAGTTTTATTTATCGGAAGAATTAGAAGAAACCCCCAAAAGGGGTTTGAATGTTTTTAATTACCAGCCGCGTACGACAGCGTGACATGCAGTACATGCATTCACGATTTCTGAATAGGCTTGGTGAGCTTTTGAATACTCTTTTTTATCTAACGCCTTAATCAATTCGTTTGATGCGGTATCAATACGCTTCGCTGCATTAAATGCAATATTACTCATATGCTGTTTCTCTTTTGGAAGATACTTTTTCGTAGCCGCTACATCATGGAAAAGCGCATCGGATTTTTTAATCTCTTCTACACCCCCCTTAATCAATGCCGGCGCATTGTAAAGGAACCCTTTTTGAACGTTACTTAATCCGTTTTCCATATGACTCATATTCAAGACTAACGTATCATCTGCCATCGCACCTGTGCCGATAAGGGCAGAGAGAGCCAAAATTTTTAACATTTTCATCTTTTACTCCTCGTAAAGGTACACCTTAGTGTACCTCCTCCCAAATTTTACGTTTCCACAAGTAAGCGAACAACGCAAATACAACCATATAGCCCATTACGTATAGACCAAGACTTTCACGTTCTGCTTTTTTAGAGTCACCTACCTCTTCCATATATTCGATGACCTCTTCTTGTGCTTTTTCGCTCAAACCGACACGCGGCATTGAAGTACCGTGCAACAATACTTGAGGATCGTTGATAAAGCTGTGCAGATAGTGCTCACCACGGCTTTTGATATATTGGGACAAATCCGGAGGGGTTGCACCCATATAGTTTTTAAGATTGTCGGTTGGCGTTGTTGCTTCGATACCGGCATATTTCATATTGTGACAGCGTCCGCATGCCGCTTCAAACGTAGCTTTATGACCCTCTTTATCTTCAGAAACTTTTGGTGCTACCGATTTCAGATACGCCACTACGTCCATAATTTCTTGAGGTGTCATCCAGTTATACGACGGCATCGGGAATTGTTTACCGCTGTCCGGGGTATATTTATGTTCCAAATGCATTGCGGTGACAGGATCAAAAATAAAGTTTGCCAAATAATTCGTATCATAGATTCGTCCGGCAGAACTCAAATCCGGCGGTACAACACCGTAACTTGCCGCTGCATCCGCATTCGGCATTACCGCAGGATGACCTGCCGCTTCGATAGCATGGCATGCGATACAGTTAGCTTCTACCAAAGCTTTTCCGTTTTCAACATTTCCGGCCAATGTCGTATCGACATTTTTAACGTCTTTGAACGTAAAGTCAGCGGCTGCCACCTCAGGGTGCATTACGCTGTGGGCATACGGCTCTATTCCATAATAAGTGATGCCGACAAGAGCAACAATGACGGCTAAAATTTTAAACTCTTTCATTATTTACCCCCCACTTTTTTTGCTTCAGCTTTGGTAATAAACGGCAATGCGATGAACAATACCAAGAATGTCAATGATGCACCGAATCCTACCCATGCGTTTGGACCGGTCGGAGGTAACTTACCGAATTCGGTCAATACCATCAAGTCGGCAATCATGAGCCAGAACCAATATTTGAAATAAGGGCGTTGATTTGCCGGTTTTACCATTGGTGAACGATCCAACCATGGCAATACCAGGAAAATAGCGTTCGCAAAACCAAATGCCATCAAACCAAGATCTTTACCTGAAATTCCGGCAATCTCAAAGAACCAACCGCGCAATACTTCATAGCTCCACAAGAAATACCACTCAGGATAAATATGTGCAGGTGTTTTAAGCCCATCTGCTTTATCAAAGTTAATCGGATCCATTGCAAAACCGTAATGGAAGAAAACGAGATAAAAGAAGAAAATTAAAAAGATCCCCATAACGAAGACATCTTTTGACAAAAATACCGGCCAGAAAGGGATAACTTTAGAACCTTTTTTGTTACCGGCTTTAAATTTCTCCGCTTCTTCTTCATAATCGAAAAACTCACCTGATTCGTTGTTAACATGTGGGAAACGAAGTGCATAGAAGTGAAATACAATTGCACCTAAAATCGCCAACGGAATCAATAATACGTGAAGCATAAAGAAACGGGTCAATGTTGCGTCCGCTACATAGAAGTTACCGCGGATCCATACAACCAATTCGTCTCCGATCAACGGAATACCCCCGAAAATCTCGGTAATAACGTATGCCGCCCAGTATGACATTTGTCCCCACGGAAGCATATACCCGCTAAACCCTTCTGCCGAGAAAAGCATGAACAGCAACATCCCAGAAATCCAGATCATTTCGCGCCCTTTTTTGTAAGAGCCGTAATAGATGCCGGTAAACATATGGATATAGATAATCAAGAACACTACGGAAGCACCGACCGCATGAACATGTCGGAACAACCAGCCGTACGCAACTTCCTGCATAATGGTATAGTTTACACTGTCAAACGCCATATTGACATCGGGTTTGTAGTACATCAACAAAAAGATACCCGAGATCAGAAGAATTTTAAACATAACGGCTAGGATCATCCCCATTGCCCATAGAAAATTAATCTCTTTCGGAATCCAGTATTCACTCATCATTACTTTTGAAAAGTTTACAACACCTAAACGTTGGTCGAACCACTCGCCGACCGAATTAGCTTTTTTAAATTCTGCCATTTCGCCCCCCTTACGCTTTCGCCGTCATAGCTTTGTATTCCGGACCTTCGTCACCCAATACAAGCGTTACACCATCAAGTTTGAACGGAGGAATATCAAGCGGTCTCGGAGGAGGCCCGAACGTTTGTTTACCATCAGCACTGTACTCACCGCCGTGGCATGCGCATTTGAACAATTTTTTGTCCCCTTCATAACCCGGAATACATCCAAGGTGGGTACAAAGACCGATCATAACGGAGAAATAATGGTCACCGATTTTGACATTTCGGCCATCAGTAGGTTTCATATCTTCGGTATATTTAAGGACAAACACCGGTTTACCCCGCCATACAACAACTTCTAGTTTATTGGCTTCTAAGCCTGACACGTCTACAGTAGTAAAACCGGCCGACATGACGCTCGGAAGCGGATCCCATGTCTTCTTCATCGCGATGAGCGAGGCGATCCCCCCGACAGCGGCGACGGCACCAAAGGCTTTACCGATAAACCCTCTTCTGCTTTCATCCATCATAGTCTTCTCACTTAATTTGGAAATTTAACTTCCCATCATAAGTTAAAAATGTTTAAGTTTCTATAAATTGAAACTTTTCCTTATAAAATCAATTACTTTGTTGTTACTTTTGTTGAGATTGTGATAGTTATTTGATGAAGCTTTGCTTATAGTTTGCATAAGATGTTCTTGATCATACCCTTCGACAATAGGTATATTCAGCGATTGAAAAAGGGGAATAAAATCTCTACTGTAATCCGGACGCTGCAAATAGATCGGTTTTCCGCCGCCGGCCAAGCTTTGCAAAGCCGCCATCGGCGATGCACTGATGAGAATTTCACTGGTTCGGATTACCGTTTCATACGCTTCCGATTCATGGACAGTAGAAAAGCTATCCATGAGTGATTTTTCATATCCTAAAAAATGGTAAAAACCCATCAGGAGATCCATTTTAATGGACTTAAACACCCCTTGATTTTTTTCCAAATCTTTTTCGTAATCATCATCACCGAAAAATAAGGTTACCGGAATGGTTTTCGGCAACGGTTGGAAATAACGTTCATCAATCACCACAGATTTATAGATATCTTCTCCTTCTAAATAGGGGGAAATCAAAAATTCTCCAGGTCGCTTTGTATCGGATGGGTCATCACTAACCCGAATAAATGTCGAGAAGTACTGGATCATATCCTCTAAAAGAGTGGGATTGATTTCGGCTGAATCAAAAATGATTTTGTCGCCGTGATGGGCTATTTGCGGGATATTTCGGACTAAATCAACACCAACGGAGCGTTTTATCCCATATTCTTTGGCTTCTGAGGCAATCCGAAAATCAGAACACAGCAATGTAATATCAATCTCTTTTTGAAGTTCATTGACCAGCGCCGCAGCACGCTGAAAGCGGTCAAGCCCTATCCTGTGACCCGTATGTACGTAATAAAAAAATCTCATTATTTCCCTTTGCCTGCCATCTTAATGTAGATATGTAATATATCGAGTGCAGCCGGCGTCATCCCGCTGATCTGCGATGCCGCCTGTAATGTCGGCGGATTGAATTTATAGAGCTTATCAACAATCTCATTGGAGAGGCCCGAAACCGATTTAAAATCAAATCCCTCCGGGATAGCAATATGAAGCATCTTGCTCATCCGCTCGATGTCGTCGCTTTGTTTCTCGACATAACGGGCGTACTTGGCTTCGATCAGGATCTGCTCTTGAATATACGGGTCCAGTTCTGCGAAGCTCGGGATCAGCTTCACCAATTTATCCAGTTCGAAGCTTTTGCGTGAAACAAGCTGGGTAGCGGTCAGCTTATCCGTGATATGTTCTTCGCCGATTGAAGCCAAAAAGGCCAAAAATTCTTTATTCGGCGTGTAAACCGTCTCTTCAAGAACTCTTAACCCCTCGGTTATTTGAGTCCGCTTGGTCTCAATCCGTTCCATTTGAGCGTCATCGATAAGTCCCAGTGCATGGCCGTAGCGGCCCAGACGCAAATCGGCCGTCTCTTCACGTAGAAGCAATCGGTACTCGGCGCGTGAAGTGAACATACGATACGGCTCTTTCGTCCCTTTGGTCACCAAATCGTCGATCAATACCCCGATGTAGGCCTCATCCCGACGTAAGACGAGAGGCTCTTTGCCTTGGAGACTGAGTGCGGCATTGATACCCGCCATCATCCCCTGAGCCGCTGCCTCTTCGTACCCCGTCGTTCCGTTGATCTGCCCCGCACAATAGAGGTTTTTGACCTTTTTCGTCTCCAGGGTGTGTTTGAGTTCGGTCGGATCGACGTAATCGTACTCGATTGCGTACCCGTAACGGACGATTTTGGCATTTTCCATCCCGTGGACCGAATGGATCATAGCGCGCTGAACATCGGGGGGGAGAGACGTAGACATTCCGTTGATATAACATTCGGTATTATCCGCCGTCTGAGGTTCGATAAAGAGGTGGTGACGCTCCTTGTCACGGAAACGGTTGATCTTATCTTCGATACTCGGACAATAACGCGGCCCGACCCCTTCGATCTGTCCGGTGAAAAGCGGCGCACGGTGGAAATTCCCCTCGATCAGACTGTGAGTCTCTTCGTTGGTATAGGCGATATAGCAGGGGAGCTGTTTTTTCGTCCGTGCGAATTCCTCACGGTCGGTACGGAAACTAAACGGGTTCGGCAACTCGTCGCCGTCTTGGATCTCCATCACGCTAAAATCGATCGAAGAGCTGTCAACACGGGGGCAGGTTCCCGTTTTGAGCCGTCCGACGTTTAGCCCCGCTTCGCGGAGCGAATCGGTAAGCCCTTTCGCCGGAAATTCACCGAAACGTCCCGCCTCCTGAGTGATCTCCCCGATATGAACGACCCCGTTTAGGAATGTCCCCGTCGTAAGGATCACACGTTTTGCACGATATTCGTTAAGCAGATGGGTCCGTACACCGACGACCGTTCCCTCTTCGATAATGAGAGCATTGACCGTCTCTTGAATCAACGACATATTCGGGGTGGTGAGGATTTTGTTACGGGCGATTATACGGTAGCGATCCATGTCAATCTGTGCGCGGCTTCCCCGAACGGCAGGGCCCTTGGTGATATTGAGAATGCGAAACTGAATACCCGCTTCATCGGTTAACACTCCCATCTCCCCACCGAGTGCATCCAGTTCCCGGACCAAATGCCCTTTTGCCAAACCTCCGACAGCCGGGTTACAACTTGTAGCTCCCACCTGTTCAGCTAAAATAGAGACCATCAGAGTATTCTGCCCCATTCGGGCTGAGGCAAGTGCAGCTTCGATTCCGGCGTGTCCTCCGCCGACGACGATAACGTCATAATTCATTATTACTTCTTTAAAATTTTAAACGCCAAAGGAATTTAACCCCTTTGGCTACGCTAGCCGCTACGGCACTAAAGCTTGCCCGCTATGGGCAGAAAAATTACAATCAAAGATGCAATTATAGCCTCTCATGTTGAAACCTATAAAAAGGCAAAGGAAAAATTGCCTACAATTAAGAAAATATTTTGATGACGGATAACACCAATGGATACCGCTAACACCAAAACATTAGAAGAGCTTCTTCAAAACTACAATCCCGAACCTCTTGAATATGATCCGGAGGTTGACGGTGGAGACGAGTATCTTGTTCGTGATGAGCTCCTCAAAAAAAAAGAGGAGCTCAAGGACGTTGTTACCAAGCTTAAAGAAAAACAGCGTGAAGCCAGAAAAGTGCGTCGCTAAAGGGCACTTTGTTATAATCCGCCAAAAATAGACGAGGGATCTGCAATGCTTCAACGTGCATTTGATGCTTTTAACGCCAAACAATACGAAGAGGCAATAGAACTTTTCGAAACTCTGGCACTACAAAACAACCCTACAGCCCTGTCATCCTTGGGATATATGCATCAAAAAGGGCTCGGAGTCGAATGTTCTTTGGAACGTTCCTATCATTTATACACCCAAGCAGCGGAGCTTGATGAACCTGCAGCAATTTACAATCTGGCGCTCATGTATGCCGATGGCGCAGTTGTTTCTCACGACCAATTCAAAGCATTCGAATTGCTTTTACGGGCTTCGATTCTCGGATTTGCTCAAGCCCAATACGAGACAGCCCTCTCACTGGAACGGGGGCTTGGATGTGTCCAAAATTTCTCCGAAGCGGCATTCTGGTACGAAGAAGCGGCAAAGCGGGGGAATGTCCATGCCTTTAATAATTTGGGGGTCCTTTATAAAGAGGGGCATGGCGTACCTCAAGACTATGCCAGAGCCTTTATCTGTTTTTCCCGAGCTGCCAATATGAATCTTGCGGAGGGGCAATATAATCTCGGACTGATGTTCGATCAGGGGCTCGGATGTGAGATGAATAATGATACCGCATTGGAATGGTGTCGTAAAGCGGCATACAATGGTCATGAAAAAGCAAAAAGCATTATCCGTTCTCTGCAGGAAGAGGGTAAAATAGTCTTTTAATAAAGGAATTCGATGTTTACAGGTTTGATTCGAGAGATGGCGCACGTCAAAAGCTTCGGTGGAAACCGACTATCCCTCAAAGCGCTACATAAGCCGAAGCTTGGTGATTCCATCGCCATCAACGGTACATGCCTCTCTGTCGTGAGTATCGAAAGTGATGGATTCAGCGTCGAACTTTCCCCAGAAACACTAGAGCATATCGCAACCGAAAAACTAAGCGGAAAAGTTCACATCGAACCGGCTATGATGATGGGGGAGCGATTCGAAGGGCATATTGTTCAAGGGCATATCGATACTATCGGAACCATTCGCTCCATTACCGATAACGGCAACAGTTACGATGTAATCGTCGATGTCGATCCAGAGTTCATCCCCCTGATCCCTCCGAAAGGCTCCATTACGATCGACGGAATTAGCCTCACCGTCAATGAGGTCATGAAAGATGCCTTTCGCCTAACCATTATCCCGATTACTATGCGGGAAACCCTCTTTGGTCTGTATCAAAAAGGGACACGGGTCAATATCGAAACCGACCTATTCGCCCGGTACATACGCCATATTCTCACCGCTTCCTCTACGAGAAAAATGAGCTGGGAGGATATCGATCATATCAGTTCCCTTTATTAGGGGTTAGAACTGTACCCATCTGTCAAGGTCATCAAAAAGGCGACGATGGCATCTTCTTCCGCATCACTTAATCCAAGGTTCCCCAATTCGGTATGATTAACGGTTTCGGGGATCTCGGCACTCCCCCAACGGGTTTGATTCGTGTCACGCGTATTGTAGAACGATACCACTTCTTTCAGTGTCTTAAACACACCGTTATGCATGTAAGGTCCGGTAAGCGCAACATTACGCAGAGTGGACACTTTGAATTTTCCCCTATTTGCCGTGCTACGCCCATCTGCGATTACCTGCAAATTTCCGGCTAAACCGATATCCGTGAAATTCTCATCGGCTGCGTAGGCAGGAATCGTTCTATTTTTAGGAACCCCCAGATTATCATAAGTAAAATCGGTAAACAAGCCAGGAGTTCCGTCACTCGTAGGACGTGACGGATGGCATGCAACGCACCGCCCTTTTCCCTCAAAAAGAGTTAATCCTTCCAGCTCCTGAGAAGTTAATACCGCTTTCCCTTGGACATACGCATCAAATTTAGAACTAAACGGCGAAAAGCGTTTTATCCGCTCAAATGCCGCAATAGCGCGGGCTACTTTCTCATATGCCGCTTCAGTGTCGTTAAAAACATTCAACCCGAATAAGGTTTTAAATTTAGATGCATAAGGTGCCGCTTCAATTTTAGCCATAAAGGTTTCTTTATTCGGATTATGCATCTCTACCGGATTCAGGGGAGGCCCTTTGGCCTGATCTTCGAGCATCGATGCGCGTCCATCTAAAAATTGCCCGCCGCTATACAGACCTTCAACCAGGTCATACGTAAATGGCGGTGCATACGCCGCATAGGCGGCACTTGGAGTATTTCGTGTTCCAAATTGACCGGAGATCACCCCTTCAGAGGTAGAAAAATGACTGTCAGGATCAGCCAAACCGCTCGTAAATGAATGACATGAGGCACAGGACTGCCCTGCCGGTTCCGAGAGATTGGTATCAAAAAAGAGTTCCTCACCCAACGCCGCAAGCTCGCTCTGAGCTGCTGTCGGAGTATCTGAGAAAATCCCTTCATTGCATCCGTTTAATACGAAAACTGCCATTGCCGATAGGGACAGGGTAAGGTAAGTAGAAAGCTTCACTTCACCCTCCTTTGTAATAATGATTTTCAAAATTATGCCAAAGCAAAACAAATATGTCAATAGTGATAATTGTTATTATAATAAATCTTTCCCTTAACTACTTTTCACTTCTCTTAAAAGTGACCCTTACACCGGGTATTCGGATCTTGTGTGTGATCGTACCGTCATTGCGAACTAAGATATATGCGATATCCAATTTCTCCAGCATGCTTATCGCCCGTTTTTCTCCCATTACCGAAACCGCAGTAGCCAAAGCATCAAGACGGGTATTATCCCCTGTGTCCATCAAAGTTACCGAAGCATATTGTTGCTGCGGTTGATACGTTTTAGGATTGATTAGATGATTATTACTTTTGTTTTTAACATAGCGTTCATAATTCCCGCTTGTACTTACGGCAAAACGCTTTAAAGTAGATTGGATCGTCGCTATGCTCCCATCCGGATGAAATGGATCCTGAACGGCAATATCGCACGCATCCAAACAGCCGATATCTCCCGATGCGGCAATAATGCCCTTCGTTATCCCTCTCTGGATTAAAATCGCCATACCACGATCAACGGCATAACCCTTCCCTATCCCCCCTAGATCGATTACGGTTTTCGGTTCGACTCTAACCGTTTTCCCTACTATATGGATGCGTGTACTTTGAATCGATTGGCCTAAACGTTCAACTTCACCTAAATCGGGGAGCCGTTCATCGTCGTATCCGAAACGGTATCCCTTATGCGTTAAGGAACCAACCGTTACATCAAATGCCCCTTCGCTTAAACGGTACATCTCCACAGAACGTACCAATATCTCCCGTGTAACCTCTGAAGCGTTCAATTCAAAATTACGGTTAAGCAAGGAAACTTCCGAATCCTTTTTATAGGTAGATAGCGTCTGATCCAGATAACCAAATTCATTAAATACCGCATCACTTGCGTTTACATCCGACACATTCACATGGATCATCGTCCCCATATGCACCTGTGTACGCTCTGCATACACTCCCTTAATCCCCAAGATCAAGACCATTACTATTGTTTTCATTGCCGAAGTGTAACACGAACCGGAGAGAACAAAGTAATTGATATTTATTTTCAATATTAATATTATTTTCAGCTTGCTGTTCTATACTTTCGTTAATAATAATCAGTATCATAAAGGATATGACATGAAACCCTTGCTCTTAAGTACGGCGGCACTCATTTTGATGACATCCCACGCTTCAGCAGATGAGATGAATGATCTAAAAATGCAACTTAAATTGCTCAATGAACGTCTTTCGGCGTTAGAGGTAAATGATAAAAAGCAATCGGAACAGACACAGACCCTGACCGAAGAACTCATCAACACCCAAACGGCAACTTCATTTACCACAATCGATATGGATAAAACCGAATCAGGGCTAGGTGCCGCCGCATCCAAAGTCTATTATTCCAAAAACCCTCTCTCTATCGGAGGCTATGGAGAGCTTTTTTACTCCCATTACACCAAAAACGGGGCTAACGTGAGTGAAGCTTACCGTTTCGTACCCTATATAGGGTACAAATTCAGCGATTCGATTATTCTGAATTCTGAAATCGAATTTGAGCACGGCGGTCAAGAGATTGCACTGGAACAGCTCTATATTGATTTTCTCCTGGATCCGGCGTTTAATGTCCGTTTAGGGCATCAAATTGTCCCCATGGGGCTAGTGAATCTCAACCATGAACCGGTACTTTTCAATACCGTCAAACGTCCCGATGTCGAGAGATATCTTATACCTTCGACCTGGCATGAAAACGGTCTGAGTGTTTACGGCAAAACAGACACTTTCAACTATGCGGCGGGAGTCGTTGTCGCGTTGGACATGGGACTTGCCAATCACGACGGTGAGCCGGAAGCGGCAAGTTACGGTAAACAATGGATCATGGACGGACGACGCGGCGGAAATGAGACGAACAATGGCGTCTCCAATCTTGCTGTCGTCGCACGTTTAGATTATACCGGGATAAACGGACTAATGGTCGGTGCCAGCTTATATACGGGTAAGGCGGGCCCTTCCAGCGCCAATAAAGCAACGGGGCAATTAAGCATCGGTGATATTCACACCCAATACCAATACGAAGGGTTCAAACTCAAAGTCCTTTATGCACAAGCTCATTTGAGTAATGCGGATTCCTATCTCGGTATCCATACTTTTAATGATGTATCGGTTGACTTTTTATTTCATCCCCAAAATGCGCGGGGAGGTTACGTCAATATGGAGTATAATATCTTACCGTTATTTTCACAAGCTACCGGACGGATGCCGGTCTTCTTCCAATATGAAAACTACAATATGGCCACCTCTTTGGCCAACAGTGCAACTTCATTCGGAACA
The DNA here is from genome assembly GCA_028718525.1 of Sulfuricurvum sp. Classification (GTDB taxonomy): domain Bacteria; phylum Campylobacterota; class Campylobacteria; order Campylobacterales; family Sulfurimonadaceae; genus Sulfuricurvum. Next base: position 39,153 of record JAQULP010000009.1, on the reverse strand, counting down.
AGCGAGAATTTTTCCTATGGCGTCAATTATTTCCCGCATGAACAAGTCGTTCTCAAGGGAGAATATACGCTACGTCATAATAAAAACAGTGTGAGCAGTGTTGAAAATGAAGGAATTTACTCTTTTGGATTAGGATTTATTTTTTAATGAAAATGAAATCAATGATACCGATACTTTTATGTTCCACCCTCTCTTTCGCCCAGGTATTGGGCGACCCTTCCTCCCTTACACTTCGTACATTCGGGGCGAAATCGGTGGAGCAGCAAAATATTATCCTTAGTGAAGTACAGCTTCAACAATTAATCAAAACGGCTCAGCAGCCTATCGATTCCAAACTCTACCGTATCTATATTGCTAAAAACGGATCGCAAAGTATCGGGTATGGCGTCTTAATGTCCAAAAAAGTACGCACCAAAACAGCCGTAACACTTTATCTTATCGGTAGCGACGGTAAAATAAAGTCGATTGAAATCGTTGCTTTTAACGAACCGATTGAGTATCTCCCTTCCAAAACATGGCTTGATGGATTTGACAACAAAAGCAGCGCCAATACACTAAAACTCAATCAAGATATTCCGACAACCACAGGAGCAACCTTATCGGCACGCGCCATAACCGATGGAGCCAGAACCGCTTTGGCATTACTGGAGATTGTGAAACCCTGATATGAAATTTATCGCTTCCCAAAAACTCTCAAACAATAGTTCCCTACGTCTGGTGATGCTATGGATGCTCATCGGCCTAATCGCCGCCATGGGGTTGAACCTCATCGCCAAATCGATCGACTATGGCACTTCACCGCAAGCATGGAACAGTGTCATTTTAGGGAATCCGGATGAATTTCAAGAGCCGATGAGCTTTAATGATCTACTTTTGACAATACATACCGATCTTTTCAGCCTCGTATTGATCTACATTTTGATCGCATCGCTTTATCTTCGTACTTCCCGTTCCAGTACCTTTAAAATTGTATTTTTAGGTATCTCCTTAGCCGGGCTGATCCTCTATCCTCTCATGTTATTAACCGCCCAATGGATCGGTCCGATCGCCGTATCTGTAGCCGGAGGGTCCTTTATCCTGTTTCATGCGGTGATGCTCTTGGGCGGGAGCGAACTGATGATTGCTCTTTTGAGACGGCGGCTCTAATGCGTGAACGTCCGCTTCACTTTTTGGCCCTTGCATTCATCGCTCTCGTTCTCTTTCAATCCGTACTCGGGGGGACCCTCTTTTGGCGTACTATCGGTTTTAATCCCGCATCGATCCTCAATCATTATCATGACAAATCGATTCACGGCCTGTTGGAAGTGGTTGCTCCGCATACCCTCTTTATCACTGTTGCCCTGATGGCAACCCTCCATTTTTTAAGCTTTACCCCCACCGTTAGCGAAAAGATCAAACGCGCGGCCCCTTATCTTCTCTTTACCCTTTTAATACTCGATCAAGGATCGGTCTTCATGATAGCATCCGGATTTGAACTGTTTGCCTATATCAAACTGGCCTCTTTTATCTTGTTTGAATTCTCTTTAGGCTGGGTATGGATTCTTATCTTTCAAAAAACCCTCAAGGAGTTAGCGTGATCGAATGGATGATGATGGGGGCGTTTATCGCCGGACTCGGATTGTCGGTATGGAAACTCTATTACTTTTTCCCGACAAAACGATTACCCGATGATGATACCACTCCCGAATCGGTCGACTTGCTCGAACGGATTATGGTTGAAACAGAACACAACTTTCCCGGATTAACCGATGAAGAGCTTTATCGGAAGATGATCGAACATCCCGAATTTGACCCTAACCATTTTTGGCGGTTTAATCCCAATCGCCTGATTCATCTTACTGCCCATTACCGCTTTAAAGAGCCGAATTTTCGTCGGTGAGGCTTTTGGCATCGGGATTGCACGCGATCTTATGGGCCATATCGACCTTCTCATACTCGTTTAATTCCCGTTTTGAAGCGATCGTCGCATTGCGATACCCTTCACCCCTGTTCAGGTACACCTGCAAGCCATTTTCATACAAAGCCAACCGCGTAGAGAGTGCCGTCGAATAGGTCGTAATAATCCCGTCCTCACCCATCAGCCGTGTAATATCGGCGAAATATTCCCGTGTCCATAGGGCTGGATTTACCGAGGGGCTGAACGCGTCCTGATAGCAGATGTCCCATTCCCCCTCCAGTTCACGCATCGCAACCCGTGCATCCATAATGTCCACAGTGATCTGCGTCCGCTCGTCCTCATATCCGCCGAGCGTTGCGATGTCGGTAATGATGTTTCGATACGGCTCAAAGATATCGGGATAGGGAAAATCAACGAGCGAAGCGACCAGATCGCCATCAAGCTCGGGGGAATAGAGTTCAAGCGTCGTATCGGGATAATAGGTATCACGATAATAGAGGCTGAGAAGGGTATTAAACCCCAATCCGAAACAGATATCGATGATACGGAGATGATCTTTTTCCTGATGCAATGCAAAAGCGGGTTCAATATGTTTTTTGAGCGATTCGTTGAGGGCGCCGTCTTTGGTCGAGTGGTAGTGTTCGTCGTATTCGCTGCTGTACGCCGTATAGCTTCCGTCTTCGCTTCGTACCCATTCCTTCACAGTCCGTTTCCCCACATGTGCATCTTTTTACCGACAATGATCTCACACCCCTCAATAAGATCCGTAATCGGGTTAATGGCACGAAATTCTGCCTGATCAAGCAGTGATTCGACCTCTGCAATATCCATAGAGCCGTTTTTCTGGATAATTATGACTTCGGAAGCATTGAGTAGGGTACGGTAGATCAGCTCCAAAAATTTATGAGGAGACTCATGCCGGTGCAAGACATCCTGTACTATGACCGAAGCGTAATCGCGGGGGATCCCCCCTGCTGGTGAGCGATAATCTTTGATCATAAATGTTTTATGGAAAGTACTGTGGAAAAGCTCTTGATGATCCCCTGCAAAAAGCGAAAAATCGATAAGCCCCTCATAGGGGGCTAAAAACTCCCCGATCTCTTCGCTCATACGGTCCAAATGACTCGTTACGATCATGATTTTCGTGTGAGGCGTCGGATGCAGAAGCGAAGTAATCATAACTATAACCCTTAATAAGGTGATAAAAAGCACGCAAGCGTACACGGGCACTCTGCCGAAGACATTGTGCCCCGAAGCGGGTAGAATCCAGCGTTAGCGTAGCCAATCGGGATGTATTCCGATGGCGTATACATTATAATGAAAGATCGTGCAATTCTCTAAAAAGATACGCTTCGACGATATCGTCGATAGTGCGCTGGGTATGAGCGACCAATACCATCATCTGTTGATCCAAGAACTCCATAACGGGTTCGTAATTGTTTTTTACGATCACCGCATCACACGGTATCTCTATCGTCGTACGATCGGGATAAAAATTAATCTCGATGACCCGTCCCTCTTCAACCTCGACGACACCCCAAAAACTGGCTTCTAAAATTCCGACCAATTCGGATTCTTGGGTATCGTCCCCATTCATCGGTAATAAAAGCAGCATTAGCATTCCACCTTTGAAAGATCTAGCTTTAATGCTTCATTATCCATAATGCCGATCTCGTGAGACAAAACATCCTGAGCGATCGCTTTGGCGTCTTTGAGCGAATGCATCGCACAAGTCCCGCACTGATACATATTGAGTTCGGGGATATCGCTTTGTTTCTCTACCGCAAGAATGTCGTTCATGGAGGCTTCCCATGCCTTAACGACCGCTTCTTCTTTGGGTGTACCGATGACACTCATATAAAACCCTGTTCTGCACCCCATCGGCGAGATATCGATAATTTCCGTTTCAGATGAGTTTAAATGATCGCGCATAAATCCGGCAAACAGATGTTCAAGAGTATGAATTCCCTCTGGAGAGAGGATCGCCTCATTCGGACGGCAAAAACGGAGGTCAAAGACGGTTATATCATCTCCCTTGGGGGTTTTCATCCCTTTTGCACGACGAACGGCAGGTGCAGGCATAATGGTGTGATCAACACAAAAACTGTCAAGTAACGGCATGAATATCCTTGAATTTTTATCTTTAATTGGGGCAATAGTAACATATTTCATCCTAGCGTCGCTATAATTTGACCACTAATAGAAGGAACTAACATTATGACAAGCCTCTTTGACGATTCCATCGCCGCACAATACCGAAACGACCCGCTGGCGATGAGGGTATACAGCTCACAGCTTTTGGGAAAAGAGGCCGATCTTGTTTTACACGGAGGGGGTAATACTTCCGTAAAAATCGATAATACCCTCTACGTCAAGGGGAGTGGCTGGAACCTTGATACGATTGAAAAACCCGGCTTTTCTCCCGTTAATCTCGATGTCCTTTTAGAGATGGCGACGCGCACTCGCCTGAGCGACACCCAAATGGTAGCCGAGCAGCGTGCCGCGATGAGTGACCAAAACTTCCCGAATCCCTCCATCGAGGCTATACTCCACGCTATTATCCCTTATAATTTTGTCGACCATACCCATGCCGACGCCCTCGTCACCCTCACCAATACTCCAAACGGAAAAGCGTTGGTGCAAGAGCTCTACGGAGATACGATGCTCATCATTGATTATGTGATGCCCGGATTCGAATTGGCGAAACATATCTATGACTTGACACGCGGCATTAACTGGGATGCTCTATCAGGGATGATTTTGATGCATCACGGCGTATTTACATTTGATAATAATGCCAAACGCGCTTATGAGAAGATGATCGGCATTGTTAGCGTTGCCGAAGAGTATCTCGCAAAACAGGTTACTTTGGCGTGCGGTGACTGCGAAGGCAAAGGCGATCCAGCCATCGCGGAAGCGGTCGGTGCGGAAGCGTCCAAATTACGCGGATGCGATCTCTATCCTCTCTTGATCGATTCGCCGCGTGCACAGCTTTTCAGTATCCTTCCCAATCTCGAAACACTCGTAAAGAAGGGGGGGCTTACCCCTGAACATGTTATCCGTATCAAACCTTTTCCCGCCATTATTGACAGGGATATCGCTGTGGGAATCGGACAATTTGCGCAGGATTACCAAAACTATTTTGATGCCAATGCTTCCTCTGAGCATATCTGCCTCGATCTCTCTCCCCGATACGCTGTAATCAAAGGTGTCGGAATTGTCGTACTGGGCAAGGATGAAAAGGAGTCCCGCATTATCGGCGATATCGTTAAACATACCATTACGGCTATCCTCTCTGCCGAACAGCTCGGAGGATGGAGATCACTTACCCTGGCGCAGATGTTTGAAATGGAATACTGGGAACTCGAACAAGCAAAATTAAAACAAAAACCTCAATAATAAGGATAAACTATATGAAAATTACAAAAAAAGTGACCTTCATCGCCAAAGAAGAGCATATTGCGACGGTCAAGAAACTATTAGAAGATATGGTCGCCCCTTCACTCAAAGAGCCCGGTTGTTTGTTCTATTATATTTTCCAATCCCAAACCAACCCCCGTAAATTTTTTGCTGTTGAGTCCTGGGCGGATGAGCAATCTTTGGAAGGGCATAAACATACGGAACATTATGCTTATTATAAATCCCATTACGAACCGTTTGTAGACGATAAATATACCGAAGAACTCACCCTTTTAGATGAAGAGGTCTACCCTTTTTAAACCCCCGGGGCCCTCCACATCGACGTTGTAATCCCTCGATCTACAAGTGAAAGCTGCACTTTATATGCCTCTTTCCATTTTTCAGCCATCTCCTGATAGAGCGCGCGATGAGTAGCATCAGGCGTATATTCTCTCTTCCATTCGACATGTGAACGGGCCACTTCCGCAATTGATCCGTATTCTCCGATACCGACGCCGCAGGCAAATGCGCCCCCCAATGCCGTCGCTTCCGTTACATACGGAACACGGACTGTTTTACCTGTAGCATCCGAAAGAATTTGACACCATAATTCCCCTTTGCTTGCACCCCCTGCAAAGGTAATCGAATCACTCTCTCTTTGCGTCCAGCTAAAAATTGATTCGAGGTTCATCATCGAAACTATTGCCGCATTTTCCTGAAGCGAACGAAACATTGCCCCTTTCGAAGCAACCGCCGGATCAATGGAGAGATTCAAGAATGAAGGGGCGGCATGATACCATTTACCGTAGTGCATCATGTCCGAAAAAATTGCCATTATTCCATTTGAGCCTACCGGAACCTTTGATGCCATCGACTCCAGATACGCATAAGGGTCTATTCCCCGTTCGTGCGCTTTGTGTACTTCTTCTTGACATAATGCATCTCTGAACCATCGCATAACCAGCCCGGAAAAAAATGTTATCCCCTCCGCCTGTGTGATCCCGGGGATAACATGGGGATTGATCCGTAGATCCATTTCTGGATGAACCAAGGGTGAATCCAAATTGACCAACTGCTGCCAAAATGTCCCTCCCAAAATGGCACAATCCCCCGCACCGACAACGCCAAGCCCGGCTGAACCGAGCTGAACATCCCCTCCACCGGTTATTACCGGTGTCCCCGGATTCAACCCGCACTCTAAAGATGCCTTATGGGTTATCGTTCCGATTTGTGTACCGCTCTCGTATACGGGGGGAAATATCGTGTCTTTTATCCCGACTTTTGCTGCCATTGAGGGAACCCATTGACGCGTCGACAGATCAAAGATACCGCTCGTACCGGCATTTGACGGTTCAGAAGCGATCACGCCGCTCAATTTAGTCAAAACCCAATCACTGATCATACTGATCTTATCCACCTGTTCGTACACCCGGGGATGATGGGTACGCAACCACATGATTCTCGGAATCGCTCCGAGAGCAAATGTTTGACCGCTTTGAGCGTAACATTCTCCCTCAAATAGCGGATATTCATTTTTGAGATAGGTAACCTCATTATCAGCACGTGCATCGACATTGGCAACCGCGAAAAGTTCTCGTTGTCCTTTATCGTACATCACGATCCCTTCGCGCATACTCGTGGCGCTCACAGCCGCAATGTCCATGGGACGGATATTCCCTTCCTGAAGGGCCCTGCGGATACATCGACAGATGAGTTCCCAGTTGCGCACCGTGTCAAAACCCATAGAGTTGGGAACACCGTGTTCACTGATATGCTTCCACTCCTCCTGCGCAATGGATATTTGACGTCCAGCCGTATTAAATATTACGGCTCTGCCGCTCCCTGTTCCCGCATCGACAACAAGGAAATAGCGACTCATTTCAATTCTTTCATATTAGTGAACAATTCCATTGGAATATGCTTTTCGATATCCTTACCTATAGGTGCAATTTCAATTATGGATATTGAATCTTTGAGTTCTTCCGCAAGCTTTAATAATTCTTCTTTACTTTCACGTTTTGCGATTCCGCGTGCCGAGCATCCGGTAACACCGGTATTGGTATACGTCATTCTATACATAAGTTATTCCAAAATAATAATATTAAACGATAGAAGCAAAGATAATACCAATTTTGTCTGAATGGAAGAAAAAGATGAAGGTTTGAGGAGGGGGTGAAAGGGCGTGTCCTTAGACACTTGCCTCTTCACGACGTTGAAGATAATCCCATTTTTTATCGACATTTTTTTGCCACTCGTCGATAAGATATTCGTATTGTTTTGTGAACAGGTGCTTGAAACGCCCTTGTGCGCCAAGGTAATCACGAACCGGAATAATATTTTTTGGACGGTATGTAATATTTAATTTTTCACCGTTGATAATCTCATATAATGGGAAAACCAATGAATCGACGGCCAAGTCAGAAATAGCAATAGTATCTTCAGGGGCAAATTTCCACTCTGTTGTACAAGCCGACATTGCATTGATATAAACAGGGCCTTCTGCAGCAAATCCTTTTTGGATTTTAGCAACCATATCTTTCCATTTATTCGGAGCCACTTGTGCAACATACGGTGCTCCGTGTGCTGCCATAATAGCCATCATATCTTTTTTCATCATCTTTTCGCCGTAGCTTACTCGACCTGCCGGAGCTGTCGTAGTAGACGAACCGATTGGTGTAGATGAAGAACGTTGTCCGCCCGTGTTTGCATACACTTCATTATCCAAACAGACGTACATCATATTGTGACCGCGTTCAAAACACCCTGAAATCCATTGGAATCCGATGTCATACGTCGCACCGTCTCCACCGAAGGCAACAAATTTCGGAGTACGATCTGGCTGTTTTAGGCGCCCTTTATTTTTAAGAGCTTTGTACATTGCTTCTGCGCCGGCAACAGCAGATGAACCGTTTTCAAATCCGATATGGATCCATGAAGCATCCCATGAAGTATACGGATAAACTGCCGTACATACTTCTAAACATCCGGTTGAAGCCGCTAGGATCAAATCATCATTCGTAGCGTTCAATACTTCGCGGACAATAATAGAGTGGGCACAGCCCGGGCAAAGAAGGTTAGCCCCTTCAAAGCGATCCGCCGAAGTGGAAAACTCTTTGAGGTTTTTAATTTTTTTAATTTCTGACACAGTGGCTCCTTAGAAAAAAGAGAGTTTCGGTCCGCGAAGACCGATATATTGTTGCAATGGAGTTGTCGGTTTTCCCGCATCTGCATTAGCTTTAAGATCTGTAAAGATACTTACCAAGTGTGCTTTGGTCAAGTCACGTCCGCCCAATCCATAAATATAGTTAGTCAGAACCGCTTTGGTATCTGTGTTAAACAATGAACCGGAAATTTCGTTGAAAAGAGCTCCAACCGTACCGTGCGGGCTTGAGCGGTCAAGTGCGCCGATTGCTTTAACGTCTTTCAATGCTGCCGCAATTTGCTCTAATGGCCACGGACGGAATACGCGGATACCGACAACTCCTGCTTTAATTCCGTGTTGCGCTCGCATCTCTTCGGCAACTTCACGAGCCGTTTCAACCGATGTACCCATACATACAACCGCAACTTCTGCATCTTCCATATTGTAGGCTTCAACAAGATTATAACGTCGTCCTGTCAATTTTTCGAATTCATCAAACGCTGCTTCGATTTTTGGAATAACTGCAGTCATCAGCGCATGCTGCTGGCGTGCTTTGTGTTCGAAATGCCAATCTTCTTCCGTTTGTACACCGTGTGTTACCGGATGATCGAGATCAAGCATATCGTTCATCGGTTTATACTCACCGACAAAGTTATAGGCCACATCATCCGGAAGAGTTGCAACACCTTGTGCTGTATGCGATGTCATAAACCCATCTTGGTGTACCATAGCCGGAAGACGTACATCATGATCTTCAGATACTTTAAAAGCAATGAAGTTCAAATCGTATGCGTTTTGCGGGCAGTACGCATCCAATTGGATCCATCCGCTGTCACGCCCCATATACATATCGGAATGGTCACCGTTAACATTCAACGGCGCTCCGATTGCACGGTTAACGACGTTAAGAACGATCGGCAAACGCATTCCCGATGCGGAATAAAGCGTCTCAACCATCAAAGCGAACCCTTGCGAAGATGTAGCGGTTGCGACACGTCCGCCTGCGGCAGCCGCACCGATACAACATGACATTGCACCGTGTTCCGATTCGGTCATAACAAACTCACCGTCTACATAGCCGTTTGCTGTAAAATTACCGTAATTTTCTACGATTGGAGTTGATGGTGTAATCGGATAAGCCGCTACAACATCAACCTGTACTTGACGGAGTGCTTGGCTTGCCGCCATGTTACCGTCCCATACCTCGATATCGCGTAGTTCCATTGTATCAGCCATTATTCGTCCTTTGCTTCTTCTTTTGCTTTTGAAGTATCTTTTTTCGGCCATTCAGCAATGGCGCTCTCTTCATCTTGTTGTTCTGCGAACATCAACAACGATTTAGGGTTGGTCGGACAAACCTCAACACAGATCCCACACCCTTTACAGTGATCAAAATCGATTCCGACCATTTTTTTATCGCGTGAAATGATCGACATATCCGGACAATAAACCCAGCAAAATTGGCAATCGATACAATAATCTTTGTTAAACAAAGGTTTTTCAATACGCCAGTCAGCTACACTCGCCGTAAACGAGTTCGATTGTGAATAAGGGCGATCCTCAGGCAAGGTAGTCGCGATATCACGTGTTGCTCCATCAAATGAACGGAGCATGGCACCGATTTCAAATCCATCCCATCCTTTTTTTTCCATTATAGGCTCCTTATTTCACTTCATCATAAGCGCGTTGAATCGCGATCATGTTAGCATCGATAATTTTTTGAGGCAATTTTTTCAATACGCGAACCATGTTCTCTTTGAAAAAATCCATCTCGTACATTCCCGATACTTTCATCAATGCTCCGAGCATCGGCGTATTAGGGATTGCTTTTCCAATCGTCTCTTGAGAAATTTTAATACAGTCTACCGTGTAAACTTTTTTCCCTTCAAGTTTCGGTTGTGATGCGATTAACTCTTCGGTACTCATATGGGTTGTAACAATATAAACCGTACTGTCTTTTTCATTTGCCGTGATATCAGCAACATACACCAGCGCAGGGTCAATTACCAGAACGTAATCAGGTCTCATGAATTTTTCATGGTTCATAATAATTTTATCATCGACTCGGTTATATGCTGTCATTGCGGCTCCCCGTTTTGCGGAACCGTAAAATGCGAATGCTTGAACATGCTTACCGGTGGTAGATACTACATCTGCCAAACCTTTGGCGCCGGTTACAGCACCTTGTCCGGCACGACTATGCCATCGAATCTCTAGCATGAATTCTCCCTCTGACTTAAGTTTTTAAGTTTAATTTTAATCAGTACACGTATTCTATGAAAGTTGCTCTTAAATGTAGCTTTTCACCTTTTACGAGCTTAAAAACCAAAGACGGAGTGTTACTTTCATCCCCGCCGTGCGATATAACGGACGGCTTCAAGGGCGTCCGGTTTTATAGTATCTGTTAATGTTCTTAATTGTTTTTCATTATCATATCCGCTGATAACGGCAACACATTCTATTCCCGCACGCTGTGATGCTTCAATGTCAAGGCGGGTATCTCCTATCATCCATGTCGGAATATTCATCCCATCCATCTTTTCCAATGCTTTCAAAATCGGTTCAGGATGCGGTTTTGGATTTTCAACATGCTCACGTCCGATTAATACTTCAAAATAGTCCATTATTTCAAAGTACTCCAGTAATTCTCGGGAATAAATCCCCGTTTTCGTTGTCACGATCCCCAAACGTGCAAATTCAGCCGCTTCTTTGACCGCATCCATCGCATTCGGAAGCAATAGCGTCTTTTGACACGAAATCTTTCGATAGTGACTTTTATACGTTGCGACATGAGCATCTACGGAGCCCGATGCAATTCCGACTCCTTCAAACATTGTTTCTAAGGTGTGCCCGATCAACGATTTTATAGCCGTATCACTTACGTCTGTCTTCTCATTATGGGTTTGAAGAGCATGGTGGAAACTCTCTAATATCGCTTCCGTTGAATCAATCAAAGTGCCGTCTAAATCAAATAAAATAATTTTTTTCATTTTTTTTCCCAATCAATATAATCTTCCCAAATTCCGTTAATGGTCGGTTTTATCCCTGAAATACTTCGAGAGTACACATTGATTTCATTGGGAATGACCAGAAACAAATAGGGATTGTCTCTTGTAATCGACTCAAAAATTTCACGCTGCAATGCCGCAATTTTTTCTGGATCGGTAGAACTTTCCATTTTTTCGATCAACCTGTCGGTCCGTTTCGAATGGTATCCTACAAGATTAAATCCGCCGGGGACATCGCTGTCCGAATGCCATAGGGCATAAGGATCAGGGGTTAACGAAAGTGACCATCCCAGCAACACCGCATCAAATTTTCGCGGAGAGACAACCGTATTCAAGAATGCCTGCCACTCCATCACCCGTAACGTTACAATAACACCGATATCCAATAACTGACGCTGTAAAATTTCGGCAGCGTAAGGACGAATCGCATTGGAATTCGAGGTTGCAATTTCAAATGACAAAGGGTGATTCGCATCGTATCCTGCAGCTTTAAGAAGGCGTTTTGCTTTTACAAGATTGCGTATAGGGGCTTTAACCTGATCGTTAAATCCTTTACTTCCGGGTAAAAACGGGCCCGTACAAATATTACCGTGATGTAAAAACAATAGATCAATCAATGCTTTTCGATCAATTGCCAACGATAACGCTTCACGCACACGAGGATCTTTAAACTTTTGCAATCTCAAATTAAATCCAAGATAGGTATAGCTATGCGATGGAAGCTCCAAGGTCGCAAAATTATGATGAAACGTTTTGTCCAACTGACGCTCATATTGCATCGGATCAAGGCCGTCTATATCGATTTGCCCCGATTTCAACATTAGAAACCGGGTCATCGGATCGTTGATCACATGAAAAACTATTTTATCGATTTTAGGCCGATGTTCAAAATAATTCGGGTTGGCCTCCAGTACGATCTGTTTTGAAAATTCGAGATTTTTTAGCTTGTAAGGGCCGGTTCCGATAGGAGCCGTGTTAAATCGGCTCCCCATGATGTCGCTTTCGCGACTCAAAACATGACGTGGGACAATGCCCATCATCCATATTTCTAACGCTTTAAAATAGGGTTTTTCATAGATAACGCGCACCGTATGCTCATCCAACGCTGTTACGGCTTTGATCACTCTGAAATCCGAAGCATAGGGGGTTATCGTCTTAGGAGACTTTATGAGTTGATAGGTAAAAAGGACATCTGATGCGCTAAAGGGTTTCCCGTCATGCCATTTTACCCCTTGGCGTAATTTAAATTCAATCACCGTAGGAGAGAGGAATCGATAGGATTCGGCCAAATCGCCGACAATATTTTGACCGCTCTCATCGTACTTTACGAGTGAATTGAAGATAAAATTGGCGATAGACGAACTTGCCGAATCGGTTGCAATAAGAGGATTAAGTCTTGCCGGATTAGACGAAGCGCTTAGATGAAGTGTCGAGGCAATAAGCCAGACACTTTGTATAAAAAGGAGTAAAAATTTCAATCTCAGCCCATTTTTAGGTGAGATTATACCATTATTTCGACTCTACAGCCCGTCCGTTAAGCGGTTGAACCGGACGATAATTATGGTCATAGTAATGACGCATAGCCGTTATTTGCTCTTTTGTTGCACTCTGAACCTCTTTCATGACATACCATTTGACATTTTCACTGCAAGGAGGTGTCGTCAATGAACCCATAAAATGAAAATAATGGTCATTTTGTTTTGGAAGCAGTTCAGACGGGTTAATTGATGTCGTTTTTCCTACATTGTCCAATACTTTTTGGACCATAGGATTCGCTTTTTTCCCCTCATTGAACAAAACGGCGACAACCGCAAGATTTCCATCCGCACTCTTATGTACCATATGTGCGACCAAATCATACTGTTTTCCATCAATCATCTCTTCACTCTTTCCATGAAAATGGAATTGAAGAAGTTTGTAATCAATGCCGTCGATCGTGAGTTTTCCGCCATTATCAATGGTTGCTTGAATCGCATGCCCATTGTCGGCAATGGATGCATTTGAATTGACACTTTCCGCTAACGTGATCGATTTTGACGGCTCAAGAGAACTGGTTTGATTGGTGAGGATATTAATCGGTGATTGTGCTTTACCTGCAGCACACGTTTCACCGAATTCTCCCCAGTGAGCCGGTCCGTGATCGTCGTAATTCCAGTGTGCCCCTCCGTGATGTGCCTCGGCGTAAACGCTGCCGCTCATTAAACATGCCGCAACACACAAAGATGTTAACCAATTTTTCATTTTTTACCTTTTTAATAAAAATGTTATCACAAAGGTCAGTTTGAGGAGATCAAAATTGCATTAAAAAAATCATTATACGATTGTCGGGAATAATTTAAAAGGGAAAGAAAAAGGTGAAATAGGGAGGGGTTCTCTCCGCAGGGAGAGAAAAACGATTAACGTTTTGAGAATTGAGGAGAACGACGTGCTTTGCGTTTACCCGGTTTTTTACGCTCAACAATACGAGCATCACGAGTCAACATACCGAACGGTTTCAAGATAGCACGGAATGACGGATCAAATGCGCAAAGAGCACGGGAAATTCCGTGACGAAGTGCATCTGATTGTCCTGAGAAACCACCACCCAATGTTGTAGCAGTGATATCTACCGATGTGTCTTGTTTAGTCAAAGAAAGCGGTTGAGTAACACGCAATTTTTTTGCTTCAAGACCACCAAGCCATGCATCAAGTGAAAGACCGTTTACAGTGATTTTACCTGTACCCGGAGCAAGCCATACTTTTGCGATCGAAGATTTTCTTCTTCCGGTTGCATACGTTTTTGCCATTATTTATCCTTACTTAGCGATCTGCGCAGAGTGTGGGTGTTCAGCACCTGCATAGACTTTGAGTTTTTTCAACATCGCACGACCCAATTTTGTTTTAGGAAGCATACCGCGAGCTGCAAGTTTGAAAACTTTTTCTGGGTTAGTAGCCAAAAGTTCTGTAAATTTTTCACTTTTTACGTTACCGAAGTAACCTGTGTGACGGTGATATGTTTTAGTAGCCGCTTTACCGCCACCGTTGATAATCGCTTTTTCAGCGTTAATGATAACAACGAAGTCACCACAGTCGATATTTGGGGTAAAATAAGGTTTGTCTTTACCGCGAAGACGAGTTGCAACATCTGTCATAATACGACCGAATGTTTTCCCTTCCGCATCGATCAAAACCCATTTACGTTCGATTTGCTCAGGTGAAGCAATTTTAGTAAATTTCATCTTGAGTCTCCTTTTAAAGTCTCTATAAATAGTGGCGAAATTGTACCCTTTTAAACTTATAATCTACTGAAATTAAGTTTTCTATAAGCACTTTACCCATTCTATCCGATCTTCAAGAAGATAACAGATATATCCCTCTGTCAAACACCCTGTTGAAGAGCGTATCGCATCGCAATAACGGTTGACTTGTTCTTGATGTTTCATTTCCTCTTCCCGTCCGCTTTTATAATCGATAATTATCCACCCCGCCTCTTGCTCTATCAACAAATCGATCACCCCTATATTTCCTTTATGGCGTATCATCTGTTCTTTGTATAATCTCCCCTGAGTCAGCGATTGGAATGTTGTATCATCTATTAGCCGCTCCACCCTTTTTTCAATCTGGACAATTGCACCTGCTTGCAATACTGAACCGTAGCGATTGCGCATCGATTCGATAGCGATCTCCAACGATGCACGGTTAAAATCTCCCATCATTTCCAGGGTATAGTGTAATGCCAGTCCAAACTGCACGGCCCGATAATCGTACGATTCCTCTTTGGGTGAGCTAAGCGTCTCTTCCTGGCGGCCAAATTGGAGGGCTTTGAAGTCTATCGCTTTAGCTGTGGAAAGTACCTCAGGTTCATGCAATTTGACTTCCAAATTCCCCTTGCTAAAGGCAACAAGTTCCAAAGGGTCAAACCATGAATTTTTGCTTTTTGCAATGACACTGAGCGATTCAACCGCTCGTGTCAATGCTACATACAGGGCGTTTAGCTGATCCTCATCGGATGCTTTTTTCTCCGATTCAAGGGCTTTCGCATAGTTTTCATCAAAAATTTCACGATTTTTAATGCGATAGTGCATCCCTTTTAGTTGCGCCCCCTCATATTCATAAACAATCGCGTCATTGTGCGATCGTGCCATTCCGAGCCTGTCCAAGACAATGACATGTTCAAACTCCAGCCCCTTTGACTTATGAACCGTCATGATACGTATCCCCTTGAGATCACTCTGAGGCGAAGAGGTTTCCAAACGTTCACATTCAAAAACCACCTCTTCAAGATCACGATATCCGTGTAATACCTCGATAAACATCATGGCGCTTTTATCGGCAATTTCAAATTGCTTAACAAATGAGATCACAGCGCTAATCAATGCATCCGCCTTCATCCGAATAATCTTATCCGGCTCCCGTCCAAGCAATGCGGCACAATTAAATCGATAAATCGGTTCTCCGAAATAGCAATAACGCAAATATTCAATAATGGCACGTACACTGCGTTGCGCGATCAACCGCGCGGTCGTTTCGGTAACCACATCATATCCGTGAGCACCCAATGTTTCTTCAACCGCACTTCCATCTTTGTTGGTCGCAGTCAAAACAGCAATATCTTCGGGGACTACCCCTTGGGCAATCAATGAGGCGATACGTTCATTTAAGGTTAGGAGAAGATCATCGGTATTCATGACCTCAACGTATCCTCCACTCAAATGTGGCGGACTCTGCTGGGGGGTATAGCCTTTAATTTTCCCTTCGAAGGATCGATTTACAAACTCTACTATCTCGCTGCGTGAGCGATAGTTTATTTTCAACGGTTCCACTTGAACATCAAACAACTCGGCAACCTGATGAAACAGTGCGCTTACCCCTCCTCGAAATCGGTATATCGATTGCTTAACATCACCGACAAAAAAGAAGCTCCCCCCTTCATTAACACCCACCCCCGAACGGATCTCTTCGATCAGCGGGCGCAGGATATCAAACTGAATAACACTGGTGTCCTGAAATTCATCCAGCAAGAGATGTTTAAGACGTGAATCCAGCCTAAAATAGAGAAATTCACTCTCTAATTTTTCCCTAAGCAGCGTATGGACATTAAGGGTAATGTCATCGAAGCTGAGCTCATTACTCTGTACGGCCATTGATTGACGACTTCTGATATAAAGTTTCAGTATGGAAAACAGCTCTTTAAAATAGAGCACTTCCCGACGACGCATCTGCAAAGATATTTTATGTTGCAATTCATGGAGCAACTCATCCATTTTAGGTTGGTAAATTTTTTTAAAATCCCAATACTCCAAACTCGGTTTCAAGAGCCATGTTTTGCCCAATAGATCATCGTAGCTATCAAACTGCATAGTTTTTCGTGCCCGATCACTGAGCGGATACATGTTTACCAAGAGTGAAAGTTCTTTGGCACACTCCATGATTTGATCCCGTATGTCTACCGGTATCTCAATCGTTTCATATCTCTCTAGATTGAGTTCTTTATATTTGGAGTACAGGGCCGAAAGCAGCTCAAACAAATCACTCAGCCGCTTGTCGCTCAAAAGAGATAAATGGATCAGAGCCCCTTGCGCACGGGAAACTTCTACTTCATTCAAAAAACGTTCCAATAGTTTCGTTTCATGCTGTCTTTGAATCGTTTTAAATGTAGGCATAAGCCCTGCATTCAATGCAAATTTTCGTAAAATACGTCCAAAAAACTTGTCAATAGTTGAAATTTGGATATCTGAACGTAAAAAGCGGGAGAGTATCTTTGGGCGTTCTTCCAATAATCTACTTTCATCGATACCGCTAAGGCGCGCAATTTGCGCCAGTTCACCCCGTGTCGGCAACGTTTCGAGTGTAATGATGATCCGTTCAAGCATCTCATTGGCTGCTTTGTTGGTAAAGGTTAAGGCTATGATGGATGACGGGTTCTCCCCCATAAACAACAAGCTTAGGTATCGGACAACAAGGTTAAAGGTCTTGCCGCTCCCCGCACTTGCCTCATATGCCAAAAAAGGGTTAAATTCCACGCATAACCTCCCGATGACAAAGATAGATATAGGGACAAATCCGACACCGGCTTAAATCTTCGCACATCTCCCAGCTCCACATTTTCCGAGATGCCATTTCGGCCAGTATTTCTCGAAGTTTCCCCGTTTTTGCTTCAAGGAACTGCTCAAATTTGAGTTCCCCTTTAGCAAGATCATAATAGCCGCAACGGATAACATTTCCCATTCCGTGACACATTAGCGCATAAATACTGAGCTGATAATCGACATCGCTCTCTTTTGGTTCTTTCGCAGTATCCGGAAATTTTCCGCTTTTATAATCGATAATTTCTATCTCTCCATGATGTTCGTCTATCCGGTCAATACGTCCGTTTAACGTTATCCCTTCCACCTGGACCCTCATCTCCTTTTCAGTCTCTAAAACTTTTATCCCTGAAGCAAAACGGTAAGCTTCATGAAGATAAAAAGGATCGAGTTTATCGATCCACAGCCGTTTCATATGTCTCTCCAGAGGATCCTTTGAGAGCTCTTTTTCCCATAAGGACCGGAGATTTTCTTTGATCTCAGAGGCTGAATCAAATTTTTCTCTTTCTTTGTAGATTTGTTCCAGTGCAGCATGAAGTTCATTACCGATATCCCGTTCCTGTGACAGATCACGCGGCCGTTCATGATCACGTAGATGTTCTATATAACGGAAGTAATACTGTCTCTTACAGGTTAAAAAGCTTTTTAGCCCGCTGGCCGATAGCGGATGTTGCGTAAAATCGTATTCCCCTTCGATCGTCGTCACCTTCCGCTCTCTAAAACTCACAGCAGGAAACAATACCTCCTCATATCGATAAAGAGACGGGGTACTTTTAATCCCCAGTTGCAATAAAAATCGTGACGGAACCGATTCGGAATTTTGAACACACCCGATAGCTACTTTTTGGGCCCGGTTAAAGAGCATCGAATAATAATGTTTTTGCAGTGATTCACGGTCATGCGTGCTCGGTAATCCTGCATACTCACGTGTTTTGGTGTTTAAAAAAAGATCTTTTTCACTCTTATGCGGCACATAACCTTCATTAAAATCAACGATGATAACCCCGTCGTAGGCCACACCTCTTGTCTCTAACAGCCCCATAACCGTGATTTTTCCTCCCCGTGTATCGTCAATACTCTGTTGTCGAAGCCGATTCATAAATATCCGAAAGACCGCTCTAAAATCCATTTGTTCCAAGGCATGCGCAAGATGGCCAAATCTTTGGAGTTCTTCCCGAACTATTTCTATCGTCTCCTCTTCAGAATCATCCAACAACCCGACCAAAGTTTCCAATTGGTTAAAGTGAAACTTTTGGTGATAATGAGATTTAAACCATTCCATTAATGTCGACGCAACATTATGGATACGCGCCTTATTGAGAACATTCGCCTCATCCATATAAAGTACTATGCTTTCCAACTGCCGATAAAGGGTACAGTTTTCAAAAGGTTCCCCCATAGCAAAGTTAAAATTTTTTTCTGTATCGAATTCTTTAAGCATGGCTGCAAAATTTTCATCCGGCAATACCACAGCTATCTTCTCGGGTGCAATGCCCTCATTTACGTATTTTTCAATCGTTGTTTTAATAAACCCGATTTGTGCCAGCTTCGTATGAAAAAGTCCACAGGTGACGTTCCGATTGATACTTAAAGGGCTCTGACTGATGATTTCAATCTTGTTCAAAGATAGGCGATATCCGATCCCTTCTTTGAGTGCAAATCCCATTTCACTAAAACGATCCGTCATTTTTCGATTATACGGGGTCGTGTTATAGAGCAATACCACCTCTAAGACGGCAGTGCACTCTCGCAACAGTGAAATTTCATACCGTGACAGGTACCCTTCAATTACAAGGGTGATCCGATTGAAATTGCGTAAAAAATCGTGCTGGAGAACCATATTCTCCGTTTTGAATATAATGTCTGCCCATCCCTCACGATGACATATTTCCCTGTAAAATTCACGCAAGCGGATAAGGATAGCGATGTGTTCTTCATATTCACCGTATACATCAACCGATTGTAACCTCTCTACAGAGACTTCTTCGGAACTTAACTCTTCAAAAAATCGAAATAAATACTCTGAGTTTTGAATAAAGGTAAAAAAATTTCGCTCAATATTCAAAGCCGCAAATCCGGAAAAATTCGACGCTTCATGCATTGCTAAAAGGCGCAGATCTTCATCTGGAGTTATTTTTCCGCTTGCAACACATGATCGTGAGAGGAACTCCCCCATAGTCATCATATGGGGTAAAAAACTCTCGTTCGATGCCGCAACGGCTTCACGTATACACCTTGCTGTTGGATAAACAATGCATTCTCTTTTCATTCAATATATTCCTAATTTTCCATTGTTAATTTCCAAGCTGAACAGATTGCAAGGTAATTTGATTTAAATAATTGTAGTTGATTTCCCCTAAAGGGGAGGAAGAAAAGAGATGAACTTTCGAAAGTTTAAAATTCGATCGTTTGGGGGTTACGTGTATCGGTTTTAAGATTAAAATACCGTTGAACGTCTCCGATTGTAACTTTTGCCATGATATCCCATCGTCCGGCTTTAGGAAGGTCTACCGGACTGAAAGTGTATACCCCATCTTTAATGACAGGATTGGAAAGATTAATATCATACTGATTCATATCAGGACGGGTGAAAAGAGCCTCAATAACAGCGTCGTTTACAGCTTTACCCTCTTTGTCGGTAACCTTGTAGGTTACAATTGCCTCTTTTTCGGTAATTTGCGGTGTAAGAAAAGACAATTCGTACCGTTTATCAAATTCAATTTTAGATGCGATAATTTTATTGACGTCTGCATCATACTCGTGATAGCTTTGCATCCCGTAATCTGACATTTCCACAGGGTTTTTTGAAGCAATTTTAATTGTCATTATTGACATACCGACAACACCTGCAATTGACAAAGCAATAATAACAGGCCATTTAGTACCGGGATTTTTAAACATTTTCACCCTTTTTCGGAGCGAGAAAACGCCCTTTAACATAGCGGAATAAACCGTATAAAATAATACCGTAAAAGATAATTCGCAAAATATCAATAAAGTTTTTACTTCCGTTACCGGCTGATGAGCTTAAGGTTACCCCTTTTGCCTTGGCAATCTGATCAGCCGTATCGCTGTACCCGTTAAACATCGCTACCGAATACTTTTGAACCGTTTCGCCCCCTTTTGTTTTTTCCGCCAAAATCGGGAGAATCGTGCCGCCGCGATTACTAATAAGTTCTTTCGCTTCATCGTAACTTCGGGCAAACATAATGGCACTTACAACAGAACCGATAAAGGTTGCATTCGGACTTAGAATTTGCGATTTATTAAAATGCTCATATAAAGAGACGGGACGAGCCAAAATGTCGATTTGCTGTTGGAGCTCTATAAATGTCATAATCACCGCCGGTTCACCCAATTGTATTGCCAGCTCTTTTTCAAAATCGGCAATGCTCTGATTTGCATCAAGGTCACGAACCATAACCAAATAGAGCGAAACACCTGTTTTCGCTTTTAGTTCGGCACCGATCGCATTAATCTGTTCTGAAAACTTTGGGTTATTGACAACATCATCTTTATATAAATATTCAGCATTGAGAGAGAGCGCGAAGAAGAGTATGAAGGTGAGGGCCGCCAGCCCTCGCGAGAGTAACAAACGCTACCCTTACCCGACGTATAGGTGATTAGGCGTAACAACCGCCCACAGCGTTACCGCTGCAGAAATCACTAACGCAATTGTAATGAGTTTATCCATGATACTTGCCATTTTAAACCCCTTATTGTACATTGACCCGATGAACACCATTCTCAGTGCTGATCATCTTGATCTCTTTTTCATTTTCGATTTGGTAAAAGTTAGCAGCGCTATTTTGCTGTGCACCTAATCCCATAACTGTTAAAAATGCCAAAATTGAAAGCAACAATACTGTTGCAATCAACATTCCTGTGATACCGTCCAATGCAAAAATACTTCTATTTTCCATTATGGTACTCCTTATTTGCTAAGGCTGGTGACATACGCACCAAGCGCTTTAACTTGAGCTTCAGTCAAGTTGTTAAATGCTGGCATTGCACCAATCGCACCTTTTTTACCGTGTTTCAATACATTAGCAATAAGCGTTGGATTGAAGTCGGCAATACTTGGAGCAACCATATCCATACCTTTACCATCTGCACCGTGACATGCAGCACAAGTTCCGGCAAATACGTCAGCACCTTCGGTACCTTTCATGCCACCGGCTACGAATTTAGTTACCGCATCAATTTCAGCATCCGTGATCAATGCACCTGTATTGGCGTTCATCAACCCGTTACGATCCGGCATAGGCATTTCCATACCAAGAAGTTGGTTGTTTGAACCGTTTTGAATTACATGCTTAATCGTTTTCTCTTCCAAACGAGCATTCAAGTTCGCCGCTTTACCGTCGATACCGTCTGCTTGAAGACCGTGACACGGAGCACATTGAACAATAAAGATTGATCCACCCATCTCTTTTAGGGTTTCTTCGTCCATATTAGCGTATTGTGCTTCGAATTTAGCGTCATGTTCCGCTACCGCTTCGTTGTATTCACCAATTTGTGAATAGGCATTTACCGGGTAACCAGCTAGGAAATACCAAATAGCCCAAATGACAAGACCGAAGAAAATAATTGCCCATCCGAAAGGAAGTTCATTTTTATATTCACCGATTCCATCCCAATTTTCTTCTGCAAGCTTACCGCCTGCTTTATCCGTCTGCATTTGACGAATATATTTCAATGCTACGAAAATCGCAATAGTCGCTGTTGCGACTGCTCCGAGCATCGCCAATTTGTTGACGATGTCATCACCTACTTGTCCGCCAGCGACAACCCATGTAAGGCCAAGCAATGCGAGTACGAAGACAACACCGAATACCATTAACTTATTCATTATGGCTCCTTCTATTTTATCTCATCGTTTTTCGAGATCTCTTCAACCGGCTGGTCAGTGACCTCGTCATTCAGCGCGATATTTCCGTACTTTTCATAATCGCGTGTCCCCTTCTTTTGTGCGCTGTAGAGGTGGTAGATGTACGAATACAATACCACCACCAAAAACGCCGTAAAACCAAAGTAAGCATACGCTTGAAGTGTACCAATATCCACGCTCATCCCTTATTTTAAGCTATTAAGATAAGCGATCAACGCTACGATTTCAGGGATTTTGCCCGCTTCAACCGCATCTTTAACATCTTGATCTTTCATGTCAGCTGCAATCATTTTTGCCTCTTCGAGAGCATCAGCATGTGCTTCATCTAGAGTAGCTGCCATTTTAACGGTCGCTTTAGAACCATCTACCATAGGAATTTCTACGTTATAAGGTGTTTTGAACACTTTATTGACGGTTACTTGTTCAGCATAGGCAGTATCGATATCCGCATCTTTCTTAAACATCCAGCGATATGCCGGCATGATTGAACCTGGAACAACCGCTGCAGGATCTTTCATGTGGTTTTCATGCCAATCCGTTGTACGATAGTTACCTACGCGCATCAAGTCCGGACCAGTACGTTTTGAACCCCAAAGGAATGGACGGTCATACGCATATTCACCACTCAATGAGTAGTGTCCGTAACGATCCGTTTCCGATTTAAACGGACGAACCAATTGGGAGTGACATCCCATACAGTTGTTTGAAATATAAATATGACGACCAGCAAGTTCCAACGTCGTGTAAGGTTTAGTCCCTACAACCGGTTGAGACGCTTGCGCGAAGTTTGGCACGATCTCAATAAGACCTGCGAACGCAATTGTTACGAACACCGCTACCGCGAAAAAGAACGGGTGTTTTTCTAACCAGTGAAACATTTTTCCCCTCCTTATTATGCGCCCATCGGCGATGCGTTTTGAAGTTCACTCTCTTCAACACGGCGAGAGCTTGTCATTGTTTTGTACATGTTGTACGCGAACAAGAACATACCTACGAGATACAATGTACCACCAACCGCACGGATTGTGAAGTAAGGGTGCAATACGGCAACCGTATCGATGAATGAGTAAGCCAAGTTACCGAATTCATCATGCGCACGCCACATCATACCTTGTGTGATACCAGCAATCCACATAGATGTGAAATACAATACAACACCCAATGTTTGGATCCAGAATTGTGTGTTCATCAATGATTTAGAATAGATCTCACGTTTGAATACACGCGGTGCCATGTGGAAAAGTGCTGCCATAATCATGAATGCAACCCAACCGAGAACACCATCATGTACGTGACCGACGATCCAGTCTGTAAAGTGAGCCAATGCATTAACTGATTTAATCGCTTGGATCGGACCTTCAAGAGTTGAGAACATGTAGAACGTAGAAGCCAAGATCATGAATTTGATCAACGGGCTTGCCGCTACTTGTTGCCATTCACCCTTCATAGTCAAGAGCATATTGATCGCAGAACCCCATGATGGGAGAATCAATACAACTGAGAATACAGAACCCATTGTTTGCATCCAATCCGGTACTGTAGAGTAGATCAAGTGGTGTCCGCCTGCCCAAAGATAAACAAACATCAATCCCCAGAACGCAAGAAGAGACAATTTATAAGAATAAACCGCTTGACCTGATTCTTTTGGAAGGAAGTAGTAGATCATGGCTACGATAGGTACAGTGAATCCGAACGCAACCGCGTTGTGTCCATACCACCATTGTACCAACGCATCATTGGTTCCTGAGTACATTGAAACAGAGTGGTACCATGCACCGATTCCGCCTGATGCGAAATATGTTGGGATTTCCATATTGTTGAAAAGATACAACATAGCAATACCCAAGAAAGTAGCAATGTAATACCAAATTGAGATGTACAGCGATTTTTCACGGCGAATACCGATCAAACCGAAAATAGACATACCCCAAATAACCCATACCACAACAACAGCGATATCGATCGGCCATTCAAAATCTGCATACTCTTTACCGGTTGAAATACCGAGCAATAATGAACCGACAACGGCAACTACCACCACCATGTAAATAGCAAAATGCAATTTAGCAAGAAACATCAAAAATTTTGATTCCGCCATAGACACTTTTAATACACGTTGACCGACATAGTACCATGTAGCCCAGATACCGCTGAGGGTAAATCCGAAGATTACTGAGTCAGTATGCAACGGACGAAGACGACTGAAGTTTGTGTACTCAGCCAAGCCCTCTCCCGCCAATAAATTTACACCTGGAAACGCCATTTGCCACGCCAAAATAACGCCGACAAGCATCCCGACAATACCGAGAACAACAGTTGCGAGCATAAACCATTTTGCAACCGTGTAATCATACTCCAATGGACGATTCTCCATTTACGACCTCCTTAAAGATTCAAAGCATAAGAGCCTATTAGGGCACCTCTTGCGTCACAAAATTTTATGAAACAAGAGGTGCCCTTAACACTTTTGTAACAAAAGTAGGCTATTAGACACTCTAATGATAGCAATCGCACTATTTGAATAATCTTAAATGTATAAATGTTTTTCAGCCAATTCGAACTTAACGATATTTTTAAGGTTATTTACAGAATTAGGAGAAGAAAAGTAACACTCAGGGAAAATAAATGATCAATTGTGGGAAATCAATCCCGACAATTGAATCTTAGCGCTGAAGAAGTTGAAGAAATTCACCGAAAATATAGCGGCTCTCTTTAGGACCCGGGCTTGATTCCGGATGGTGCTGAACCGAGAAAACGTGTCCACTTTTATAGCGAAGTCCCTCAATCGTATTATCAAACAAATTGATATGCGTCACGTCAGCAATTTCACGAACCGATTCGGGAACATTATAGTTATGGTTTTGAGCCGTTATTTCTACCATACCGGTAGAGATATTTTTCACCGGATGATTTCCGCCGTGATGTCCGAATTTCAATTTATGGGTATCGTATCCGTGTGCAATACTTAAAAGCTGGTGTCCCAAACAAATTCCGAATAAAGGAATTTTGCGTGCAATCAACTTTTTGATCTCCTCTTGTTCACGTTTTAAAACCAGAGGATCTCCCGGCCCGTTCGAGAGGAAAACGCCGTCAATCTCTTTGGCGTCAAAACGGCTGATTAGTTCATCCGCGCTAAATGAATTCGGAAGAACCTCAACTTCCAAACCGGCTTCCGTCAGTTCGTTTAAAATGTTTCGTTTTACACCAAAATCGATTGCTGCAATACGGGCCTTTGGTGCCGGCGCATCGTTATATCGGAAATTGAACGGATCATAGATACCATTCTTGTGAACGTATGACGTTTTTGTACTGACTTCTTCAATATAATTGATTTCTTCAATACGCGGTGAACTTTCAAGGATTTTTTTCAATTCCTCTTTGTCACTCACCTGCGTAGATGCGATCATCATCATCGCCCCTTCATTACGGAGCATTTTCGTAATATAGCGGGTATCGATATCGCAAATGCCGATAATTCCGTGTTTTTCCAAAAAGGTATGCAATGCTTCCTGCGCTCTGAATGAAGAATACTGGCTTTGATATTGTCTGACGATAATACCTTTGCAGTGCGCTTTAATGCTTTCCATATCTTCATCATTCACGCCTACATTACCGATTTCAGGCATCGTGAACGTCACAAACTGTCCTGCATACGACGGATCGGTGATGATTTCCTGATATCCGCTCATCGAGGTATTGAAAACAATTTCCCCAACCGCTGTAGTATCGGCACCGAAACTTTTACCAGTTAAATAAGTCCCGTTTTCTAAATAAATCCAAACGTCACGCATTATGCCATCCCCCTTCTTAGCAATTCATCTTTGTATAATTTCTCATAAAGTATTTCGTATTCATCGGTTCCCGGAATAAGATCACGTTTATAACTTTTTAATTTTTGATAGACGGCTGATTCAATCTCGGTCGAATCGGCAATTGAGCCGGTAATTGCATCATAGATAATATTTTTGATGCGGTTTTCACTCACATCATAATTGATCAGATCTTCTTCATACAGGACATCAAGAATTTGGTGCGCTATATCGGAATAACGGTCTTCATACGACAAAACAACCCCATATTCTGGTGCTAATTTCTTTTTAATCATAAAAAAAAGCTGTCGTTCATCCGCCAGATAAAAATCGATTTGTTCTTCATTCGCGTTGACGATCTCTTTGACTTTTTCTTCTAAAGCCATCTCTTTTTTAATGTTAGCAATCAAAACCGTTTCGGCTTCTTTAGCGGTACTCTCCAGCCCTTTGGTCATGGTAACCAAACCGCTGCGGCTAAGATCGACAGCAATACGTGTCGCGATATGGGGTACGTGTGTCAGTGAAACCTTCATTGCCAGCCCTGAGTAAAATTTTGTGCATTTTACTCTAAAACACCTCTAAAATCGCTTAGAGATTATTTCGGGGCTATTTTGCTGATTCAGGAATTTTACGTAAATATGCGGTAATTTCTGACCCTTTTTTAGGGTCCATTTTTGCAAGAATCTGTCCAACCACTTTGCTGTTAAGTGTACTCATGATATCCGATGCATCGGAAGCCGACATCTGAGAAAGAATTTGTGCCGATGCGGAAGGCTTCATTTTCGAAAAGGTTTGAGAAACTTTAGTCGATTTCAACTGTTTTATCTCTTCTAAAACCTTTTTATTTTCATCCATCATTTTTTTGATTGACTCTTCTTTGGCTTTTATCTCATTCAATTTTTGATCGACTTTGGTATCTTTCCCCTGAACCAGTGCTTCTTTTTTTCGTAAGAGATCTTCCGTCGCTTTTTTCAGCGTATCCAGTGACTGACGCTGCTCGTCAATCCGTCCCAACTCAACCAATAGCTCATTTTTTCGGTCTTCAAATATTTTGGTGCATTCATACGATTTCGTCGGAGCTGCGCCGAATGCAACAACATTCAGAAGGAGAACCTTACTTAAAATGGATTTCATGGCATCTCTCTTTTGTAGGATAAGGTAGCGATCTCATCAAGGGTTTTTGCTTCATCCAATTTCGCCCGTTTGAGCTGTGTTTCCAACTCCTGAACCTCTAGATATTTAAATTTTTCAAAGTCTATCATCGCGGTTTTAAAACGTTCCCTCATTAGATTTTGTTTTTGACGAGCATTTTCTAAATGGAATTTAAACTCTTCGATGCTTCGATGCTGTGCATGGATAATCGAAGCGACCTGGGTAAATTCACCCAAAGTTCCTTGAGTCGGCAAACTCATACGGGAAAGTTCATTGTAAGCGTGATTCAATTTATCAGAAGCGGAAGAGAGTTCGTTATTGGCTGCAATCAGGGCACGCTCCGCATTGTCAAGACTCTTTTTTTTGAGTTTGACTAATGGCGTATAGCGCGAAATGCCCATAGCAGCTCCTAATTAATCATTATAATGTAATGGTATCGTTTCGATCCGGTGAAGTAGAAATCATACCGATTTTGGTTTGCGTCAACTCTTCGATTGCACGTAGATACTCTTGTGCCGTCACCGGAAGATCTTCAAAACGGCGTACACCTTCCGTCTTTTCCCATCCCGGAAATGTTTTGTAAATCGGTTTGACATTTTCTAAATCAAGCGGCAAATAATCGATTACCTCACCGTTTACTTCATACCCTACACACACCTGGATTTCATCAAAGCCGTCCAAAACGTCGAGTTTCATGATAGATAGTTCATCACACCCGTTTAAGCGGCTTGCATAGCGGCATGCTACGGCATCAAACCATCCGCATCGTCGAGGACGCCCTGTCGTCGTTCCGAATTCATGTCCCGCTTTGCGAAGGCGTTCACCGATTTCGCCATGATCTTCGGTCGGGAAAGGGCCGTTACCAACACGGGTACAATACGCTTTGACGATACCGGTCACTTTACCGATATCTTTTGGATTGACACCGAGTCCCGTACACGCACCCGCCGAAATAGTCGATGAGCTGGTAACGTATGGATAGGTTCCATGATCGATATCGAGCATTGTCCCCTGCGCACCCTCAAGGAGGATTTTCTTCCCCTCATCCATCATTTTCCACGCCATTTGGGTTGTATTCGCCAAAAATGGAACCAATTTTTCGGCATAGCCGTTTAACTCTGCCCGTAACTCCTCTTGGGATGGCAAAGCAATTTCCAATGCCTCAAAAATTGCTTTATTTTGATTAAAATATTCCATGACGCGGTTAGTCAATGTCTCAACATCGCGAAGCTCCCCAAGACGAAATCCCGCACGGGCGATTTTTTCACTGTAGGCAGGCCCGATACCACGACCGGTCGTACCGATTGCTTTAGCCCCACGGAGCTTCTCTTTTGCCTGATCTATCAGTGTATGAAACGTCAAAATCATATGTGCCGACTCTGATACGAACAAACGCCCCAAAAGATTCTCAAACTGTTTCATCTCTTTGATAAGGGCTTCAGGTGAAACAACGACACCGTTACCGATGATATTAATCGCTTTCGGATTCAAAATCCCCGACGGGATTAAGTGCAGTGCATGGGTTTTACCGTCGACAACGATTGTATGCCCCGCATTATGTCCCCCCTGATAACGGGCGACTACATCGTATTTTTGCGCTAATAAATCGACAATTTTACCTTTTCCTTCGTCTCCCCACTGGATACCGACAATTAAATCTGCTTTCATTGTTTTCCTACTTTATTGAATGTAATGCGTCAATTAACGCATCAGTATAGATAGCGAATCCAACCGATACGGTTTCGTCGCTTTTGTATCGTCCGCCCATCGCATAGACCTCATTGCCTTCAATGACACGGAAAAAGAGCTCATCATAATAGAGCATTTTAGCGTAATAAAGGGGTGCAATAACCACATTCGGGTATTCCAAACCTTCGCAGAGCTCTTTGATTTTCATTAATTCAGGTTTAATTGCTTCAGGGACAATTGCGGCGACTTCATCGATTTCACTCGCATGCTGCATATAAACCAATCGCGTCAACCAATCAATATTGAGTGAAAGGAACTTCTCAATGTTGACATGTCGGAAATCGTCTAAAGAGAGTCCGACAATCTCGGAAAGGATGCGTGGGATATTAATATTTGAAATTTGCAACAACGGTACAATTTTCAGATCATTTAAAATACTGACCGCTTGTGTCAGGGCAGACGAGAGGTTTGGTTCATCAATAATCTCCACACCGATCTGATACTGTTCATGTGCCGGATAACGGTAAACGGGCTGTACATAAAACCATTTTTTATGTTCCGTATTTCCGCCAAGGCGTTTATTGACAATTCGGACCACATCGATCGTCGAATCGGCACGGAGGCTAATCGGATGATTTTCGCTGTCGTTGATACGGATGAGTTCACGCTGATCGCATACACTCATATGCTGATGATAGGAAAAAAGAGGGGTCAATATCTCTTCAAATCCGGCTTCACTCAACAAAGTACTCGCTCTGGTTTCGATAAAGCGCTTTGTTTTTGCCGCTCCGGCAAAGTAAAGCTTTGATCCTTCCGGAATTTCGTGTTCAAATACCATAATATTAAAGCCCGAAATAAACGGTATTAAATACGCGGTTTGCGGTTCCGTCATATGGTCTGCGCCCAAGTTTTGCGAGTGCCAATTCGACACCGTTAATCACCCATGCCGCTTCATACGGTGCGATCAATCCCATATGATTGATACGGAAGATGGAGTCTTTAATATGATCCTGGCCGCCGGCGACGTTTACCTGCATCTCTTTTTTCAAGAGGGAGCGGATATCTTTGGCTTGAATATCATCAACTGTTGTCATTGAATCGGCCGGAGAGGTTGGGTAAATATGCAATCCGATAGCAATCATCGCTTCACGTGTCGCTTTGGCACGTCGCGCCGTTTCGGCATACAATTTTTCCAGACCTCCCTCCGATTTGATACGGTTTAACACGCTCTCCAATCCAATAATAAGGGTGGTTGCCGCTGTCCAAGCCGTCGTATTTTTACGCTGATTTTTAATCTCGGTGGCAAGGTTAAAATAGTACCCTTTACCGCTTCCGATCTTTTCGATCGCTGCATTCGAAAGTCCCATAATTGCCAGCCCCGGAGGGAGCATCAACGCTTTTTGGCTTCCGGAAATCAGACAGTCGATATTACTCACATCGATTTTTTCAACACCGACTGCGGTGATTCCGTCAGCGATAACCATAATCGAAGGGTTATGGGCTTTCACCGCTGCCGCAATTTCTTCCACACTGTGACGCAATCCGCCCGCACTTTCACAAATTTGTATTGCGATTGCGTCAATGTCAGAATTTTCATTGAGAGCTGCCTGTACCTCTTCAACCGTAGCCGGGGTATCCCATTCATGTTTAATCTCGACATTGGCTATTCCATGGGCTACAGCAATTTTTCCGAAACGCTCACCGAATTTTCCTGAATTAATTGAGAGCAATTTCGTACGGGTAAGGTTTGTTACCGCCCCTTCCATCGCTCCGGTGCCGGATGAAGCGAGCATAAGGACCTCATCCATACCTAATAATTCGAACAGCAACGTACGTGTTCGTTCAAAAATAGCTTCAAACTCCGGCGTACGATGGTGAAGTGTTTCTCCAGCCATAGCAATACGTACCGATTCGGGTACAGGGGTAGGTCCTGGGGTAAAAAGTAGCATTTAAAAATTCCTTAATGGAAATAGTCATAATTCCGCGCATTTTATCCTAGTTGAGGTTAGGGGAGGTTTAAGGGGAAATGCTATGGTACAATTGCACTCAAAAAGAGCGCTTAATGACCCTATTTGATTCTCTCATACTCGGTGCACTCGAAGGGGTGACCGAATTTTTACCCGTCTCTTCAACCGGACATCTTATCTTGGCATCCCAACTTTTAGGACTTGAACAAACGAATGCCCATAAAGCATTTGAAGTGGCGATTCAGCTAGGAAGTATTCTGGCGGTCCTCTTTTTGTATGCCAAGGATTTGATCAAGGACAAAACACTCTGGATCAAACTTGCCGTCGCCTTTGTACCGACGGGAGCATTGGGATTTTTATTCTACAAACAGATTAAAAGTCTTTTTGGCGTGGAGACGGTCAGTTTTATGCTGATTGCCGGAGGGATTGTCTTTTTGGCCGTGGAGTATTTCCGTCGCAACAAAGCAATCGATGAGGGGAAAGGGCTCAGTGAACTCACTTACAAAGAGGCTTTTTTCATCGGTGTATTCCAAAGCCTTTCGATGGTTCCCGGAACCAGCCGCTCCGGAGCAACCATTATCGGAGGATTGTTTTTAGGGCTCAAGCGCAAAAGTGCCGCCGAGTTTTCGTTTCTCCTTGCCATTCCGACCATGATGATCGCTACGGCCTATGATCTACTCAAACACCGTCATGAAATGGTCGTTGATGACTATTCCATGTTAGCCGTAGCGTTTGTCACCGCTTTTGTATTTGCATTGGCTACCGTAAAAGTGTTTGTGGGCTTTGTCGGCCGCCATACCTTTGTGCCGTTTGCAATTTACCGTATCATAGTAGGCATTATTTTCTTTTATTTCGTAGCGACGCTTCCGGCGTGAGCGCGTAAAAATTTAATCTGATCGATCAGAATTTTTGCCAATTCCAACGCTTTGGAACGATGAGAAAGCCCTTTTTTAACATCATTCGGCAATTCGCCCAACGTCTGGTCATACCCCGCCGGTATGAAAATCGGATCGTATCCGAAACCGTTTTCCCCACGAAGTTCGGTAATCACGTCTCCATGCATCCATCCATGCACACAGCTCTCCCCCTCACGGGATACCACCGCAATCGCCGCGGTATAGTGTGCGGGCGAGGTATTCAACCCTTTGACTTTTAACGCTTCGACAAGTTTAAGAAGATTGTCCCGGTCACTTGCCCCCTCACCTCCGTAACGGGCACTGTAAATCCCAGGAGCACCCTCTAATGCATCAACGCTGATACCGCTGTCATCGGCAACAACAATCGCATTCTCATCTCCAAGTGCAGTGTAAACCGCGCGAGCTTTGATCAAAGCATTCGCTTTAAACGTGTCACCGTCTTCAATGATCTCAAATCCCCCGATTAAATCGGTATAAGGGAAAACCTCCCGATCATGCAACAGCTCGATGATCTCTCTGACCTTCCCCTTATTCGATGTTGCCAAGACAATTTTCATTTCAATCCTTACAATAGACTTTATCCATCGATCTTTACCCGATGTTTCATTTGAGGGTGTAATATAATGCTGAAAATTTTAACGTATCTAAGGTTGCACGGTGTTTAAAACGGTTCTCCCACTCTCAGCGATTTTATCGCTTCGATTTTTCGGTCTATTTCTCGTACTTCCCGTCCTCTCTGCTTATGCTCTGAATCTTGAGGGGGCTACACCGCTTCTGATCGGTATCATTGTCGGTGGATATGCCCTGACACAGGCCCTTTTCCAAGTACCGTTCGGTGTCATGAGCGATAAAATCGGTCGGAAGCCGACTCTACTCATCGGTTTAGTGATCTTTTTGATCGGATCGATTATCTGTGCGGTAAGCACCGATATCTATTCCCTGATGGCAGGACGCTTTTTACAAGGGGCAGGTGCTATCGGAGCCGTTATTCCGGCGATGATCAGCGATTTGGTTATTGAAGAAAAACGGGGCCACGCGATGGCGCTGATGGGGGGAACCATTGCCATCAGTTTTGCCGCGGCAATGGCTTTGGGACCTGTCCTTGCCGCAGGATTCGGATTCGCATCACTCTTTTGGATCGCTGCGTTCTTATCCATCCTCTCAATGATCGTCCTGTTTACCAAAGTACCGACTCCACCGAGAATCCATCATATCTACCATTCAACCTCGACCACCAAAGATATTCTTAAAGATCCGAATCTCCTTAGCATGATTATCACCAACGGGATGCAAAAAGGGCTGATGACCGTTTCCTTCGTCCTTATCCCTATCTTTCTGACAAAACCCGAATACGGATTCTTATGGGACAAAAAAGAGCTTTGGCAGGCTTTTGTCCCGGCGATGGTCATGGGTCTTTTAGCGATGGGACCTGCCGCTGTTTTTGGTGAAAAATACAATAAGCCGCGTGAAATTTTCCTCATCTCAATTGTTTTATTCATCGTTTCCTTTACCCTTATGGGGTTTGCAAACAAAGGATGGGAATTCGTCGTAGGTGTTGTCAGCTTTTTTATGGCCTTTAATATGATGGAGCCTCTGGTTCAATCGATGATCAGCAAATACGCCAAAGTGCACCAAAAAGGGGCAGCGCTCGGTATTGCAAATGGATTCGCCTATTTTATGACGTTTATCGGGGGTGCGGCCGCAGGGATTGCGCTTCAATACTCTAGTCGCGAAGTGTTCACTGTAGTATTGCTTGTGATCACAACATTATGGCTTCTGTGGACGTTTAAAATGCAAAATCCTCACCGATATTCGCATCTGTATCTCTCATTGGATCATGTGGATATGGAGAAACTCAATAATTTGGAACATGAGCATATTGCGGAATGGTTTATCAATGAGACCGAAAATATCGTCGCGGTCAAATACCGTAAATCGCTGATTGAAGAAGAGGCGATTAAAGCGAAGATCGTTAAATAGTCTTCACCGTTCGCCCTGAGCATGTCGAAGGGTGACTCTATGTACCGTAATTTACGATACGCTTTAAAATACAGGTATTATATTTCATCTACTTTTTGAACTTCTTTTGTTTTTTTCAATCGTGTAGACTTTCTAACTGAAGCTTGAATATGTTTTGCCAATACTTGTATTTCTTTCATAAATTGTTCTTTTGTCTCTTTCGAGTCATACTCATACGCATCAATTATTTGTTTTACAGTAAAAGCCTTTTCTTTTAATCCATAAACTAGAAAGCCTTTTATTGTACTAAAACGATTTTCAAATATATTTTCATCAGAGTCAAACCCATGCTCTTCATCAGCATAGTAAACATGATATCCATTAGATATATATGCTTTTCTATCAACCCCAATACCCATATTAGAAGGAAAAAAACTACACATTAATGCTGCTGATAAAATGTCATTTCTAAATATAAAGAAAGATTTTTTTAAACTGATAATCTCATCAAATGTAGTTTCATATACTGTTGCAAAAAATTCAATTGAATTAAATTCACAAAAATTAAATTTACATTCCATAATATGGCAATTTCTAAGATTTATATCTTGAAAAATTGAAAATGAAAAATCCATGTCAGTCATATTCATATTCTTTATTTCAATTCTTTTATTACCACTTTTGGTAACAATACCTTTAAAAAAACTACCTGCCCAATATGGTGAAGATGTAGAATAAATATATGACCAGTCTTTCATCATCTCAAAAAATACTTCAGGCGTATTTATCATGCCATTAAAAAAGACACGCTTTTTAATATCCGTATATAAAATATTCCCAACCAATAAAGCCAACCATTTATCGATATTATGAGGAGCACGATTCAACCGTTCATTTTCAATTTCAACAACTTCTCTGTCAAACAGTGCCGTATGAAAGTTTGCTTTCGTTGTTAAATACTCTTTATTCGATTCGAGAATCGTTTTTGCCAAATTGACAATTTGATCAATTTTTTCACCATCAATGCACCACTCTTTTATCAATTTTTCGGGATAAAATGTCAAATTGTTTAAGGGGACTTGTTTGAGCCACGTATAGTACAAGCTATTGCATCGCGTCTTTTTATTATGTTTTTCAGTCGCTAAAGATGCCATTAATGGGAATAGAAGCTTCCGCTTTTCTATCTCGGCAGGTAAACAACTGTCTTTTAATAATTGTAATAATTCCTTAAAAAAGACAACTGTTTGAGGAGTCGGTTCTCCCAAATTTAAAAGAACTCTCGCATCTTCTGATTTTACATCATCATCCAAAGCATATTTGATAAAAATTTTCAGATAATACTCTGCCAACAGCATCTCGGCAAAAGACTGATGCTGAAAATGCAATAGGTCATCTTTTGCTCCAAAATAGGAGTGGGACAAAAATTTTATATTCGAGGCATTATTCCCTATGTTCTCTTCCAGTACCTTATTATCGTCATCGTTGATTTTCGCCCCTTCCAATACCCTAAATATATCGGCTTTTCTGAGTGTCCCCTGTTTCCCTTGCTGTTTTTCATACATCCATAATGCGGCAATAGCGTGCAAGATATTTCGTGATTCGATTTCATCCTGCAAATTAAATTTGCAATCGGCATCGTTTACATGTTTCGCGTCTTTTGTCAGAAGATTTAAAAAGGAGAGATAAACCCCCGTTTTCCCAATCGTCGAGAAATCGACATTATTGATGATAAGCTGATAAATCATATAAGCAAAAATCGGCCGTTTAAGTTCCTCTTCTGTCAACGTTTTATTTTGAATCAGTAACTTATGAATGTCTATCGGATAACTATCCTCTTGGATGCTTTCAACGATTTGTTCCGTAAACGAATTCGTCTGTATCGGTTTTTTATCCAAATAATGTTTTAAACTATCCCGCACCCAATCGTTAAACTGTTCTTTCGTAAACCCATGAACAGAAATGAAGTACTGATGATGGTCTTCGTCTATGAATGGCTCATGCTTTTTGATTTGTGATTCCAACCCGTCATCAAACGGTCGTGAAGTAATAATAATTCTATTCTCTCTAAAAAGAGTCGGATCAATATTTTGAATATCCTGCACAGAGTTGATGACGTTCTCAATCGCATACTTATTTAGTTCTCCACTCTCGTCTAATGAATCAACTAAAAAAGCATATTTTCTCTTTTGATCTTCATGGACATTAAAAATATCAATACCATAATCTTTTCGCAAAAAGTCAGCGATAATCCCACCTTTTGCACCAGACTGATAATTCGCAAAATTTCTCAGATTGAAATAGACAGGAAAATACCCCTCCGCTGTTTCGACATAGTGCTGTGCCAGTTTCGATGCGTATTGTCGTAAAAACACCGATTTCCCTTTACCAAAATCGGCAATGATAAATACTATTTCTCGAAGTGTCAGTTTTTCTTTTGAGCTGTAATATTTTTCGATCATATCTTCTACCGAAGACAATTGTTCCTCTTCATGTTCAATGCGTCGAGGTCTGACGTATTCCGATGGAAATAGATTGGTTATGATTTCAAATTTTCCATAGGTCTCTTCATATTTTAGGTCTTCATCTTCTTTAAAACCAATTTTCCGAAGTGCAAACATATCGGAGAGAAATTCTGCTTCACGTTCATTGAAAATGTATTTTTTAACCTCTTCCGTATGCTTTTTATAATCTTCTTCTCCGAAGCAGGAGACAATAGTACCAGTGATATTTTCATTAAAATGTTTAAGGAAAGCATTATATTCTTGATTCTCAAAACCGACCGAAAAAAGCGTCTCACGAATCGTATTTTTTGCAAACTGAACTATTGGGTGATATTTCGGTTGAAAGATTGTCAATATATTTTTAGTATCAAATGTAGCGGCAGCTACTTCGATCTTTTGTTTTATCTGTTCAAGATCGACTTTGTTCTTATTTGGATAATCATCTCCAAAAACTGCCTCAATAGAGTTCCCTGCTTGTAAAAGCGCTGCTTTCAAATAAATAGCTGAGCCAAAATCTTTTAGTTTGTCTTTTGAAATTTGTGCAAAATATTGATCAATATATTCTTTACCGAATAATTTGACTAAAACACCTACAACACCATTTAAATCATCCAATGCTTCTTGCCCATTTTTATCAAATGAACTTTTTAAAAAACTGCCAAATGTTTTTAATATATCAGGCATCGTGTTAACAATATTTTGTATCTTTTCTTTTTTCATCATATATTTTCATCCCCTTACGGAACAATAAAATTTAAAAATTGTTAAAAGATGATAGTGATTTGTAGCTTTAATGTGGATAAATACAAGGGAAGGTTCACCCTTCGACAAGCTCAGGGCGAACGGAGAAGACGGAGATTACAATTTGATAACGCGAACCAATGTCCCCGCATCCAAATCCCCATCCTCTTCACCGCAGATCATCAATCCTGCGTCTCCGAGCAGATTGGTTAAAATGGCAGAACTTCCGCTCTTTTTCCCGTCGAAATCGACCCAATAGCGTCCGTCTTCGAATTTTAGATTGCATGCGGTAAATTCACTTTTATTCGACCGTTTTGAAAAACGGACTTTGAGGGTCGCCTCGATCACTTCATAAGGATTCTCTATTCCCATCATCCGCGCCATTAGCGGTGCGGCATAGAGGATAAACGTGACGGTAGACGAATAGGCAAAGCCCGGTAAAGAAACAATAAATTTCGACCCACGCTGGGCGATCATCACGTGCTGTCCCGGTTTGATATTGACCCCTTTAAAGATCACTTCCGCTCCCAGTTTCGGAACGATATGTTTGACAAAATCATAATCTCCGACACTGACCCCTCCGGTGCTCACCACGATATCGGATGAGTGAAGCGCCTCTTCAAACCGTTCCATAATGGCATGTTTGTCGTCACCGACTATCCCCATCTGGACACTTTCTCCTCCGAGTGAATCGACAAGTGCCTGTAATGTATAACTGTTAGAACTTCGAATTTGCCCCGGATGAAGCTCTTTTTCGCCGATATCAAGGATTTCGCTCCCGGTTGCGATGATGGCAACACGCGGTCTTTGCGCTACACGTACCATAACCCGATTGATTCCGGCCAATACACCGATTTGGGCAAAACCGATTTTGGTTCCCTGTGCGATAAGGACTTCCCCTTCACGATAGCTTTCACCCACAGGGCGTACCGCGAAGCCGAGAGGAACCGACTTATCGATAACAATCCGGGACTCTTCTACATGGACATTTTCTATCGGTATCAACGTATCGGAACCTTTTGGCATAAGTGAACCGGTAAACGTTTTGATACAGACACCGCTCATCACCGTATCGACATGATCGGCTCCCGCAGGGTTGTCTCCGAGGATTTCAAGAGATGCCAGCGCTTCCAAATCACTATGAACAATGGCATAACCGTCCATAGCCGATGTCGGATGGGTCGGATAATCTTCATCGGCAACAATATCTTCCGCCAAAATCCGCCCTAGAGCTTCACTGAGGAAAACACGTTCGCTTCGGAGGTTTCCGATGCTTAAAAGGCTGATCATATTTTGCGAGGTTTCATACGAAATCATACGTCTCTCCCCAATAATCCCGCACCTTGTATCGCTGTTGAGCGATCCGCGGCATAAAGGCGCTCACCGTTTTTAAGATCGTATTTCCAGATGGGGGCGGAAGCTTTGAAATCTTCCACGAACTGCTCGATCGTCTCCAATGCAACGCGGCGTTTCGGTGAAAATACCGCCGCAATATAGGAGCTTTCATGCACCAAAACATCACCCCGGCTGTGTGCCATTTTGAGCTTTGCACCCAGAGGGGCCGCTTTGGCTTGCCACGCATTAAACCACGCGTTCAAAATCGGCTCATAGACATCGAAACTAAGCCCGTCAATCCCGTCTTCCTCCCGAACCGTTCCGATAAAGGGGATATATGCTCCGTAGTTATAGTTCGTCTCTTCCGCATACCAGCGCGTTATGATTTCAGGGACGTTTAACGCTCCGTCATAAAGTTCCAACATACTCATCCGCCGCATACCGGAGGGAGCAAAGATACTTTATCCCCGTCTTTTAGCGGTGTATCGAGTGTTGCGACAAGGGTATCGTTTACTGCGACTGCACAGTTCTCAAGCCACTGTGCCAATTCACTGTCACTTTTTAATGCTCCAGCAACATCACGTAAAGATGATGCTTCCAATGTTATCGGGGCCTTTTGAATCGGTCCTAAAAATTCGATTGTCACCATGACAATTCCCCTTTTTGGGTAGTTATATTGGG
>JAQULP010000008.1 GCA_028718525.1 Sulfuricurvum sp. | reverse complement strand
CTCTCGAACCGTTTAACCTACTTAGTTTTCAATGATCGCAAACTCAAACTTAACTCTTCTTTCGAAGCGCCTCATCGTTTGTGGACGGGAATTATAGGGGAAATCTCAAATAATGTCAAGAGGTTTTTCAAAGAATTTCGTTTTTTCCCTTTTTTTGCGCTTTTATACTGTA
Source organism: Sulfuricurvum sp. (assembly GCA_028718525.1). Taxonomy (GTDB): domain Bacteria; phylum Campylobacterota; class Campylobacteria; order Campylobacterales; family Sulfurimonadaceae; genus Sulfuricurvum. The sequence goes on along the minus strand of JAQULP010000008.1, from coordinate 96,476 downwards.
AATTATAGAAACACTACTATAGGAATAACCCGATGTTCTTGTGCCGTTATCCGTTTAGTTTTTCTCTGACACGACGGGCGGCATTCACAAATCGGACCGAATCTCCGCCTACGGCTTCAATCAGCTTTACCCCTTCGGCAATCGAGCGATCACTCAATTGCTCTTTTACATTAACCGCGGTACGAATCACGTTCAGAGCATCTACCATACTCTGAAGTTGCGGCTCGATCTCTCCCGTATTATCTGCATTATCCATTAAAAGAGAAAAGATCTCTTCAAAATACCAATGTCGAAATAGCTGCGCGCTTACCCGTGCGGATGTCGTCCCGGTAAACTCTTCTTCCACCTGTGCTATTGAATCGCTCTGCTGTAAAGATTCGCGAAACATCTCTCCATAAGAGCTTTCACTCAGTTCTTTTGATACCAGCACTTTCCCTATTTCCATAATAAATGCCAGAGGTATCATCACTTTTGCTTTTGTGACGTCAATCCCCATATACCATTGAAACATCAATGCATTTTGCATCGCACTGATTTTAGAAAATTGCTCGTTGCTAATGCCGTAGGGAGACATATCAATTTCAAAATTGCGTTCCATCGAGGCTTTCAGTGCCAATGCCCTCACCGTATTTAAACCAAACAGGGTAACGGCCTGCATCACACTCAAAATACGTGTTTTGAATCCATATACCGGTACGTTGGCTTTTGCCAAAATATCTGTCGTCAATTGCGGGTCCCCTTCGATAATCGAAACTATGGTCTTCATATCCGGTTCACCTTTCCGAAAAGCTTCTTCCAGCTTGATCACCGATTCGGGAAACGGAGGAAGTGTCTGAATTCTTGCGATGATCGATTCAAATCCCATAATGATAGATCCCCCCCTTAGTGTTTTCTGACAATACCGTTAGCGGTTTGTTTCACGTTCTACATTAACCATAACATTCAGATGGCTTACTCCGCTTCCGACGACAACGCCCTGCATAGGCGAAATATCCCCATAATCACGCCCGTATCCTAATACGATATGCTGATTTGCAGGGATCATATTGTTGGTCGGGTCAAAGTCAAACCAGCCAAAACCCGGGAAAAAAACGGAAAACCAGGCATGCGATGCGTCAGTCCCGAACAATTTTTCTGCCCCTTCCGCAGGTATGGTTTCAATATAGCCGCTCATGTACCGTGCGCACAATCCGCATCCGCGTAAAGCGGTTAGAGCAAAGTGGGCAAAATCCTGACAAACCCCTTTTTTCTCGGCAAAAACCGTTTCCACCGGGGTACTTAGATCACTAAATCCGCTTACAAATGAAAAATCATGGAAAATTCGTTCCATAAATTCCATAATGCCCTCATGCAACGAACGCTCCGGTCGGATAGAGACCAATGCGTAATTCACAATATCCGCTGTCGCAATCGGCAACAATGGACTTTTAAGCTGAAATTGCTTAGCTTCAATAATATCGGACGTTAAAAACATCATCCGCTCAAGCGCTTGTGCGTAGGTAAGGTCCACCAAACGTTGACGGGTTTCCTTCAGCTTTTCCAGCGCATCGAAATCAATTTTCACCCGGGATTGTGCGACCACATGCAACATCATATGAGGTTCGCGCACCAGCAGATGATGAAGATGGTTACCGAAAAAATCGTCATACCCTTCGATTTCCGCCGCAATCGGTTCGATCGTCAAATCAAAATTGATTACCTCTTGCGTCAATGTATTTCGTGGTTGAAGACGAATAAGGTTATGGCTGAATCCAACCTCATGCTGATAGTAAAAACGGGTACTGTGGTATATTGAATAAATCATCGGCTACTCATCATAATGGGCAAAATAGGTTTTAGAAAGTTCCCCGGAAGCCAATAACAGCCGTTTGGAAAGTTCAGACAACAGAGAATCGAGTTCATCACGAATATATTTATCGCCCGGCAACGAACTCAGTAAATCAATTTTACTCAGGCGTATCATCGAAAATGCTTCAAAAATAGGCTCTTCATAGCGGCTCAGGTACGTTGCGTTTTTAAATTTTGGCAATTGCGGAAAGATTTTCAGCAATCCGTCTATTTCACTAATCAATGATTTTGGAAAATTGATATCGAGCAGCAAAAATTCAATCACATTACGCATTTCATAAGAAGAGCGGTAACGTGCCCGATACGCATTCAAACTTTCGCACGTGATCAGAAGCGTCTCTAAAATTTCGTATTCACTTAGAGTATCATGAACCGGAGTCAGCAGGGCTCTGGCTTTTGATATTAACAACTGAGAACGCTCAATCCGTGAACCGATCTCGTACAAGGCCAACCCTTGATCGGCAAACAGACTCTCTTGTATCAACTCTTTATAGGCCATTAACTGCATCAATAGCTGGTCGAGATTATGGATCATCAATCGGGGGGAAGGTTTTTTTTCATTACAAAAATGGCTCCATTCCCGACTCATTTTTTCAAAGATGCGTGACGCTTCCAAAGGCAAAATATTTTTGGCATAGGTGTTGGTATTGGACAACATCATAAGGATCTGTGCCAAACTTCCGACACGTGATCCGTTCAAACTGACGGATGCAAGCTCTTCAAAAACCGATAACGAAAAATTTTCATCCAAAAATCCGGGATAGGTCATGGTTACGTGGGTAAGAGCCTTGCTCAACATCTCTTTGGTCTGGCGATTTGCCGCCTGATCATAGCGTGATGCATTCGTCATATATTTCAATGTCGTACGGATCATTCGTGCCGTCAAAATGGAACGCGTAAGATACCGGCCAAGCCAAAAAAGGTTTTCCGCCCGTAAACTCGGAATGTTTTCCAGGGAGTGATCCATCTCAGATTTTGGTTTAAACATAACGTTTAACGGAACATTCCGAGATTCTCCCAAGACCCAAAGGTCTTTACTGCTCCCGCCGAATTGGTTTGAAACCATCAATGAATCATTGCTCATTCCTACACGGACTAATGCCCCGGGCATAAGAGTATAGTTATCCTCCTGTGCGATCGTGTAAGCACGGATCACTACTTTTCTCGGTTCAATAGATTCATTGACTAACGTCGGGCAACTGGTAAACTCTACTTCCTCCTGCCCGACATAGCGATGGGGTTGTTCAATGATCGCTTGGCGGAGAACTTTAAGCTCTTTTTTCGTCAGTTTTTTACCGACATAAGTATGTTTTTCCCCCATTCGATCAATCGTTTTGATAATCAAACGATCAAGATTCTCCAGGACGAATGCCTGCTCTTTGGCTTGACCGCACCACCATGTCGCAATTTGGGGCAATATCAGCTCTTCATCCAAAAAGTAGCGTGCCAAATGGGGCATAAACGGATTTAATCCAAGGTTTTCAAGGACTCCGCTCCCCAATGGGTTAATCATGCCTACGCCACCCGATCGAATTGCCTGAACAAGGCCGGAGACACCCAACTGTGAATCCTGCCGAAGTTCAAGAGGGTCACAATAACTCTCATCGACACGGCGTAAAATGGTATCAACCCGTCGAAGCCCTTTTAAACTTTTCAGCCAAACATGGCCATTTTTCGCTAATAAATCTTGTCCCTGCACCAGAGTCAGACCTAAGAATGAACTGAGATAGGAGTGTTCAAAATAGGTTTCATTCAGTGGTCCGGGAGAGAGGAGGACGTTAAGGGGATCATGATTCCGGCCTTGATTTTCGCCTTGAAAAATCGATTTGAACGTTTCAAAAAAGTCATACAAACGTTTGACCGAAATATCTTCAAATAAATCCTGCATTGCACCGTTCATCGTAAGACGGTTTTCAATCGCATACCCCAGTCCTGAAGGGGCTTGGGTACGATCATTGACAATCCATATTTTGCCGTCAGGTCCGCGTGCCATATCCGCGGCATAAATGACCAAAGGGCTCTTCATGCCGTGTACTTCGCGCATAAAGCCGCCATGCGCGTAAATGACCTCCATCGGAATAATTCCGTCATGAATGGCTTTTTGTTCGCCGTAAATATCCTGTAACAGCAGATTTAGAAGCTTGCATCGCTGCTTCAACCCCTCTTCGACAACTTTCCACTGCTCTTCTTCAATCAGCAAAGGGATAGGATCGAGTTTCCAGGGACGGTTTAATCCCCCCGGATCGTTATAAACGTTATAGGTGACGCCGTTATCTTCTAGACGCCAATCGATCTCTTTTTGTTTGGTGAGCAATTGTTCCAACCCGATTTTCTCGAGATTGTTTTTTAACGCCTCCCAATGGGGACGGATATTTTTATCCTGATCATACATCTCATCGTACGATGAGCTGAGGCGATAGCGTTCAAACAAAGAGACCAATGCATTACCTTTTGAATAAAGTAACGCATTTTACCTTATTGTGCATTAGGACTCCATTTTCGGCGCAAATCAAGGGTATGCGGATACTCCAATGATCCCGGTAATTCCTGATACGAGAAGATTTTTTGTTGAGGATGAGCCATGACTTTACGTGCAACCCCTTCTTCTCCCATAAGTTCCTGTTCACGGATCATCGGTTCATGTACCTCACTAATCTCCCCTTGAGTATGCCCGAATCCCCAGTAACGGCTGATACGGCGGGATTGCGCTTCTAACGTATTCACCGGGAAGGTATCGTAGGCACGTCCACCCGGATGGGCGATAAAATAGGTAAAGCCCCCCATAGAACGGCGATTCCAGGTATCGACTATATCAAATACCAAAGGGGTATCAACGCCGATCGTCGGATGCAGAGCAGACCACGGCTGCCATGCCCGGTAGCGGACACCCGCGACGTACTCCCCTTCCACCCCGGTAGACACCAGCGGCACGCGCACGCCATTACAGGTCACAACGTAACGTTCGCTGACAAAATCATTGACCTTGATCTGCACCCGTTCAACGGAAGAATCGACATAACGGGCCGTCCCCTGCGAACTCGACTCTTCTCCCAATACGTTCCACGGTTCGATCCCTCCGCGCAACTCACAATGGATCCCCTCAATGGTGCTCATTCCGTATAACGGGAATCGGAATTCAAAAAACGGATCAAACCAATCCGTCTCAAACGCATACCCCTCCGAACGTAAAAACTCAACGATATCGCGGATATCTTCACGAACATAGTGTTCGATCAAAAATTTGTCATGCAACTGTGTACCCCAGCGCACCAGTTTATGCTTATACGGTTTTTTCCAGAAAAGCGATACCAAGGCGCGGATCAGCAACATCTGCATCAGAGACATTTGCGCGTGAGGAGGCATTTCAAACCCTCTTAACTCTAAAATCCCGAGTCGTCCGGTAGAAGAATCCGGCGAATAGAGTTTATCGATACAAAATTCGCTGCGATGGGTATTCCCCGTCAAATCGGTGAGCATATGGCGGAATAACCGATCGGTCAACCAAAACGGCACCTCTGCATTTTCAGGAATTTGGTTAAAAGCGATTTCGAGTTCATACAGGTTTTCCAGACGCCCTTCATCAACACGCGGAGCTTGGGAAGTGGGACCGATAAACTGCCCCGAGAAAAGATACGATAGACTCGGATGGTGCTGCCAGAAGGTAATCAATGAACGCAAAAGATCGGGATTGCGCAACAGAGGACTGTCACTCGGAGTAAGCCCCCCGATCGTTACATGGTTACCGCCTCCCGTACCGCTTTGTTTTCCGTCTTGCATAAATTTGAGTGTCCCCAAACGGGATTGATGCGCCTCTTCGTAAAGGGTGTCAATAACACCGGTCAGTTCTTGCCAGCTTGATGTCGGATGGATATTGACCTCAATAACTCCCGGGTCGGGAGTAACGCGCATTTTCTCGATACGAAGATCATGCGGCGGCTCATACCCCTCAATCATAACCGCCATATTAAGTGCTTCGGCCGTCTCTTCGATGGAGGCGATTAAATCCAAAAAGGCTTCGGTATTGGTTATTGGGGGGAGAAAAATAAAGAGTTTGTTTTCCCGGATCTCAACACTAAGTGCCGTTCGGACAAACACCTCGTAATCGGTCGTTTTTTTGGTCGATTTTTTCACGTTTGCCGCACGCTCTTTGACCGCGTCATGGTATTCTCCCAGCGAAGGGAATGCCGCAAATAAATCCGGTTCGAAACTCTGTTCCAATTCTACGTGAGGTTTATGCGTTAACGAATCCAACGGCAAACGAAGCCCTACCGGCGAAGTCCCCGGAGCAAGGAAAAGCTGAGCCCGGCGGAATTCCCATCGGCATGTCACCCAACGGGTCATTCCCCAGTTAAGCGGAAGGACATATCCTGCCGGTTTATCAATGCCGCTGGAGAGGCTATCGGCCAAAGCCCGGCGTTCCAGCGAATCTTTCAAACTCGCTTTCAACGGATCGACATCCACCGGCAAAAGAGACTCTTGAAGCAATGCCACGAGAGGATCGTTATAGGCATCATGAATATTTTCATCGCTGATTCCCAGATTCAAACAGAGTTTGGCTAAAAATTTCCGCCCGTCTTCCGGAGTGTAATCGAAGCTTTGATCCAAACTGGCGAGAAGTTCAGGATTCTTCCAAATCGGCTGGCCGTCTTTACGCCAGATAATCGTAGACATCCATCTCGGAAGCGGTTCTCCGGGATACCATTTCCCTTGCGCATGATGGAGCAATCCCCCTTTTCCGAAGGTTTTTAATAACCGGCGTGCGAGCACATTAGCCCGTTCACGCTTATGCGGACCGTCCGCTTCGGTATTCCATTCAGGCGATTCCATATCATCGATAGAGACAAACGTCGGTTCTCCCCCCATCGTCAGACGGACATCATTGGCAACCAACTCTTTATCCACCTGATAGCCCAGTTTGTCGATCGCTTCCCACTGCTCTGCACGATACGGTTTGGTTACGCGCGGAGACTCGAAAACCCGCGTTACGGTGTTGGAATAGGTAAATTCAACCTCACACTTATCCATCGCCCCCTCAACCGGTGCGGCACTCTCAGGATTTGGGGTACATGCCAGCGGAATATGCCCCTCCGCCGCAAACAATCCGCTCGTAGCATCCAATCCGATCCATCCGGCACCCGGGATATAGACCTCGGTCCAGGCATGAAGATCGGTAAAATCTTCTGCCGGACCGCTTGGACCGTCAAGTGAGGCGACATCTGCCGAGAGCTGTACGAGATATCCCGATACAAACCGTGCCGCAAGCCCCAAATGACGGAGGACCTGCACAAACAACCAGGCAAAATCACGGCACGAACCGAGTTTATTTCCCAGCGTCACCTCACAGGTTTGTACCCCCGGCTCCATCCGTATCGTGTAATTAAGGTACTTATGGATGGACATATTGAGATCAACAAGAAAATCGTTAATATTACGTGGTGTCAAATCCAACGTTTTCAGAAATTTTTTGAGTTTTTTCCCCTCTTCGGTGATCTCTAAATAGGGAGAAAGTTCTTTTTTGAGCTCTTTTTTGTATTTGAAAGGGAAATTGGTCGCGTACTCTTCAACAAAAAAATCAAAAGGGTTGATACTGACCAATTCCGCTAACACTTCGACATCAATGGCCAGTTCAGTCGTTTTGTCAGGAAACACAATACGAGCCAAATAATTTCCGAACGGATCTTGCTGCCAATTGATAAAATGGTCATCCGGTTTGATGTTCAGAGAGTATGCCTCAATCGGTGTACGGCTGTGCGGTGCAGGCCGAAGGCGTATCACATGAGGAGAAAGGTTAATCGGTTTATCAAAAGAATAGTGGGTTTTGTGGGAGAGGACTACTTTGAGCGACATCGGATTCCTTTGCGCATAACAGATTTAAAGAGCGAAAAGGATAACACACTTTATACCAAAATGAAGAGCATCTACCGTCTTAAAAATAATCACTCACCAATAAAAGCAAATTTCACCTGATTTGTATTATAATTTACTCCAATAGCAGGGGTGATTTTATGAACTACATCGAATTTTTAGGTACCAGCGGAACCCGAACCCCTACAGAGGGGACGACGTGCGTCCGGGTTAGCGAACATTGTCTTATCGATGCGGGTAATCTGATCGCCGGATTGGGAAATCAGCTTTTCGAGATTGAACACATTTTCCTAACCCATTCCCATCTTGACCACATTGTAGACATCCCCTTCGTCGCCGATTTATTTGTGACCCAAAAAAAATCGCCCCTCAAAATTTACGGACTCCCGGAGACCCTTCACGACCTGCGTCAATTTATCTTCAATCACCGTATATGGCCCAACTTCGCTGAGATTGATTTATTGGAATATGCTGCCAAAACCATCGAATTTATTGAGATATCGCTGGGAAAAAGCTATTTTATCGATAACATCACCCTCACCCCGTTCAAAACCAACCATACCGACGGTAGCTGCGGATACGTCATTCGGCAAGAAGAACATAGTATCTTATTCACCTCCGATACCCATAGATGCTCTAAAATATGGGAACTTATTGATACCGATGAGACGATCCATGCTCTCGTCATCGATGTCTCTTTCCCTTCCGCCTATGAAAAACTCGCCATCGACAGTAAACATCTGACTCCGAAACTGCTGGCCGAAGATGTTGCTGCGTGCCGCCGAAAAGATTTCAATATCTTCCCTATGCATCTCAAAGCGCAATTCAAAAGTACCATCCATCAAGAACTCACCACCCTTCGTGTCCTCGAAAATCGGGGATACGTACTGGAAAATTTTTCCCGAATCCCTTTCGATCCCGCATCAACCGCCCTCCCTTCATCTCAGGAAAAGTCGATTGTTTCAAAAATAATTGCTATCGGTACGGCATTGTCGGCAGAAAAAAATATCGATACCTTGCTTGAGATGATTATCATCCAAACCAAACAGTTGACCAATGCCGACGGAGGGACCCTCTATCTTTATAACCCCCTTACCCGTCAGCTTGAATTTAAAGTGATCCAAAACGATACGCTTAACATCCAGATGGGGGGGACCTCGGGGAAAATCGAATGGAACCCGCTTGAGCTGTTTGACACCGACAATAAACCAAACCGTCATATGGTTGCCGCCTTATGCGCTCTGGATGAGACCATTGTCAATATTCCCGACGTCTATACCTCGACGCAATACGATTTCAGCGGTACAATGCACTTCGACAACCAGACCGGTTACCGCTCTGAATCCATGTTGGTCCTCCCCCTCAAAGACCATGAAGAGAACCTCATCGGCGTTATGCAGCTTATCAATAAAAAAGATCCCTTCGGCCATACCGTCGCATTTGATTACCACGACGAAGAACTCGCCCTCTCTTTGGGGTCGCAAGCGGCCGTTACCCTGACGAAACAGCGCTTAATCAATGATTTGGAACTCTTGCTCGAATCGTTTTTAAACACCATTAACGTCGCAATCGAAGAAAAATCTCCTTACACAGCCGGCCATATCGACCGTATGGTTCGGCTCTCTTTAATGCTGGCCAAAGCGATCAGCGATGATCAGGGGGTGTTTCGGGAGATACACTATAACGACGATCAGATCAAAGAGATCAAATTTTCTGCCCTCATGCACGATATCGGTAAAATAACCACACCGGAACATATTATCGATAAATCGACCAAACTGGAGACCATTTTCGATCGGATCGAGATCCTCAAACTCAAATACGAAATCTTAAAACGCGATGCCCACATCGCATTTTTAAACGCCTCCGCTCAATGTAACGGTTCAACAGAACTGCGCACCCTGGAAGAAAATTATCACCAAGAGGTTGCAAAACTCAATGACGAGTCACTCTTTCTGGTTCAATCCAATCAGGGAAGCGAGTTCTTCAGTGATGAAAACGTCAACCGTGTCCTCGACATCGCCCAACGGACGGTTCGGCTTAATGGCGAAGTGCAGCCGCTGATGAGCGAAGATGAGATCCGTAATCTCACTGTCCAAAAAGGGACCCTCACCGATACACAACGTCAAATAATCAATAACCATGCGGCTGTCAGCCTACGAATGCTTCAAGCGCTCCCGTTCCCTCACAAACTTGGACGGGTAGCCGAAATTGCCTGCGGTCATCATGAAAAAATCAACGGACAGGGTTATCCCCTCGGGCTAAAGGGGGACGAACTGAGTTTGGAAGCGCGTATTTTAGCGATTGCCGATATTTTCGAAGCCCTCTCCGCCTCGGACCGCCCTTATAAAAAAGCAAAAAAGCTCTCTGAAGTGATGCGGATTCTCTACAAAATGGCTGAGAACGAGGAGATTGATCGTCGTATACTCCGCTTTTTTTACGAAAGCGGCCTCTATTTGCAATACGCACACGATGTTCTCGATCCCGAAAATATTGATGACGTCCGTTTACACTTTGATTTATAGGAAATACCATGATTTTATCCCCACTGCGTTTAATCGCTTTTTCACTCATTTTGGGAGGTGTGCTGTATGGCCATTCACTCTCCGAAAAAGAGCTCGTATCCTACGAAGAGGGGAAAAAGCTCTATGCCGCGAAATCGTATGCCGAAGCGTATACGATTTTTTCATCCCTCTATCTCAATGCTCTCGATGATACCGAACTCAATTTTTATATGGGACGAAGCGCATATGAAATTAAAGAATATCCGGCCGCTTTAGCGGCGTACGAACGGGTTTTATTCCTAGACCCCGAGAATCTTTACAATCAGCTCGAGCTGGCACGGACACAACATCGTCTTGGATTGCTGGATGAAGCCAAAACCAACTTCGAAACGATCCTTGCAACCCCCGATATCTCGGTGAATATGCGAAAAACCATCGAGTACTATCTGGCCTCTATCGCCAAACAGCAACAGCGGAGCTTTTTTTTCCTCACCGCCAAAGGGGGATTTTTATATGACTCCAATGTGAATTTCGGCTCTTCCGATGCGACCTATACGCTCCCTTCCTACGGCATATACCCTACCTCAACCCCATCAAGCGACGGTGCCCATGAAGAGACAGCCACCCTCACCCATCTTTACGATGTCGGAGAACGGGGGGGAGCCGTCATCCGGAACAAAGTAAGCCTCTACAACCGCAGTTACACGGAACAACGAACATACGACATGCTCTTATTCTCGTATTATCCGTCTCTCTCCTATGCGAGCCAAAATTCGATCTATGATCTAATCGGAGGGGTTGACTATTTTGAATTGGGGCTCAACCGGTTTTATAAAGGGTATTCGCTCAATCCCCGATGGAGTTACCGCCATACCCCGGCACTGCGCCATATTGTCTCCTTTAAAGCGGGTGAAAAAAACCATTACGTATCGTCCGATCTGGATGCAAAGACTTTTGACCTTTCCGGAGGGATAGAGTATGCCCCCTATACGGCCAGGGTTCTCCGCACCGATCTTATCGCATCGCGCCAGATCAAAGAGGGGGGAAGCCGGAGGGATGTAAGCTATCGCGAATACGGGGTTAACTTTTTGTACAACCATCAACTGTTTCCCAGAACCCTTGTCCAGATCAACGGAAATCTTAAAAAACGTTTTTATGACGAATGCGTCCCCAGTTTTCTGTCGTATCGGAACGATACGACGCGATACGGAGCAATCAATATCGTTCAGCGTCTGAATAATGCCGTTTCGATCGAGGCCGCTGCCAACTATACCCGTACCGATTCGACCCTTTCCATCTACAGTTACGACAAATACATACTCTCCATGAGTCTGTCCGGTCGATTTTAGGAGATTATGATGAAATATCCGTTCAAACTTATGTTTATCCTTTTAATGGGGACATCGGTGTGGGGCAGTATTGCCAAGATTACCGCGATCAGCGGTTCAGTCTTTGTGGAACGTTCGGAAAAATCCGCTCCGGCCCTCTTAGGAGAATCGCTGGAACCCAGCGATATCGTCAGAACCGATAAAAACTCCAAAGCCCAAATTACCTTCAACGATAATACGGTTATCACCGTCGGAAAACAGAGCCTCTTCTCGATTGAAGAGTATCTGTATGACAATAGCAGCGATTCCCGTGCTCAATTCAATGTCCTCTCCGGAACCATACGGGTCATGAGCGGAAAAATCGGAAAAATAGCCCCTGAAAAGTTCAGCGTTAAAACCAAAACGGCCACCATCGGAATCCGGGGTACCAACTTCGCCGTCAACTATGAAGATGACGGGGTCCTTTCAATTTTTTGTCTTCAGGGGATCATTAACGTTTTTGATCCGAACAATCATAAAGCAACCGTTTATGCGGGATCGTATATTTCATTAAGCCCGGAAGGGATTATGGGCAGTATACGTGAATTCATTACCGAAGATTTAAAAAACTTTTTATCGGCTACCTTCAATTTTCCGGTAGTGGTTGTTCATACTCTGCAGGAGAATCTTCAACTTCCCGTCATCGTCGATACGTTGCAAAAAAATCTCACCCTCCCGGCTATAGTTGACCATCTTCAGCACAACATGATCGTAACCACCCTCTTTACCGATACCTTTGAAGAGAATGCCCTCCCCCTGATTGCGGCGGATAGAAGCGGCGGGATACTCAATCCCGATGAAGCGTTTGAAGCGGGTAATGAACTGGATATGAACGATCTTTTATCCCAATCAGGCAGCTATAAAACGGCAGATACCCATTTTGGGGCAAGGTAACTGAATACCCAATGCGCAGTCATTACCGCCTGACACAATTTTTACTTTTTTTTTCTGTCAGTTGCTCCATTATATACGGGTATCTGTTCCTACCCGCATCGTATCAGAATCTCGATGACCGATTACGCGATTTTATGTTCTTGGCCCGAGGTATCGATCCGGCATCATCGGATGTCGTGATTATCGATATTGATGAAAAAAGCCTCCAAGATATCGGGCAATGGCCGTGGGAACGTTCTGAAATTGCTACGATGCTTAAAAACCTCTCTGCGGCTAAAGCCGGTATCATCGGATTGGACATTGTTTTCTCCGAAGAGGATAAAACCTCTCCCAGCCGTTTTGCCAAACGGTACGGATTTAGAAGTTCCCTCCCCGATTACGATCAGGAACTTTCCGATGCCATTCGCGATACCCCGACAATATTGGGATATATTTTCAATTTTGATCCTGCCGTTCGGCACGATCATACTTACGTTCCGGAAATTCCCGCTATTTTTATCGAAAAGAATCTCCAAAACAACCACTATCTGCTGGAGCCGCTTAGCATTCTAAGCAACATCCCCCTCCTTCAAGCGAGCGGTTACTCAAGCGGATTCATCAATAACGTCCCCGACATCTCAGGCACTATCCGCAGTGTCCCTCTTGTAATGCGCTATCAAGAGACCCTTTTCCCCTCCTTGGGTCTTGAGATGTACCGTATAGCGGCCAATGTATCCAAAGTAACCCTGAATTACTCCCCCAGCGGAATCGGTTCCATCCATCTCGGCAAAATCGAAATCCCTACCGATCGTAACGGCAGGCTTTATCTCAATCACCGCGGACCGGGGAAAACGTTTCACTACCTCAGCGCTTCGGATGTGGTGCGCAACACCTTCGATCCCAAATCTGTCGAAGGCAAATTCGTCCTCGTCGGAACATCCGCTTACGGGTTGATGGATCTTCGTTCGAATCCCTATGATAATATTATTCCCGGAATTGAGATCCATGCCACCCTCATCGATAATCTCTTGCAGCACGATATGCTCACCCGTCCCGACTGGATCGAACTCGCAGAGATCGGTATGATTCTCGCTCTCACCTTCACCGTTTTTTATCCCTTGGCACGCCTTAATCCTCTCACCTTGTTTAGTGTTTTTGCCGTCGGTTTTTCCCTTCTAATTTATTTGAACTATTATCTCCTGTTTACCCATCACCTTATCGTCAACCTCTTTTTCATGATTTTAACCCTCTCCCTCTCCTTCCTGTCGGTTTTGGGGATGAACTTCTTTTTCGAACACCGCCAAAAAGAGGAGGTGAAAAAAAAGTTCGCCCAAAAAGTCTCCCGGCAGGTCATGGACGATCTCCTTCGAAGCGACTCTGCTGATGCACTCAGTACCCGAGAGGTAGAAGTAACCGTTTTCTTTTCGGATATCCGCTCCTTTACCTCCATCTCCGAAAAACTCGGCTCGCCTAAAAAACTGGTCTCTTTTCTTAACGAATACATGACCGTTATGGCCAAACCCATTATCGAAACCCGCGGGACGATCGATAAATTCATCGGTGATGCGATTATGGCCTATTGGAATGCCCCCAATCATGTCGAAAATCATGCCGACATGGCCGTACAGTCGGCACTGCGGCAATTAGAGCTGCGCTATCTGCTAAATGAAAAATTCACCGCCAAACTGGGAGTCCAGCTTGATTTTGGAATCGGCTTAAATACCGGAGTGGTTACGGTAGGCGACATCGGCTCGTCCGGACGCTCCGATTACACCATCATCGGAGATTCCGTCAATCTCGCTTCCCGCTTAGAGGGGCTCTGTAAATATTATCATGTCCGTCTCATTATCTCGGAGTATACGTACCGCCGTTTGCAATCACCCTACAGCATACGCGAACTCGATACCGTACGGGTTATCGGAAAATCGAAACCGATACGCATCTATGAAGTTATGGCTTTGGGAGCACCTTCCCGAGAGCTTCAAGAGCAACTCGATGCTTTCCATCAGGCGCTGGAACTCTACTACAGCGGAAAATTCAACGAAACGATTGACGCCTTCACCCGTTTAAAATCACTCCGGCCTGAATTGCTCTACGATATCTATATCGAACGTTCACGCCATCTTCTCTCTCTGGGAATAGACAATTTTGACGGTGTTTACGATTTCCATGAAAAATAGAGTCGATAGTTTCAACCATTTTTCGGAATAATACGCCGACTACACTAAAAGGTTATCTATGAGTATAGAACAAACATTACAAGAACGCAGCGGAAATATTTGCGAATTATGCGGTGCGTCAGAGGGGTTGGCCCCTTATGAAGTTTCCCCGAGCGACGGTTCGGCAGAACAATCCATCTATATCTGCGAAACATGCAAAAATCAAATTGAAAATCCTCAAAACCTTGATACGGACCACTGGCGCTGCCTCAGCGACAGCATGTGGAGCCAAGTCCCTGCCGTACAGGTTATGGCCTATCGTCTTTTAAGTGCACTCGGTGATCAGGACCAACTGGACATGATGTACCTCGAAGAGGATGTCAAAGGGTGGGCGGAATCGGGAATGCTCACGACCGCCGCAAACGATGAAGGCGGTGCCGTAGTCCAACGTGACAGCAACGGAACCATCCTTGCCGAGGGGGACACCGTAACGTTGATCAAAGATCTTGAAGTCAAAGGGGCCGGATTTACTGCCAAACGGGGAACCATTGTCAAAAACATCCGTTTAACCGACGATTCACGATACATTGAGGGAAAAATCAACGGAAGTACCATCGTTCTGGTTGCCGCATTTATGAAAAAATCAAATTAACCCCCTTCTTTCCAGGAGGAGGAAGCTCTTTAGAGTGTCCCTTCTCTGCGGGAAAAGCTCCCCAATCCGATTAAAACCATCACCAACAAAAGAATATCACTCAGATTGAATGCTCCGCCTCCGCCGCTTGGGCAATTCCCGGGAAGCAACTCTTTCGGGGTGAAAATTTGCACAAGATTGGATTCATCCGAAAAGTTCCCCCCCTGATACGCTTTGACCATGTAATAATAGATTGTCTCCCCCCGCGTTGTCGTGTCCGTATACCCGATAGCATCTGCTCCGACACGGGCAATCTCGGTAAAACCGCCCCAAAATGATGATGATCTATAGATTATATACCCCTCTTCCACTTTGGAGAGATCATTCCATGCCAACACAACCTGATTCCCATACGATGCACTGATGGACGATATGACAGGAGCGGCAAGGGGGATGTTCAACGTCATGACGTTCGATGGGGTATCTCCGAAACTGTTGTGCGCCTCAACCCAGTAATAATAGACACTCCCCTCGTCCAGCGACACCTCCGTATCGCTAAACTGGACGCTATCCGGGGCTAATGACCACTCTTTCGTCACATTCGTTTGGGTTCCGGCGGCACGTTTGACACGGTAACTTGTCTCTACCGTCGAATAATCCATCCACGAGAGCGATACATTGGTATCTGACTTTCTAAGTGAATAGAGAGAAGGTTTGATCGGAGGATGATTTTGAGCCTGCCACACAAGGGCGCTTCCGACGTCCAACAGCCCTGAAATCAGATTTTTGCCGTTTAAAAGGGGGGAAGAAACCGCACTACCGATCAATTTTTCCCGAAGCTGCTTATACGTAAGATTGGAATCATTTGCCAACACCACTACCGCCGATCCCGAAACAATCGGAGTAGCCATAGAGGTACCGCTCATAAGGTCGTAACTCCCTTTTGCAACGGGAACGGTACTGAGGATATCTTCACCCGGAGCCGAAAGGTGGACACTGTACGAACCGTAATTCGAAAACCATGCGGTGCTTCCCGATTTATTCACCGCCCCTACAACCAAAAGATTATCCAGCGGATGTCCCGCAGGATACGTCGGCAAACCGTCATTGTTGCATCCGTCATTTCCCGCAGCTACGACGACCAGAACATTATGATCGCGTGCATACGAAAGTGCCGCATATTCGGCCGGAGAGGCTTCATCTCCGCAGCCTCCCCCCAAACTCATATTAATAATCCGGGCACCGTTATCGACCGCATACCGGATCGCTTCTACTTCAGCCGCCGTCTCTCCGTACCCGTCGGCATCCAAAATTTTGAGTGCCATAACCGAGGCGTGCCACGCAACACCGCTGGTCCCGGTGCTGTTGTTCCCCTCCGCCGCGATCAGCCCCGAGACATGGGTTCCGTGTCCGTCGACGTCATCATCGTTGGGATCGTAATCCCGATTGACGAAATCATATCCGATGGCATCGTCCACATATCCGTTATTATCGTTATCGACGCCATCAGCTATGACACCTTCGAGTGCATTGTGCCATAACTGATTGCGCAGATCCGGATGGGAAGAATCAATCCCCGTATCGATCACCGCAACGGTGATCTGGCTATCCCCTTGGGTCGTATCCCAGGCGCTCGTCGCGTTCATATCGACCAGAGTCGATTGGGTCACGTCAAACGTCCGATCCAAATGCCACTGCCCCGAGAGGTTTGTGTCGTTAGGTACCGTTTTGTATTTTTTGATTATTCGGTTCGGCTCTACCGATTCGACTTCGGGGCGCTGTTTGTAATACGCTATCCCCTCTTCAACACTCATCGATTCGGGAAGCGTAATCAGATCAATCCGTTTGGAGCCGCTTTTTAAAAGCTCTTGCTTGACACGGGCTCCGCATTGGCGATGAAGGGTATCGATCGCACTTTTACGTATCGATTCTTTATAGACGACAATCACCTCTCCGCTGGTGTAGGAGACGTTCATGTCCTTCCCGTTTATCTGAACCGCAAGAAGATCGCTTTCACGGCATCCTGAGAAAAAGAGTAAAGCCGCTGCGATCAGGGTCAGGACAATTAATTGAGTTTTCATACAATCCCTTCGGAGAAACATCCCCTTATTCTACCCAATTAATCTTGCAGCCGTTCCATCTTTTCTTCTAAAAAGGGGGCGAATCAAACCGAAAAAAAGCCCCCACCCGTAACCATAGAGATGGGCATCCGTGATCACCCTGAATCCATCGTACACCACAATCGAACCGCTGAAGTGTTCATACCCGATTTTTACGGCGAAAATGATCGCTACTGCGATTCCCATTGCCCTCTTCTTTTCACTCACGATGATTGCAAGCCATGCGGCCAAAGCGTACAAAACTCCCGACATCCCCCCATAATAGGTTACTTCCGGAGAGAATAGATATAAAGAGAGGGATATTGCTATCGCAAAGATCACACTTTTCGTGATGAACTCCCCGCCCGATACGTACTTTCGGGAAATCAGGTACACAACTGTAAAGCCGATCACATTAACCCCTAAATGCATCGGGGTGAGATGGACCAGGTGGGCGCTTACCAATCGCCACACCTCTGCGTTTTCGATAGCGCAGCGGTCGTACATAAAAAACTCTTTAACCATCCGCCCCTGCACTGACACCTATTTTTTTTGATTGTCTTTTCGTAAAAAGACAATCAAAAAAAACCCATCCCCCTTTTCAGGGAGATAGATGTGGGCCTCAGCGTACTTTTTGAATCGTGAGGTTCATATCGGTTGATGGCAACTGCGTTCCCGTAGCAGTAAATGGATGGACACACGCATCCCCTGCCCATACAGTAGTTTCGACAACTGTGATCGGACGAGAGGTTGAAGTATTTTGATCCCATACGGAGCCAAGATAACGGCTACTATCGGTAGACGTGAGGTTACGGTAACATCCATCGGTTCCCACCGCCGATTTACCAAGTTTGGCACGTTTCGTATTCATCCCTTTAACCACCGCTTTTTGGCGTGCTTTTGCGGCAAAAAGCTGCTGGTCCCATGGACAGGTTACTTGAGTGGTCGTTGCATTTCCATCATAACATTTACGTGTGTATGAATTTGATAGCGTATTGACTTCAATAATATTTCCGCTTATTTTATTGTAAGCCGTCACTTTCGTAGTAGCATACATAGCCACATCCTGAGAAAATGTACTATTGGATTCGTAACCGGGTTCCTGATACATCGACTCTTGTTGTGCCGGATCGACTCCAAGGACAAATAGGCTACGGGTATTGTTCAGATCATCGCTGATGACATTCCCGCTGACCGGTTTGAGTAACATTTCATCAGACTGCAACGCATTGGTATTGGTATTTGGCCCTTTAAATTGGTTCATGTACGTGATGTAGCCGCCGACACGCGTTTCGGTCGTCGATGTAACATTGTATTCCTCATTGTAGGTTTTTTGATTATAACCGCTATACACTACTTTCGGAAGATTGGCTCCGTTTACCATCACTGGAAGAGAAGTATACCCAAGAGGGCTGTTATAATCGAATGCCGCTTTACCCATCGACGTAGTGTTGTAGATCTCCGCATTTGGAACCACGGATATACTGTCGATACGGGCCGTATCGGTAGAGAGCGTTTTGTTGAGGGTAATAGGGGTGTCAAGGGTCCATTTACCGCGGACAAAGGTAGCGTTTAACGTATTGGTCCCCTCGACAATAGTCCCCGCGAGATGCATATGGTCAAGTTCTGAACCGTTCGAATCATATGATATTATCTGCGCATAAAAATCCCCTACCGGTACTTTGGCTATCGTTGCGGTAGGAGAGGTACGTGTAATATTGACATCGGCAACCAACACCGGTTGGGGACCCCCATATTGGTACTTTCCTGAGTAGAGTTTAACCTCAATCGTACCCGTATTCTCATCGATTAACGATTTGCTCACCCCCCCGCTCGGAAGAGAGGCGGTCATGACGACCGTTCCGCTTGGGGCGGAGGCATTAGAGGTCCCTTCATTACATCCGACCATCCCGATTCCGCCGACCAATGCTAGCGCTACTGCCGCTGCTGCTGAATATTTACCGTATTTCATCTGAATTCTCCTGTGTTGGGTTATTGAATTTTAATTTCAAGGCCGGCTGTTGTACCGCCCACGACTGTCATTGTTGATGATCGAGTTGAACTGTTATCGCTTACATCAAGACGGAAGGTTACCGTAGCCGGTGTTGACGGCATTGTATACGTACACGTTCCTTTAAACGGATCAGCCTGTGTCCCTGTTCCGGTAGCCGTACAGCTGCTCAAGATAGAGACACCGTCTGCTTTGACGTCCACACTTTTGAGATCCCCGTCGATATCATACACGACAGCATTCAGGGTAATCGTTGCACTGACATCCGTACGGTAGCTCGACGCATACGCATTGGCGATAATCGGTGCCGTATTTTGGACACGGACCGTCAAATCACGAGAACTGCTTTTTTGATCGGCACTGTTATCGGTAGCGGTAAAGGTGATAGTCTCATTGGCATCGGTTGCACTGGTCGTATAGGTACAATTGGTATCAAAACTTCCCCCTGTCGCGGTTCCGCTGCACAGTGTTGTTGACCCTTTTTTGTAGTTCCAGTTGACATTATCACCGTCTAGATCATATCCGCGTGCATGAAGCGTATTGGATTTATTAACCCCGATTACGGTTTTATCCGCATAATAATTGGTGATTTTCGGCGCTCTGCTCAAGGCAACCACTTCCACCGTACCAACCGAGCTGGTGGTTGATTTACCTTTACTGTCACTGACCGTTAACGTAATGTTATGATCTCCGGTGGTCGTAAACGTGCGGTCGACATATTGATAGAGATAATTTCCGGTCGTTGTGTTAGTGTCAAACTGCACGCCGTTATCTTTGAGTACCCAGGTAAGCGGTACGTCTCCATCATAATCATATCCGTAAATACCGATTGAAGTACTGCCGTTGAGTTTGATCGAATTACTGCTGAGCCATCCATACGAGTAAGGGGCTTGATTGACGATCGTAAAGGTACCAAGACCCACGACATTATTTTCATCACTCACTTCATCAAACGCTTTTATTCCGTCAGGGTTAAACTTAGCTACACTTTTATTACGTACATACAAGCTTTGATCCAAGGCACAACGGGTTTCGATACTGAAATTACCGTCACTTCCGGTTGAACCGGTACGATACATATACGGACTCGAAGAATAAACATAAACCGTCTCATTCGCTTTTACCGCACCGGTATCGTCTTTTACCTGTCCGGTAACGGTACACATTTGAGGAGCAGTTACGTTTATATCTTGTGTAGTACAGTTAGGATAATCTCCCAATGTCGCATTCACGGTTACGTTTTCATACGAATACGGATTGTAGTACGAGATTGTTCCGACTCTGTCGCTATCGGTATTGTCGACCAACACCGTTGTCATTTTATAAGTTCCGTCATTTTTACTGCTGGTACTTCCCCAGTTAAACGAGTTTGGAGAACTCTCATTGTCGTAAAAACTGAAATAGATGCTTTGTTTGATCGCTTTTCCGCTTTGATCCATCACTTTACCCTGGACACAGACCTGTTTCGGCTCACTTGTCAGAATGTGGTCAAGATTCCACGGAGAATTGAGGTAATCCTTATTCGTTACTTCAATTTTGACATAATCCCCGTAATTGGCGGTACACGCAGCACTTGCATTGCTATCGCTGTAGCTTTTGAAATCGGTGATATCGCTGCTGTAGGTTTTAACAATAGTCCCTTGTCCCAATTGTTCCCACAAACCTGAGTTATAGCTATAGGTAAATATTGGAATGTTATACCCGTTGCTCGCATTTTTATCAGCATCCCCAATTGCCAAAGAAGCACAGTTGCTTGAGTTCATCCAGCGCGTCACGTAATACGGAGCATTCGCTGCCGATTTTTTCAACGACCCTTTGGCCACCGCTTTTTTAATCGCTGCACCGAGCGTTTGTCCGCCGTCAGTTTTGATATCGATGAAGTCAAACCCTAAGGAAACGAGTTTATTCCCTTTGCTATCGGCATAGCTTCCCGGGAATTTTTTAGCATCTTCCGGATTGGTCGGATCGTAACTGTTGATACTTCCGACCAACGATGTGACATCACTTGGAATCGACTCTTTTGGAATTTCCAAAGCAACGGAAGGTTTATCCCCTGTCGCCATACGGCTGAGGGCTGCTTTACCGACCATCATTTTCCCTTTGCCGCTAGCATCTTTGAAATAGGCAAAAAGGACGTACTCTTTTCCGTTGGCTTTTTTAATAATGGATGAACTTCCGATCGTTGTCGACGTAGCCCCTACCGGAACCGCTACGACATTGGCCGCATCCATCTCAGCCATCAGGTTAATGTCCCCCGGAGTTTCGTAATCGACACGGCGGCTAAAATCGATAAAGCCCTCTTTATGTGAAGTCAATACGACATATCCGCCGGCACTGCTTAAGGGGAGATTGGCACTGAAACTCCCCGTATTCGAACTGTTGACGGCAGTCTCTCCCAATAATTTCCCGCTTTTATCATAACTTGCAATATTAATAACCGCACCTTCAATCAGACTGCTTGTTGCAGCTGCCGTTTGGGTAACCGCTGCTGCGCCTACCGCCCCTCCGGCAGAACTGGATGCAACAACAACCGTCCCCGTCAATGTTGCCGTCGACGTTGCCGCGGTAGGAGTCGTAGTTGTACTGCTACCACCGCCTCCGCCACACCCGACACTTAACACACCAATAGCTAGTGCGGCAACAAAACTGATAGAATTAACTACTTTGGATTTCATCTTTTCTCCTCCGTTATGCGTGAATAATTAACCCAATAATGGATCAACCTTTAGAACATCTTATCACTAAAAACTTAAAGAATCAAGACAGTTGAAATAAAAAAATACAATATTGCTCTTTCTTTATCGTTCGTAAATGTTATTGATAAATGGTAAATGAATCGTGGAATTGAAGAGAGTCGTTTGGTGGAGGCGTCCGGGATTGAACCGGAGTCCTAAACCAAGAGAGTAAAGGCGTCTACATGCTTAGTAACGTTGTTTCGTTTTCAGATGACTATCACACAACGTGCAAAGCTACATCATCCAATCCTCTAAATTCATCCCCGTCCGAGGCATTCCGGGAGTATAGCTATCGCGATGGTTATACCCCAAACCCCTCCGGTGATAGCATAGGAGGGTAGAGCAGTCCTAAATTAAGTTAAACTTACGCTACAGCGTAAGCAGGACGGTAATTAGTGTTGTTTGCGTTTAAGCAAGTGTGAGCCGTATAACGGAGCTGCTCAGTCCGGCAATGCAACCTAAACCTTCTTGATCCAGTCGAAGCCATGTCGCCCCCACGTAGAAAACCGAAGTTAGAATTGTATTATATATCTCTATTCGTTAATAAGAGATTTTATATTACGGGTTATTTCGCAACATTTAGCAATTTTTTGAGTATTCGAGAGGCTATCGTCCAAAAGGATATTAACGATCGCCGAACCGACGATTACGCCGTCTGCACCCTGCACTTTTTCACGGGCGGTTTTTTCGTTGACACCGAAACCGACGTAGACCGGAGTTTGGGTATGACGCTTAATCATCTCTAACGTCGGTGCCAAATCTTCGCTTTTACCGCTGCCGGTGATGCCGGCATAAGCGACCAGGTAGATAAATTTGCGCGCTTGTGCGGTGATAAGGGCAATCCGTTCTTCACCATCGGTCGGGGCAACAAAAGTAATATTCGCCAATCCCCGGTTCTCAAAGTGTCCATGATAGGCTTTAGCCTCTTCATACGGAACATCGGGGATGATTAAACCGTTTACCCCTAGGCTCTTCGCCTTATCGAGCAAGGGTTCCATTCCGTATTGATAAAACGGATTGAAATACCCCATCCAGAGCGTATCGATTTTCGGCGCAATCGCTTCGGAAATCTCCAAAAGATCGGAAAACCGGAATCCCCCTTCCAGTGCACGCTGATTTGCCGCTTCGATCACGGGACCGTCGGCAACGGGATCGGAAAACGGAACTCCGAGTTCCAGAGTGTCAACGCCGTTCTCGGCTAACGCCAAAGCTAAATCAACGGAAAAATTTTTATCAGGGTATCCTGCGGTTATGTACGCTACAAGTTGTTTCACGCTTTCTCCATATCGGGTAAAATTAAAAGAGAAAAATTGATTTTAGAGAGATCGTTATCCATTTTTAAATCTTCATGCCACTGCATAAACATATCCGAAACATTAATCAGCCAGTTGATGGTCTCTTCATTGACAACCTTGTCACGCGTACGCAACTGCTCGAGGGCATCTTCAACAAAAGTCGACAACCGCACCATCGGTTGGATCTGAAGATACCCCGAGGCTGATTTGATGTTATGAAAAATCCGGAAAAGCTCTTCGACACTGTATCGATAACGTTCTCGATTTCCCAAATCGATGATAAGGGTCTCTATAATCTCCACCATCATGGCGTAATGATCCAGGAATTCATCTATGATTTCAAAATCAAAATTAGCTTCTAGAACCGTCCGTATACCCATAATGGTCTTCTCCTGTGGTAAAAAATTATAGCAATGTTTTGTTTAATCTCCCCTCTTAGTTGCCACTAAATAGCAATGCAACTCAAATTTTGGGTAAACTATCTACTTTAAATAATTGTGGGACAGATAGATATGAAAAAACTCACCATCGGTGCTATACGAAAACGTAAAACGGGTGCTCCGCTCGTGATGATTACGGCGTATGATGCCCTTTTCGCCCGGCTTTTTAATGAAACTGCCGACATCCTCCTCGTAGGAGACAGCCTCAATATGAGTTTTGGCGGAAATCCCGATACCCTAAGCGCAACCATGGATCAGATGATTTACCATACCAATGCCGTGTGCAAAGGGGCTCCCGAAACCTTCGTCATCACCGATATGCCCTTTGGTACCTATACCGACGAAGCGAGTGCATTGGCAAATGCAATCAGGGTCTATCGTGAAACCCCCTCGGATGCGGTTAAAATTGAAGGGGGGGCCGACAAAGCCCATCTCGTCAAACATCTGGTTGACAACGGTTTGGCCGTATGCGGTCATATCGGACTGCTTCCCCAGGCTTTTCGTGCCGAGGGGGGATACAAGGTTAAAGGAAAATCCGAAGCCGAAGCCCTCTCTCTCATCGCCGATGCCCTGGCCATTGAGGAAGCGGGAGCGTTTATCCTCGTCATCGAAGGGGTCAAAGCCGATGTCGCGACACGGGTAGCCCAAAGTGTCTCCATCCCCGTCATCGGAATCGGTGCGGGAAACGGCGTGGACGGACAAGTGCTTGTCTTCTCCGATATGCTGGGGCTGTATGAACCGTTTGTCCCGAAATTCGTCAAGCAATACCTAAACGGTGCCAAAGCCGTCAAAGAGGCAGTTAACGGTTACAAAACCGAAGTACAGAACCGAACGTTCCCCGATGAAAACTATATTTATTAAAAGCGTTTCCCTCAGCATCATCTTTTTCACCCAAGGGTGTTCAACACCGGAGGCGACGGTCTATACGATTTTGCATGCGACGGCACGGCAAGAGTGCAATCACATCACCAATCCGGACGAACGCCAACAGTGTCTTCAGGAACATTCACAATCTTACCATCCCAATCCGTATCGAAAGACAAATCAATAAATGGAACGCATAGTCGAAATCGAAAAATTTAATGCCGAAGAGGTCACCGAAACCTCACTGCGCCCGAGTGCCTGGGACGATTATATCGGACAGGAACAGATCAAAAAAAATCTGGGAGTCTTCATCGAAGCGAGCAGCAAACGCCGCGAAGCGCTCGATCATGTCCTTTTTTACGGCCCTCCCGGCTTAGGGAAAACAACCCTTGCCCTCATCATTGCCAATGAGATGGGAAGCAACATCAAAGTCACCGCAGCCCCGATGATCGAAAAAAGCGGTGATCTTGCCGCAATCCTCACCAATCTCGAAGAGGGCGATATCCTCTTTATCGATGAGATTCACCGATTATCACCCGCCGTCGAAGAGATCCTCTATCCGTCAATGGAAGATTTCCGGCTCGATATTATCATCGGAAGCGGCCCTGCAGCCCAAACGGTCAAAATCGACCTGCCAAAGTTCACCCTGATCGGTGCTACGACCCGTGCGGGGATGCTCTCAAACCCTTTGCGCGACCGCTTCGGAATGAATTTTCGGATGCAGTTTTATACCCCTGACGAGCTTTGTGCCATCATCACCCAAGCCGCTACGAAACTCGGAAAAAAAATCGATAAAGAGGCGGCACATGAGATTGCCAAACGCTCCCGCGGAACTCCCCGTATCGCATTACGTCTCCTGAAACGGGTACGCGATTTTGCCGATGTGGCCGATGAGCCTACCATTTATCATGAGCGTTCCCGCTATGCCCTCGATCAGCTCGGAATTAATGCCAACGGATTTGATGAGATGGATATCCGCCTTCTTAAACTGCTGATGGAAGCAAAAGGGAGAGCTATGGGGCTCAGTACCATAGCCGCTGCCCTCAGTGAAGATGAAGGGACCATCGAAGATGTCCTCGAGCCTTATCTCCTTGCCAACGGCTATCTCGAACGGACCGCCAGAGGAAGAGTGGCAACGCCGAAAACCTATGAGTTGTTGAAATTCGGCACTCCTCAGCACGGATTATTTGAATAACCATGAAAAAAGAGTATTTCACCCTCACCCTTTTGTTGATTGTCTCCTACGGGATGTATCGCCTTTATGAACCTTTTTGGATGAACATTATCGTCGCTTCGCTTTTGGCGATCTCGACCTACCATATCCAGATGGGATTTTTCAAACTGACCCATAGCCGCTTTTTGGCATCATCCCTTTCTACCCTGATGTTGGGTGCTCTGTTTTTCGCACCTCTGGGCTATTTTATCTTTCAACTCACCGTCATGCTCCAAAATCTCGATCCGGCCATGATGCATGTCATGGAGATAAAACTTCGAAGCTGGTTCGCCCATCTTCCCCCCTCTTTTACCTATCTTGAGCATAAAATTGAGCTCTTTTTAGCCGGTTTTGACCCATCCGAACTGAGTCAGCATATCATCGATTATACTTCCCAGGTCGGCAGTTTTGCGATGTCTTTTGTCTCAGGAAGCTTATTTATTTTGATTTTTTATTTCATTGCCCAGTATTACGGACGGGATATTTTCGAATTTTTCAAACGCTCTGCCCATTTTCCCCAACAAGAGAGCACGTTGATTATGTTTGAAATGCGCTCGTCAATGAGTGTCGTTTTTTATTCTATTCTGGCAACAGCGGTGTTTGAAGGGGCATTGTTCGGAATCGCCGTCGAGTATATAGGGTATAACGGCCTCCTCTTTGGCATTATGTACGGATTTGCATCGCTAATCCCGGTCATCGGCGGAGTCATTATGTGGCTCCCGTTCAGCCTCTTTGAACTGGCACTCGGGCACAATGAAAATGCCCTCTTTATCGCCCTTTACACCATTATTGTCATCTCCCTTGTCGCCGATACCTTCATCAAACCGGTCATCATTAAAATTATTAACCAGAAACTGATCAAACCTCAGGAAAAAATCAACGAACTTGTTATCTTCTTTGCGATTATCGCGGGACTGGCAACCTTCGGATTTTGGGGGATGATCATCGGGCCGGCAATTACGGTTTTATTTTTGACCTTGATGAAAATCACTGAGGCAAACAGCGAAAAGCCATCGCATTAATGTTGTTAATACTCGGTTGATTGAAGATTGACGGCAATTACGTAAGATGTCACTCTACCTAAATAACAAACGGAGAAAAATATGAAAAAGATTCTTAGCATAGCCCTTATCCTAGGGGCAACCGCCTTATTGGCATGTCCGATGCAAGGCGGAGGGATGATGAACAATCCACAGGGGATGATGGGCAAATGCGGATGCGATACTTCAAAACTTCCGAAACCGATGGAACAATTAGGGCTCAGCGACGATCAAAAGATGCAAATGCAAAAAATTCGTGAAGAGGGAAAAGCGTTTCATAACCAGCAGCACGAAAAAATGATGGCCGTAATGACACCGGAGCAGCGGGCAAAACTGGATGCATTGCGTCCGATGAACCCTAAACAATGCGCCGCTATGAAGGGGGGTAAAATGGCCCAACCGCAAATGCCTGCGGGAGGAATGGGCTGCAAAAACTGTCCGAAAGAGTAAGAGATGATTAAAATCCTCCTTATTGAAGACGATCTCGAAATATCGGACCTCCTAACCCAATATTTAAGCCGTTATCAAATGGAGGTCATCAGTTACGCTCATCCCAAAGCAGCCCTTGGCTCTTTGGGGATTGAATCGTATGATCTTGTACTTCTCGATCTAACCCTTCCCGATATGGACGGATTGGATGTCTGTAAAGAACTGCGCGAACGGAGTGATATTCCGATTATAATCTCGTCTGCCCGAAGCGATTTGGGGGATAAAGTCATTGCCCTTGAGCTTGGGGCCGACGACTATCTTCCAAAGCCCTATGAGCCGCGGGAGTTGGTAGCCCGGATCCAGAGTCTACTGCGCCGCATTAACGGCAAAAGCGTTAAATCAAGTACCGACATGTTTCGGGTTGACGATAACGGAATTTATAAAGAGGGGGAGCTTCTCCCCCTTACACGCGCCGAATTTGAACTACTGGCTTTATTGATCAAACATCGCCGACAGATTATCTCACGCGACTTTATCGCTAACAATGTCGAGTCGATCGGGTGGGAAAGTTCGGAACGCAGCATTGACGTCCTGATCAGCCGCATACGACAAAAAGTTGAATCCAATCCCAAACATCCCACCCTTATCCGTTCGATCCGCGGCATGGGGTATCAATTTACCCTATGATCGCACGCCATCATTCCGTCTTCTTCAAACTCCATTTTTTCTTTGCTCTGGCGCTGATCGTCCTTTTGTTACTCTTTATTTTTGCCCTGCATGAGCAGGAACAACAAAAATTCAACCTTCTTGTTCATCGTTCTATGGAGCTTTCCCGCATTTTGGAAGAGACAAAGAACCGCAGCTGTATGGAACAAAGCCAAGAACTGCATGAAGCGGGCTTTAAATCGATAGAGAACAAAACGACCCATTGCGAACCGATCCCGATCCCTCCGTCGATGCGTTCAAAACTCCGATCCAGGAACGTCAAGGTCTCCATTTACAAAGATCATGACGGATTTGTTTACGCCCTCTCGCGTGAGCACTGTACCATGTATTATCGGGATATGGTGGAAGGGGCAAGCTACTATTTTGTTTGGTTCTTGTTTTTTGCCCTGCTGGGGGGATTAGTCAATATGTATCTGTTGCTCTGGAACAATCTCAAACCGCTCAAATACCTCTATGAACAAATCCAGCGCTATGGAGAAGGGGAAGAGATCATCAATATTACAACCACCGGAAAAGATGAAATCGCTCTCATCTCCAATGCCTTGCACGACGCACTTGAGAAACAAACCCGTCTGAAAAAATCGCGTGAACTCTTTTTACGCAATATTATGCACGAACTCAAAACCCCTATTACCAAAGGGAAACTGATCGTCGAACTTGAAGAACCGAGTCCCAACCGAAATTTGCTCGGTAAACTCTTCAAACGGCTCGAACATCTTATTCGGCAAATGGCACAAATCGAAAAAATGCACGCTTTGGCACTGACAAAAGTCCCGGTTCCCCTTCATACCATGATCGAAACCGCCCTGGAAAACCTTATGTGCGAACAAAACAAAGTGGAGGTGCGCGGGTGCGAACAGACCCTTACCGTTGATTCGGCACTCTTCACCAGTGCATTGCAAAATCTCATCGACAACGCACTACGCCATGCCACTTCGTATCCGATCCGTATTGATTGCAGCGACGCTAAAATCTGTATCCAAAATATCGGTGAGCCGTTAAAACGCCCCGTAGAAGAGGCATTGCAGGCTTTTGTTACCGAAAGAGGAGACGGGGGGCTTGGATTAGGACTCTACATCGCCCAATCGGTCTGCGAACTCCATAAATATCGGTTAGCCTATACCTACGAAGCGGGAATGCATCATTTCTGCATCGAGCTTTAACACCCGGCTATACCCCTCTAATAACAAAAAGCGCGCTCGTTGTCCGAAGTGTTCACTAAAGGGGCTTTGATCGTAAAACAACTGCCCGAATCGATAACGTTAACACGCAATGAACCTTTCATCCTCGATTCAATAATATTTTTAGCGAGATAAAGTCCGATCCCGGTTCCGTACGCATCATGTTTGGTCGTAAAATAGGGATTAAAAATATTATCGATGATCGTATCGCTGATGCCGCCGCCGTTGTCGCAAACTTCCACAAGACCGCAATCGTCTTGACAGCTTAATACAATAGTAATCTTCCCCTGAACAATCTTCTTTTCCTGAATCTGCATCCGGATAGCATCAACAGCATTGTTCAGCAAGATAATCAACACTTGCTTGAATTCATTCTCCACTCCGTAAAAATCGAGCGTACCATTCATCTCCAGTTCGGTTGCAATATTATTGCTTTCGAGCTGTGCGCTTAAAATTTCCAACACCTCTTCAATACTTTTGCTCGGATGAAAAACGATCGTCTCCCGTTCAGGATGGAGAAATTTTCGAAAATCGTCTATCGTATGGGACATATAGGTGATATTGGAGCTGATAATCTTCATTTTCTCATGAAAATCTTTATCATTGATCGAACCGATTGCGTATTGCGTCTCTAGATTTACCGTAGCCAATCCGATGATATTCAGCGGTTGTCTCCATTGGTGGGCGATGGATTCCAGCATCTCCCCCATGGCGGCCTGCCGTGATTGGTGAAGCATCAGACGCTCTTGTTTTTGCCGTTTTTCAACCTCTTCTTTAACCCGTTTCTCAAGCTCGCTGTTAAACGATTCGAGCTGTTCCCTTTGATGATTGAGCGTTTTTAAACTCTCTTCCAGATCAAGCTGGGTCTTTTTCAGCTGCGTGATGTCCCGACCGGCACCTACGGTTCCGATGATGTTTCCCTCTTTATCGTAAAATGGAGCTTTATAGACTTCCAGATAGAGCAATTCACCCTTAACGTTTCCGTACTCTTCGAATTTCATCGGCTTATTGTTTTCAATAACAATGAGGTCGGAATTAAAACATAACTCTCCGAACGTATGCCACTGCGGGTTGTCACGATGGGCTTCCCGTTCGCGCATGGCAAAGAAAACGTCGTTTTTCCCAATCGGTTCATTGGTATCTTTTGCCATGAGGAGCCCGTCACATATGGCTTGGTTGGCATACAGATAATTGCCGTTTATCTCTTTAACCCATAACATATCCGGAAGATTTTGTGTTAACAGTTTGAGCAATTCCGAATTGTGTTCGCTTAAATCTGAAATCTCAAATGACAACGCTTCTCCTTTTCGGCAAAAATAGGTAATTTTTTTGATAACACTAAAGGCTATGGGGATAGAGTATGGATTCTCTAGCGATTTTTAGTTTGAATTGGGAAGATTTTTTGGCTTTAACCCTAACCATAATACAGCCGAAACAGCGGCCATCCCTAAACTCAGCGCCATCCCGAGCGTCATCCATTCCCCGACGATATAACCGATCTGCGCATCGGGAGCACGAAAAAACTCAACTGCGGCTCGACCGATCCCGTATAACAAGCCATACAGTAAAATCAGTTCCCCTTCAAACGCTTTTCGTTTACGGTACGCATAAATAATCACAAACACGACAACCCCTTCTACAAACGCCTCGTACAGCTGAGAAGGGTGGCGAAGGGTATCGTAGACGTAGATTCCCCAAGGCACATCGGTAGCACGTCCCACCAATTCCTGATTCAGGAAATTGCCGATCCGTCCGAATACATACCCTAACGGTACCGATACTGCTACCAAATCCATCAAACGTCCGAACGGTATGCCGTGACGGCGATGATACAGGTACGATCCCATCAAAAATCCGATGATGGCACCGTGAAAACTCATCCCCCGTATCCCGACAAACTGCCCATCGATAAACGGGTTAAAAATCTGCCACGGGTTCGCAAGATAATACGCGGTATGGGTATCGTAAAAAAGGATATACCCCAGTCTAGCCCCCAATATTACCCCTATTTCGGCATAAATGAAATAATCGTCCAACTGCTCTTTCGTGATAGAAATACGATCTTTTTGCACAATCCATTTGGCAATAACCAAAGCAGAAAGGAGTGCGAGAACGTACATCAGCCCGTACCAGTGGACAGGTATCGATCCGAGCGTAAAAGCGACGGGATTAAAATGTTCGTAAATATGATTCCAGAATTCCATACTTACACCTTAATCCGTTTGGCATCGACGAGATAATCACGCCCTACCCGTCCGATGTTACTCAATCTAACGTTATAGCGTTCATCAATCACCCCATCGTCATAATAAAAAGCGTCAATTTTTAAAAAGAGGATATTTTGTTCACTTCCGTTGAGCGCTACCTCCTGATGGAGCGAGCACAGAAGTGCCGCTTTGGAATCGGCTACCCGAGAAGGGTACCCCTCTTTCGTTTTTACCATGGCAATACCGAATTTATCCGCTTCACTCTCTCCGTATGTGAGCGCTTCGGCAGTCGCATCAATGCCCCCGGCCTTGTCATCCTCAGCCAGGGAAATCGTTGCTCTGCCGTAGAGGAGAATATTTTTGCACGTATCTTTCAAACCCCCCTCTTCGTTAGGCCCGATAGAGACCATCACACACGGGGGATTGGAAGAGACGGGGATAAAATAACTAAACGGGGCAAGGTTCATCCCATTTTCCCCTTCCGTCGAAATCCAGGCGATAGGACGGGGGAAAATCGTGTTACTCATCATTTTATACACGGTATCGGTGTTAAGTCCGTTTGCATCTAAAATCACTCTCAGCCCCTTTGTTCATGATGTCCCATAATGTGGGTTATAACGTCCAAATTTCCATCCAGACGGTACGCTTTCCCAAATCCCATAACAACACTCCCGCTTTGCGGCGATAATTTAAAAAGGTGAAAATCACCCATTTGCGTGAGGGAGTGGATTAGATCCGGATCAAAATGGGCAGCAAAGCGTTCTATCACACGAGGGTAGATGTCATCTTCTCTCCCTATTTCCGAAACCAAAGCTTCGATCGTCACCCTCTTGCGCGCAAAGGGCTGTACACATTGGGATTCATCTTCGACAAAAAGGATGGAAACATTCGGATGGATCAGCAAATTGCGTCCATGCTGCGCAACCGTACTGATAAAGATATAAAAATCATTCCCCATCCGGACATACGGAGCGGTGCTGGCATGAGGTACCCCATCCGGCGTCAATGAACCCAATACAAGCGTTTGAAACGTCTCTACAAAAAGGGCTACCTCTTGCGTCGTCATGGTCGTAGCGCTTCGGCGATCAATTCAATAGGGTTTTTAAAGACGACGTCTACGTCCGCTTCATACAAAGAGTTGTTAATCTGCATTCGACACGCACTGCATTCGGCCGTAACGACCTGAGCACCCGTTTTAGCGATCATGGCCGCTTTAGGTTTCCCGGCAGCCTGGGCAAAATGAAAATTTTCCGTCTGCATCGTCACACCGCCGAAACCGCAGCATGCGTTGGGATCGCTCATTTCGGTAATCGTATAATTTTGTCCGACCAATATCCGAGGCTCTTTATAAACTCCCTGCATTTTTCGGGCATGACATGGGTCATGATAGGTCACCGTCAGATCACTGCGGCCTTTGCTGGCCAAGAGGGCTTTTAGCTCCGTCTTTTGTTCTAGCCATTCGGTAGCCATGAAAATTTTATTTTTGAGTCTCTTCGCACGTTCAAGCCACTCCGGCTGATCATGGAAAAAATGCTCATAATCGATTTTAATCATCGCACTGCACGTCGCTTCGGGGATAATAATCGCTTCCACCTCATCGATAAAACTTTCAAAATAGACAATATTTTTTTTGGCGTTGTGATCGACGGTAGCAAAATCCCCGGTAAAATAAGCCGGAGCCCCGCAGCAAAGCTGTTTTTTCGGAATAAACGCATCGACGTTCAACGCTTCAAGAATCTCCAACAAACTTTTTCCGATCTCCGTATAATTATAATTAGCCAGACAACCGATAAAAATCGCAACCCGGCGTTTACCGCCGTTAGGGATATTTTCCGGATAAGTATTCAAAAACGACGTTTTTCCCATAGCGGGAAGAAGACGGTCTTTTTTGATAATAGGGAGGGTGAACCGAGGTTCCATCGAATTGATTTCCCCTTTGATCTTGAACCCGCAAGTTTGAAACACATACCCGAGTTTAAAGAGAATATCCATTGTCGTACGGTGACGAAGCAAATAAAAAAAGACTCGCTTAAACCAGGCAATTCCGTATTTATCGGCAATATCCGCCCGCACCTGTTCAATGACCATATCGGTAGGGAGCGCTTTGGGACAGGCATCGACACAATTCGTACACAAAAAGCAGCTTTCAAAAATGGCTTTGGCATTCGCATCAAGCTCCAATTGCCCCCGCTCATAAGCCCCGAGCAAATCGATGAATCCGCGCGGAGAGGTAACCTCATCGGAATTAACGTTATGGATAGTACAAACGGGGATACATTTTCCGCATTTGATACAGGCATCCGATGTCTCTGTAAAATTAAACAATTCGCGACCCATATTACACCGTCTTGCTAAATGCTTTATCCGAACTGGCATGACGCTTCATATACGCATCAAACGGCATAGCGATATTTCGGATAAGCAAGGTTCCTGTCGTCGAACAGCTGATAGAATCAGGGGTTATCGATACCAGTCCGTCCGTTTCGTACGGTTTTAAAGTTTCCAGTGCATCGGCGAAATAGTGATCGAATTTCACGCCGTAAAGCCGCTCAAACCGGCCGATGTCCAGTTTGAAGTTACTCATCAGTTCCATAATGACGTATTGTCGGATACGGTCATCCTCATTGAGGGCGACACCCCGTTCATGCGGAAGCTTACCGGCATCGATTGCCGCTTCATAGGCATCCATCTCTTTGAAGTTCTGCGCGTAGTAATCGCTCCCCTCGCCGATGGAAGTAAGACCGATTCCGATCAAATCGGCCCCCCCTTTGGTCGTATACCCTTGAAAATTTCGGTGAAGTTCCCCTTTTTCAATTGCTTTGAAGAGTTCATCTTCCGGCTTGGCAAAGTGATCCATTCCGATCATTTTGTATCCGCACGCTTCCATATGATCAATCGTGTAACGCATGATTGCCAATTTTTCAGCCGGATGCGGAAGGGTCGTTTCGTCAATTTTCCGCATGGTTTTTTTCAACCACGGCACATGCGCGTAGTTGAAAACAGCAAAACGGTCAGGGTTGAGGGATATCGCCAGATCAAGCGTTTTCTTGAACGTTTCCAGACTTTGATACGGCAATCCGTAGATCAGATCGACATTGACACTGACCATGTTGTATTTTCGGGCCAACTCCATTGCCGCTTTGGTAATATCATAGGGCTGCACGCGGTGAACGGCAACCTGCACCTTTTCGTCAAAATCCTGAATACCGAAACTGACGCGGTTGAATCCCGCATCGCTCATCACTTTCATTTGCGCTTCATTGATATGGCGGGGATCAATTTCACAGCTGATCTCGGCATCTTTGGCGAAATTTTTAAAATAGCCCTTGATCGCCGTAATAATACGGTTGAGTTGATCCGCATCGAAAAACGTCGGCGTTCCCCCTCCGAAATGGAGCTGAATCACGGAACGCTCAACGTTGATATGACGGCTCAAAATCTCCAATTCACGGGTGATATAATCAATGTAACGCTCTTTTTTATCCTCCTTGGAGGTAAATACGACATTACAACCGCAAAAATAACAGGCATTCTTGCAAAACGGCAAATGGAAATAGAGTGATAGAGGACGTGACGGGTCTTGCGAATGAAGCTTTGAGAGATACCCGTCGTAATCAAAAGCGTCACTAAACTCCAATGCCGTCGGATAACTCGTATAGCGCGGCCCCGGTTTAGAATATTTGGTAAATTTATCAAAATCAAGCATTATTATCCCTATCGATCCCTGTAAATATCGCGATTATGCCCCTTTTGGGTTGAATAACGGATAAAAAAGAAATATTATTCTATAATTGAAGTAAAATATCACAAATTTTGAACGCTTTATTAGTGAGTTTTATCGACAATGTGATAAAATTCTCACAGTTTATGATGAATGAGGACACAAGACCAATGATTAAAGTTCTGGTTGTTGAAGACGATGAAGTGACGGCAATGAATTTAAAAATGTCCTTGGAAAAGCAAGGGTATGAAGTCGTTTCCATTGCGGACAATGCGGTAACCGCCCGCAACAAAATTAAAATTTATAACCCCGATATCGCCCTTATCGATATAGGACTCCAAAAAACGATGGACGGAATCGAACTCGCTCAATTTATCCGTGAAAAGAACCCTCTCCCTTTCATCTATTTAACGGCACACTCCGACAATGAGATGCTCTCCAAAGCCAAAAAAACAGAACCCTACGGTTACATCGTAAAGCCATTTGATCCGGTTAATCTTCATACAACCATTCAGATGGCCCTCTACCGTTTCAAAGAAGAGAAGAAACGCAACAGTAATATAAACGAACTGATGTCGGATCGCGAAGAACTTGAAAAACTGGTATATGCCAAAAAGCTATCCGATAAACCCATTGTTGAATTTGGGAACGGTTACCGACACGATACAGGGTTGGGCGAAACATTTTACGAAAACCAAAAGATCAAACTCACCAAAAAAGAGAACGCCTTCATCCGCCTTCTGGTAGCTCAGCTTGGGAGCGTTGTCGATTTTGAACAGGCGATCAACTACGTATGGGATACCAAAGGGGCAACCGACAACAGTGTCCGTACCCTGGTATGGCGGCTTCGCAACAAACTACCGACGGATGTGATCAAAAACGCATCCGGTGTCGGTTATTATCTGGAAGAATAGCCTGGGTTATTCGAACCGTTTCGTAAATTCGGCAAGAAGGACGTCATAGGCCTCGGAAAAATCGAATTCCGCCTCTTTATCGTGAGCCGATTCTTCGATAACGCTGGAGAGTCGGTGCAGCTCTTCAAAACGGAAATTGGCACTTGATCCTTTTATAGCATGGGAAACAAAAGCGATATCGTCGTAATCTTTTCGCTCAATTGCCTCTTTTAACTCCGCTAATGACGACTCCATTTTTTTATGGTAAATCCCCAAAAGATGTTCAACCTGTTCGGTTTCCAACATCAAAGCACTCTCGAGATGACGCATATCGATGTTAGGCCACCGTGAAGCTTCACCAATTTTAGGATAGCTTACCAGGACCGAAGCACTTTTTAAATAGCGTTCAAAAATTTGTTCAATCTCTTTGATCACGATCGGTTTGCCCAAAAACGCATCGTATCCGTTTTGGATAGAGCGTTCTCTCGCCCCTTTGATTACATTCGCCGTTAATGCCACAATCGGAGTATGAGGCCGGTTTTCTGTTTCTTCATAGGCCAAAATGGTTGCCGTCGCTTCATTGCCGTTCATGTACGGCATTTGTTCATCCATCAAAACCATATCGTAATGTCCCGTCTGATAATATTTAACCGCCTCTTTTCCGTTAGAAGCAATCGTATACTCAAGGCCGTAGCGCTCCAAAATGATTTTAATGAGCTCCTGATTAGCAAGATTATCTTCGGCAACCAAAACTTTCCCTTCAAACCCGTGTCGTCCCGGCGTCCCTTCCGATTGTGGAGAATCAAGCTGATTCATCCCCAATACATCGCTCAGCGCCGTATGAAGTTTTGTACAATAGATCGGAAAGGTAAGCGGTGCAATCTTAGCGACCGAATCGTACCGGTCATCCAAGAAATCCAAAATGACCACGGCCGGAATGTCCCGTTGAATTATCGTCTGCCGTATCGTATCATCAATCGAGCTCTCTAAAAAAATAAGGAGGTCGAAATCACCCTCAACGCTATCAACATGGTTGATCTCCAAACCGAAATGTTCCCAATATTTCCACAGGGAGTCAAGCTTATAGTGATCCTCGGACCCCACATTTAAGAGTGCGAACCGGATGTTTTCATACATAGAGACATCAAATTTCGATAAAGAACACTCCGTATTTACGGTAACCGGAATTTTAAGGGTAAACAAACTCCCTTTGGATGGGGATGAATCCAATTCTATCGTTCCCCCCATATGAACCGCCAGCTGCTTACAGATCGAGAGACCCAGGCCGGTTCCCCCGCTCGTTTTGGTTATACACTCTTGAGCCTGAGAAAAAGCATCAAAAATCCTCTCCTGATCCGCGGGGGCGATACCGACTCCGTCATCTCCCACTGAAAGGGAGAGCATCCCGTTGCTGCAACCGGCTTCGACATGAATGACACCGCCGTGATGGCTGAATTTAATCGCATTGCTTAAAAAGTTACCGACGATCTGTTTTATCCGAAGGGCATCCGCAACCAATTCATACGGAATCGACGGATCGATAAAACTGGTCAAGGTGATACTTTTCGAATTCGCACTCGGGACAAATAACTCCATGGTATGCGATATTTCGTCATGAATGTTAAAAGGCTGCGGATCAATCGTAAACTCACCGCTTCGAAGTTTGGAAAAATCGAGAATATCATTGATGATATGGAGAAGGTTTTCGCCGCTGTTGGAAATAATATTCAAATACTGGTGGTATCTCGGGTTGGTCGTCTCATCCCGTAAAAGTGCGACAAATCCCAAAATGGCATTCAGCGGAGTCCGAATTTCATGGGACATATTGGAAAGAAAATACTCTTTTGCTTTGGAAGCGTTAATCGCTTCCTGCTCTTTTTGATAAATCGTGTCGGTGTACAGTTTTAAAACACCGGAAAAATTTTGGTCAAACAGATGGCTGATGGAGACAAAGATCGTTTGGTCATTGATCCCGAGCCGATAGGTGGCATTAATAACCGATCGCTTAAAGTGGGTACATAGCGAAAAAAGCTCGTCGGCTCTCAGTTCTTTATTTTTTAAATAATCAATGAGATCGGCAATGACCGGGCAATCTCCGATAGCCATATGCCCCGATACGACCCCCATAAAATAGTCAAAAACGCTTCCGGCATAATTAACTTTAAAAAACTCGATATCGATTTCATGACGCATCAAAATGGTCGAACAAACGTCTGCCCCCGTCCATTCCTCCAGAATAGACTCTTTAGCATTGATTAAAATCGATTTGGCTTGATACAAACTCGATATATCCGGAAAACTCATAGGGGAACCTTCTCAAGAAGTTTTGCGGATTATCATACAGGAAAAAAGCTGATAGTATAATTTTTTATAATTAAGGAATAAGCCAGAAAAACACTCCGAGGCTGACAACGATCAGCTGAAAAAGCAAAATTGCCACGGTGCCGATAATGTTGCCGATTTGACAGCTGGTACACTGTTTATACAGCTTTGCTTCATGCTGTGCATAAAAATAGTAGACAATGGTCAATCCCACTACACCCAAGAGGGCGAATTTATCGACGAAAGCAGCCGTTGCACATATGTGTGCCGATGCGAAAAATGGGAAGGTTAGCGTTAGGGCGACCAAGGCTAAGAGATATTTGGCCCCCCGCTTAAAATAATCCCTCACAAAAACGGTAGGGCAGGAAGCCCCTAACTCCAGTCCGGCCTCCAGAGCCTGTTTGGAAAGGATTTTTTCTGAGTGTTTTCTCCCCTCTTTATCCAGTTTGTCTAAGAGAGTCCCCCCAAAGAGCATATCGATTTTTCTCTGCAGCAGGCGTGAAAAATCCCCTTCGACGTTCAAATGCTGCAATTCGCCGTTCCGATTTTCATACACGACTTTGATCCGGTTATACCGCTTTAACGTCGCGCTGAATCCGGGATAATACGCACTCTTCTCCTCCGCCGTAGTTGTCCCCTCCGTCACGATGATACGGGGGTTAATCAATTCGAGCAAACCCTCTTCGGACTTGACGATTATGGCACAGGCGGGAACGGCAATCTGGATCGCGGCAATTGCATCGAGATTATGATGCTCCATCGTATCTCGCATATTTTCCAAAAGTTCAAACAACTCATCATCAAACTTGCGAACATCGGCTGAAACGTGTTTTATACGTTCATCAGGGTAGGTGATCAATTCTTTAATCATTAGGGAAAGTCTTTCATTGGGAGTGGAGCCCCGAAAACGGGGCTGAGTATTAGTGGCTTTTACGAACGACGATCAACATTTTGATATTGATCATGATAAAGCGGATAAACTGCCAAATTTTGCACGTACGCATAAAAATAACAAAACCTGTAGGTACCATTGTTGTAAAGTTTGCATCATACGGTTTTACGTATTTTTCAATCTCTTTCATAACTGCTTCTCCTTTTTCTTTATTCTGGAATCATTGTCCAGCCCGGATTGAGCTTGGCTTTATAGATAAACATGTGGTGAAGGATATGTTTAATCCAGTGTCCGGCCAAACCGATTTCACCGAAGGTATAATCCAAATCACGTCCGATACCCGGATATTTTTCAAAGTCAGGTACAACAGGGTAAACGGTCAATGCCGCAGCCGTACCGTCAAAAAGACCTTTACCGGCTGAAGCAACACATGCCGCACCCATTTCCGCCATTGATGCTTCATGCAAATGAGCCTCCGGCCCTTTTTTGATCAAATCGCATACGCTATGCGCTACCGCTTTACCGATAATTCCGCTCGGCATACCCGTACGTGGAGGGGTTGGGAAAATTTGAGTACCGTTTGGTGAGCTCATCGGTTTAGAGATCGGATGCGGAGGGGCGAACGCGATACCGGCTGCGAAAAGATTTTTATACGTCGGGTTTTGATACGTACGCGGCCAGTCAGACGCTTTCCAGTTTTCATAGGCACCTGCATTGTAGTTAGCGTCGACTTTCATGAATCCGTTTGGTGCAAACACGGTAGCGGTAATATCTTCACCCGCTTTATCATACGCTTTGAGACCGACACCGGCAAACGGCGGGATCAACATTGCGAAATCAAAACTCTCTTCGCCCATTGTACCGTCAAGAAGTTCATACGATACTTTCCCTTTTTCAACTTTGTTGACGTGTGCGCCGATCAACCATTTAACTCCGCGCTCAGAGTAGAGAGACTCAGCAAAAAGACGTGAAGATGCCGCGTATCCGCCGCGTTTCATGTGAAGTCCGCCGATCCCGAAGTCACCGAGGAATGATTCGTTAGAGATCCATTGGATATCCGCTAATTCACGGACACCCGCTTTGCGAAGTTCATGCTCGATGTTGAAGATGTACTCAAATGCCGCACCTTGACACGTACACATACCGTGACCTGTCCCGATAAGGAATTTTTGACGCTCCCCTTTTTTCATTTTTTCGATACATTTAGCAAGTTCGTGTGCCGCATGATCCGCGTGGTCAGCCGTACATACGGAAACGGTGAATTCACCCAATCCGTTTGCATCGCCAAGACCTGGAGTCGCAGCAAAATTAAGCTTAGGTCCGGTCGCATTGATCAAATAATCATACGTCACCTCTTCGCTTTTACCTGCTTTACCTTGGCCGGTATATTCGATCGTTACAAACGGTTTGGTATTGCTTGCGCTTCCCTCAGGATTAAGGCTAACCGCTTTTGCTTGTTTATAGGTAATTCCCGCTTTTTCATATACAGGAGCAAGGTCAAAAGTAACCTCTTCTTTAGACATTTGACCGACACCGACCCAAATATTTGAAGGAATCCAGTTCCATTTTGAGTTAGGGGTAACAACTACCACCTCATGATCTTTTCCGAGCCAATCTGCTGCGAATGTTGCTGCAGTATGTCCGGCGACACCGCCACCGAGGACGACTACTCTTGCCATTGATTCTCCTTCGTTAAATAATTCCATAAAGGACGATTATAATACCATTACGTCACAATTGTATCACAAACTTAAAATAAGCATTCTATTTTAGACTAAATATAAGACAAAAGCTGTCAATGTTACGTTTCTTCTCAAAGTTTAGCGAACTTCTAAAATTTTAGAAATAATTTCAAATACGTTATTGGAAAGTTTCGGATGGTTTTTAATCCGTTCCAATTCCGTCCCCATCAACGTTTTTTGCTCCGTTGAAAGTTTCGAATAGTTCTTAAACGCTCCGGCAAGTCCGGAAGCAATTTGCGGATTCAATGCATCGATCTCGATGACTTTATCGGCGACAAAAACGAACCCTTCCCCGCTTGGATGGTAAAAGGCAACCGGATTTCGGGCAAACGCCCCAATAAGCGAACGGACAAGATTCGGAACTTTCTTATCGTATGCCGGATCGTCCTGAAGCGCTTTAACCCGTTCCAGTGTCCCTTCCCTTCGGGATGAAGCACGTACGGTAAAATATTTATTCATGACAAGCGTTTGCTCTTTGTATCGGTTATAGAAATGTTCCAATACCTCCGAAACGAGATGCGGAGCGTAATTTTCCAATAAATCCAATGCCGCTAAACGCTCCGTCATGGAGTGAGCTTCACGGTAATGATCCAGGCAAAGGTAGCTGATCGATTCCTCTTGTAAACTCATCAGAATACTCAGAAGACGATTTTTCAGGGAACGTTTCCCCATACTCTCTCCGTCAATCGACGTATTCGAAGGTTCATACAGGTATTCAATAGCACTGTTGAGTTCATTGCGATAACGGCTCGCCAGTATCTGTTTGAGTTCCTCATGCGCCTTAAAAATCGCTTGAACGTCAATAACCTTTTGACGCTGCATTAAGGTCGTGATAGTCGGAAGCTCCAGTATCTGGGATTTAAACATCGGCTCGATGGTCGAATCGCGTAAAATCGCTCCAAAGCTCTCAAGATAGCGTTCATCGGCTGCATCTCCGGCCATCATGGATTCAAGTGTCTCTATTCCGAACTGATGTGCCGCTTCATAACGGACGAATCCGTCTTGCTCATGCATCATCAAAAACGGATACTCGATCTGATGGCAGTCGATGATGACCGGTGCGCTGAATCCGCGGTTGAGCGAAAGGCGCGGCGGTTCTCCGATCCCTTTAAAAATAATTTTATGCTCCTCTTTTTCCAGCCAAAGGATATCTTCGTGCAACACCGTTACCTCATCCGTTTTCAGAGGGTATTCCGATCCGTCAGGTGCCAGCAGGGCGATTCGCATCGGAAGCGCATACGGGAGCTGCTCACCGTTTTTGGTATTTTTGGGAATTGTCTGGAGGATCGTGAGTTCAAGCTCTCCGGCATCGGCTCGATAGTCGCTTGATACTTTCAATACCGGTGTACGTTCCTGAGAATACCACCGTTTGAACTGCGTCAAATCAACCGGGCTTTGAGACTCCATCGCCGATAAAAATTCTTCGGTCCCTACCGCTTTCCCGTCAAAATGCTCAAAATAATAATCCATTGCGTAACGGAATTTTTCACTCCCCAGTACCGTATGCATCA
The DNA here is from genome assembly GCA_028718525.1 of Sulfuricurvum sp. GTDB lineage: Bacteria > Campylobacterota > Campylobacteria > Campylobacterales > Sulfurimonadaceae > Sulfuricurvum. The sequence continues at coordinate 53,908 of JAQULP010000008.1, read as the reverse complement.
TACGGATCACCTCCGCCCCTTTTTCATAAACGGTTGCGGTATAAAAATTATTGATCTCTATGTAGTGATCCGGTTTGATCGGATGGGCGGTTGGCCCCGCATCCTCGACAAACTGCCGCTCACGCAGTGCCCTTACGTCATCGAGTCTTTGCGTCAGAGGAGAATTCATATCGGCACTGAAACACTGATCTCTGAAAACGGTCAACCCCTCTTTCAACGTAAGCTCAAACCAGTTACGGCACGTAATCCGGTTCCCCGTCCAGTTATGAAAATATTCATGGGCGATCACACTCTCAATCCCCATAAAATCGTTGTCCGTCGCCGTCTCTTCATCGGCAAGTACGTAGTGGGAGTTGAAAATATTCAACCCTTTATTCTCCATCGCCCCCATATTAAAACTGTCTACGGCAACGATGTTATAGACCTCCAGATCGTATTCGCGTCCGTAGGTGTACTCATCCCACTCCATCGATTTTTTCAAACTGCGCATGGCATGGGAACATTTGTTCTCATTTCCGTGATCGCAGTAAATCGCCAAATCGACCCGCTTTCCGCTCATCGTCGTAAAGGTATCGTGAATACTTCCTAAATCTCCCGCCACCAGGGCAAAAAGGTAGGAAGGCTTGGGGATCGGATCTTCCCACAATACCAAATGTTTACCGTTATCCAGCGTCGCCGTGCCGCGCAGATTACCGTTACTGAGCAATACCGGGCATCGCTCCTTGGAAGCGATGATTTTGGTCGTGAAACGGGTCATGACATCGGGACGGTCGATGAAATAGGTGATACGGCGAAACCCTTCGGGTTCGTTTTGGGTGCACCAGATCCCTCCGGAGCGGTATAACCCTTCCAGTGCCGTGTTCTGATCGGGATAGATTCGGTTTATAATTCGGACACGGGCGTGATCGCGATCAAGCGAAAGGGTCAACGAAGATTCATCCTTAACGTACATATCTTCGGTATAGAGGATATCATCAACCCATAAAAGTTCCAGGTCCAACATCTCGCCGTCAAGTCGAAGCTCTTTGGCTTCGGGGTCTTGCCGTACAATTTCCATAATATTCTCTACGCGGGTAGAGCTGTTTTCAATGATAAATTCGAGTGTGCAGGTGAGTACCGTATAAGGGCTGGGAGTATAATCTTTAAAGTAAATCGTATGGTGTTCTTGCATAGCGTATCCGTCATTTTCTTTTTTGATATCATACAGAAAAATCGGTATGTTCAAGAAAAAAAACTACCGCCTCTTGTGAAAGAGGGGTAAAAAAAGTTACATTAATCCGTTTAGCATTAAATAGCGGTACATCGGCTGAAGCATGTAGAGGTCAAACATCCACCATACCCATCGAGGCTCTGCCGGATCAAGCGGAAACGAAGGGGCTAATCCGTCATAATTGAACTCCGCCATAATGATTTTTCCGTACGAAACTTTGAGAGGACACACCGTATACCCGTCAAATTTCAATGCCGGCTCTTTTTTCTCCATAACCGCAATCAGGTTACCGACGACGATAGGCCCCTGATGACGGGCACTGCCTCCGGTTTTACCGACAGGGATGCCGCATACGTCTCCGATACCGAAAACATTTTTGTAACGGCGATGCTGCAACGTCTCCCGATCCACTTCGAGCCACCCTTTGGCCGTCCCTTTCTGCCACGCCAAAAGAGAGTCGGCAACGGCATCCACGGCAGCCGTAGGAGGGGTGATATGGATGAAGTCATACTCCATGCTCACCTCTTCTTCTTTATCGATCATCTCATATTCGTTGTATTCTTTGTCAAATTCACCCTGGACTTGATATTTATGATGAAAGGTAGCAATTTTTTTCTCAGCATCAATGCGGATCAGTTCATGACCGAATTTGTTGGTAATATTGCCATACCCTTTTTGTACTTTTTGGATAGCAGCCTCAATCTCCGGGAGACTGAAAAGCTTTTCACCTGCAGTTGCAAACGTAAAATCGGCTGTCAATTTGTCGCGTTTGAGGAAATCGTCACTGAGATAAAGGATTTTCTGAGGAGCACCGCCGCATTTGAGCGGAGTTGACGGCTGCGTACAGATGACACGCGGTTTCGAGGTTTTGGCCGCCTCTTTGAGTGCATTGAACCAATCTCGTGTGATGGTTGCCCCCTCTGCCGTCCCCTCAGCCAGATCGCTTTGATAAACGCTGGCTATGCCGTTTTTACCAAGCATCTCCGCGCTTAATCCTTCAATTTGCTCGTAATGGTATTGAACCCCCGTCGCCACGACCATATAATCGTACGCTACGACCGTCCCTTTTTTCGTCGTCACCTTATTATTATCGGGGTCAAACGTCGCTACTTCATCTTTGATCCAGGTGACGTCTTCACCGATATAGCCGGTATTGTCGAAAATAATGTCCTCCGGTTCGTATTCACCCGCAGCGACAAAGATCTGACCCGGTTGATAGACATGTTTTTCATTCGGAGCGATTATCGTGATATCCGGTTTGGAAAGGGCGCGGCGAAGCCGAGCCAGCACCATCAAGGCTCCCGATCCCCCTCCGACGATGACGATTTTGCCAACGGCATCGGATGCGGATGCTTCCGCCGTCGCCGGCAGTGCGGAAGAGGCCAACACCGATGCGGCTACCGGCGATAGGGCCATCATTTTCAGAGCATCACGCCGTGAAAGCCCTTCATGCTCTTTAATTTGTTTCATAATTTCCTCGGGACGCATTTATTTACTCCTGTTTGATCTTGACGGAACATGTTATAACCCTCATTATCACCGTGAAAAGGTTAAAATTTCTTAAAAGTGAATGGGTTTTCAGAAATTTTTGATCACATTTTGACGATACTGGTTTCCCAACCGTCATACGAGCCTTCATATCGGATACAAAGATCGATCAGACGGAGCGTTAACGTATCGATATCGTAATAAAACGGTTTATCCTGCCGATAAAAACTCAATCCCAGCATCGGGTTGTTTTCGGCCGCCTCCATCACGTTTTTGATCTTAAACCCTTCGGCTTCGATTTGGCTCATAAATTCAGCACGCAATTCAGACGACGGAAAGTAGCCTTTGTGTTCAATGGCACGGGGAAGATGGAGAGAATCCCCCTGCGATTTTAAATGGTCGCATACTTTGTGATTTTGGATAATCTGCCACTCGATGGCCGTTGGAAAGAGGAGTTTATGATAAATTTCCCAGTCACCGTCTGTTCTGGAACCGTACTCATAAGTGTAATCACCGAACTCTTTCATGGCCGCCTGAACGACATCCGGCCATTCAAAATCGTGTTTCAGATAGTAGATAAAGGTCATAACCCCATCAGATACGATCCTGCCGACGTAGCTTCCGATACGATAGCGCAAAGACTCCATCTCAATCTTGTCTTCGATAAAGCTAAGCTGAGCCTCTTCATCCGCCGATATCAACCCCTTGTCATTCGGTGTTTTCATCGTCAGCTTGATGAACCCGACGTAAAATTTATCCTCGCTCGGCAATTCCATCGAGATCCCCGCATTCACGAGCACCGAAGCAATATTGCCGTCAATCGGCTTCATGTATAATTCCCAGTATTCCTGCATCGGTTACTCCATTTCCAGTGACATCAAAAACATCTCTTCGCCATCGATCACTTGGACATCCAGGCTTTCACACACGGGACATTTGTAGTAGATTTCATCCAACGTCGTCTGTGCTCCGCACCCTTTACACTCGATTACCAAAGGCTGAATATTGAGGACAAAATCAGCACCGTCACACACCGTTTTCTCTTTGAACGTATTAAACGCGATTTCGAGCAGATGGGGTTCAACACCGCTCATCTTTCCGATTTTGACGATGATTTTCGTCACCGACTCCGCTTCATTCTCTTTGGCAATATCCTCACACTGAGTCAATAAAGCTTGAACAATAGAATATTCGTGCATATTACTTCCTTTCGACGCTATCGGAATACATCCCGATAGCTACGCTTGCCGCTTGGGCTACTAAAGCTAGCCTCTGGCGAGGCAGAAAATTATCCTCTAACATATTCTTGGTAATAACTCGCCGCTTGGAGTCTCTAAAAAGCGCGACGTTCCCCACGGGCTTTTCAAGATCACTTTTTGCGGATATCTTTGGGTCACTTCACCCACAACCGAAGCCATGGCACACACCTCAAAGCCTTTTAGTATCTCTAGCGCTTTGGCGGCGGAATCTTTTTTGACCGCCAGCACAAACGTCCCCTCGTTCGCCAATGCCGTCGCCTCGAATCCTAACATCTCGCAGATCCCTTTGACCTCATCGCTTATCGGGAGTTTTTCTTCGTCCACTTCGATGCAGACGTTCGACTGTCTCGACCATTCGTTGAGCACCGCCGCGACCCCTCCGCGGGTCGCGTCACGCATCGCCGTGATCTCCACCCCCGCATCCAAAAGCGCTTTGACCTGCGGGTAGAGCGAGTTACAGTCGGAGCGGAGCGTACTGCTCATCTCGATCCCCTCGCGGGCGGCGAAAATCGTCGCCCCGTGGCATCCGATGTCGCGGTTGATAAGGATCACATCCTCTTCGCTCACATTATTCGAGCTGATCCCTGCTTGGATGATCTCCCCCAGTCCCGTGGTGTTGATGAAAATCTTATCCACGCTCCCTTTCGGCACGACCTTCGTATCGCCGCTGACGACGACGGCACCGTTGATCGCCAACTCGCTTCTCATGCTCTCGACGATCCGCTCCAAGCTCTCGACCTCAAACCCCTCTTCGATGATGACGCTGCATGTCAGATACTTCGGCGCTGCCCCCATCATGGCAAGGTCGTTACACGTACCGCACACCGCGAGTTTCCCGATGTCCGCCCCCGCGAAAAACAACGGACTCACCGTAAAGCTGTCGGTGCTCATCGCCAGATTCCCGATCACCGCCGCATCTTCGCTCCGCTCTAAAATCTCATTTTTAAAGGCTTTGTAAAAGACCTTTTTAATAAGGTCGTTGTTCTCTTCGCCACCGTTACCTTGAGCGAGGGTTATCGTTTTTGTCATACCAAATTCCCATACTTATAATACGCCGCACATGCCCCCTCGGAGCTGACCATACAGCTCCCCACCGGACTCGTCGGTTTACATGCCGTACCAAATATTGTGCATTGCGGAGGGGAGGCCTTCCCTTTGAGGATATCGCCGCAGATGCAGAGTTTGTGATCGTCGATCTCCTCTTTCGGCAAGACAGCATCGTAAATCTTCTCGGCGTTGTACCTCTCATACTCCTCTCTCAGCCCCAGCCCGCTTTGAGGGATATCGCCCAGACCGCGCCAGCGAAAGTCCACTTTTTGAAAATACTTATCCACCATCGCCTGCGCTTTGAGGTTCCCCTCGCGCGATACGGCACGATGGTATTCCACTTCGAGTTCACATCGGTTTTCGATGAACTGTTTGACGATCATACTGATCGACTGCATCACGTCCACCGGCTCGAATCCGCTCACCACGACGGGTTTGCCCCAGTCGCGGGGGAACTCCTCGTAGATTTTGCTGCCGCTGATAACGCTGACGTGAGACGGTCCCAAAAACGCATCGATAATACACGCTTCATCGCTGATGAGGGCACGCATCGGTTCGGGAACCGTGACGTGGTTGAGATGAAAAAGGATATTGAGTATATCCTCCTTGATCACCGTATCCAAAAGGGCGGCGGTCATAGGGGTCGTCGTCTCGAACCCGATGGCAAAGAAAATCACCGTTTTATCGGGGTTCTCTCTGGCGATCTTCAAACAATCGAGCGGCGAGTAGACGAAACGGACATCCGCACCCTTAGCTCTGGCGTCCTGCAGACTCCCGTTGCTTCCGGGGACTTTGATCATATCGCCCAATGTGACGAGAATGACGTTAGGCTGCTGAGAGAGCACATAGGCGTGATCGATCCGCTCTTTGGGCATGATGCACACGGGACATCCCGGACCGTGGACGAATTTGATAGTCTCAGGCAACAGTTGCAAAATACCGTACTTCATGATGGTATGGGTATGCCCGCCGCACACCTCCATGATATTGATCGTACGGGAGAGCTTTTGCGCGTCTGATACAATCAGCTTTTGGTACCCTCGGATCACCTCAGGGTCACGAAACCCGTCATAGAGATCTTTTAACTCCAATGAACTCATGGAGCTTCTCGGTTAACACAATTATCATCCTCTAAAACGAGTTGACGCCGTTCTTCTTCATCAAGCTTCTCCAGAATTTCCTGATACACCCGGAGTGATTCGAGGGCATCCTCTTCGTCAATTTTGTTCATAATGAATCCGATATGCAGCAGTACGTAATCGCCGATTTGAACGGAGCCCTCTTCCATCAGATCAAGGCCCGCCGTCCGCTGTACCCCCATCGTATCGACGGTCGCCGTATTCGTTTCGGGATCAATTTTAACCACTTTTGAGGGGATCGATAAACACATAATCAGTTTCTCATCTTTCGTTTAAATTCGATCCACTCGATTACCCGCTTGATCGAGGTTTCATCGTTGATGTTCACCTCTATAATATCGACGTTCGGTTTGATCTTTCTCGCTTCCGCTTTCTCCCGCTCAATATCGTATTGAAAATACGGCAATAGATCGGTTTTGGTAATCAAAATAAGATCAGCCGCTCGGAACATCACCGGATACTTGGCGATCTTGTCTTCCCCCTCAGGGATCGAGACGAGGACGATATTCAGATGCGATCCGACATCGTAGCTCGCCGGACAGACGAGATTTCCGACGTTTTCGATAAAACAGACATCGAGTGGAGCTAAAGGGAGATCATGCAGCCCTTTATGCACCATAAACGCATCCAAATGGCAGGCGCTTCCCGTCTGAATCTGCACGGCAGGTATCCCCTTGGCAATCAGACGATCCGCATCGCGTGACGTCTCCAGATCCCCCTCGATCACACCGTATTTAAACGGAGCCAAATCGGCCATTTTTTCCAGCAGCGTCGTTTTCCCGCTCCCCGGCGAGCTCATCAGATTGATCGCCAATACGCCGTGTTCGTTGAAATGTTCGCGGTTGTGATGCGCTTCGTGATCGTTTTTATCCAAAATCTTTTTGATGACGTCTATCGTCTTCTTATCATTCAGCTGCGGGTTATGGTGCAGTGTCTCATGTGCCGCCTGATGGGCATGCGAATGATCATGATCTCCGTGATGATGATGGTGGTGGTGACCGTCATGGTCATGATGATGCTCTTCATGATGATCGGTAATCGAACAGCCGCAGTCTTTGCACATGGTTAATATCCTTTTTTTCTAAATAATCGTTTGGGTACGGTTACGCCAACAACATATTCCCGCCCACTAAAACGGAAACAGCACCTACCGTCGCAAATACACGACGAACGTTTTGCAAATTGGTCAAAATATCTTTATTGATCCATAATATTACCCACCCAAAAGCAATAAATACGACCATTACCCCTAAAATAAATGCAAGAATCATCGTAAAATCGATCGTTTGCCCCTGTAACATCCCCAAGGTAACCAACATGCCGCGAACCCCTCCGATCCCCATCAGTACACCGACACCGAATGCCGAAGCACCGCTTGCACCGGATTGATGGTCATGTTCGTTGCCGAACCAGATATGAATATGACGTTTATTGTCATGGATATGGGCGTGCAGATGAATCCGGTTGCTGTATACCATAAAAAGGAGATATACCCCTATCGACAGGATGACGCTTGAGGCGATGATATCCCCATAGGCCGTCACACTCTCCGGGATGGAAAAATGCTCAATCAGCTTTGCAAATAAAAAGAGCATCAATCCGTGCCCTATCGCAAAGGCGCTGACCGTCATCAACGTCTTTTTTGTATCTTTTCCGATTGAGAAATCGGCTATAGCGGTTAAATGATCGGGACCGAAAGCGTGAAGAATCCCATACCAAAAAATGATGAGTAATCCGATTTCCATCGTTTTCCCTTTTTATGAATAACTATTCAGAAAACAATTATAGAGGTTTACGGTAAAAAGAACCTAAAATTTTGTTTTTCTTATTTAAATTCAGAACTTAAAAGTGTTTGCTACAATATACGACATGGAAACGTGCATCTATTGTCATCACCCCTTATACCAGCTGAATGACGGAATGGTTAAATGCAGCGCATGCAAAAAAAAGTACAGTCCGAAAAAAGTAACCAACATCCTTCGGATGCTCGAGCGGTTTTGTTCGGATGAAAATGCCCTCAGTGCATCGTCGTCTCTCAATCTAAGCTACGCCACCGTACTCAAACATTATCAGAAGTTCCGGTATCTGGCGGCAGAGCATTGTGAAATGCAATACGATACCTACCGCACGCTCGAATCGCAATACGAAGAGTACCTCTATCTCGAAAAATCCAAACGGCATCGCCAATCGACGATTTTTGATGCCCATAATTTTTTGACATTCGGATACGGGCATCAGGTCTACACCCTTTTGATGCCTTCGCTGGGGATCTATAAACAGCAGTTTTTGGAAGATAATTTGGAAACGGTCTATTCCAGAGAATTTTCGAGATTTATGCGCACTACTAAAATCATCAAAATTACCGAAAGCAACAACATCATTGAGCGTTTCTGGTATTACTTTGAAAACTTTATTACCGCCTATAAAGGGGTCAGCGACGAATTTTTCCCGTATTATCTCAAAGAGGCGGAATTCAAATTCAACACTCCGGAGCACAACCGTTTTACCGTCCTCAAAGCGCTCTATTTTAAAGGATAATGAACTTTATTTTGGTGTAAAATAGAGAGTACAGACTATGCATACCCCGATAAGAGAAGAGAGGAAAATCATCTTCTCCAATCTTTTTAAGTCTTATTTGGATATATTATGAATCTAATAAATAATAGGGAATGTTATTGAGAAATTTCATCGCCGTTTTTCTACTGTTGGGCATTGCTTCCTGCTATGGGGATGAGATGACCGTTATCACGCAAAAACTCGGCCTGTGTGCGGGGACAAAAGCGAGTGTACAGTGGGAAAGGATCTTTAGCAGCGACAAAAAGATGAAACAGTACAAAATCGATACCCTTCCCGACGATCTCAAGATCAGACTGAAACTTTATCTTATTCAACATGCAGCCGATTCAGATCAACCCACGGTGCCAGGACTCTAAATGAAAAAAATTGTTTTATGGGCGGTATCGACTGCCCTCTTTTCTTCCGAAATAACCACGGAAGAGAAACTTCGCACTCTGGAAGCAGAGATTGCATACTTGAAACATCAAGTTCAGCACAATACCGAAGAGATTCAAGATACCCTCCCCATACTCGAACGCGTCGAACGAAAAGCGATTCTGGACAAAGTGGATTTCACCCCTGAGCTGGAACTGAGATTCGATCAACTCGATTACCGTCTCGGAGAAATAGAGAATGAAAATACAACCGTAGCCGGCGGAATTCAGCGCAGAGATGAGTTTAGCAAAAGCTTCGAGCCCGCCGGAACCGTCCGTTTTAAGCTCAACATGCGCGCCGATATTAATGACGATCTGAAATTTCACGGAAGAATGAGCATCAACCGCTCTTCCCAGTCCAACCAACGCCTCTGCATCCTCTCACATGACATCAAAAGTTCATCCTCCCTGACGGGGATGGATGTCGATCGGGCCTATTTCGATTATACCGTTTCAGAAGAGGGTGATCAAAAATCCGTTCTGACCTTCGGTATCCTCCCGACCAGCGGAGGGACACCGACCCAATACAGCCAAAATTCAACCCGAAAATCGATGTTTCCCTCTTTGGTTTTCGATATGGACAGCTATGGGCTGATCGCCACCCAAAAGCTCAATAATACTACTTTTTTGCGTGCCGTCATCGCCAAAGCTTTTACCCTTAATCCCAATATGTATATTTACCAATGTAACCGGGAAAATATTGATAACGCGACCATCGCCGGAGCCTATTTCGATACCCGTTTGAATTTTTTCGGAAAAGCTATGCTCTCGACCGGGATTAACGTTCTCCAGGACCTCAAAGCCCATCCTTATCTCGGGCCCGATATTGATGAAGCCAATGCCCATGTGCTCGGAAACATGATCACTTTCGGTTTAGGGATTGATATCGAAGAAGTTGCCGATCAGCCCTTAACCCTTTTCGCCCATACCGCCCTCTCCAATCCCCACGGCAACGGCCAAAAAGATGACTATAAAATTGTCGATACGGTCAAGGAAACGACACTTTCGGGACAAGCCGGATTTACGACTGCCGACTATGCAAGCGGCGAAATGCTCAGTGCAAACGGATATTCTATTTATCTTGGGGGGAAATACGCCATTACCTCTGCCTTGGATATAGGTGCGGAATACAATCACGGAAGCAAATACTGGTTTTCCGCAACACAAGGTGCCGAAGATATCTACAATAAGCTCTCAACCAGAGGGGATGTTGCGGAAGTATACGGAATCTGGCAGTTTCATAAATTTCTGTATACGAAACTGGGGTATCTCTATACCAAAGAGAACTATACCGGAAGCGGCTGGCATTTCGGGGAACCGGCACATAAAGAGGGAACCCAACGTGCCCTCTATCTCAGTATAAAAGCAAAATTTTAAACCGATGCTTCACGAATACAAATTCAAACTCTATCTGACGCTGGCCATTAGCTTTATTCTCCTGTTTTTCTCCCTCTTTATCAGTTCCAAAAGCATCCACGCTACCAGCGGAATGATTATGAACGTAGAGAAAAAACAGCTTGTCCTCCTGGGAATCACCTCTAAATTAAGTCATAGTGCCGAAAAGAATCAGGCAGAGATCTTTAAAGCGATATTGTTGAACGACAAAGAATCGATACAAAGCGTTCTGAACTCCTTTTACGAAATCAATAATGCCGTCAATGAGCTGGATACCTTTGTCAAATACAATGCAATCGAAATCGATCACATCAATGAGGTATTGACCCTGATCAAAAAAAGGATCATCGGCTATCAACTGGTACAAAATTCCCTGATCGATGCCCTCAAAAAAGGGGATAAAGAGGATACCAACGACGCGATTATCGGATTTAATGCCACCAACGCCCAATTAACCCATGACATCGGTACCCTGGTTGAGCTTGTCAATCATGATTTAAATACCCATATCAACAAAATGAAAAACTCAAACGACGAGAGTAAAAAAGATATTATTTACTCTTTTCTCCTCGCTATCATCTTGATCACCTTCTCTGTTTATAAACTGACGTTTTTACATAATCAGGCCAAACGGGATTTGATCCGCGCCGAAAATGCCGAAGAGGAGCAGAAAAAACTCCAATTGCAGCTGTTAAAATACAATGATGAGCTTGAAGACCAGATCGCCCATAAAACCAGGGAACTTCACCAAAAAATCTACACCCACTTTCTCACCGGCCTACCAAACCGGAATCAGCTTTTGGAAGATACCCATTTGTACGATTTCAAACAAATAGCCATCCTCAATATCGATAAATTCCAAAAATTCAACGACGTCTACGGAGAAGAGATGGGGAACGTCGCCCTCGTACTGTGCGCACGTTTTTTGCAGGAGAAACTCGAAGATGAGAATATTTTGCTCTATCATCTCGGAGGAGATGAGTTTGTTATCGTCGTGAAAAACTCCAGCGAACTTTATGATGCCCATTTCGTCAAAAAAATCGATTCGATTCTCAAAGATTTCGCCCATGAAACCTTCGTCTACGATGATAAGAAATTCACCTTTAATATCAGTGCCGGCCTCGCATTTGGCGGCAAAGAAAAAATGCTAGCCTATGCCGATATGGCCTTAAAAGATGCCAAAAAAAGAAATAAAAAACTCTCTATTTTCAGTGACAACAAAGAGCTCGAAAGGCTCCATCAAGAAGATATCGAATGCCAGAAAAGCCTGATGGCCGCCCTCGAGAACAATCAAATACTCTCTTATTTTCAACCTATCATACCGATCCAGGACCCGACAAAACCGGTCAAATACGAATCCCTTGTCAGAATGCAAAAAGAGGATGGAAAAATTGTCCCTCCGTTTAATTTTATCAATGTAGCCAAAGCCAACCGTGTTTATGACAAATTAACGGCAAGAGTTGTCGATAATACCCTGAGTACGATCGAACGCTACCAGATCCCCTGCTCCCTCAATTTATCCATGGTAGACATCGAAGATGACAATACCCTCTCAATGCTCTATAAACGGTTCGCTAAATTTGAGTACCAAGAGCTTCTGACCATTGAACTGTTGGAAACCGAAGAGTTCAAAGAGTACGCAAAAGTTTACGATTTCTGTCTCAAAGTCCGTTCTTACGGGATTAAAATCGCGTTGGACGATTTTGGGGCGGGGTATTCGAATTTTTCCCATATTTTAAATTTGCCGGTTGATTTTATTAAAATCGACTCCTCACTCATTTCCAATATTGACAGGGATCAGAACTCGAAGATCATGGTTGAGACCATTGTCGGTCTTGCCAAAAAACTTCACGTTGAGACGATCGCTGAATATGTCTCATCCAAAGATATTCTGGAGACGATCCGGGATTTGAACGTCGATTACGCCCAAGGTTTTTATACCGGAAAACCTGAACCGATTGAGACACATATCCACAACCGCCTCGCTTAATCGATTCCTCTACCCTGATGAGAAGGGTATTTAAACGCTTCGATAATCGATAAGAGAGTGCTGTTTTTCTCTTTTTCGGTGGCCGTCACACCGCATGTTTTAAGGTAGTTAATAACTGTATTTATATAGTCATTAAATCGCTCCTCAAGCTCCCGGCTCAACCCCATATGAAACGTAATGCTGCGAGGAACGATCCCGATCACATTGGATTCAGGCAAAGGGTATCCCATCAGTTCAATCATATCCAGACACTGCATCACCCCCACTTCGTGTGCACCGCCGCTGTTGAGCCCGTAGCCGCTCAGTTCATACGAGGGGATATTGTAAATGCTTCCGGCGGTATCGTCAAGATTGATCGTATCGAGGATAACTATCCGCTCGTTTTCCAAAAAGAGATTGAGCAGATTGATCCCCTCGACGCCGCCGTTGATGACCTCTATGTCAGGTTCAAACGTATAGTTGGCATTAAGGTAGGCACACGCGTAAATGCCGATCCCGTCATCCTCTTCGAGTACATTTCCTACCCCTAGTACCACCGTTGCCATGTTAAAACCCTTTGCCGTGTTCGATGCTCGGGTTGGCAAATTGTTCGAGAATCGTATCCAGATCCATAAGTGTCCCTTTTGGGATGGCCGATATCCCGCATTGGTTCAGCTCTGCTACGATCCTCTCGATGTATTCGTCCCATTTGGCACGCATCGACGGAGTCACATCGACGCAGACACTGAGGATATCCTCGGGGATGATGCTGATAATCGTCGTTTGCGCACAGTGGGTCGCCATTGAACAAATTTGGAGCATTTCGGTTATCTCGACTTCGTTGGCTGTTTTTTTAATCCCTTGATTCGCGATCAGCTCTTCACCGCTGAGAACTTCAATCGTGCCGATCGGCTTATCATCGCTGGATCCGGTATTGGCAATAATGACATGTTCATACTCCTGGAGCAACGGCATCAACCGAAATCCCAATGTCCCTCCGTCGACAATATCCAGCGGCGGTTCGTAGGTAAAATTTTCTTTGAGGTATTTTCCTGCGTATAAACCGATCCCCTCATCCATAAAAAATGCATTTCCCGAACCGATAAGGGCCACTTTTGCTTCCATTATTTTCCTTTTCTCATCTGATATTCCATACTTGTAGTCTTTAGCCCGTAAACCGGTAGGGACAAATCTCCCTACCCATTCGTGAAACCGCCCGTATCTTCCGGAGACGGGAGATTATGCACAGCATAGTATAGCTGTCCGAGGGCAATCGATCCGTCATTGATCGGTGTCTGCTGTTGGGCGTAAAACCGCTTTTCACCGAAGCGCCGGTACAACCGTTCCATCAAGGTACGGTTCTGAAACACCCCCCCTCCGACCGCCAGAGGCAATTGTGGGTGGAGAATCGAAAAATGCTCCATCATGGCCATAACGGTAGCGATAAAACGGTTAGCGATGACCCCTTTGGGATCGGGAAGTGTCGTTAATTCCACAATCTCCCCAACCATCTTCGAGAGATCAATCACCCCTTCGCACACGTCAAAAGAAAAGGGTTCGCTGAGCGATTCATCGACAAACGACTCCATCATCATCCCCCCCTGCCCCTCATAATCAAGCGTTTGGACAAATCCCCCCAACGAAGCGACCCCGTCAAAAAGGCGTCCCATTGAACTGCTCAGCGGTGCGTTGATTTTTTTGCTCCACATATGGTGAAGCGTCCGGATCTCATGCGGCAAAAAAGCGTCGATGACCGGAGAGTTCAAACTGAGGACCTCCTCCAGGGGATAACGCTCAAACAGAAGCGATAAAGCGATACGCCGTGGCTCTTTGATCGCTTTGTCGCCTCCCAGGAGGGCAAACGGTTTTAAACACCCGATCCGCGTGTATCCGTGCGTGTCGGCGATCATAATTTCTCCTCCCCACAGATTTCCGTCATCCCCATATCCCGTACCGTCAAAGGCGAAGCCGAGAACCTTTTCATGGAGACCGTATTCCGCCATGCAGGCGAGAATATGGGCATAATGGTGCTGAACTCCGTAATGTTCTTTTTTCGTCTCTACGGCATACCGCGTCGAGTAATAGGCGGGGTGCAGATCATGTACCCAATACTCCGGAACGCTTTCGTAAAAACGTTTGAACGTTTGAATCGTCCGTTCAAAATAGCCATCAGCTTCCACACTCCCGAGATCCCCTATATGGCCGCTTAAAACCATGTTCTCTTTGACACCGAGGGCGATGGTACTTTTTTGATGCGCACCGAGGGCCAAAATCTCTTTGGGAAGCGAAACGGTATGCGCAAGAGTATGCGGGGCGAATCCCCGCCCCATTCGCAGCATGACGACTTTCCCGTATGCCAGCTGAATCACGGCATCATCGAGGGCATTGATAATCGTGCGGTCATGATCGAGGATACCGTCTACCACCCTCCCCAAACGGTTGATAATTTCGCTTCGCCGGATGAGGATCGGTTCGTCACTGATGTTGGCACTCGTTGCGACAAGGGGGAAGTCGATCCTTTCAAACAGTCGCCGATGCAAAGGGGTGTAAGGGAGAAATACCCCGATTCGGTCGATTGAGGGGGCGATCAACGACGAAAGATCGGTATCTTTGCGTGCACGGACGATGACGATCGGTTTGATCGATCCGACAATATGTTTTTTCTCCTCTTCACTGATCTGTGCATACCTTTCAAGTTGTTCCAACGTACGGAACATCACCGCCAGGGGTTTAGCCTTTCGGTGTTTTCGGAGCCGTAATGTCTCAACAGCCGAATCCGAGGTCGCATCACACATCAGATGATATCCCCCCAGCCCCTTTAGAGCAATAATTTTTCCCTCTTTCAGCAGAGAGAGGGCAAGGTCGACCGGATCACCCGTCATTGCATTGCCGCTGTTATCGCAAAAATGCAACTGAGGCCCGCAATCGGGGCAGCTGATCGGTTCGGCATGATAGCGGCGAGAGGCAGGATCGGTGTACTCGGCTTCGCAGGCGGGACACATCGTAAAATGTTTCATCGAGGTTCGGACACGATCGTAGGGAGGCGTTTGAATGATCGTATAACGGGGACCGCAGTCGGTGCAATTGATAAAGGGGTAGCGGTAGCGGCGGTTTGAAGGATCATCCATCTCCGCTTCGCACGCAGGACACAGTGCGCTGTCGAGAGGAATAGCCGCACTCGCTCCCCCCAAAGTACTTTCACGGATTTCAAATCCCTCATATTCGGCATCTTCACACGGTTCAACCGTTATTGAATCGATACGGGCACGGGGAGGAAGATCCGTTTTGATAGCGTGCACAAAGAGATCGGTATTTTCGCCGTGAGCCTCGATCACTACCCCATCAGGGGTATTGATTACGAAACCGTTAATCGAATAGGCGAGGGCTTCACGATACACGAACGGACGGAATCCGACACCCTGAACTACCCCTTTGACGGTGATCAAAATGTTATAAGAAGACTCCGCCGACAACGCAATTTTCCTTTCCGATCGGATACGCCCTGTTCATTAATACAGGAGTTGATTTGAGATTTCTCTGCAAACGGCTAAAAAGCGATTGCCCGGCAAAATAAGAGCCGCAGAGGATAATTTCCGACGCTTTCGTTTTCCCTTTGATTTCGGTGAGGAGTTCACTGAAATAGTCTCCAAACGATTCGAAGATAGAATAGCTCAAATAAACTGAATCGACACCCGCTAAGCGGTAGCTAATGATACTCGATAAAAAGGCGACATGATTAAAACGGTTGTCTTCCACCTTCGTATCGATTTGCAAACCGCCCTTGCCGATAAATTTCAAAGCCTCTTTCATGACCCCGATATAGCTTCGCTCTTCGAGCCCCAAAATCATCGCCGTCGCTTCAAACAGGTCAACCTCACTCTGTTCGATCTCCATTAAAATAGTATAAAGCTCCGTATGGTTCATCCGGACATTGGCGATAAGGCGGTCTGAACCTTCGCGCAACCCCTCGATGGCCTCGATGAGACCGGTTCCGCTGAACGCTTTCGGGGGGACGACACGAATCACTTTTTTACCGTCATAATACAAAAATGACGGCTCCCCCTGAAAATAGGCACCTACAACTTTTGTCCCGAATTTGTTGTGTTCGGCGATTACCGACATAAAGGAGGCTTCGTCTTCCGCCACCGAATGAAAATTGGCCGATTCGACGGCAGGTGGCTCGGATTCGAGCTGATTGACTTTCAGTGTTGATGCACTCTCAAAGCGCCCTATTTGATCAAACAGCATCCCTTTCTCATCTTTGATTCCGACAAGTCCGTGAGCAATGCTCAAAGTATCGGTTCCGACTATAAGCCGTGAGGGGAAAGAGACCCTCTCTCCCGATGCGATAAAACGGACCTCTTTGTTGATAAACAGATGCATGTCGCTTTGGTGCTGAACCTCTAAATCGAAATCCATCACAAAATCGGCTTCACACGGCCCTTCCAAGGCTTCGTAGACAATATAATCCAACCCAAGCAGGGTCAGTTCTTTCCCCAAAAGGATCGAAAATCCTTCATCGGGGTATTTGACGTCTGCGGTAGAACCGAAGCAGTTTCTCACCTGTTCATCCTTGAGAGCAACATGCAAAATAGGCCGCTCAATACTGAGAAGGGCATGAAATTCATCATGAATGAGAGAGCAGTAATCGGTAATCTTCATTGCATTTACCAGCATTACGACCAATCCGGGTTCCAGTTTCTCCGTACGATGAAAACGGCGATACCCCATCGTCGTTTTGATCAATACGGATTTACCGTCACGAAGCGCTTTCGCGGCTACTTCGAACATTGTCCGGAAACTTCCGGCATCGTTTGCGTAGCGCTCTTTCTCTTTATGAATCAGTTTGACGGGAATACCGCATTCGTGGCAGCTGTTCGTTATCTGTTTTTCACGGCGCCCGAGACGGGTCGATTCATCTTCGCACTCAGGACACGGCTTTACATAAGAGAGTGCCGTATTTCCCCGATTAAAAGGGTAGCGCTCAAAAAAAGCGTATTGTCCCCCGCAGTGGGTACAGTGGGTAAAAGGGTAGTAATACCGTTTGGACGAGGGGTCAAACATCTCTTTTTGGCAGCCGGGGCATACCCCTAAAGCAACCGGGTACTCCACCTCGAAATCGGGAACCGATTCCGGTTCTCCCTCAATATCGTAATGGCGGCTTTCGGTCATAAAACACGATGCCGGCAAGGCTGACGCAATGGATTCCAAACACTCTTGCAGCTTTGGATGGGAACTTTCAAACGCACAGATGATTTTGGTTTTCTGCTGATGGACGACCGCTTTGATCCCAAAGATGCGAATCAGGCTAATCAGGTAATTTTTTATCGTGGGTTGAGGAAAAGAGGTCATCACCTCCAACGTAAATGCCATAATGATCCTTACTCTTTTGCGCTGTCTTTCCTCTATTCCCCAACGGGAACCTAAAAAAAACAGAGGCGAAACGGGCGAAAAATGCCCGCATCCGCATTTGTTCGAATTGGTATACCGCCCTTAGAACTTTACCGGTATGCCAAACGCTTTCATTCCGTAACGTCTCTTAGTGTAACGTATCGTCTTTGACAAATTTAGAGCCGCCGATAACAATCGCGATATCCGCCTCTTTCCAGAATATAGTTCTCCACACCTGATAATAGATATGAAATACGACCCAGCACAGGATCAGCCACATCGTCATATGGTGAGATATACGGACATCCATCAAGCTTCCTCCGCATACCGCGACCGTCCAATCGGTTGTCGCATGGAGCATTACCGGCCACCATGATCCGATCGAACTGATCCCCGATTCCAATCCGTGAACGTACATTTGAAGCCCGGTCAAAAGCATCCAAATGAGCAACAGATGAAAAATCGTGAAATAAACGGTATTGAAACTGTCCGCATGGGAAGAATCAAACTCTTTTTTACGGTTTAGGGTGAGCAGGTTCACCAATACCGCTTTAAACTCGCTCACATTTTTAGCGTTAGGGATAAGCTTTTTGTACGGCTTTTCAAAACGGCTGAAAAAATAGAGATATGCGATAATCACCGACGTTACGTCAAAGATAATCGCAATAATAAAATGTCCGTAACGGTTCCATGCCATTACGTATTTATCGACGGCACCATCAGCGATGAACGTCTGATAATACGGATGGCCGATATACAGTCCCGTTACAACCGCTCCGATCATACAAATCGCATTCACCCAGTGAATAATCCGCATGGCGGGCGTCATACGTTTGACTTGTCTGTACCCCTGTTTCATGATATTCTCCTTAGATACTGCAAGAGGTATCTACTTTGTAAACAGCAAGCTCTTTACCTTTGGTATCGACGACGTGAACCGCACAGGCGATACAAGGGTCAAAACTGTGAATCGTACGGATAATCTCAAGCGGCTGCTCCGGATTGGCCACTTTCGTTCCGATCAAACTCGCTTCGTAAGCACCTAGGCGGTTTTTATAATCACGCGGTGCCGCGTTCCATGTCGATGGGACGATCGCCTGATAGTTGGCCACTTTTCCGTTTTCAACACGTACCCAGTGTCCTAGTGCTCCGCGCGGGGCTTCCGCCATACCGCGCCCTTTGGCGCTGACGCTTACCTCATCGAAATTAAACTCCGTCCATGTACTTTTATCACCGGAAAGGACATTATGTGCCAATTCATCGATCCATTCGATCATGACATCCGACATCAAGGATGTTTCAATCGCCCGCGCCGCCGTACGGCCGACGGTACTGAACAACACCGCAATCGGGAGGTTGCCCCGCTCTAAAAATTCCGTTACGTATTTCGTAATCCGTTTGTCTTTTGCCGCGACACCGATCACCATACGGGCCAACGGCCCCACTTCCACACGGGTATCGTTGTAAATCGGCGATTTAATCCAACTGTATTTCTCTTTGGTTTTAAGGTAAGCAATGCCGTCTTCACGTTTGTCAAGCCCCGTATATTCAGGAATGGTTTCCCCTTCGTACGGATGGAGAGGTTTAGAACCTTTGTACCATGCATGGGTTACGTCTTCGGCAATTTTTGCTTCATCCAGCGGAAGTACTTTGGAGATATCTCCCCCCATTACCACCCCTTTTGGGAAAAGGAGCGCCGATTTGTAAAAACCGGTATCATCAAGGCGGAAATCGCCGTAACTCATATAATTGAGCAATCCGCCGCCGGTTCCGCCGACCCCTTTGCCCGCCATCAATTCGCTAAACGTCGCTTTGGAATCGGTCGCTTCGCCGGCATACATCGTACCTGCCATATAGACGTCCGGCAAATAGGCTTGTTTGACGAATTTGCGCCCTTCCAGAAGGAGCGATTTAAATAGAGCAAGCCGTGCCGGATTTTGGATATCCTGAACACAGGTGACCCCGCCGACAACAATCGATTGCGGATGCGGGTTTTTACCTCCGAAAATTGCCTGCATTTTCGCCAAATCACGTTGTACGTCTAATGCGATCAAGTAGTGTGCCACCCCGATCAGGTTTTGTTCCGGGGTCAATTTATAATGGGGATTGCCCCAGTAACCGTTTCCGAAAATTCCCAAACGCCCTTGCTTAACGAATTTAGCCACACGGTCCTGGATCTCTTTAAATTGACTCTCACCGTCTATATACGGAGATTCCCCCGCAACCGAAGCCCATTTACGCGCTTCCGCCGCCGTTTTGGCCGGATCAGCCGACAATGCCGACACCACATCAACGAAATCGAGTGCATGGAGGTGGTAAAAATGGACCACGTGGTCATGCACATAGAGCGCACCTTGGATCAGGTTACGGACGATACGGGCATTTTTCGGAATCGTAATGTTAAACGCATCCTCAACCGCTTCGATAGAACGCTGATAGTGAGTACCGGTACAAACACCGCAGATACGCATTGCCAACAATCCGCAGTCACGAGGGTCGCGTCCTTGTAAAATCGTCTCAATCCCGCGGAACATGGTCGAAGCGCTGTACGCATCGACAATCGTGTTATTCTCATCAATGACCGCTTCGATACGTAAATGCCCTTCGATACGGGTAATCGGGTCAACTACAATGTGCTTACTCATGGCTCTCTCCTGAATTTTCTCGTTTGCCGGCTACGGCACTGGCTGCGGCATGGATTCCGATTCCGATTCCGGCGGCGGTCAACAGCCCCAACCCGAATTCATCGACGGTTTTTTCTACCCCGCCCGTCGGTGCTTTGATCTTAGCATCGGCCATCGGACGCTCATACGCATATTTGTCCCAAAAATCGGGTTCGGAACATCCGATACATCCCCGTCCGACCCCAATCGGCCAGTTTACCGCTTCGTTATAACGGACAATGGAGCAGTTGTTAAACGTCATCGGCCCTTTACACCCCATTTTGTACAAACAGAAGTTGTTTTGCGCACCGGTATCACCCCACTCTTCGACGTATTCACCCGCATCGAAATGGGCACGGCGTTCGCAGTTGTCATGGATACGGTAACCGAAAGCAAATTTAGGACGCAACAGCGAATCGAGTTCCGGAACCTGTCCCGTTAACACGTAGTGTAAAATCACACCGACCATATTGGCCGGATTGGCCGGACATGCCGGAATATTGATAAGCGGTTTGTTTTTAACGACATCCATCACCCCGACTGCCCCGGTAGGGTTCGGTGAAGCGGCAGGAATACCGCCGAAGGTGGCACAGCTTCCGACGGCAATAACCGCTGCCGCATTTTCGGCACAACGGAGAAGGTGGTCGTGGAACGTCTCGGCTTTGGCACCGATTGTTCCGTATTGACCGTTCATCCCCATCGGAATAGATCCTTCAACAAAGAGGAGATACTTTCCTTTGAAATGTTCCATTGCTTCATCAAGTTGCTTTTCCGCCTGATGGCCAGATGCGGCTTGGAGGGTTTCGTGAAATTCCAAGGAGATGATGTCCAAAACGATCTCATCGATTTTCGGCCCGTCAGCACGCAAGAGAGCCTCGGAATTACCTGCACAGTCTTGAAGTTCCAACCAGATAACCGGTGCACGGTTCATCATCATTGCCGCATCGGCAACGAGCGGTGTGAACATCGGAGGGAGCATCAGCATTGCCGTCGTTGCACTCGCCCACTTCATAAACTCCCGTCGATCTATCCCGTTATCTTCCAAAATATCGGTAAAATCGAGCTTGTTCGCCGGTTGCATCGAACGCATCTCATTCAAACGCGCCTCGCATTTCGCAAACAACTCTTGGTAATACGTTTCACCCTTGTTCGTTTCGATGCGCGAACTTTTCGATGTGAACAGTTTTTTAACCGCTTCTACTCTATCGGACATAATCCCCTCCTCAGCAAATTTTATGAACAACCATTCAGTATTGTACGACTGGATAACTTAAACGAATATTTAAAACATAATTTTTATTTAAAAAGATAATTAGTTATCTAATTTCAGGACTTGAAGTGAGAAAAAAAGTGAATAATCATTCAATTTAAGATTTTTCTTACCAAAGAGTCATAATACTAACCCCTCGATTTATCCCTACCCATCAAAGGACAAGCGTGCATGTTCGGTTAATTCAGGCGGCAATCATCACCTCCATTTGCTCCCTGACCTCTTACGGAGGGGGTGAACAAACGGTTAAAGATATCACCCTTTCCAAAATTATCGTTGAGGAAAATACGTTCAACGAATCGTTATCCGAGACGGCCACCGAAGGGACGGTGAGGGCTCCCCAGCTTAACAATCGGCCTGCGCTTCGACCCGCCGAAGTTTTGGAAAGTGTACCGGGATTAATCGTGACCCAACATAGCGGTGACGGCAAAGCCAATCAATATTTTCTGCGCGGGTTCAGTCTCGATCACGGTACCGATTTTTATACGACGGTAGAGGGGATGCCGACTAATCTCCCGACCCATGCCCATGGACAAGGGTATAACGATCTCAATTTTTTGATACCCGAACTGATATCCGGTATTCTCTATAAAAAAGGGCCCTATTTTGCAACGGAGGGGGATTTTGCCTCAACCGGAAGCGCCCATATCCGCTATGCCGATGCTCTTCCTGAAGGGATTGCCAGTGTCACCGCGGGGAGTTTTGCCTATAAGAGGGCATTGAATCTCAATTCCGTTGACCTGCACGGAGGCAAACTCCTTTACGCACTGGAATATTTCCATAATGACGGGCCATGGGTTCAGCCGGAAGGGTATCAACGTCTCAACGGTGTCGTCAGCTATACCCGGGAAACGGGACGTACCCGTACCAAAATCGCCGCAATGGGGTACAAAGGGAGATGGGATGCGACCAATCATGTCCCCCTCCGAGCAATCGATAACGGCATTATCGGGCTTTACGGCTCCCTCGATCCCAGCGATGGAGGTACGACCCACCGCTACAGCCTCTCAGGTGAGTTTACCCGCCAGGAGAATGATGCGGCCACCTCGCTCTCACTCTACCTCATCCATTACGGCTTGGATCTTTTTTCCAATTTTACCTACTATCTCAACGATCCGGTACGGGGTGATCAGTTCGAGCAAAAAGACGCACGCTCTATTCTTGGCGGAACGATTGCCCGTACATCACTCGGATCGATCAACGGAACGGATTCGATCCAGTCATACGGATTGCAGCTTCGTCACGATGCGATCTCCGGCGTTGCGCTTTACAATACCCAAAACCGCAGCCGTTTCAATACCGTAACCTCCGACCGCGTTGCCATTACCAATGCCGCCCTCTATTATCAAAACGAACTGACGCTGAACGACACGTTTCGACTCATTGCCGGATTGCGGGGAGACATCTACCGTTTCGGAGTCCGCAGTGCACTCAATGCGGCCGACTCGGATATCCACACCTCCGCGATCGTAAGCCCGAAACTGAGTATGATCGCCGGACCGTGGCATAAAACCGAATATTTTCTGAATGCCGGATACGGATTCCACAGCAACGACGCGCGAGGGGTGAATCAATCGATCAATCCCGCAACCCCGCTGGTCCGTACCAAAGGGGCCGAAATCGGAATGCGAACCCGCGCGATAACCTCCCTCGAAAGTTCGCTGGCTCTGTGGACGATGCAGAGCGATTCGGAACTCATCTTTGCGGGAGATACCGGAGGAACCGAGCCGAGCGAACCTTCACGACGCAGCGGAATAGAGTGGGCCAACTATTGGACGCCGACATCATGGTTTATCCTCGATGCCGATATCGCCCTCTCACACGCCCGTTACCTGGACCCTGTTTCGGCAGGGGGGAAATACGTCCCCGAAGCGATTGAGAAAACCGTCTCAATCGGGGCCGCCCTCATCGATTATCAGGAATATTTCGGAGGGGTGCGTTTGCGTTATTTCGGAAGCCGCCCGTTAAGCGAAGACAATTCGGTACGTTCCCGCCCTTCGACACTTATCAATCTCAAAGCGGGACGGCACCTGAGCCGAAACCTTGATATCAGCGCCGATATCTATAATCTGTTTAACCAGGATACCTACGATATCGAGTACTATTATCCCTCCCGTCTAGCCGGAGAAAACACTCCCGTAAACGACCACATGATCCATCCGGGGGAGCCACGTTCGCTTAGGGTGACACTGACCTACCATTATTAGTGGGTCGTGCAGACCGAACACACGTCAAACGTTCGGAAAATCAACGAAGCTTTGGCAATGGAATCGGCACCGATCATCGCTTTTTGGGCGATTCCGGGCAACGTCGCCGTACCGTTTCCCAAATTCCACTGGGTCGGGGTGATGATCGAGTACGCCGTTATTTTCCCTTTTTCGATACGGGCACGATGGATCAGCGAACCGCGCGGTGCTTCGACGATCCCTACCCCTTCTGCACTGAGGGTCTGTATCGGCTCGGGGGGGATGAACGAAGCCTCCGAGAGCTCAAGCGTACGCAAAAGTTCCTCTACCCGGGCTAGGATCACGACGACCTCGTCGACCCGGGCACTCAGGCGGGTCAGTGCCGTATCGCCGTATCGGTTATGGAGGTTCGCTATCCCCGTACGATTGGTGAGCATTGCGCGGGCCAACGGCCCCGTCTCATAAAATTCTCCCCCGTAAAGGGCATTTTTCGCATACATATTTCCCCCCTGATCAAAGCTCTTCGATCCGTCTTCGCGGACAAGGTTGAGATCGGCCAAAGAACGTTCCCCTTTCTCCCATACCCCGATTTCATCCCCCAAAGCCAAATATCGGCCATAGCTTTTCCCCGATTCAAGAAGCTCTAGCTCTTCAAACCGGCGCAGAAGCGTTCCGAAATCTCCACTCAACCCAAGGAGTGAACCATCCGACAGTGTATATTCATACGCCTGGACATCGCATCCCAAAATATCTTCCCGGACAAAACCCTCCACCTCCGAGAGAATTTTTAGAGCCTGCATCACTTCAATATGGGTAGGATCGCACGTCACTCCCCCCGGAAGGGCATACGAACTGTGGGGCCATTGCCCGCTGAAAAGGGCGCACAATTGATTGATCTTGGAAGATACATAGAGGGCCTTGAGGGCGGATGGAGGTTCCAGTTTCAAAAGCTTTCCGCTCTCATGCAGCATCACCAGATAAAGCCATTTGATATGATTTTGCATCACTTCGCACAAACGGGTTATTTCACGTATTGCATAGGCCTTAGACGTAATGGGGAGGGCTTCACCTCCGTTTTGATAGAGGTTTTCCAACATCCGCGCCGCCGCGATCAGATGGGAGTGTCCGCAGATACCGCAAACGCGGGGAGCGATCACGAGGGCGTCCAGAGCATTTCTCCCCTCTAAAATCGCTTCCATCCCCCGAAAATGCAAAAAACGGATATTCGCCTCTTCGACTCTCCCCTCTCTATCGGTGCGAAAATCGAGTACCGCCTCCCCTTCGATCCTCTCGATCAGTTCATGCGTTATCATCGATCAACCTCTCTTCAAGCCGCTTGATATGAAACGATTTCGCCGCACCCGTCAAGGCGAGATAACTCCGTTTCGGGACACCCAGCGGAACTTCGGCCGGAATCGACATGTACGTTTTCGTCGAGAAAAGTTCCCTCTTGGGAAAAGAGGGTTCGGTACATCCGAAACATGGGGTTCCCGAACGGGTTTTTGAACTCACCTCATTCCAGAGGATTTTGTTACAGCTTCCGTGGGTAAAGGGGGCCTGACACCCCTGTGCATAGAACAAACACCCCTCTTTGGTGCCGAAACGGTCGCTATCGACTTTCCATTCAAAATACTCGTTGCGCAGACACCCGTTGTGGACGAGATAGGCATACAGCTCTTTGGGGCGGCGGAATTCATCGACGCTTATCGCTTTTCCGGCTCGGATCATGTCGATCACAAACGTTAGCCATTTGGGGTGTACCGGACATCCGCTGAGGGTTATGACTTTCGGCATCATCTCCGCCAACGGGCCGAGAGCTTTTTCCCGATCGAAAACGATGCCGCTGATACGTTCGGGATCAGCCTCTTTGAATATCCCCCCGAAACTGGCACAGCTTCCCAAGGAAACGATATGTTCCGCCTTGGCCGCAAGCGCCGGGAGTACGCTGTCCATCCGCCGGTAAGCACGTTCAAAATCGGCTTTGTAGGAACCTTCGATAATCAGAATATCCGATGCGGGAAGGTGTTCGACAAGCTCGCTGAGATTAAGGGTACACGCCAATAGGGGATGGTGGATAAATTCTACCGACTCCAAAAGCCTTCCCAAAGAGGGATCGTTTAAAAAAGAGTGGGTATTGCCGTTGCAGGTGATCCCCTGCAGCCAGATAATTTTGAGTTTAGCGGGATTTGAGGGCATGATAGATGTTATCGCTGATCGAGAGTTCGTAACTCTCCAGCGATTTGGGGAGGATTTTTTCTCCGTTTAAAAAAACCATTCCCCCCAAATATCCCATGAAAAGGCCGAATGCGCTGAAAAAATCCTGATCCCGAAGATCTCCGCATCGAACCCCCTCTTCGAAAAAAATCATCAGCTCGGTGACGAATGCCGATACGCAGATCATCCCTTCGCAACAGTTTTGGAAGACTTCTCGATTCGAAAGATAGACCCGTAAAAAATACTCTATGGTTTCGGGACGCTCTTGTGCAATCTTGAAATACATATGGACGATCGCATCGATTTTCTCTTTGGTCGAGAGGGGGCTTTCGTTTATTTTACGAATTTCCTCTCCCAAAATATTGGCGATGTAAAGGATCAGATCTTTTGCCAGCATCTCTTTCGAGGTAAAATAGTTATAGAGGTTTCCGACGCTCATCCCTATTTTTTCGGCAATGGAAGGCATCGTCGTCTGATAAAAACCTTCGGTCGAAAACAGTTCCAACGCCTTGGTCATAATAGAAATTTTACGCTCTTCCTTGCTCAACCGTGCCAAATACTCTTCCTCTTTACCGCTTTGTTTTCATAATTATAGCGCACACGTCGGGGAAATCTTATAGTGCGAGAGTTCGCAGCCTGTCGCATCGATCACATGGACGGCACATGCCAGGCACGGATCAAACGAGTGAACCGCACGCAATACTTCCAACGGGGCGGCCGGATCGGCAAGGCGTATCCCGATCAGAGACTCTTCGTAGGCTCCGCGCCCCTCTTTGATCCCCTTGGGCGAGGCATTCCACGTTGTCGGGACTACCGCCTGATAATTCGCGATTTTTGCATTTTCAATCCGGACGAAATGGCCTAAAACACCGCGCGGGACTTCAAATATTCCGGCACCCCTGGCCTCGCTCGGCAAAGATTCGAAAACATACTTCGTCCACGTCTCTTCATCGTAATACTTAATGTTCTCGATCAGATCGCTCATCATGTCAAACAGATAATCTCCGCAAATCTGCGCTTCGATGGCCCGTGCCGCATTACGCCCGATCGTGGAAGAGAAATCGATCAACTCCATCCCCGTCTGCTCCATAAACCGTTCCATATAGGGACGGATCACCGAAGAGTTCGAGCTGTACCCCATGATCATCCGGGCCAAAGGGCCCACTTCCATCACATCGCCCTCATATCGAGGCGCTTTGACCCAACTGTATTTCCCCTCCGATTTCAGGGTTCCGTCCTCATTCAAATCGGTATAAAATGGAACCGTTTCCCCCTCATACGGAGAGAGCGGCCCGTCATTTTCATACCATGAACGGGAAGCCTCCTCGGTAATGTTGGAGGGATCAAACGGTTCGATACGGGTAAAATCATGCCCGCGGATAACCCCTGGGCTGAAGAGCGTTCCGTTTTTGCCGAAACGGTAACCGCCGCAGCACATGAAATTCCCGCTCGCTCTCCCCTCGCCTGCTCGAATCGAATCACGATAGGCAGAGACAATCATTTTAAGATCGGGGATATAAGCCCTCTCGACAAAATCGCGCACCTCTTTGATGATAAACATAAAATCGTTCAGCCGCTGAGGATTGAGCATGTCGGCAACACTCGTTATCCCCCCGACAACGAGATTTTGGGGATGGGGGGTTTTGCCCGCGAAAATAGCGATCGCTTTGGAAATTTCCCGCTGTATCCGCAGCGCTTCGAGATAATGGTTCATATGCACCAGATTCTCTTCCGGTGAGAGCCGATAGGCCGTATGACCCCAATAGCCGTTTGCGAACAGCCCAAGACGCCCCGCTTTGACGAATCCGCCGATTTTCTCCTGAATGCTCTCCAGATGTCCCACCGAATTGCGATAAGGGTGATCTGTCCACTTCTCCGCCTCGAAGGAAGCTCTCTTGCAATCAGCCCCGAGGGCGGCCGTAATATCGACAAAATCAAGCGAATGAAGATGATAATAGTGGACGATATGGTCTTGAACGAATAAGGCGAGGGTGACCAGATTTCGGACGATTTCAGCATTGGAAGGAATTTTTATTCCGTACGCATCCTCAACGGCACTGATCGACGCGCGATAATGGACATTCGTACACACTCCGCAGATGCGCTGAGCGATCAGCCCCGAGTCCCGGGGATCACGCCCTTTTAAAATCGTCTCAATCCCCCGAAAAAGCTGCCCTGATGCCCATGCTTCGGTCACGACATTGTTTTCATCGATCTCAACCTCAATCCGTAAATGCCCCTCGATGCGGGTAATCGGGTCAATAACAATTTTTTGGGTATTACTCATGATTTTCCTCCGGTAATTTACGGTTATTGGCGTACAGGTCAAACGCTATTTTTCCCTGTCCGCAGGCAAAACATCCATGCCCTGCCTGAACCGGCCAGCTCGTCCCCTCATTGAATTTCACCAGCGAGCAGTTGAGATCGGCATACGGCCCTTTACACCCCATTTGAAAAAGGCACCACCCCTTCTTCGCCCCCTCATCTCCCCATTCGAGCACAAATTCATCCGCATCGTAATGGCCTCGGCGTTCACAGTTGTCATGCACCCGAAATCCGTACGCCCATTCGGGACGGTTATGGCTGTCTAGCTTCGGAAATTCATCAAACATAATATAGTGCAGCAGCGTTCCGACGATATTGATCGGATTGGTAGGACATCCGGGGAGGTTGATAATATCATCGCGCCCCAATGCTTCGGCGACCCCTACCGCACCCGTCGGATTGGGGTGAGCGGCAACGACGCCGCCGTCATACGCACAGGAACCGACCGACATCACCGCCGCGGCATTTTTTGCGACCCGGCGGAGCAACTCCAGCCCCGTTTCCCCTTTCGGACCGATCCGCAAAAATTTGCCGTCCAGCCCAAGGGGGACCGCCCCCTCGACCAGCAGGAGATATTTTCCGCTATCG
The DNA here is from genome assembly GCA_028718525.1 of Sulfuricurvum sp. Taxonomy (GTDB): domain Bacteria; phylum Campylobacterota; class Campylobacteria; order Campylobacterales; family Sulfurimonadaceae; genus Sulfuricurvum. The sequence continues at coordinate 24,774 of JAQULP010000008.1, read as the reverse complement.
TTTTGGAGGATACTCTCCAGCGCCGATTCCGATTGGTCTCCCGATCCCGCCATCAACAGTTCATGGTAATCGAGCGAAATGTATTTGAGGATCAAATCATCCACTTTAGGGTGGGATGTTTTGATAAAGGCTTCCGAGTTGCCCGTACAATCGGCGAGTTCGAGCCAAATGATCGGGATCTTGTTCAACTGGACTACCGCCTCTTTGACCGGCTCTTCATAGCTCGGATGCAAATGCATCGATGCGGTGATCATCGAGACCCAACGGTTATACTCCTTGCTCATCTCGAACGATTTGAGCGCTTCATCAAGATTTTCACCGCTGAGCTGGTTGGCAGGGTGCAGGGCATTGTATTTATCGATACGTGCACGCACTTTGGCCAGTTCTGCCGCTTCGGCCGCCGCTTTTCGCTCTTGTTTGAGCCGCGCCGCCTCTTCGGGATCGACAGGGGTGGCACTGATGATGGCGCATATATCCTGTTTGCACCGTCCGCAGGTACGTCCCGCACTGGAGTGTTCTTTCAGTTCGCCGAATGACGTTACCGCATTCTCTTTGATGATATCGACCAGCTCCTGTTCATGCACCCCTTCGCAGCTGCAGACCAAACGCCCATATTCCGACATCAGACGGTTGGAATACAGATACGCCGCATCGATCGGAGAATCGGTTGCCATAAGCCGTTTCAGCGCCAAAAGATCGATATTGGTATTGATCCCGATAAACCGTTTCAGCCGGTCATGGTTGACAATGTACTGATCAATCCGATCCCCGTGGGCGATCAGAATCGTTTCGTTCTCGCCATCTTTTGGGTTAAAATCGGTCGCCGTAACATCAGCGAATAAAAAAGAGCCCACTTTGAGTCCGTCGATAGAGACCTCTTCTTGAAAGGTTTTCTCTCCGTCTCCGAGGAGATTGGCGATTGCGATATCGGCTTGAAGCGTACACTCTTTGACCCGCCCGGCGATAAATCCCCCCTTGCGAAGCTGTGCCGCTTCGCCGACGCAGTAAATATCCTCGATGGAGGTCTGCATCCGCTCATTGACCAAAATTCCCTTATCGCATTCGAGCGTTTCACGGGCAAAAGGGATATTCGGATCGATCCCCACGCCGAAAACAATAAAAGGGTCCTCGATTATCTCCCCTTGCTTGGTCAAAATTTTCGTAAGGGTATGGCCGCGAACCTCTTTATCCACAATCTGGTCGTTAAAACGGATACGTACGCGGGGATCCGTTTCAAAAATTCCCCGTATCAATTCCAGCCCTTCACGGCTGATCACCTCGGAATAAAGGTAGTTTTTACGGACCAACAGCGTTAGGGTTTTAGGGTCCTTACTGCGTACCAGCGTATCGAGAAGTTCCAGTGCGATCGGTCCTGCCCCGACGATAACGACGTTTTTCCCGACAATCCCCTGCGCAATCGCTTCGCAATCTTTCTGCGAACGGAAGGTCGCGGCATTTTCAATTTCGGAAATATTAAAAAGAGTTTTGGGAACCGAACCGGTAGCAATGATCAGTTTGTCGTAATGAAATGCGGCATGCTCGCTGAATACCCGTTTGGCGTCAGGATCAAGCGAAATGATTTTTTGGTTCAGTTCCAGCCGAACGGCAGGATGCAGTTCGAGTTCAATAGAGTCGACACACTTGCAATCTTCTACTAATTTACACAGATGAATCCGGTCATACGGAGGGTGCTCTTCATCCGAAACAATCACAACATCCGATCTGCTATCCTGCGCCATGAGCGTATTGGCAATATACACAGCGGCAATCCCGCCTCCGACAATAACGATCCGCATTGACTCCCCTTTGTTGTCTAATCGATTCGGCTATTATAAACTCAAAAAGCTACTTTAGCGTATCCATTGCGGAGATATTCCCCACTCAATCTTCGGTATTGCCGCAAAGATCGATTTCAAAACCGTCCGCAACAGCGGTGCGGTGAGGGTGGCACGTACCTGCGGCTGCTCGGTTTTAAACAAGAGGCTGAACTGCTGACTCTCTTTGTGGTGGGTAATATCGACGGCATGAACGAGATATCCCTGTTTTTCCGTCATCGTAAGCGTCGGGGCATCGGTTTGGGTCTGTGCTGTTTTATCGGTCTGTTTTTGCACTTCGGAGCTGGGGGCGGTTGTTTCATACCCATCGAGACAATCGTCGATACTGGGGATCAGTTTCAGTAAAAACGCCCGTGTCAACCACAAATCGACCCGATTGGCGTAATCGGCGTAATTGATCACCAGTCGGATACGGTCTTCGGTTTGGGAGTACATCGGAGTAAACGTTTGGGCTCGGATTACAGTTGGTTCGGGAGTGCTCATAAACTATCTTTTTCGGTAAATTGTAACCGCCATTATAACGCATAGGATTTATCGGATGAAATTCCATCATGGGCCTCTTTACTTTTTATATCTTTCAAAGAGTTTTAGGAGTACATTTATTTCATAATCAATAATAGTTTCGGTACTTGAAATTCAACAATGGATACATAATCAATGGGCGATATTAAAGATGACAGTAAAGAAGCACAAATCGTTGATGCTTTGGTTTCTACCATTGAACTGCGCGACGCCTATACCAAAGGGCATTCCAAACGGGTTGCCCACCTGGCCGCCCAACTTGCCATGACGCTGGGACTTTCCGAACAGGAGGTCAGAGATATCTATTTTGGAGGTTTGGTTCACGATTTAGGAAAAATCGGTATTCCGGATGCTGTTTTGCTCAAACCCGAACGTTTGACCTCAGCAGAATACGCCATGATTCAACAGCACAGTACCCTCTCGGGTATTATTATCGATCGGATGGATACGTGGCGCCATTTGATCCCGCTCGTCCGGCATCATCACGAAAGGATCGACGGCACAGGATATCCGGATGGACTCTCCGGTGAAGAGATCCCTTTGGGCGCCCGTATTTTAGCCATTGCCGATATTTATGACGCATTGACGAGCAATCGTGTTTACCGCGACGGGATGAGTCCCGAAAAAGCGGTGGAGCTGATGAAAAAAATGGCGAGCGAGGGGCATACGGATCCGGCATTGACCGAAACCTTTCTGGCCAATGTTCATTTATATACGGCAGTCGAAGAGTCCGAAAGAATCTATCTCCCCAATCTTGAAATAGCCCGAAACACTTTTTTTTACAAAGATCCGCTCACCTCCCTTTTTAACCGCAACGCCCTTTTGGTCTTTATCAAAAAAGCGAGTGCCAAAGGGCTGCGCATCTCTTTGCTGAAATTCGACATCAAAGGGTTCAAAGAGATCAACAGCCGATACGGCCTCTCGCACGGAGACAAGCTGCTGGTTCAGATTGGTACACTGCTGCAGGATTTTTCCCCCTCAAGCGAACTGATGGAGGTCAAAGACGGCGATATCCGAGCCTGCAGAACCATGGCGGACCGTTTTTTTCTCCTCTATTTTGGAGATGCTATTGATTTCTTCGAATTCAAAACCGAGACGCTCCTCAAAAAAATTCAAACCGAAACCGGTGTAGAGATCAAACACGAAATGATTATCAGTAATTACCGTGCCGATCAGACCAATACCCTTGAATGGGGATATCTGCTGTGAAACGTCTCCGCCGTTTTTTGGTTACCAGCAAAAGCGATATCATCTATGCCAAAATTGAGATCAGCCACTATTTTTCCGATTCCCATGAACGGGAACTCTACATCTTTGCCGCCATGGAGCTGGGAAGCAATATTCTCAAACACTCTCAAAGTACCGGGGAACTGTGGCTTTTGGAAAAAGGGGGATTTCTGGCTTTAGCGGCCTGCGACCGCGGAAAAGGGATCGGGAATACCGAACTTGCTCTGCAAAAGGGGTATTCGACTTTTGAGGAGTCCTCATTAGGGATCGGTCTGAGTTCTCTGAATTCGATAGACGGCTATTGCCTGGAAATTGTCTCTACCGAAAAAAATCCCTTTCGCGGAACCGTGGTTTTTTTTGGCAAAATCACTCAATACGAACAAATCGACTGGCTCTCTATTCCGTTTGATGACAACTATAACGGTGATTTCGCCCTTCAGAAGGGGAGACTCTTCGCTTTCGGAGATGCGTCGGGTCACGGAATGAAAGCGGCGGCGGCGGCGAATCTCATCAGTGATTATTTCAAACGCCACTGCCACTCCATCCTGACCATCGATGATTTCTACAAATCGCTCCACCGTTATCTGCTGGAACAAAACGCCCGAAGCTGTGATTTAGTCGTTGGGGCGCTCGAAACTTCGGAACTGATTCTCGCCGGGGTCGGAAACCTGACTATCTGGGAACCCTGTGATGAACATTTCCATCCGCATTCCCTCCGTTCAGGGAGTCTCGGGGCCCATTACGGCAAAACGACCCACACCCGTTTTCAACTCTCTTCGCCAATCCCCTTGGTGATCACCAGCGACGGTGTTCTTAAAGGATGTTTTGAAAACGTAAGTGCTACAATATTTGAAAGTCAGACCAATGCGGCAATGTGCGCCGCGCTTTACTTTTGCGGATCACTCTCCGATGATGCGTCGATTATTTACATCAAAAACAAGGAAATGGCATGAATGAACTCTTAAATCCGTTAGTAGACATTGTTCGACAAGAACGAAATACCCTTATTCAGGGGTGGATTGAATATTTTTCACCCGAAGAGCGCGAAAGCGAAATGCGTTATTATGCCGATTTTCTGAGTTTTTTCGAGGAGTGTTTGCAAAGCGATCTCGATCCCATGAGCGATGAAGCGGTGGCACTGACCAATTTCCTGAAAAAAGTGGCCGAAATACGGGGAGATGAGCGCTTCTATAACTTTCGGAATTCGGTATATACCTGCTACCTCAAATTCCCGTTGTTTAAAGCATTGGATACCAAAGGGGTGTTCCATTTTGATATCGCCGCCAAAATGACCGCCTTTTTCGAATCCCTGACCTCCCGTCTGATCTTTAACGTTTTGCAGGAAAACAACCGTATCCAGCAAGCTTCGGCGGCAGAACTCTCTGAGCGGGAAGCTCCGATAAGCGAAATCTGGAAAGGGATATTGCTGGTCTCGATCGTCGGAACGCTCGATTCCAATCGGGTCATCCAAGTCATTGACAAAATCCTCGGAACTCTGGAGCGGCTTGAATCGGAACACGTCATTATCGATATTAACGCCATCTTTGATGTCAATACCGAAGTGGCCAACCAGCTTCGAAAACTCTACAGTGCCATTTCGATGATGGGATCACAAGCCTATCTGACCGGAATCAGCAAAAATATCGCCAAAGCGATGACCCATCTGGACCTTTCGATCGGTGAAGTCAAAACCTTCCGTTCTACCCGGCAGGCGGTAGAGTTTATTTTAAAAGGGGGGGCTATCGCTTAAGCGATAGAGGAAACCTTACGCATCAGCAGAGGTCGGACCTCTTTCATTCCCGGTTTCCGTATAATAGGACTGAATAGCGAGAAATTCGTCGAGGTGTTTGAAAAACAGATCGACCAAAATCGGGTCGAAATGTTTTCCCCGTTCTTGGCGGAACAGCTCAAATATCCGTTCATTCTCCCACGCTTTCTTATAGCATCGGTCGCTTCCCAGCGCATCGAAAACATCGGCTAATGCCGTAATACGGCCGAAAATATGGATAGCCTCCCCTTTCAGCCCGCGCGGATATCCCGACCCATCCCATTTTTCATGGTGTTCATACGTGATGATGGCGGCGGCTTTCAACAACGGGGAATCGGAATCTTTAAAAAACCGGTAACCCGTTTCGCTGTGGGTACGCATGACTTCCCATTCGGCATCGTCCAGAGGTCCCACTTTTTGCAAAATCGAATCCGGGATGCCGATTTTTCCGATATCGTGCATCGGACTGGCATTGGTCAGATTGCGGATCTCCTCTTCGCTTAGCCCATACCGGGTTGCCAAAATTCGGGAATACTCCGCTACGCGCCGTACATGGTGACCCGTTTCCCGGCTTCGGGTTTCACCGACCTCCCCGATTCGAATAATCATATCCTGCTGGGTTTTCCCCAGTTCCTCATGCAAAAGAATCGTTTCGGTAATGTCGTTACGGATAGCGATAAACTCTTCAATCTCGTCGTTATGATCCAAAATCGGGTTGATCGTCACCTTGACCCAATAGGGCGAACCGTCTTTTTTACGGTTTTTGACAATCCCGGTCCACGGAAGCTTGTTGAGGATCGTCTTCCACATCTCCCGAAACACCTCCGAAGACATATCGGGATGACGGACAATACTGTGCGATTTTCCGATCAACTCCTCCGTCGTGTATCCTGAAATGTCGCAAAACGGTTCGTTGACGTAGGTGATGATACCGTTGAGCGTCGTTTTGGAGACAATGCTGCTTCGGTCGACGGCATTTTTGTATTCATCCAAAAGTGTGATATTTTTTTCGATACTCCCCGCAATTTTTCCCCCAGCAGCAAAATGGACGCAATCATCAAGGCAAATATCACGATACCGTATATCAACCCCATCCGCGCCGTTGAAAGCTCCTCCTCAACGATGGTGTTAAACCTAATAAAATACCCGTTTTCAATCCCGTAGACATTATCAATCGCCTCGGTTGCCATAACAAACCAGGCATGCGGTTCACTCAGCTCTTGCGGATTGGGATGGGCAAGAAAGGCGTCGATGGTCTGAAACATCAAAGCAAATTCGGCATACGTTTTGATCATGGCGTAATGCTCTTGCTCTTTGGGATTGGCCATTACCAAAAAACGCCCCTCGGCAATATCAAATTCGGCTTTTGCATGGGCGATACGCAAATAGAGCTGATGATCGATGGCATGTCTGGACGTCACGGCCGCCATCGCCCCGCGCATCTGCCCCATCGCCTCTTTCATCGCCATCAGATTCGTATACGCCTGTAATTGGTTGCGCATCTGAAAATGAGAAACCGTAATCACCTGCCCCAGATAATCCGAACGCATACCGCTGATAAGATCGGTATAGGTATCAAAGGCATCGATAGCGGGGGTTGAGAGGGCATCTACTTTGTGACGCAGAGCGGTAAGCTTGGTATGAAACGTTTTGTTATAGGAATTATACGAGTGTTCCACAACCCCGGCATGTGATAGGGCATGGCTGGTATTAACCCGTTGATTGAGGACTTCGCTCCCAAAAACGGCTCCGCGGCTCCCCACAAAACCGCTGCTCAGTCCACGCTCTTTTTGGAGGTTATGAATAATAGCGGCTGTTTTTTGTATGGCAAGACTCTGCCGTTGCAGCTTTTCAGCCTGATGGAGCTGACCAAAAAGATAATATCCGATGACAATCGCAAACACGACAGTGACGAGCAGTGAAAGGGAGATAAGGAGTTTGAGTCGCTCAGAAATGGAGGTTGTTATCATACCGTGTCCGAATATCTTACCGATTGTTTTTTAACGTCTTTCAGTGTAGCACACAATTATTAAAAAGAGTATGGGACCGGACTTTCTAATTTGCCCTTCTCAGCAGGGTTTACTAAAACCTAACGGTAAGGGTAAAAATTGGATATCGGATCGGCAAATAGAGTTGAAATACACCATAATACATGGGAATTATGATGTGGTCACATGAAAGCGGATAAGACAAATTTAATTGATGAAAAAAGGGATTATTGTAAGATGGTGGCGGGGGGGACTAGCAATATTAACTTATTTTAGGAATTTATTCGAATTTATAAAAAACAATACCCCTAAAAGTACCCCTAAAAACTATTGTTTATAGGGTATTTTATCGCTTATTTATGCTTCCACTCGTTCTGATTGAAAATACCCAAAATAACAATATTTTCATCATCCACCAAATAAGGAATTGTGTAACCTTTATGGACTAACTCGCGATAGCCATCATCATTTGGCCGCCCTTTATTCGGATGATCGGCTAATGATTCAATAGCAAATTGTAAACTGCGATTAAATGCTTTGGCAGCACTTTTTTTATCTTTGGCGATATAATCGACGATCTCACCTAACTCATGTTCAAAACGGCCGCTCCGTCTAATCCTCAATGGCTATCCGTCCCATCGATCCGCTTATCCATTCTGTCCCAAAAATCTTGATCGACTGGATACGTTTCCATCTTCCCGCTTTTATACTCTTCTACACGGTGTTTAACTTCATTAGCATACCATGGACGTGATGACTCAACTTCTACGGCATCTTTGGGTAGCGTTTTCAAAAACGCCATGACTTGATCGGCAAAGCTATCTTTGACTGTAATGGTCATTGTCATTGTTACCCCTTTTTTAAATATTTCACTATGAAAATTATAGCACTTTTTAGATTGTGCGGCCTACTTCCGATGACCTCGAATATAATCATGCCCAGACTTGTGATTTCGGCATTTGTGAAATCATTTATTTTGCTTGAGCAAGCATCTTCTTCATCGCTTCATCACTTGGTACTTGATTTTCCAGTGCGGAAGTATGGATTACACGATTGACGATCTCCTGCGCTTTTTTCTCGATTTGAGCCTGATAGAGTGCTTTTGGCGATTGTTTCGGCTTGATAGCGATTTCACATCCCAAAGCAACGGCTATTTTATCCAGAGTATCGAGAGATATATCATGCCCAGAAAATGCCCGTTTCACCGTAGCAATCCCCAATCCTGCGCGTGAAGCGATAGCCTCATACGGAATCGATAGAGCCTCTTTTTGTTTTTTGAGTTCGGAAAGGATCAATGATTTAAACATGATGGTTTCTTCTAGTATCATTTTTGATACTGTTTTATTTCTAAATATATCACACATAGATAGAAACGGTTGCCTTTGAGTCAATAAGTAGCCTGTCCCCTTTTTTTGTTTGCAAAAAAAATTCATATTAAAAGTGTCCAACTCCTTTCCATGCACCTAATTAGCTTTGTTCTTGTATAATCATACAAATAAAGATTGCCATTATAAAATTATTTTTTCTATTAACAATCAACATATTTCGGCAGGAGTAATATTGTATGAAGCTACCCGGATATACTTATTCTTCCCAAGCAAGACTTGATGAATTTGACTTTTGGATTACTCCTTCGATGCAAGACATTGATGATACGAATACTTTTAGGGAAGAAGTTATCAAAATTGAACGTGCATTAAGAACCATTGAATCAGCAACAAACAATTTTGCCGACCTGAATAATTGCAGACCTTCAAATTTAGCACATGGTTTAATCAATTTATGTAATGAAACTATGTCAACTGATGAAATCCAAACTTTTTTTGAAGATATTTTTTCACTCTTATTTTTGACTACTGGAAAATCAGACAATAATATCAAATGTCAATTTCCTGTATATCTTCGGAATCAACTCAAATGGGCACATTGGTATAAAAACAAAAATGCGGGTGAAAGACAAACGCTAGTCAAAGAAGAAATCCCACGAGTATTAAAGTCCGATACAATCGCCAAGAAAATTGCAAATTTAAAAGATTTTAGCGAAAGACAACAAGAAATATTAACTGCCTATCTTTCAATAATTTTGTCCAAGCAGTCTTATATTGAACAACTATTTTATACTGGTAGAAGTTATTATGAATTACAAAGAGAAAATCATGGGCACAATCTAATTAATGCTCTTGTAACTTTTAAAATCAAAGGCTCCGTAACTTCTTCAGGAGGTCATATTCCTGAAAACATGTTGAGAAACATGATGGAAGAATGGGGAATGAAAATTGATGCTGATTTTAATTCAAAAGATATTTTGATTAAAGATTTAATTGACGAAGAAGGTCTCTCATCAGAAGAAGTAAAAATTACAAAAACTCGAGCTTATGATTTTGTTTTACCATACAAAAGTCGAGGAAGAAATAATGCGGATCGCTTATTAATACAATGCCAATTTTATGCTGGAGATGCTGGCAGTGTGTCACACAAAAATATCGATCAAACAGAATCAGCACGAAATGTAACTTTACGTAAATATCCTAATGCCCATTTCTTAGAGTTTGTTGATGGTGCAGGTTATTTTTCATCATTGAACGGAGATTTAAAGCATCTACTAAACTTTCCAACTACCAAGGGATTTTTTCAATTGCGAACCGCTCCTATTAAATTAAGACGAGAATTGCAAGAGATTCAATTTTTAACTTTACTTGAAATTGAACACGCCATCCTATTAAAGGGTAATCATCTTGATGGTGTATATGAGCATCTTTCGCGAGATTATGCACATAGTGAAATAAGTACGGCAATAGACCTTGCACTAGAACACCGGATGCTCGAGAGAGACAATGAATATCTCATTATCGCGGGTGAACGGCGTGAAATTGCAAGACGATATCTACTTCTTGACGGCGTTGCTGTTTATGGCAGCCCATTAGAAATGGATCAAGTAAGAGGGAACATACTAATTCCCGGATATGGCAATAATTATGGCATTAAGCAAAATATTTTAATAAAGCAACTTTGTGCAGATACAGTTTCACTACAAGAGGAATGGGATCGCAGTTCTCAAGTATTAGATGATATTCAGTGGCTATTAGACAAAGGCTACTGGACAATAGGATGATTTTATAATATTCACTATGCCTAATTATATTCTTAACGAAATTCGTCAACTTGCGACCTTACTCAATATTCAGGGTGTTTTTCCAACTGAAAAATCAAAGACTGCAAGCAAACCAATCAAAAACGATGATTGTCAACTTTATTGTGGAGATAATTTAATCTTGTTGTATCAATTATTAGATACTTATGAGTCCAAGATTGATCTATGCTACATTGATCCACCATATAATACTAAAAATAAATTTATCTACAACGATTCGCGAACATCTAAAAAAACAAGCTGTTTTGGGACACACTCTTCATGGATGGAGTTCATGCTTCCAAGATTAATACTTGCAAAGCAACTACTAAAAGATATAGGCATTATTGCTGTGAGTATTGATGATTATGAACAACCTTATCTAAGAATTTTACTTGACAATATTTTTGGTGAAGAAAACTTTATAGGAAATCTTGTAGTGTCACGAAGTAAAAATGGAAAAGGTGGTAAAAAAAATATAGCTGTTAATCACGAATACGTCATTTTATACGGTAAAACAAATTCAGCCAATATTTCAGGCCATTTAGATGATACAAGCACATACACTAAAGAAGACCAACATGGTATCTATAAAATTGATGGCTTGTTCAGAAAAAAAGGAGACGCCAGCAAAAAAGAAGATCGCCCAAATATGTATTATCCTTTGTATTATGATCAAAACGGAGCTGTCTATACAGAACAGCAAAACCATCATTGCAAAATAGCCTTACCTGTAGACAGCCATGGCATAGATCGAAGATGGTTATGGGGCAAGGATAAAGCTTCAAAGGACTCTTGGAAACTCTTTGCAAGTGAGAATGGCACTATTTATGTCAAGAACTATTATTCACACAATAAAAAAATCAAAATTCGAAGTTTATGGGATGATAACCGTTATCTAACTGAACGTGCCACCAAAGAAATCAAAACTATTTTTGGAGAAAAAATTTTTGAAACTCCGAAACCCCTTGGCCTTTTAGAAGACTTAATCTACTCTCTTTCTGAAAAAGACTCGCTTATAATAGACTTTTTTGCTGGTACGGGGACAACTGCTCACGCCACAAACAATCTAAATCAACTCGACAATGGGCACAGAAAAACTATCTTGATTGAACAAAATGAAAAAATTTCAAATGAACATTTGGCAAAAAAAATGGGATTTAATTATATTGCCGACATCACTAAAAAACGTTTATCGTATATCAAAAGTATCAATCCAACTTTTTCATATTCAATTATAGAGCAATGAGGCCAATTACGTATTTTTCATTACAAGTTCATCCCACCTTTCTCTGACTGGTTCCGCTCAATCGCTCGATTCTTGTCATTTACTAGACCTTTGTTATCAATTTTCAACCCCAACTTCATTGACCGGTTCAGCTCACACACCCGGTTCTTGAATTCCTCACTTCCCTGAACGACGAGTGCGCTCATGGTGCCAAATTTAATCTTGGCCAAGTCCATAAACTCTCTTAGTGCCGTTTCGCTTTTCTCATAGACGAGTTTCAACGATCGTCCGGCATCGATAATCTTGCCGCCGTCTACTTTGTAGAAGATCGATCCGTTTTTGGAGACGTGCGGTTTTTGTCCGGGAAGAAGTCGGGAATATTCGCTTTCGCGTTCTCCCTCTTTGAGGATCAATGCGTTGACGTTCGGATCGTTGTCCACTTTGCGGCGCAGAGCTTTGATCGCTTCGGCGTTGCCGGTCGCGGCTTTATCGGTTAGAAAGTCGATGGAATATTAGGAAGAGGGTTAGGATTTAGATATTTAGTGATCAGTTTTGATAATTCGGCTAAAGTAAAATACTGCAAGCATTTCATGAGTTAGAAAAGTTTTTGGAATGAAAAAGTAATTATGGGTGATTTGTAAGATGGTGGCGGGGGGGGGACTCGAACCCCCGACCTCCGGCTTATGAGACCAGCGCTCTAACCAGCTGAGCTACCCAGCCATCTTTGGGAAGACCGGAATTATAATGGCAAAAAGCTTATTAGAAGCTTTAATGATGGAGAAAAATAAAGAAAAAAATTAGGCTCACTTTTATAGCTTCGATTAAACTCATTGTTGTTGAGTCAAATAGACTAAGAGTATTGACTTTTTACCCAAACTCATGTACAATCCCCCACACAAAAAATCTCAACATAAAAGGTAATGCTATGAACTTTCAACCGCTTGGAAAAAGAGTATTGGTTCAACGTCTCGAAGAGGCAACCAAAACGGCTTCGGGAATCATCATCCCCGACAACGCAAAAGAAAAACCTTCTCAAGGTACTGTCGTTGCCGTAAGTAACGAGGTAGAAAACGTTTCAGCAGGAGATACCGTCGTATTCGGCAAATATGCCGGAAATGAACTCACTCTTGATGGTAAAGCGTATTTGGTCATCGAGACCGACGATTTGCTCGGAATTATTAAATAATCTAGATTTTATTAAAGGAATAGGCAATGGCAAAAGAGATCCATTTTTCAGATGATGCACGCAACAAGTTAGCCGCTGGGGTACAAAAACTTACCGATGCGGTCAAAGTTACCATGGGACCGCGCGGACGTAACGTCCTCATTCAACGCAGCTACGGCGCACCGCTCATCACCAAAGACGGTGTATCCGTTGCAAAAGAGGTAGAGCTCAAAGACGCTTTGGAAAATATGGGGGCACAACTGGTTAAAGAGGTCGCTTCCAACACAGCGGACGAAGCGGGTGACGGTACCACTACGGCAACCATCCTGGCCAACGCAATTTTCAAAGAGGGTCTTCGCAACATTACAGCGGGAGCAAATCCTATCGAAGTAAAACGGGGTATGGACAAAGCAACCGAAGCGATTTTGGCAGAGCTTAAAGCGGCGTCACGCATCATCAACGATAAAAAAGAGATCGCGCAAGTGGCAACCATCTCTGCAAACTCGGATGAGCGTATCGGTGCCATGATCGCCGAAGCGATGGACAAAGTAGGCCGTGACGGTGTTATCACGGTAGAAGAAGCCAAAGGGATCAACGACGAACTCGATGTTGTCGAGGGGATGCAGTTTGACCGCGGTTACCTCAGCCCGTATTTCATCAACAACTCGGAAAAAATGACCGTTGAGTTGGATCATCCGTTTATCCTCCTTTTCGATCAAAAAATCTCAAATCTCAAAGACCTTCTCCCGGTTCTTGAGCAAGTGCAAAAAAGCTCACGCCCCCTTCTTATCATCGCAGAAGATGTAGAGGGTGAAGCGTTGGCAACGCTGGTTGTGAACAAACTTCGCGGCGTCCTTAATATCACGGCCGTAAAAGCTCCGGGATTCGGTGATCGCCGTAAAGCGATGCTCCAAGATATCGCGGTTCTTACCCGTGCCCAAGTGATCAGCGAAGAGATCGGGCGTACCCTCGACAGTGCAACCGTAGCGGATCTCGGTCAAGCGGCGCGTGTCGTTATCAGCAAAGATAACACGACGATCGTAGACGGTGCGGGCGATAAAGCAATGGTCGACATGCGTGTCAAAGAGATCCGCACCCAAATCGAAAGTACCACCAGCGAATACGACAAAGAAAAACTTCAAGAGCGTTTGGCAAAACTTGCCGGCGGTGTTGCCGTTATCAAAGTCGGAGCGGCTACCGAAACTGAAATGAAAGAGAAAAAAGACCGTGTAGACGATGCACTCTCAGCAACCAAAGCGGCTGTTGAAGAGGGGATCGTTATCGGAGGCGGTGCGGCATTGATCCGTGCGGCGGCAAAAGTGAAACACGACCTTAGCGGCGATCAAAAAATCGGATGGGAGATCATCCTCCGCGCTATTAAAGCACCGGTCAAACAAATTGCCGAAAATGCCGGATACGATGCGGGTGTCGTTGTCAATACGATTGCAACGGCGACGAATGAAAATGTCGGTTTCAACGCCGCTACCGGCGAATACGTCGATATGTACGAAGCGGGGATCATCGATCCTCTCAAAGTGGAGCGTGTCGCATTAACCAATGCAACTTCGGTTTCCAGTATGCTTCTGACAACCGAAGCAACCATCCACGAAATCAAAGAAGACAAACCTGCTATGCCGGATATGGGCGGCGGAATGGGCGGAATGCCGGGAATGATGTAAAAAGTCCCTAACCAATGCCCTTTTAGGGCATTTTTAGGTCTTCAACCGAGGCTTCGTTATATCGAAGCCGAATCCCCAGAAAAAATCGTTTACCCTCCATACGCATTTCGCCTGCAATCCGTACTCAATACCATCTACAGAGAATTCAGCGTACTCCCTCCTATCAAACGCATCATACATCCCGTTTTACGGTGAAGAACCCTCTATTCCTCTTCATACAAAACGACGCAATTTTTCCCGCTCGTTTTCGCACGATACAATGCCTGATCGGCACGGGCCACCAACCGTTCGCTCTTTTCTTGCGGATCGCATTGGGCCACTCCGATACTGCAGGTCACCTTATGCGGTTCGTGAAAATCGAAAGTTTCAAGCTCTTTTCGAATTTGCTCCGCCAAAATTGCCGCGTTCTCAATCGGTGTTTCAGGGGTAATCAGACAGAATTCTTCACCGCCCCAGCGGCCGAAGTGATCCGATTCGCGTACCATTTCGGAAATAATTTTGGCGATATTTTTCAACACCTTGTCACCGGCATTATGGCCGTAGGTATCATTAATATTTTTAAAATTATCCACATCCAGTATCAGAATAGAAAGCGGTTTTTCGTACCGTTTGGCACGGCTTAGTTCCTTGCTTAGCGCCCTTTCGGTACAGCGTCGGTTGTATATTTTGGTGAGGTGATCCAGATTGCTTAATTTGGAGAGGGTTCGGTTTTTAATTTCCAATTGGCTTTGATAATTGCCAAGCGCATGCGCGTAACGATAAAATATTTTCCGTAAAAAATAAAAAGAAAACGCTATGAGAATGATCCCCAATGCAATCGATACGTTACGTAAAATAGCAATTTTGGAAGCATAGACCTCCATATTTTTAACGAAAACGATTTTTCCGATCTCTTCACCGGTAATACTTTTCATATCCGTAACGGCAAATACAAGGTTTTCAGAACCGTTATAATTGATAAACGTATAGTTCTTGGACAAATCTTCCGGAGTCAAAATATTGCTGATAGAGTTGTCTTCAGGTTCCAATACGTAATATCTGTCCGAGAAGGATTTATATTTCATCTTATTGTTATTTTTGTGGATGATTTTGAACACCTCTTTATTTAAAAAGAGGATACTCTCCAAACCGTAATCATCATGCAATAGATTGAAAATATAATCAAGATCGATCCCGAATTCAAAAGAGCCGATATGCTCTCCATTAGCATTCGAAACCGGCAGTGCGACTCGGTAGTTGATCCCGTATCGCCCTACTTCCAGCCCGATCTGTTTGATTTTTTGGGCATTGACGTTGTTAATGATATGTCGAAAACCGCTCAAATCATCGCCGAATTTATCGGGTTGATGGACTCTGAGAAAACTGATGCTCTCAGGGGTATGAAAATGCATGATTTTAAGGTAAGGATTTTGTTTGGAAAGATTTTTATAAATCGGCCCTACAATGGAGAAGAGCTTTTCACGATCTCTTTTTTCAAAAGCGTCGACCACTTCATCGTTGAGCAAAAGGCTGTTGGCAACGGACTCATAGTGTTCCGTAACCAATTTGAAGGTGTTGGTATAAATTTTTCCCGCGATCTCCCGCTCTTCTTTGACGATCGTCTCCAATACCCAAGTGTATTGCAGATGTCCCATGTACAAAAAGATAGCGGTAATGAAACTGATCAGAATTAATAAAAAAGAAACTATCCGTTTTGATGTTTGAATAATTTCCATTGTTAAAATCCTTCTCCCATTTCACCTTCATAAGAATAACGAAATTATCAAAATTTTATTATATTTGTCTATTCTATATCGTTTAGCGTCGATATACGCTAATTGTCACCCTATCAATTGAATTTAAACAGTAATTGTGTAATTTTTTCCCAAATAAGTATTCCGTTACGGGAGACGGCTAAGACGTCTGTTTTCCCAAATCGAGTGCAAAAAGGCTATCGTGATCAATCCGATACCGATAGTTCCCGTAACCATTTCACTAACGTGTACCGTAATTTTCATCAGCATAATCAAAGCCAAAATACCGATCGCATAATGGGCACCGTGTTCAAGATAACGAAATTCCGAGAGTGTTTTGTGTTCGACGAAATAGAGTGTAAGGCTCCGGACGAACATCGCACCTACCCCCAAACCGATCATAATGATAAAAATATTGCTGGTGAGTGCAAACGCCCCGATCACACCGTCGAAGCTGAAACTCGCATCCAAAACTTCCAGATAAATAAAACCGGCCAGACCGCTTTTAACGGTATCTGACGAGAGGAAATGGTCCAGCATCCCCAAAAGCGAATGCAGCAAGACCCCGTACATAAATGCGAGAACGACCCCGAAATCCTGTGTCAAATGCCCCAGCATAATACCGACCATAATAGCGGTAATCAACTCAATGTTGGCAACTCCCGAAAAACGTTCGACGATTTTGGAACCTTCGACAAACGTCACCCATTTTACATCATGTTCCTGAAAAAAGAAATCCAAAAAAACCATCAGCAAAAAAGCGCCTCCGAAGGCGAAAATCGTAGACTCCGTGGATTTGAGGATCTTCTCGTACCGCTCTGGTTCATCCATGGCTACCTGCAATGTCTCAAGCATCCCCATCCCCGTAACAAGGGCGACAATCGCAAGGGGAAATACCAAACGCATCCCAAAAACGGCAATCGGAAGACCGAAGAAAATAAACCGTTTTTGCCAAACGGGCTCTAACGTGTCCAACACTTTGGCATTCACCACCGCATTATCAAACGACAATGAAATTTCCAAAATGATCAACAAGAGGGTAATGTAAATAGCGGCAAGTCCGCCAAGATAGTAAGAGGCAATCAGGCCCAATGCCATGATCACGAACGAGCTGTAAAAGTAGCGCATCGGATTCCTTAATAAAGTGATCCGAAATTATAACCCAATCTCTTCCCGATCAGGGATTAACCCAAACGGCTACAGAGTCGATCGGACGTTAACCAAGGGCATCATGCCATTGAACCAGCGAAAGTCTAAACCCCTCTTTAACGGGAAGTACTTCATGCGAAAAATAGGGGTTGCTCAAAAATACCACCATATCCCCGGCCTCAGGACGGAGGGTAATCGTATTTCCCAAGTGATCGCAAAGGTAGTTAAAAAGGAGCTCTCCCCCGCTAAAATGATCTCTATCGGTGGGATGAGGCGTATACGAGGTGGTAAATAACACCGTCGTCACTTTTCGCTCCGGAGCTACCGGGGTAAAACCTACCGTCTCTCCCTCTCGGTTGCGAAGCTCACTCGAATCGTCACTGTGTTTCAGATAAAACGATCCGCTCTCATACCCAAGTACCTGAACGTCCGTCGCACGGCTGAGCGAAAGGGCAAAAAAAGCTTCGATTTCACCCCGAATCGCATCAAAACGGTGTTGATAAAGGGCGAGATGTTCAGGGCTGAGGGTATGGATATCCGTTTTTCGGATGGCAGTATCAAGTGCTTTTCCCCGAAGCTTGGCTTTGACCGCTTCATGATCTTCCAAAGCCGCATCCGTTATCGCACGGCATTCCGAAGGGCTAAGCACCCCTTCGATCACCATGTACGGAAAATCGTGATAGGGGTTCGGAAACCTTTTGGTCGGAATATCCCACCCCAAAAGCTCATCGCGTGCGTAAACATAGTTGCTTAGTTGGTGCATACGTGCTACTTTTTGTCCGTGACGATATAGAGTTGTTCGTGTCCGAGACGCTTAAGAACGTCCATTACCCCGACAAAATTTTGAAAAGCCGCCTCTTTGTCGCTGTACAATACGACCGTCATCTCTTTTCCCCCTTCGGTGACCCGTTGTTCGAACTGATCGAGTGTTACGGCGTTCTTCTCGTCAATCCATAGGGTACCGTCTTTTTTGATGGTCAGCTTCAATTCGCTGGGTTTATGTTCAGCCGCTGCCCCTTTGGCCTCCGGCAAATCAACCGGGATAAGTCCCGTTTTGATGAACGTTGCCGTCGTCAGCACCATCACCAGCAAAACCAGCATAATATCGATAAAAGGGATAACGTTGATCGTATCAATCCGCTTCAATCTCATAATTTCTCCTTTTAAATGCTATCGGAATGATTTCCGATCTATCGTTCGGCGGGACATCCCCTTCGCCTGGGATTCCAAACCTCTGCAAACGAAGCTATTTTCACTCAACGACGCCTCTTCTGCTCCCGCTGAGTTCGCTTCGAGAGCGTATCTATACCGGTATCTCTGATGATTATCCTCGGTTTTTGTGAGCGTTAATCTCCCACATTGCCAAAATACGCTCCATTTTACGGAGAAGGATATTATAAAAAACAATCGCCGGGATAGCCACAACCAGTCCCATGGCGGTTGCTTTCAGGGCCAAAGCCAACCCCGTCATAATTTTTTTCGGATCGACGGCACCCACATCACCGAGTGTATAAAACGTGATCATAATCCCTAAAACCGTCCCCAAAAGTCCTACGTACGGCGCATTTGAACCGATTGTAGCGATGGTTGAAACGTTATTCCCCAAATCCAGTTCAAGTTCCTCTTTGGACTCATAATCGCTAATACGTATTGCCCCATACGCCATTAGGCGTTCGATAAACAGCCATAAAGACACGACACTCATAAGTACCAAGATTCCGATGATTCCGTAATCCACCGCATCATGTGCCCAACCAAGCCAACTATTTTCCATCTATTTCTCCTTTTTTAAATTCAAGTTTGATACACGTCCCTGCCCCGACTTGCGAAGCAACGTGCAAATGTATATGGTGACGGTCGCAGTAACGTTTTACAAGACTCAGCCCGATACCGTACCCCGCCATGGTCGAATCGCTTTGATAATACCGTTCATAGATACGCATCAAAGTGATCTCGTCCATTCCAATCCCCTGATCACAAATACTCAAATAGTGCTCACCCGTTCGGACGGTGATCACAGGGGAATTGGCAGAGTACTTCACACCGTTTTCTATGAGGTTGTCAATCACTTTTCCCAATCCGATCCGATCCAGTTTTACCGTGCACGGCTCCAAAGATAGTTCCCACGTTACCGACGGATAAAGCGAACGGAGGAAACGTAACCGCTCATCAATCAACTCCCCCACATCAAAAGAGTCGATTTTTTCGCGCTCCGTCTGCTTTTTGATTAAATAATCGAGCTCATTATACCGTTCTTGAAGCATCTCCGAAGCCGTCTCAATCCTCTCCAGCCGCCGAAGGCTTTTCTCATCGGTATGCGTTTTCCGAAGCATTTGTACATTGGCGCTAATCGTATTGATCGGTAGATTCAATTCATGGAGCGTCTCTTTTGAAAACCGCTCCAAATGTTCAAAATGCTCTTTTAGCGGGGCAATCGCAATGTTAGCCAACACGCTCCCCGCAACCAGCGTAAGAATCAACGAGACAAATGCGATAACCCCCCACTGATTTACCCCTAATACGTCATGGACGTAATAGATTCCGAAAATCAAAATAGCCGTTGTCGTCACATAAAGTGAGGCCAGGGCAATGGTAACACTACGAAACAAGGCGATATCCTACACCGCGAATGTTAACGATCAGATCCGATCCGATCTCCTGTTTAAGACGATTAATGTAAACACGAATCGCCCCGTCGCTAATCATCTCCGAAGGGTTCCATAACGTATCCATAATCATCTCCTTGGTAACAATCTCTCCGGCATTACGGATAAAAAGGGCCATAAGCTGATACTCTTTGAGGGAAAAAGGGATCTCTTTTCCCCCCAGTAAAATACATTTATGCCGTTCATCAAGACAAAGTTCTCCTACACAACAGCGATTTTTCCCTTTACTGCGTCGCAATAGCGCCTGAATTCGGATAAGCAGTTCATTCGTATCAAACGGTTTTTTGAGATAATCGTCTGCACCGATTTCAAATGCTTTGGAGAGGGTTTCAATCTCTTGATGAGAGGTGAGATAAATGGTTGGAGTCGTATCGTCGGCACGACGGAGCTCTTTTAAGAGCGAGAGTCCGTCAATCAGGGGGACATTGATATCGAGAAGATAGAGGTCGAAATGGTTTTTAAAGGTCTCATCCAACGCCGACTGTCCGTTCCGGCACAGCACTACGTCAAATCCCTCCTCTTCCAATACGTCCATAATCGATTCGCCGAACAGCAAATCGTCTTCCAGAAGCAAGATTTTAGTCGACACGCTCAATGGACCATGTTAAAATTTCTCCCGCCCGCATCGGCACGACACTGCCGTACAATTCAGGGACATGAAAATCACGTTTTTCCAAAACGACTTCTTTGTATTCGGCACAAATCCCATAAATACGTTGAGCGTTATCGCTCACAAACGCTTGAAGATTATCCAGTTTATCGTGTGCTTCAAAAATCTCACACAGCAGCTGCAAAGCAATCGGTGCGGTAAACACGCCGGCTCCGCATCCGCAGGACTCCTTTGTGTGTTTAGGGTGAGGTGCAGAATCGGAACCGAACATCACTTTCGGATGGGCCGCAAGAGCCACATTCAAGAGTGCGGCGCGGTCGTGAGGACGTTTGGCTATCGGTTTGCAAAACAGATGGGGTCGGAGCATCCCGCCCGCCACATCGTCAAGGGTAATCATCAGATGGTGTACCGTAATCGTCGCATACAGGTTATCGTAACGGTCCAGCATCTCTACCGCTTCTGCCGTCGTAATATGTTCCATAACAATTTTGAGTTTCGGAAAATTGCTGGCCAGCATCTCGTACACGCTCATAAATTCCGCTTCCCGGTCCATCACAAATCCGTTTGTCTCACCGTGTACCGAAAGGACGATCCCCAAATCAGACATGGCTTCAAGGGTCTCCCGCATCGATTCGATATCAAAACTCGATACACCCCCCTCCGAATTGGTCGTTACACCGCTGGGATAGAGTTTGATAGCGGTAATATCGTCCTGAACGCTTTCTAAAAAAGTACGGCTGTAGTTTTGGTAAAAAAGGGTCATGTAGGGTTCGAAATCATCCGATTCCATCGCTTTTTTGATCCGGCTCCGATAACTTTTGACCGCTTCGAGCGTCGTAACGGGAGGGACCAGATTCGGCATCACCAGTGCACCGCTAAAACTGTATGACGTAAGGGGTGCAACCGTCTCAAGCATCTCGCCGTCACGAAGATGGACATGCATATCCAGCGGCATAGTTAATGTAATCGTTTTCATCCTTCACCCTTTAATTGATTTTTTGCTTCTACTATGAGGGCATTCAGCGCTTCTTCATAGCGAACGGCCTCAGCCTGCTCCGTCGATTCAAAACGGGTAACGAGGATTGGGGTCGTATTGCTGGCACGGACAAGCCCCCACCCCTTATCGAAAATAACGCGAACACCGTCAACCTCAATAATATCCCGAATTTCCGGAAACCACTCGGGAGGGGTTTTCAATAATAGTTTCAGTTTTTCCATTAACCGAAACTTTTCCTGTTCCGTCGTTTTTACCTTGATCTCTTCCGTTGAAAATACTTGAGGCAATTTGGCAATTTCTTCATCCAGATCGATCCCCTCATGCACCAGTTCCAACATACGCAACGTTGCGTACAGCGCATCGTCGTATCCGAAATAGCGATCGGCAAAAAAGACATGCCCGCTCACTTCACAGGCCAAATCGGCATGAAGTTCTTTCATTTTAACTTTTAAATTGGAATGGCCTGTTTTGTACATCACGGCCGTTGCACCCCGTTCATGCAGCGTATCGTACATCACCTGCGAACATTTCACCTCGCCGATCACGGTAGGGTTTTCCATTTTCATAGCGTACAAAAGGGCCATCATATCCCCTTTGATATTGTTTTTATGGGTTAATACGGCAATCCGATCGGCATCACCGTCATACGCAAACGCAATATCGCCGTCCGATGCCAACAGTTTTTTAATATCTTCGAGATTATGCTCTTCACTCGGATCGGGATGGTGATTCGGAAACGTCCCGTCGGGTTCGATGTAAATCCCTTTTGCGTCGAGTCCCAATTCGGCAAAAATCTCCGGCAATATAACACCCGCAACCCCATTACCGCAATCGTAGACGATCTTCTCTTTCATTCCGCGCAGATGGGCAAATGATTCGACCATAAAATTCTTATAGCGGCTAAGCGCATCAATCTCTATAACCTGTCGGTCTACTTTGACGGGGAAATCCATTGCATCGATTTTACGCCCGATGGCGTAGATGGATTCTCCGAAAAACGGGGCTTTGTTGATCGTAATTTTAAACCCGTTGTATTCACTCGGATTATGAGATCCGGTAATCATAACGGAGGCACACGGCGTTATTCCCTCAAAACTCTGGTAATTGCAAAAATAGTTGACCGGCGTCGGAACCAGCCCCATACCCAGGACTTTCATCCCTCCGGCGTTCAGTCCGGCACTCAGATATTCGAATAATACCGGAGAATGGGAACGTGCATCGTAACCGACCGCAACGTAATCTCCGTATGTTTTCATCTCTTCGGCCAACGCGTATCCCAACCGGGTAATGGTCTCTTCATTCAGCTCTTTTTCATAAATGCCACGGATATCATATTCACGATAAATACTCATTTAGTTCCTTATAATTAACAGTAACCAATTATACAATGCAGTTAGTAAAAGAGTCTTTTAGACGGGCAAAACCCAGGGGAAAAGAGTAGCGAGGAAGTGTTACAAAAGTGTTAATCCAGTGCGGTTTCTGCGCGGAGATTTTACGTCGGAAATCGTATCTCCGCGCGGCTAAAATGAAGCCTCGATACGAGAGCCGACGCGAGAAAACCTCGTTGGGAAAATTTGAACCCCTTGGCGAGGAAATACCCCCCGAAAAACGGGATCCAATCGGATGGCGTATACTTATATTGCCCGTTTGAATTCAGGATAGGCTTCAAGTCCGCATTCGCTCACATCCAATCCTTGAACTTGATCTTCATCCGATGCACGGAAAGCAACCGCTTTATTAAGCAGATAGATGATTACAAAGGAGATAGTGAAAACAAACACTCCGATTTCGGCAACCCCTTTGAGTTGATTCACCAAGGTAATCCCTTTTTCGGCATTTCCGGCAAAAATACCTACCGCTAAAGTTCCCCAGATTCCGTTGACCAAATGGACCGATAGAGCACCGACAGGGTCATCGAGACGAAATCGGTCAAATAGAGGAACGGCCAATACGACCAGAATACCGCCGATCACTCCAATCATAATCGAATCGTATACGCTATACAGATGGGGCCCTGCCGTAATCGCCACCAAGCCCCCCAAAGCACCGTTCAAAATCATGGTAATATCGAACAGTTTATAGCGCAGATAGATGAAAATTCCGGCCGAAAGTGCCCCAGCAAGTCCCGCCGTATTGGTATTAAAAATGGTCATTGCTACCGAGTCTGCCGCCTCTTTCGTCGAAATAGAACCGACCGATCCGCCGTTGAAACCGAACCATCCGATCCAAAGCAACATAGCACCCAATACGACAAGCGGAATATTGGAAGCGGGGATAACACGGATTTGCCCCTGAACATAACGCCCTTTTCGGGGGCCGATCACCAAAATTGCCGCAAGAAGTGCCCAGCCTCCGGTAGAATGGATAACCGTCGAACCGGCTAAATCCACCATGTTGATATCAAACATTGTACCGGCAAGCCAATCGTTTCCCCAGCTGATATTAACAACAGCGGGATAAAGCAAAGCACCCATAATCACCGTAAAAATAGTCAACGGCAAAATTTTTGCCCGTTCACCCACACCGCCGCTCATAATATTAATGGCTTTACCGACAAAAGCCATTTGAAACATGATAAAAGCCCAATGACTCATTGTCTGGGTTTGCGTATCACCAAAAGCGAGATGAAATCCCACCAGAATAAACGCCATTGAAGCCACGGCATAAATCATAACGTTGACGGTCAAGACACTCGAAACATTTTTTGTCCGGACAAGGCCTGCTTCGAGCATGGCAAAACCGGGAACCATCAGAATAATTAACGTAATCGAGAAGAGGGTAAAGAGAGTATCAATGACATAGGAAGTATCCATGCATCACCTTTAATTCAAGATAAAGGTGTGCATTATATATCCAATTCGATGGATTAAAGAAAAAAAACTGATTATTTTTTAATCATGTTAAGAAATAGGACCCTTTTTTTGGGTCCCTTACCGAAGCAGTAAACGTTAGATGGCTTCGATATCGGTTTCACCGGTACGGATACGGACAATTTTGCTGATATCGCTCACAAAGATTTTGCCGTCACCGATTTTACCGGTTCGGGCGGATTCAACAACGGTATTGACCACTTGATC
>JAQULP010000007.1 GCA_028718525.1 Sulfuricurvum sp. | reverse complement strand
ATAAAATCCCTGTTGTCATTGCACTGGTCGGCAGCTGGATGCAGGCCAATGAAACAGTCGATTTTGATGGGCATAAGATTCCGCGTGAGAAATTCTTAAGCCAAAAAGAGATCAAAGAGATGCTACATAGCGGCTTGGTAGAAATTGCCAGCCATACCTATTTCTTACACAAAGGGATACCGGGCAATCCGCAAGGGAACATGCAACCGGCCGTAATCACACGTCAATGGTTGAACGAGAAACAAGCCTATGAAGATGAAAAAAGTTATCAGCAGCGTATCTACAATGATCTATTGCAAAACAATACTTTTTTAAAGCACTACACAGGACAAAAGCCACGTGTTATCGTTTGGCCGTATGGGTATTATAATAAAGAGGTACGAACAATCGCGGAGCGTTTGGGTATGAACATCGGACTCACCTTGGATGATGGGAGCAATACCCGTATCACGCCGTTGTGGGGACTGCGACGTATATTGGTTGATAAAAATATGACCCTTCAAGAGTTAGAACAAGACATATCAGCGCGAAATGCCAATTTTACGGACAATGACAATGTGACAAAAGCAGCCCATATCGATTTGGATTATATGTATGACGCCGATCCTCAACAGCAGGAAAGAAATCTGGGTGATTTACTGGATCGGATAAAAAGATTAGGGGTGAATACTGTTTATCTGCAGGCTTTTGCCGATCCGGATGCCAACGGTGCGGCCGATTATGTCTATTTCCCAAACCGAAATATTCCCATGCGTGCCGATCTATTTAATCGGGTAGCGTGGCAAATCGCAACGCGTACACAAGTCAAGCGTATTTATGCATGGATACCGATGATGGCATGGCAGTTGCCGCACAATAATCCCGCTACCAAAGACACGGTTGTCACGTTACAAGTAGATTCAAGCCATCTCAATATGGGATATCCGAGACTCTCTCCGTTTTCAGAAAAAGCGCAAAAAGTGATCAAAGAGATTTATGAAGATTTGGCAAAATCACCCCGTATCGACGGCATATTGTTTCACGATGATGTCACACTCTCCGATTTTGAAGACGACAGTAAAGAAGCCCGTACCCAATACAAAAAATGGGGCTTGACGCCGAACATAACCAAAATTCGGGCGGATAGAGAACAGTTTGAGAAATGGACGAACCTTAAGACAGACTATCTGGACGATTTTGCGATGCAGTTGGCTCAAATAGTCAGAGATGAACACCCAGGGCTGAAAACGGCACGTAATTTATACGCTCAAGTAGCACTGAATGAGTATGCAGAAGAGTGGTATGGGCAAAGTCTGCGTGAATCGATTAACCGATATGATTACACCGCTATTATGGCCATGCCATATATGGAACAAGCAACCGATACACGGCAGTTTTATAATAAAATCGTGGAACGGGTAAAGCAAGAAGAGTGTGGATTGGAGCGTACGGTAATGGAGTTGCAAACCGTGAATTGGAGAAAAAACGATGAACCGATCTCATCAGAAGAATTAAACGATACCATAACTCATCTCTATGGATTAGGAGTTCATCATATGGCTTATTATCCCGACAGCGTGTTTAAAAATGTTCCTGATGCCGATACGATTAAAAAGGCTTTCAGCCAAAAAGCGGCGTCAATGCATACATTAACACCCAACAATACCAGCCTAAAGCACCAAGAGTAATTGTGATGACGTTTGATCTCTTTTGGCATTCATTATGGCACGCAATACTGGGCTATGTATTTTATTATCCGTTGTTTATGTCAAGTTTGTGGATAGTAGGGGCAATCTTTTTTTATTTTAAAAATGAAAAACCCTATCTCAAATATCTTATTCCCCCCCTGAGAGCCAACGAAAGCTGGCAGGGGGTAAGCATTCTGATCCCGTGCTATAACGAGGGGCAAAACGCTATCGAGACCATCACATATGCGCTCAATGTGGATTACCCGGAATTTGAAGTCATCGCCATCAACGACGGAAGCAAGGATAATACCTTAGAGATATTGGTAAGCCTGGCACAAGAGAACCCGAAGTTAAAAGTCGTTAATTTAGCTGAAAATCAGGGGAAAGCGTTAGGGCTGCAGGGCGGTGCGTTGTTAGCCAAGTATGAGTATCTGATCTGCATCGACGGAGATGCCTTGATCGATAAATACTGTGTCCATTGGATGATCAAGCATTTTATCCGCTATCCGGAAGTTGCCGCCGTAACGGGCAATCCGAGAATACGCAATCGGACAAGCTTGTTGGGGAAAATCCAGGTCGGCGAATTTTCGTCGATTGTCGGGATGATCAAGCGTGCACAGCGCAGTTTCGGACGGCTTTTTACGGTATCGGGCGTCATTACGGGTTTTAGAAAAGCGGCAGTGCACGAGGTAGGCTATTGGAGCCCGGATATGCTGACCGAAGATATCGATATTACCTGGAAACTGCAACGCAACGGCTGGGACGTGCGCTTTGAACCCCGGGCTTTGGTATGGATTTTGATGCCGGAGACATTGAAAGGACTGTGGAAACAGCGCTTGCGTTGGGCTATGGGCGGTGTTCAGGTCATGCTTAAAAACTTCAAAGTTTTATTTTCCCACAAACAAACCCACCTTTGGGGGCTTATGACGGAGCTCATGCTCAGTACGATTTGGGCCTATAGTATGGTGTTGGTATTTTTAGTCTGGTTTGTCAGTTTGTTTTTCCCCGTCAACTATTTGATGCCCCAGCAATCACCCATTTTACCGGATCAAAGCAGTGTTATCTTGATCGGAGCGTGTTTAATACAGTTTGCGGTCAGTAAATGGTTGGACGGCCATTATGACAAAGGTTTGGGAAAAAATTATTATTGGATGATATGGTATCCGTTTGCCTATTGGCTGCTAAATCTGTTTACTGCGGTAACCGCTCTTCCCAAGGTGTTATTGGGTAAAAAAGGTCGAGCCAGATGGGTTAGCCCAGACAGAGGCATCCATCAACAGATTAAAAAAGGCTAAAAGATGGAAACATTAATTATTAATAAACGCCATGAATTACCGAAATCGAAACGGATTATTTGGGACATCGTAACCCTTTTGCTCTGGTTAGGTTTCATCTATTTATGGAAACCTTTAATTCTTGTATTTTATAGAATCATTACCCTCGAAGTACCGGCGGATGAAATTGCCGATTGGATTTTTAATAATATCAGCAGTGTTACTTTTGAACATGCCGTCTTTGTCTTGCTAACAACTCCTATTGTACTGTTTATCTTATCAAGGCTCCATCGTCATCAGGCTCCAAGTGAACATTTAACGTACGATTTCAGCGACTATGCCGATTATTTTGGTGTAGACAATATTGTATTGCAAGAGTGTGTATATGGCCAGTACATTACAGTGTACCATGATGAATACGGCCATATTATCCATGTGAACAATCATATTTCCAAAGATACCTAATAAACAACAAAGAGATGCGTTCGGATGTCGACACTTACATATTTGACCCATTACAGCCATGAGATCCGTTCTCAGGTCCAAGAGCTCATCGACAGAGATATACTCGGCACCCATCTGCTGAAAAAATACCCCTCTCTTCACCCCTACAGTACCGACAAAGCACTCTATGATTACGTTATGGAGCTCAAGAACACCCATTTGCGTTCCTCAGCCCCCATCTCTAAAATCGTTTACGATACCAAAATCCGAGACCTCCATTCCGCGCTCGGCACCCACACCTTTGTCTCCCGGGTACAGGGGGGAAAACTCAAAGCCAAAAACGAGATACGGATTTCGAACCTCTTTAAAAAAGCTCCTGAGCCTTTTTTACGGATGATCGTCACCCACGAACTCGCCCATCTCAAAGAGAAAGAGCATAACAAAGCATTCTATAAACTCTGTACCCATATCGAACCCTCCTATCATCAGCTCGAATTTGACGTTCGGCTCTATCTTACCCATATGGATTATTTCGGCCATCTGTATAAGGGTGAAAATTAGTTCCCCTGTTCTATAATTACGGCAAAATCCCCACAGAGGTTCGCATGTCTAAACCCTCCTCTTCCTCCATTCGGATTCTCTTACTGGAAGATGATTTTACCCTTTCGACGATTATTGAAGAGTATTTGAGCGAACAGGGGTATTCCCTCACCTGTGCCTACGATGGAGAAAGTGCGCTGGATAAAGGATATGAAATCGCGTTTGACCTCTTTTTGTTTGACGTGAAAGTCCCCCTTGTTAACGGGTTTGACGTTTTGCGTGAATTGCGCCGCAACAACAAAAAAGCCCCGGCTATTTTCATCACCTCGCTCAACAGCATTGACGACCTCTCCTGTGCGTACGATGCGGGATGCGACGATTATTTGAAAAAACCGTTTGAACTCAAAGAGCTTGAATTGCGGATCCGTGCCCTCATCAAACGCACCTCCGTACTCAATACCGACGAATCGATACCGGTCACGTCGACAATCTCATTCGACCCGAAATCGGGTCGCCTTCATGATCGTGACAATACGGTTATCCTCCCTCGGAAAGAGGCAAAAATTCTCAAAGTGCTCTTATCCAACCCCGGAATGATCGTCAGCTCTCAGGATTTGATCGAATCGGCGTGGGGTTATGAAGAAGAGGCCAGTGAAGAGAGTTTGCGAACCCATATCAAAAACCTCCGTAAACATCTAGGCAAAGCAACCATTGTCAATATCCGCGGGCAAGGATACCAGATTGTATTCTCCTGAAAAGAAATCGCTGATCCGGTTTGTCGCCCTCTTCATCGTTTCTAATACGATTTTTCTGTTAATCATCTCCACGATGTACTACTACTATCAAAAAAACATTTTTATCGATATACGACACGACTCTATGACCTATTATTCCAATAATCAGAAGCATCATATTTTTGATGCTAAAAATATGACAGAGGTACAACACCATCTTAGTCACGACCCGAGATTCGAAATCGCCTTTCTGGACCGTAAACAAAAGCTGTTGTACGCCTCTTCTGCGGATTTGACTTTCCCTTTTGCATTAGGCCATTTTGAGTATCAGCACCACTATTTTTACATTGACACCGTCGAGTTGCAGCATTTGAAAAAAATTCACTATATTGTCATCCGGGCTAACACCATCGATGCACAGTTGGAACAAACCCGCAAGAGCATCTATCTTTTTCTGATCTTTTCGATTTTCTTTCTCTCAGCCGTCATCTACGCACTCGGTAAGCTTTTTTTACAACCGGTACGGGATGCCATCCATAAACTGGACCGTTTTATCCGCGATACGACCCACGAGCTCAATACTCCGATTTCGGTCATTACGATGAGCATCGAACAGCTCAATCAAGACTCACTTCCGAAACAGCAAAAACATATCGACCGTATCTCCGTAGCCTCACGTACCATCTCCAACCTTTACAACGATCTAACCTTTTTGCTCATGTACGATCAAACCAAACAAAATGATCTTGATCTCCGTTTGGATGAACTCCTCCAAGAGAGGATCGACTATTTCTACCCCGTCGCCGAAGCCAAAAAGATCACCATCCATACCGATTTTCAATCTGCCACCTACAAAATTGACCGCGAAAATATGATCCGTCTTATCGACAATCTTCTCTCAAACGCCATTAAATACAACAAGCCGATGGGCAACATCTACATCACCCTTACCCCGACCTCCCTCAGTGTGCGGGATACCGGAATCGGAATCCCTCCGAATTCACTTGAACAAATTTTTAATCGCTATACCCGTCTCGATGAGGCAAACGGAGGGTTTGGGATCGGTCTTAATATCATCCGGATGATCTGTCAGGAATATTCCCTGAAAATCAATGTCAAATCGGAACTCTCCAAAGGGTCGGAATTTACCGTTTCATGGGAAAAAAGTTCACACTAACTTCACAGATCTTCTATTATACTTTTGCCCGTGTACAGAAATGTATCACCCATAACGGAGGAATTTTAAAGATGAAAAAAGTTCTTGCTCTTGTAATGGCCCTTGGCCTTGTATCCGTATTCGGTGCGGATGTTGCCAAACCTGCTGCCGCAAAATCTGCTGCAAAACCCGCAGTCACCAAAGCTGCACCTGCCGCTAAAGCTGAAGCTGCTGCAAAACCTGAAGCGGCAAAAAAATAGTCGCCTGTTGCGGTATCTCCCTCAGCCGCAGCAGTACGCTCTTTCGAATACCTTCTTATTGAACCCGCTTTTTTAACGATACCAAAACTTCGTAATGTTCCGTATGGGGAAACATATCAAACAACTGAACTTTTTCCACGGTGTACGATTCCAACCGTTCCAAATCTTTTACCAAGGTCAGAACATTGCAGCTCGAATAAATGATATGTTCGGAAGAGACTTTTTCCAGCCATTTACACAGCTGCTCTCCCAATCCCCGGCGTGGAGGGTTGACGATCACCACATCCGGTTGAGCTCCGGAACTGGCGCCGAAACTTGCCGCATCCAGTGATTCAAAACGGAGGTTTTCCATTTCAAGCCGTTGTGCCGAATCCCGTGCACAGGCGATGGCTTCAGGTTCAATCTCTATCCCGACAATCTCGCGCTCCGAAGAGGCGCAATGCAACGCAAAGCCCCCTACCCCGCAAAACAGGTCCCAAAGACGGGCCGGGTTAGTCTCATCCGCCCACTCTGCGGCGCGGCTATAGAGTTTTGCCGCTACTTCCGGATTGGTCTGAAAAAAACTTTTGGGGCGGATATAGAGGGGAACCCCGTTCAAACGCTCTTCCAAGCGTTTTTGTTCCGTCAAAAATATCTCCTCATCCCCTTCCAATATCGCCATATGAACCGGCTGAATATTGACGGTGACGACTTTCAGCTCCGGAGCACGTTCTAACAGTTCCGGAAGCCCTTTTTCTAGGCGCGAAAGAATTCCGTGCGATCGGAGGACAAACCGGAGCATCATTGTCCCGTTTGCCATGCTTCGGCTCAGAAGAACGTATTTCAGCTCCCCTTTTTTCCTTTTAACGTCATACCCTTTGACCCCTAATGAGCGGAGCCACTGCTCAATCGTATGCAAAACGTTCTGCATACTCGGATCGTAGAGGGGACAGTCAATCAAACTCACTTCGTCGGAAAGTCCCAACACCACCCCCTCTGCGGTAGGAGTCGCAACCATTTTGGCTTTGTTACGGAATCCGCGTACGGGTGAAGTGGCCGGTTTAAGCCACTCTTGCGGGGCGAAAGGTTCCAAAAGGGCGTGCAGATGATCGGTTTTGAGTTTCAGCTGTTCCGCATAATGGTAATCGATCCATCTGCATGAACGGCATTGATCGGTATCGTAATAACTGCAAAAGCTCATCTATCTCTGCTTAGGGGCGGGGTTTAATGGCACTAAAAGAGCTTTGGGGGATTGCATTTAACCGGCGTTCCAGTTTTCCGATATGCGTCAAAACCTCTTCCGAGGCCGTCTGAAGCTTGAGAAAATGCTCTTTCGCTCTCTCTTTTTCCTGCTCGGTGATTTTCTTCTTCGAACTGAAAATTTTGGAAAAAAACGAACGCTCTTCATGGGCAAAATAGATTTTAAAAATCTGGAGGTACTCATCGTGCAATTGCGAATGGGCTTTCTCGATATCGGTGAGATAACTCATATTTCCGAGGGCATTCAGTTTTTGCCCCTCACCGTAAAACCATTGTCCGAATGAGCAATCGGTACAGTTTACCGGGATGGCATTTTCATCGATCGGCATTCCGTCGATCAATAACTTCGCCCGTTGGACCCATTTGATATGGGCATTTTTAGCATCGCTGAGCAATTGTAATGTTATCGCTTTATCCATATTCCCACCTGTGCCTGTTTCAATACCGTATTATACCTATCGTCGATAAGATAGTGGATAAAAAGGGGAATACCCCGGGTAAAACCGTCATTTCGTCTTAATAGTGCGCAAATAGTGCAATACGGCACCGATCAAATCGTCATCGTCTTTGCTTTTGCTTTGCAGCGTCTCTTTGACGCCGCTTTGGAATTCGATCGTGATGTTTTGATTGTAATTGCTCACCATTTTGATCTTGTTCTCGATACACAGCAATTTGATCACCATAATCTCAAAAAACTGTTTTGTCGGTGTATCGGGCTTACCGAAACGGTCCCCAACCTCCTCTTCGATCTCATAAATCTCACTCGGGTTCTCACACTGGCTGAGGCGGCGGTAGAGTTCCAAACGGAGACGGTCTTCGTTCACCACCTCATCGCTGATAAAGGCGCTGACGGTAAGTTTGATATCCACCTTGGCACGGACGGCGGTTGTCTGGTTCGTGAGAATTTTGATCGCATCTTCGAGCATCCGCAGATAGAGGGCATAGCCGATATTCTTGATATGACCGCTCTGGGCATCCCCGACGAGATTCCCCCCGCCGCGGATTTCGAGATCGTGGTACGCCAGCATGGAACCGCTTCCCAAAAAGGAGTTGGATTCGAGTGCCACGAGGCGCTTTTTCGCCTCTTCGGTGAGATGATCTTTGTCATCCACGATAAAATAGGCATACCCCTCGATGTGCCCCCGTCCGACACGGCCGCGCAGCTGATGCAAATCGGCCATCCCGAAACGGTCCGCCCCGTCGATAATCATCGTATTGACCGTCGGCATATGGATCCCCGATTCGATGATGGAGGTCGCAAGAAGGACATCGTATTGGCGATCGGCGAATTTGGCCAGTTCCTCTTCGGTTTGGGCCGCACTGATTTGCGAGTGGAGGATGAGGATTCGTAAATCGGGGAGGATCGCTTTGAGCTCGCCCGATTTGATGATCATGGAATCGATCGAGTTATGGACGTAAAATACCTGACCGCCGCGGCGAAGTTCGCGCAGTATCACCTCTTTGATCAGTTTTTCGTCATAGTTTTTCACAAACGTCCGTACCCCTAAACGCTCACTTGGAGGGGTGAGAAGTTCGGACATCGTTTTGATCGAGCTTAAGGCCTGATTGAGACTTCTCGGGATCGGAGTCGCACTCATACTCAACAAATGGACGTTTTCATACAGCGATTTGAGTTTCTCTTTTTGTTTTACCCCGAATTTATGCTCTTCATCGATAATAACGATTCCCAGTTTCGCACAGCGTACCCCAAACAATGCATGGGTTCCGACGACACAGTCAAGTTCCCCCGCTTCCAATGCTCTGAGCGTCGCATTTTTCTCTTTGGTGGTAACGAAACGGTCCAATTTGGCCACACGGATTCCAAACGGAGCAAAACGGGCTTTAAGCGACTGGAAATGCTGCGAGCTGAGCAAGGTGGTCGGAACGACGAGAAGCGACTGATACCCCCCTCGTGCCGCTGCAAAAATCGCATTCATCGCCACTTCGGTCTTCCCGAATCCGACGTCCCCGCTGAGGAGCCGATCCATAATCTGTCCCGATGAGAGATCACGTACGATTGCGCTAATGGCGTTTGACTGATCCGGGGTGTAATCAAATCCGGCGGCCGCTTGAAAATGGCGAAGTTCCCCCGGTTCGACTTGAATAACGGAAGCTTTGATCAACGCACGGCTCGCAGCAATTCCCACAATTTCCGAAGCGATCTCGAATAACCTTGCTTTGACCGACTCTTTGAGCTTGCCGAAGCTCCCTTTGCCCAAACGGTCCAGTACGGGGAGGCTTCCCGAAGCGATATAGCGGTCAATCGTATCGAGATTTTCTACCGGGAGAAGCAGTTTATCATCCCCCATGTATTTAATGACGACGAGGTCTTTGATCCCTCCGAGGATCTCCGCCTGTTCAATACCGACAAATATCCCGACCCCATACTCTTCATGGACAACGTAATCGCCTACTTTCAAATCATCCAGCAAGATAGTGGTGCGACGCCGACGCCGTTTTTTCTCATGATGGTTAAGGGAGAGGATCACTTCATCCGGGCCGATCAGATTCAAGACGATGCCCGAGGTTTTAACACTCACCCCTTTACTATCGAAGATCCCTGCCGCTTTGAGCTGGGTATCACTGGCGGCAATCAGGGTGAATTTTTTCTGTTTGTGGACACTGCGAAGCGTTTCGAAATTCGCTGCACCCAAAGGGGCATAGTGTTCGGATTCGGGAATAATCTCCCCTTCCAACCGTTCGCGCGGCAATGTCGGCTGATTCAGGCCGTAGGCTTCATCCAACGTCGACTTCATCTCCCGGATGCGGAGAAGTTTTTTCCCTTCGCAAAGATCGATCCCCTCATCGCCCAATACCCAGAAGCCCAATGACGCGATATCTTTGACAAAACTGTCGCTCTGCGCCGCAGCAATCGCTTTTTCAAATTTGCTATGCTGCGCTTCGTTCAGTGAGAAAAATGCGCTGGCAACCTCAATCGATGCCAATTCTTCTTTGTCCGTCCGTTGCGTTTCGACATCAAAGGCTTTAATCTCTTCCACTTCATCATCAAAGAGGCTGATACGGTAAGGGTTGCTTTGGTTCGGGACAAAAATATCGAGGATATCACCGCGATGGGATACCTCCCCCTCCATCTCGACCATATCGACGAAGGTATATCCCCAATGGATCAATTTGTTTTTTAAACCACTCAAATCGATACGGGAAGCGAATTCGATATTCTCGCTCTGCAACAACGAAGGGCCCGGAAAAGGGAAAAGGAGCGTTTTCAGCGGCGATATGATCAGCGGTTTTTTCGGGGCATTGTAATAGGTGCGCAATGCGGCAAACAGGGCAAACAGTTCTTCCGAAAACGGACGCAAATCGTCCATATAAACGGCACGAAAATCGGGCAGAACGATGTGCGGTATCTCGAGATAGGCCGCGACATCGCTTAGCTCGGACGCTTCTTTTGCATCTTCGCAGATGAGAATATCACACCGATTTTTAGGATTGTTTTTTAGATATTCGTAAAATCGGGCTTGGGACATGGTTCTTTTTCCTTGATAATCATTACGGACGGCAGAGGGTACGGTTTCAGCACATTCATTCCGGACTCTTCGCCGAACGGTTTAAAAATGCCTCGGCTACGCTGAATGAACCGAATACCAGATACTCTTTATAGCTGTCGATCCGCTCAAACGTTCCAAACGGCAAAGCTAAATCGTTCAATACCGATTCGAGCGCTTCCCTTTGTACGATCCGCCCTTCGGCTACGTCGATAATTTCAACCGAATCAATAATCGGTGAGAGCAACGTTAGGATCTCACGATAATCTTTATCGGCGTATGTATTGTAAATGAGGGTGATTTTTCGCCCCCGGTAGGCCTGGGCAATGGAGTGTGCCGCAAGGGCATTATGGCCTACATCCAGTGTTACATTCGGAGCGATTGCGGTTAATCTTCCGAATAATGCCTCCTGATCAAATAACGGCGTATCGGGTTCATATCCCAACAGTTCCAAAGCCGCCATCGCGAGCATGAGATTATCGCGTAAATAATCGCTCAGCCTATTTTTCAGGGCAAGCTGCAATGCTTTTTCCTGAATCTCCCATGTCAGCCGTTCAGAGAGGGTATAGAGACAGGTACCCTTCTCTCGGGCAATATCGGTTGCAATGCTCTCGACTTCGGGATATTTTTGTTTTCCCAGAAGGGCGACCCCCTGCATACTGCGAAGTTTTGTCGCAGCGATGGAGGCTATCGTCGTCCCGAGAAAAGCGGCATGATCAAAATCGATCGGCGTAAAGATGCTCAGCACCTTGTCAAAAACGGCTGTCGCATCGTATTCTCCGCCCAGCCCCGCTTCGCATACGACGTATTCGCACCCTTCATACGCAATCAGAGACAAAAGGGTCGTGTATTCAAAATAGCTTAGCTTCTCCGCCGTATCCGAATCCAGAAGAGAGAGGAGTTTCTCATGCGCAACTTCGAGTTCCCCATCCGAAATTTCGGAACCGTTGAGCCAGATACGTTCATTAAACCGGAGGATATGCGGTGAAGTATAGTGCCCTACCTTTTTTCCCAATCGGTATAAAGCCGTAGCGAGGAAGCGGCCGGTAGAGCCTTTGCCGTTTGTACCGACAAGATGGATGATTTTCGGGCGCGGAAGAAATTCCTGAACGGTTGTATACGCATTCGGGAATCGTTCGACATCGATGACATCATAAAACAGGGGCTTTGCCGCTAAAAAATCGTCTAATTTCATGCCGGCTCGACGCGGTTTCGCCCTTTGCGTTTGGCATCATAAAGGTGCTCATCCGCACCGTTAAGCATGGCTTTCATCGAAGGGTAATCGCTCCGTTGCGCCACACCGATGCTTACGCTGACGTTGATCCGTTCACCCTGGTACATGAAATGGGCCTGCTCTACGTGGGAACGCACTTTTTCACAAAATACTTTGGCACCCGCCATCTCGGTATCGCCCAAAATGGCCAAAAATTCTTCTCCGCCGAAACGCCCGATGATGTCGGTCGTGCGTGCCTCTTCCTTGAGGATTTTCGCAAACGCCAGAAGCACCGCATCCCCGGCATCATGCCCGTAGGTATCATTCACCGCTTTAAAGTGATCCAAATCCAGCATCGCCACACAATATTTTCTTCCATGGCGCTCATACTCGGCCTCTTTGATCGTGAGGGTCTCCTCAATCGCCCGCTTATTAAACAGTTTCGTCAGGAAATCTTCACGTGAAGCCTGTGTCGCCTGTGCGAGTTCTGCTTCCAACGATGCGATTTTTTTCCCCATCTGCGTCACTTTTTCATTATGGACTTTTAAATCTTTGCTGAGGAGTTCTACTTTCTCTTCCAAAGTACTGGCGATGGTATAAAGCCGCTTGTGCGCCGTTTTAAAATCGGTTGGCTTGTTCCCCTCCAACGCTTCCAGATCCCGTTTTACCTCACGGATCTCCGTACTCGAATTTTCGCTTCTCTCGATCAATTCGATCAGCTGCGCGGAGAGTTTTTCCAAAAGGGTATCGAGTACGCTTACCATCTCTTCGACACTGTGCTTATCCAATGCAATACGCATGGCAATGGCGGTTTTCAACTCTTTTTCACACTCTGCCGTGGCGATGTATTGAGGATTGTCCCGAAGTTTTTGAGACAGCTGGATTGTTGTATCGTCCATCGTCGGTGCAATGGAAGGGACGAGGGAAGCAATCAGGATTCGGACCATTTTCCGATACTCGTTCGTGTTCTCGGAACTCCCCTGAAAGGTAAGTCCTTCCAGTGTTTTACGCAAATTCCCCGTATCTACCGGCCCGAACTGGTTCAGTTTCATCAAAAACGAATCGTCGTACAACGAAAGAAAGTTGCTCCATGCCTGTTTGAGGAGTTCAATCTGCGTTGTCCCCCCCTGTGTCTCCAAAATGGAAACGGTTTTTTTAGCCAGGGCCGATGCCTCGGGATTATGCAGAACATCGATACTCTCAGCCATTTTTTTAGCCAAACCGCTTAGCAATTCAACCAGAATAGAGGCTTCGCTCGGATTAAGACGGTTGAGTTTTGAGATCAAAAAACGGATCAATTCGGCTGTCGTACGGACACGGTACTGTTTCACCTCTTCGGCGGTTTTTTTATCCAAAAGGGTTACGTAGCGGTCAATCCCGCTGCAATCTTCGACCGCGAATCCCGCTTTTTTCGCTTCAAGGCAAAACACTTCGCTGTAGGCATCCGGGGTCCATACTTTGCCTTCGGCTTTCAGCCTCTCCACCGTATTGCGTACAATTTGATTAATGGTCATCGATTCCCCTTATTTTGAGCTCATGCCCTCAACTGCAACGTGTGCTACAAACGCATCAATCCCTTTTTGCGCCCCTTTTGAAATCGCCTCAAATCGAAGTTGATCGCTGATAATAGCGTTAGGTTCGATGGCAAAATCGTAGTTCCCTGAGGTCATATACGTTTTGTTTTTCCCCTCTGCCGTCCGATCGATTTTCATCCCGACTACGGCACGGTATGTGATAACGTATCCGTTTGTATCGTAGCGAAGCGGAATCATCGAAACGGAGGCGATCGATATTTTCAAATGGGTTTGAGAGAGATTTTTCGCAACCAGCGCCGTCTTGAATTTGGTGATGACCGCCAGATTTACGGCATCTTTGATCAGTACCGTATTTTGCGGATCTTCCATAGAGATCACCACTTCGGTGCTGACGCTCTCACCTAAAACATTTTTGGTATAGTGGGATGCCGGAGTGTAGCCGCATCCTCCAAGCGTCAGCCCGGCCCATACCAAAAACATCCCAAAACGCATACGATTACCCTTTAATAACGAGATTGACAAGTTTGCCCGGAACGACAATCGCTTTCACGATCTCTTTCCCTTCAATCCATTTTTCGACATGTGCTTTGGCAATCTCGATGATCGCTTCTTGCGTCTCACCGACTCCCACTTCGATGGTTGCCCGATTTTTTCCGTTAACTGAAACCCCAAGGACCAGGGCATCGACTTCAAATACCTCTTCCAATACTACCTGGCTACCAAGGTTTTTCCCTCCGAAAAGGTTGGTTGAGAGTTCCCAGCACAAATGAGGAACGATCGGTTCCATCACCGAGGTCAAAATCCAATACCCTTCGGTCCATACATCCCGATTGTTTTGTTCATTCAAAGCATTCATCGCTTCCATAACACCGGCGATCATCGTGTTGAATGTGTAACGTTCTACGTAAACATCCTGAGAACGTTTCAACGCTTCGTACACTTTTTTACGGGCCCCTTTTTCCTCTTTGGAAAGGGTACTATGGTCGATTTTCGGTAACTGCTCGGTAACGTTGACGTTCTGGCTCCGGTCAGCAAACCGTTTTAGAAAACGAAACGCCCCCTCGACCGCACTGTCGTTCCACTCCAGCTCTTGGGTCGGAGGTGCGGCAAATAGGATGAACAGACGTGCCGTATCCGCTCCGTATTTTTCAATAATCGCATCCGGGTCGACCGTATTGCCTTTGGATTTCGACATTTTGGCCCCGTCTTTGAGAACCATCCCCTGAGTCAAGAGCCTGTCAAACGGTTCGTCAAAATTGACGTATCCGAGATCTCTGAAAACTTTAGTAAAAAAGCGCGCGTAGAGCAAATGCAAAATTGCGTGTTCAATTCCGCCGATATAGTGGTCTACACCCATCCAATACTTGATCTGCTCGGCAGAGAACGCTTCACTCTCCCAGTTTTCGGATGAGGCGCAGAAACGGAGGAAATACCAGCTTGATTCGACAAACGTATCCATCGTATCGGTTTCACGAATTGCCTCTTGTCCGCATTTCGGACATCGGCAATGTTTCCATGTCGGATGTTTTTCGAGCGGGTTCCCTTCACCCGTAATAACGATATCTTCCGGGAGTGCGATAGGGAGATTCTCTTTTTTCTCCATGACCAGTCCGCAATCGTCACAATG
This sequence comes from Sulfuricurvum sp., assembly GCA_028718525.1. Lineage (GTDB taxonomy): Bacteria > Campylobacterota > Campylobacteria > Campylobacterales > Sulfurimonadaceae > Sulfuricurvum. The sequence continues at coordinate 86,742 of JAQULP010000007.1, read as the reverse complement.
GACAAACGGGATAGGGGCGCCCCAATAGCGTTGGCGAGATACTCCCCAGTCTTTGAGCTTGTAATTGGTCGTTTTTTGCCCCAGATTCAACGTTTCGAAGTGTTGAATAATTTTAGCCTGTGCCTCTTTGGAATCGATACCGTCAAACTCGTGTGAATTAAACAAGATTCCGCTTTCGGTATACGCTTTTGAGAGATCCGATTCCCCCTCTGATGGTTGAATAACGGCATGGATCGGCAAGGCGTATTTCTGCGCAAAGTCAAAATCCCGGTCATCATGGGCAGGAACGGCCATGACCGCACCGCTTCCGTAATCCATTAGCACGAAATTGGCAATCCATACCGGGATAGTTGCGTGTGTCAAAGGGTGAATTACGTTCAGACCGAGGGGTAAACCGCTTTTCTCTTTTTGACGATCGATCGACGAGCTGTTTTTCATCTCCTGAATCTGTTCAATGCTTTGCGCATCCAACAAAGCGTTCTCAATCATATAGGAGACAATCGGATGTTCCGGTGCCAAAGCGGTATAGGATACCCCATAGATGGTATCGGGACGGGTTGTGAAGACGTCAAAGCTCTCGAAATTAGAGCCTAATTTCGCTTTGCTCTCGTCATCAAAAAAGAGGTTGAAAGCCAACCCGTTGGATTTTCCGATCCAGTTCTCCTGCATCGTCAGAACCTGTTTCGGCCAACCCCCTTCGAGTTTTTTAAGATCTTCCAACAGCTCGTCGCCGTATTGAGTGATCTTAAAATAGTATTGATTCATATCTTTTTTGACGATCGGCGTATCGCATCTCCAGCAGCACCCGTCAACCACCTGCTCGTTTGCCAAGACGGTCTGATCATGAGGACACCAGTTTAACATCCCCTTTTTACGGTACAACAGCCCTTTTTCATACATATCGATGATAAAGCCCTGTTCAAACTTCGTATACAACTCATCACTGGTCGCAAGCATTCTCTCCTGAGAAAACGAAAATCCCAATGAACCGAACTCTTTTTTCATATAATCGATATTATCGTAGGTCCAACCTTTAGGGTGGGAACCGTTTTTGATGGCCGCATTTTCTGCAGGCATGCCGAAGCTGTCAAAACCGATCGGATGAAGTACGTTGAAACCTTGCTGACGATAGTAACGGGCAAAAGTATCACTGAGGGTATAATTTCTCACGTGTCCCATATGGAGCCGTCCGCTAGGGAAAGGGAACATGCTGAGGATATATTTTTTAGGCTTCGAAAAATCATTGGAAGGTTCAAATGCCTTCGTGGTACTCCAGATATTCTGCCATTTGGCCTCAATCGATGCGGGGATATAATTCAAACAAAACTCCTGTTATTCATAATTCTCTTTGGCTTTAGCGCTCTCGATAAAGACCATCACAATTGAAAAAAGGTTAGCGATTAATGCTCCGATGGATAATGCCATCGCCCACCCCAAATGACCGATTACTTCCATATAGATAAAGGCAGGTATCAGGTGTAAATCGGCCACCAAAGAGGCTGCCAGCAGCTCGGCAGCCAGGAGGTTTCGAACCCCCAGTTTCAGTATCGTGGAGATTAGATTTAGACTCGCAGCCACGAATAACATCACCGAAGAGTGATCGTATAAAAACGCTGCAGTGGAGGTCAAACTCATCAGCGTGAAAAAAACATAAACAACTTTGCCCCAATCCATCGTAACTCCTTTTAAACTGTACCTTGCTCGAACTGAGCGCGCATTTTATCTTTTTCCAATTGCATACGTCTTTTTTCCGCTTGAACGGCTTTGGCTTTCGCCACATCATAACCGAACCAGATCAAAAAAGGCGAAGCGACAAAAATCGAGCTGTATGCTCCGAAAATGATCCCGATCAACATTGCGAAACTGAACCCGTGGATAATCTCTCCACCGTAAATAAAGAGGGTCAAAACCACAAAAAAGAGGGTAGCAACCGTCAGAATGGTTCGCGAAAGGGTATTGGTAACACTCTCATTGATGATTGCCGAAATCTGATATTTCGTCCCCTCTTTGACATCGTGTATCGTTTCGCGGATACGGTCAAAAATAACAATCGTATCGTTAATCGAAAATCCGAGAATCGTCAGCAAGGCGGCCAGAACCGTTAAGTCGAACTCGACATTGAATAAGCTGACCATACCCGCCGTGATCAAAACGTCATGAACCAATGCAATGATCGCGGCAACGGCAAAGCGCCATTCGAATCGGAAAGCGACATAAATCAGGATGCCGATTACCGATACCAAAAGGGCGATCGTCCCTTGGGTCTGAAGCTCTTTTCCCACTTTCGGTCCAACCATATCGACACGGCGAATTTCAAACGTTCCGGTTCCGTTCAAGGCATCAGAGACCTGTTTTGCCGTATCTTTCGTAACGTCTCCGGTCGTATTTTGCAATCGGAGAACAATCTCGCTCGGCGAGCCGAATTCCTGTATTCCGGCAGAGGCAAACTGCGTCGTCGAAAGGTGTTTACGGATCACGTCGATTTGAACCGGTTTGTCGTATTTCACCTGAACGACGGTACCTCCGGCAAAATCGATTCCGAAGACAAACCCTTTGGTCATGATCAAATAGATGGAAAGGATCGAAACAATAAAGGAAAAGGTAAAAACAGGTTTTACCCACCCCATAAAATTAAACGGTTGGCGTACTTTAAAAAATTCCATATTTATCCTTTTCGCTCGAGACGAATCCCGAACCAACGATTCACCTTGCCGCTTTTTTCAATATGGCTCATGAGCATATGAAAAATCCCGTGTGTTCCCATAATAGCGGTAAACATGGATACTAAAATCCCCACGGCCAGAGTCACGGCAAACCCTTTAATCGGTCCTGTCCCGTACATATAAAGGGCAACGGCGGCGATAAGGGTCGTCAAATTGGCATCCACGAGGGTGCTGAGGGCATTCTCGTATCCCCCTTCAATAGAACGGCGGATCGACGCCCCCTCGCGCAGGAGTTCACGGATCCGCTCGTTAATAATAACGTTGGCATCTACCGCCATCCCCACCGTCAATACGATACCGGCCATCCCCGGAAGGGTCAAAGTCGCACCGAAAAGTGCCATGACCGCAATAATCAAAATAATATTAATAATCATTGCTATCGTTGCGATAATACCGGAATAGCCGTAATAGGTAATCATAAAGAAGACCACCAGCGCCGCTCCGGTAGCAAAAGCAAGAAGGCTTGCTTTAATGCTGTCCGCTCCGAGGCTTGGCCCTACGGAACGTTTTTCCATCATGTATATCGGAGCCAGCAAGGCCCCAGAGCGGAGGGCAATCGCCAAATCGTTTGCTTCGGAGACGGAATAATTACCGCTGATTTGGCCGCTTCCCCCTCCGATCCGTTCATTGATCACCGGAGCCGAATACACCTTCCCGTCCAATACGATAGCCAGACGCTTACCGACACTTTTACCGGTAAAATCGCCGAATATCTGCGAACCTTGGGCATTGAGCGAAAAGTTAATGACCGGACGGTTGTTTTGATCGTAACCGACATGGGCATCGGTCAACATCGATCCGTCTAAAATCGGTATTTCGTTTACGAGATGTTTGATTTGAGGCTGAAGGGCATCTTCGAGGATTTTATCCCCGTAGCTTGCCGCTTCGGATTCACTTAAATCATTCACACGCATGGAACGCTCTTCATCCACAGCCATCAATTCAAGCTTCGCGGCACGCGAGATCAACTCACGGGCCCGTTGTTCCTCTTCCGGAGTCTTAATCCCCGGAAGTTCAACCAAAATTTTATCCATCCCCTGTTTAGCTACGGTCGGTTCAGCCAAACCGAATTGATCGAGACGGTTTCGGATCGTTTCGATCGCTTGATCAATCGCCTGAAGTTTTAGTTTTTCCGCCTGTTCCGGGGTAATAGAGAGGACATATTTGCCCTCAGCGGCATGGACGACCGTCCCTTCGATGGTTTTAAGCTGCTCATCGATTGAAGTGGCATCGTCAGAATCCAGCAATTCAAAAACAACGGTATCGTTTTGGACGCTGATCCCTTCCACTAAAATATCATTGTGTTCGGCAAAATGTTTAATACCGGATGCGATCGATTTGAGTTGTGAACGAACCGCTTCATCGGTCTGAACCCCCAAAAGCATATGCAATCCGCCCTGCAAATCCAGCCCCAGGGTTACCTTTTTCCCTTCAGAACTTTGGGTAAAAGAGGGGATTGAAAAAACCAGACCGAAAATCGTAGCGATAATCAGTAGAACAATGCGATAATTAAGCTTCATCCTCGTACTTTCTTGCCACCGCGTCTTTAACCAGGCGCCCTTCAGTGTCATTATTGAATTTTACGGCAAAGAAATGCTCTTCAACCTTTTTAATCTCGACCAGAAGTCCGCCGGTAGTAATAACTTTATCCCCTTTGGTAAGTGCTTCTACCATCTCTTTATGCTTTTTAGCTTGTTGATTTTGGGGACGAATGATCACGAAATACATAATTGCGATCAAAAAGACAAACGGGAGAATTTGGGAAAGAATTTCCATGGGTATCCTTGGTATATGTGAAATTGGGGCATTATACTGAAATGTGGCTAACAACGGTATAATTCCGCCATGAAATATCGTTCCTTACCCATTATGGAGCTCCTGGTTGTCCCGTTGCTCATCGCACTCTTTTTCTCTGCTTTTATCTATTGGGAGCATTTCGGACTCACCTCTAAAGCACTCAATACCTTTTCGGCTTTAGCCGCGCTGTACGGGTTGCTTCATGCCCAAAAACGGACGGTCGTCATCAGCGGATTCTGGATCGGCCTTTTGTGGTGCTATTGGATCGGATACAGTTTTGAGTACTACGGCCTCGGATGGGCGATCCCCCTTGTTACCCTCGGATTCGGAATCGTTTACGCCCTCTATTTCGGTACGATGGCACTTTCATCCAATCCATTCGTCCGTGCCCTCATCCTCTTTGCCCTTACCTATGTATGGCCGATGGATTTTAATTGGATGCAGCCAGAGCTTGTCTTCATTGAAAGCTACCTCGGAGTGGCCAAATGGCAGTTTGCCCTCATCCTCTTCTCGCTTGCGGGGACCGCATGGTTTAAACAATACCAAAAAGCAGTCCCCCTTTTCCTATTACTGGGAGCCATCCATATCCCCCAGCCCCAGCCGACGATGCCTCCCCTGAAAATCAAACTGATATCGACCGATATTCCGCAGGATCTTAAATGGGATCCCGCAGCCTTAAGCAGCAGTATCGAAGATAATTTAAATGCCATTAACCAAGCATCCCTAGAGGGGTATGACCTGATTATATTGCCGGAATCGGCTTTTGCCCTGTACATGAACCATTATCCCGAATTAAGCACTATTCTAAGAGAGCTCTCACACGATATCCCCATTGTAACGGGGACACTGTATAAAGAAAAAGGGATGAATTACAACGTCTCCTATCTTTTTGCAGACGGAGAGATGCGTTTGGCCAAAAAAATGATCCTCGTCCCTTTCGGTGAATATATCCCCCTTCCCGAATTCATGCGCGGCTGGGTCAATCGGACTATTTTCGGCGGAGGGAGCGATTTCGTGACCGCTAAAAACCCGACCGATTTTACCATCCGCGGGATCAAATTTCGAAATGCCATTTGTTACGAAGCGACACGCCCGGAGCTCTATACTCCTGATGTGCGTTACATGATCGCCATCAGTAACAACAGCTGGTTTGAGCCTTCTATTGAGCCTACATTGCAAAAATTGCTGATCCGTTTTTATGCGCGCCAAAACAAGACGGTCGTCTTTCATGCGGCAAACGGCGGAGGAAGCGGAATTATCTATTAAAAAGACGGAGAGTTTTTGGATAAAAAACCCTTAGCGGAATTAAGTTCCGTTAAGAGCCGGGAGCCGGTTTTAGTGGCGGATACTGAGATTATTCAGTTTGATCGCTTTGATAATCCCTTCGATCTGTTTCATTTTTGCCTCTTCGTCATCCATGTTATGGACGGCTTCGAGATTAAACTCTTTGAGTTTCGTATCCAGATATCCGGTATCCAGACGGCCGTCGACAAAATCCTGATCGCGAACGATTTGACGGTGAAGAGGGATATTGGTCGGAACCCCCTCGATCAGAAATTCATCGAGTGCGCGTGATGCTTTGCGTACGGCATCTTCCCATGTCAATGCCGACACAATCAATTTACCGATCATCGAATCGTAGTTATTTGGAATCTGGTAATTGGTATACGCCATAGAGTCCAAACGTACTCCGGGACCGCCGGGTGCCAGATAGTTGGTGATAAGCCCCGGCGACGGTGCAAAATTGAGTTTCGGATTTTCGGCATTGATACGAAACTCGATCGCATATCCGCGGAATTTAATCTCGTCTTGCATAAATTTGAGAGGGTCCCCCTCGGCGATTTCGATCATCCGTTGAATCAAATCGATTCCGGAAATAATTTCCGTCACCGGATGCTCGACCTGAACGCGGGTATTCATTTCGATAAAATAAAAATTATCATCCTGATCGACCAGATATTCGATCGTACCGACACTCTCATACCCGAGTTTGAACATTGCCTTCGTCGATACACGGTAGAGTTCGCGACGTACCGCATCGTTCAGCAACGGTGAAGGGGCAATCTCGATCACTTTTTGGTGACGGCGTTGAATCGAGCAATCGCGGTCTCCGAGGTGAACGACGTTGCCGTATTTGTCGGCAACAATCTGAATCTCGATATGGCGCGGGTTTTTGAGGTATTTTTCAATGAACACTTCGCCCCGTCCGAAAAAGCGCACCGCTTCGTTGGTAGCCGATTCGTACATCTCTTTGAAATCTTTCGCTTTTTCGACGATACGCATTCCGCGTCCGCCTCCGCCGAAAGCCGCTTTGATAATAATCGGAAATCCGATATCCGACGCAATTTTTTCTGCATCGTTGATGTTATCAATCGGTTCATCCGTACCCGGAAGCATTGGTACGCCTACCGCACGCATGGCTACTTTGGAAGCCATTTTGTCACCGAACAAGGCAACGTGTTCCGGTTTCGGACCGATGAAAATAATCCCGTTATCGATACACGCCTGAGCAAATTCGGCACTTTCGGACAAAAATCCGTATCCCGGGTGGATCGCATCACATTCCGCTTTTTTAGCCAAGGAGATGATACGTTCATAATCCAGATAGGCCGCAATCGGGTCCCCCATAATCGGATAACATTCATCCGCTTTACGTACCCATACGCCATTGACGTCTACTTCAGAAAAAACAACGACACTTTTAATTCCGAGTTCTTTACAGGCTCGGATAATTCGGAGTGCAATCTCACCACGGTTAGCAATCAAAACTTTTTTGATCTTGTTCGTTTTCACGGATTCCCTTTTTTCATTTTCGAACGATATGGTAAAGTAATTGGAATCAAAACGGCATCAAAAAATTGCTATCCCCTTTTGGCTGTATTTCATACAAACTTGTATACAATTTCGTTATGCAATGGATCTATCCGTATCGGCACTATTTTGTAACGTTGCTTCTCTTTGGCGTCATCACCGTTATTGCTCAAATTTTTAAACAGCAGCTCGAGATGACCAATATCATTTTGATCCATCTCCTCCCCGTGATCGTTATTGCCTTGCGCGGAAATCTGCCCGCTACCGTAATTGTCACCACTTTTTCGATAGGGGTCCTTGCCCTTATCTATATCCCGCCGACCCTCAGTTTTATCGTCCATGAGATCATCTATATCTGGAGCTTTATCATTTTCTACATCGTCGGATATATCATTACGGTGCAAGCCCAAAAAATCCATGCGAACGGGATCAAGGAGACCCTCTTAAACACCCTTTCACATGATCTTAAAACCCCCCTCTCCTCCATCATGGGCAACGCTACGTTTTTGGTTGAGACCCATCCGCTAGATGCCGCTCTACGTTACAAAGCCCTCTCCCAGATCATCGAATCAAGCCGTCAGATGAACCGCCTCATCAGTACGCTGCTTGACAGTGCCCGGCTTCAAAATTCCCGTACACCGCTTAAAAAAGAGTGGTGCGATTTTGAGGACCTCGTCAGTATCGCTCTGCGCGAATTTCGAAGTGACGTTCAACACGAACGGATCGAATGCCGCTTCAGTGAAGAGCTTCCGCTGTTTTACGGAGACGGCGGGTTATTAATGCGTCTTTTCATCAATCTGATCGACAATGCACTCAAATACTCCTACAAAGATCATCCGATAGAGATAGCCATCACGACGGCTCCGACCCGATGGAAGATCACCTTCTGCAATCAATGTCCGCCCCTTAGTTCCGAAGAGCTGGAAAATCTTTTTGAAAAATTTTACCGAGCAGAAAATACGGCTGATATTTCGGGAAGCGGTATCGGCCTCTCCATCTGCAAAGAGATCACTATCGCCCATAACGGAACGATCCGTGCCTATAATACCTCATCCGGAATATGTATCGAAGTGATTTTACCGATTGTTAAAAAACCCGCATCTTTACCCTTGGAGTAGCCATGAAACCCCATCAGCAAATATTGATCGTCGAGGATGATGAAGCAATTAGCCGACTTTTGCAGCTTGCCTTCGGGCAGCTGGGTCATAAAACCCTATTGGCCAAAGATCGTCAAAGCGCCCTCAGAGAGCTTCAGACCCGAAGTCCGGATATTATTTTACTCGATTTGGGATTGCCCGACGGAGATGGAAAAGAGCTTATCAAAACGATACGCTCACAGCTTTCTGTCCCCATTATTATCGTCTCTGCCCGAAATAATGAACAGGAGATCATAGCCGCTTTGGATGCGGGTGCCGATGATTATGTCACCAAACCCTTTTCCACCAATGAACTGCTCGCGAGGGTACGCTCAACACAGAGACGTTTTATGATTCTTCAAACTTCCGATGCCCTGATTACCTGCAATGACATCACGATCGATGTCGAACAATTGTCGGTGCACAAAGGGGATACCCTTATGAAATTAACCCCGACGGAATTCAATTTATTAAAATATCTCATGCTTCACCGCAATCAGGTTCTGCCGCACACAAAAATATTAAAAGAGGTATGGGGAATCGGCTACCAGCACGAAATGCAATACCTTCGAACCTATATCAATGCATTGCGGAAGAAAATCGAAATCAGTACAACTTCTCCAAAATACATTCAAACCGAATTAGGTATCGGATACCGTTTTGTCTGCACCGGCAATTGATTTATCCAAAGTGCAAGCCACGTTAAGGAGTCGTAATCCATAGCAAATAAGTTGTATTTCTTTGGTTTTACTCGGTATCGTATTATAATCGTCAAAAAGAAAGGGAGAAGATTATGAAAATTGCATCCAATATCACCGAACTTATCGGCAATACCCCTTTGGTTCGCCTGAACGCACCCTCAGCCCTCAACGGCGCAACCATTTTGGGAAAATGTGAATTTATGAACCCTACCAGCTCGGTCAAAGATCGTATCGGATTCAACATGATCCGTACGGCGATGGCAGAGGGAAAAATCAATGAAGAGACCCTCATTATCGAGCCTACAAGCGGCAATACCGGTATCGCTTTAGCCTCTATTTGCGCCGCATTGGGACTTAAACTTACTCTGACCATGCCCGAATCGATGAGTATTGAACGACGCAATCTTCTCAAAGCCTTAGGCGCCAACCTTGTCCTTACTCCGGCGGCACTGGGGATGAAAGGCTCGATCGATGAAGCCAATGCCCTGGTGGCGGCTAATCCTAACGCCATCATTCTCCAGCAATTCGCCAATCCTTCCAATCCGGAAATCCATCGGTTAACGACCGCCCAAGAGATTCTTAACGATACCGACGGCAAAATCGATATCTTTATCGCCGCTGTCGGTACCGGGGGGACCTTAACCGGAATCGGTGAAGCGTTGAAAGCCGTTTTACCCGATCTGCAAATTATTGCCGTAGAGCCCAAAGACTCCCCGGTCCTTTCGGGCGGAAAACCCGGCCCGCATAAAATTCAAGGGATCGGCGCAGGATTCGTCCCGGAAGTTTTGAATACCTCCATTTATCAAGAGATCATTACCGTAAGCAACGAAGAAGCTATCGCCGCATCCAAAGCGTTGGCGCGATCCGAGGGGCTGCTGGTCGGTATCTCTGCCGGAGCGAACGTACACGCCGCATCCCTAGTCGCCGCACGCAGCGAAAATCAGGGGAAAACCATTGTTACCATCCTCTGCGATACGGCAGAACGTTACCTCAGCACACCTCTGTTTGAGTCTTAGAATGCTTTTGGAAACGCTCCGATGCGAAAACGGGACGGTACTTCACCTATCCCATCATCAGGAGCGTTTAGAGCGGTCGCTCCGTTCACTCAAGATTCAAACGCATTACGATCTTGAACACCTGATTATCCCCCCCTCATCGGGACTCTATCGGTGCCGATTCCTTTATAGCGAATCCGATTACCGGATCGAATTTTTACCCTATACGCCAAGGCCCGTCCGATCGATCAAACTGATTTCTGCCGATGCCCTCCATTATCCGCTCAAATATGAAAATCGCAAGCCTTTGGATCTTTTATTTCAGCAGCGGGGTGAATGCGATGATGTGCTTATCATCAAAAACGGTTTTCTAACCGACACGACCATAGCCAATATTGCCTTATATATTGACGGCAAATGGTTCACTCCGCAAACACCGTTATTGAATGGAACGACCCGTTCACGCCTGCTCGACGAGGGGTTTTTAACCCCGGCGTTACTGACCGAGGCGGATATTGGCAAGGCAACCAAAATCGCCGTTATGAATGCAATGGTAGGATTCATTGAAGTCGAAAATGGTATAATCGCTTAAATTAAACACCATCGGGGTGAAACGGTTGACGGTTTCGCCTACGGCATGGGTATTGCACGCTCCTCCATCGAGGAAGAACTTAAACACAAACAGGTCTGCCGCTATGCTATTCGATATTATCAAAAGCTCTTCGTTCGCCCGCTTAATGGAAAATCATGTTCGGGATATGCTCATTTATCTTTTTGAAAATGACCAGAATTTCGGTATTTTATGCAAAATTGAACACGTAACCTTTGACCCTCCCCTCCCCAAACATTTAAGTGAAGAGTTTCGGGCGATGACCCTCTTTTTTCTGGCGGGATACACCTTCGAAAGTGCCCGGATCGATAATGACATCCTCATCTTCGAAGCGGGATTCGGTCAAGAAAACATCGGGAGTTTCGTCTCTGTACCCCTCTTATCCATTGTCCAGGTCATTATCGACGATACGCCGGCATTTGTTAATCTGGCCATTCCGCAGGAACACCACCCTATCGTCAATATCGAAAAACAAGAGGGGATTCAAAACTCGATGAGTGCCTTGCTCTCCAATCCCGAAAACCAAAAATTTCTGAAGAAAAAGTAGCAGCGACGAAAAACCAAACGGGGAAAAGCGGGGCAAGCGCCCCTTATTCCTCCGTCTGAGAGGCAAGCAGATGGAAAAGAGCGGTGAGCGGAAGGGTTAGAGTTTTAACCCAAGCAGATACGTTACGACATTATCGATAAACGCGTCGTGTTTGCGCTCTTTACTGTAGACAATGTAGAATTTACGTTTGATTTTATAATTTTTAATGCGCGCTTCATACAATCTCCCCTCTTCAACCTCATCACGGATAACATGACGGGAGATAACCGATACGACCGGTCGCGGCGCATCTTTCGGAGAACGCATCAAGGTCTCTTTAATAGCCGTAGAGCTCGCGACGACACCGATAACGCTGAAGCCCGAACACTCTACACCGATCTCTTCGAACACTTCAGAGGTCAATTTACGCGTATGCGAATTTTCATCTCGGCAGATCCAGTCGAATTTATACAGATCTTCTTTCCGCAGCTGTTTGGGGATCGGCTGATTGGAGAAAATAACCAATTCATCCTCTTCCCATTCGCGATAAATCAATCCGTCTCTGAAAACCGGAGATTCAATCAGGGCGATATCGATTTTTTTCTCAAAAAGCTGATCGATGATCTCTTCTGAAAAACCGACGCGAATATGCACTTCATTGTTGATTTTCTCTTTGAGTTGCCCCAGATAGGAGGGGAGAACATAGTTCCCGATGGCATATGAGGCCCCCACGATAAACGTAAACTCTTTGTTAATAATTTTCAAAAGCTCTTTTTCGCTCGATTGAATCGCTTTTTCCAGTTTCATAGCGATACGGAAGAGGTCTTCCCCCTCTTTCGTGAGCTTGATCCCGTTCTTTTTACGCTCGACGACGCGCGTATCGAGATAATCCTCGATGAATTTAATTTGCTGGGTTACAGCCGGTTGTGAAATACCAAGCTTTGCCGATGCTTTAGAAAAACTTTTTTCTCGGACGACGGTTAAAAACGTCATGAGTTTGGCAAAATCTTTTAACATAATAATTCCTATAAGTTGAATGAATACCCTAATTATAACTCATTATTATAACCATTTCAAGAGTTTACCGCTTAACTTATGATTGATTCGGAGACGGAATTTAAAAAACAGAAAACTTGGGCTATAATAAATTTACTATATAACCTGAAGAAGGCAGAAACAGCATGGATAAAATTCTCGCAGACCTTAATGAAGCCCAACGGAGCGCGGTCGAACGAATTGACGGCCCTTTGCTCATTCTAGCGGGTGCGGGAAGCGGAAAAACCAAAACGATCACCTCGCGCCTTGCCTATCTTCTTGACCATGTAGGGATACCGGCGGACAACACCCTCACCCTCACCTTTACCAATAAAGCGGCGAAAGAGATGCGCGAACGGGCGATGAATCTCATCTCCCAAAACTCCTATCCTCCGTTGCTCTGTACTTTCCATAAATTCGGCCTCCTATTTTTAAAGTTTCATATCAATCTATTGGGACGTGCCAACAATTTTGTGGTCATCGATACCGACGATAAAAAAAAGATTATCAAAAAAATCAATGCCGATCTGCCGACCGCATTGATCGCATCGGAAATTTCCCGTTACAAAAATTCGCTGATCGACCCTGCCGAAGCGTACACCCAAGCGGAACTCACCAATTACAAACATATCGCCAAAATCTATGAAGAGTATGAAGCGTATTTACTCAAGAACAACCTCGTCGACTTCGATGACTTACTCTGCCTCACGTATAAACTATTAGACGAACACCCCGATTTATGTACCCAGACCTCCAATAGATACCGCTATATCATGATCGATGAGTATCAAGACACGAATGAGCTGCAGCTCAGACTCCTCCAAAAACTGTGCACTACCCATAACAATCTCTGCGTCGTCGGAGACGACGACCAAAGTATTTACGGGTGGCGCGGAGCACATGTTCGCAATATTCTCGAATTTGATCAGGATTTTGCCGATGCAACGGTGGTCAAGCTTGAACATAACTACCGTTCCACCCAGCCGATTCTTACCGTTGCCAATGCCCTGATCGAACACAACCGTTCCCGTTTGGGCAAAACATTGATTGCCACCAAAAGCGGAGGAGAAGAGGTTCAGACCATTACCTCCAACGATGAAAGCGAAGAGTCTCAAAAAATTGCCAAAGCGATCAAAGCGCTCATCGCGCAAGGGGTTCGCCCCAACGAGATCGCCGTACTCTACCGTATCAATGCCCTCAGCCGATCCTTGGAAGAGGGGCTCAACCGCGCCGGCATCGCTTACAAGCTCGTCGGAGGGTTGCGGTTCTATGACCGTGCCGAAATCAAAGATCTGATCAGCTATCTCCGGGTTATCACCAACGTCCATGACAATTTTTCTCTCAAACGGATTATCAATAAACCCAAACGAGGTCTCGGAAAAGCGACAATCGATAAAATCGAGCTCTCCTCCATCGAAGCCGGAAAATCGATGTTCGAATTCATCTCTACCCTCAGCGATCACGACCTTGAAGGGCTTGTCCGCAAAAAAAGTGCGGGCGAATTGCGTGACTTCGTTGCCGAAATCCTTGATTTGCGCAGAATATCCGAAGAGGCCATTTACCGCTTCATCGATCTTCTCGAAGAACGTTTTAAAATCAAAGAGACCCTTAAAGGGCTCCCTGACGAAGCCGAAAAAATTGCCAATATCGATGAATTTTACGGTTTATTCCGTGATTACGTCAAACAAAACCCCGACGCTTCCCTCGCCGAGTTTTTAAACGACATCACCCTCCAGAGCGAACAAGACCAGGTAGAAGGGGAAAGCATCTACATTATGAGCATCCATGCTTCCAAAGGGCTCGAATTTGAGCATCTGTTCGTCATCGGGATGGAAGAGGGATTCCTACCGCTTATCGGAGACGGAAGCGATCTTGAAGAAGAACGCCGTCTCGGTTACGTTGCCATAACCCGGGCAAAAAGCAATCTTACCCTCTCCAACGTCAACAGCCGTTTTTACAAAGGGCGCCGTACCGATCTGCAAAAAAGCCGCTTTATCAATGAAGCAGGATTATGCGAAGGTTCATTGATTCTGGAAAAAAACACCTCGTATAAAAAAGGGGATTTGGTCCGCCATAAAATCTTTGGAGCCGGGCGTGTTGAAGGGGTGAGCAAATCGGGACGCGAATTCAAACTGAGCATCAATTTCGGCGGTAACAAACGGGAAATCCTAGCCTCATTTGTGGAGAAACTCTAATTGAATCGTCTTTTCGTCGCCTATAAACCCTCCGGGATCAGTTCAAACCAACTCTTGGGACGGTTAAAACGCCGTTATAAAATTAAAAAAGCCGGCTATTCAGGGACGTTGGACCCTTTTGCCAAAGGGGTTTTGATTATAGCCTTCGGCAATCACGGAAGACTCTTTCGATTTTTGAATAAAACCCCCAAACGCTACCGCGCTACACTCTGGCTCGGTGCGTATTCGCCTACGCTCGATATCGAAAAAATCGAATCCATCCACGATACCGAACCCGTCACCGAAGAGCGCCTGGCCACTGTTTTGGCTTCGCTTACCGGAGAACTCACCTATTTGCCCCCCAAATACAGTGCCAAGAAAATCGAAGGGCGCAGAGCGTATGCGTTGGCTCGTGAAGGGAAGGAGGTTGATTTGCGGACCATCACGTCAACCGTCTATAATCTCTCTCTCCTGCACTACCGCCACCCTTTTGTCACCTTTGAAGCAACCGTATCCGAGGGGACCTATATCCGTTCTTTAGGCGAGATGATTGCGGCGGCTTTAGGGTATGAAGGGGCGTTAAGTGCACTGGAAAGACTCAATGAAGGGCAATTTATTTATGAAAACGAAGCTCCACTTGATGTCAAAACTTCCCTTGGAATTCCTAAAAACCGCTATAATGGCACCCAGCAAACGATTTTATTAGGTCAACCCCTCAAGCGTGACGATTTCGATCTTCAGGAGGCTGGAATCTATTGGATCGACAACGGCGAGACTATTTCCATTATCGAGATCTGCGATGACGGTGTCCGCTACCTACTCAATAAGGTTGAAGCATGCTAATTCTCTCCCGAAAAGCCGATGAATCGATTATTATTGCCGATACTATTACCGTGAAAGTGGTCTCCATTGAAAAAGGGGTTGTAAAGCTCGGAATCGATGCACCGCACAATATCCGCGTACTCAGAAGCGAATTGGTACGTGCCGTGGAAAACTCCAACAAAGAGGCCTCTTCCCATCAGGATGATTCTCTCCTTCAGCAATTGGTCCAAAAATTAAAATTATGATCCGTTACCCCGCCTACGCAAAAGTCAATATCTTTCTCAAAATCACCGGGACCCGCGGTGATTATCATACTATCAGTTCACGTTTCATGCGTGTAACAAACGTGTTTGATACCCTATGGTTCGAGCCGAAATCAACACCCGAATTTGAAATCCGGGGGCGTTTCGATTGTGAGACCGGGTCCAATACGATCTATAAAGCGTATAAAAACCTTTTAGCCGTTACCCATTCGGATGCATTGGCCACCTTTATGGAGAGATATGCGGTATGTGTCGAGAAAAACATCCCCTCTTTTGCCGGCCTCGGCGGGGGGAGTTCAGATGCGGCTACCTATTTGCATATGTGCAATCAAGAACTTGATCTTGGCCTTACAGTCGAGAAACTCGCACACATAGGTGCCAATGTAGGGGCTGATGTCCCTTTTTTCGTTTACGGGTACGATAGTGCTAACGTCCGGGGGATAGGTGAAGTTGTCGAAGCCTATGATGAGTCTCCCCTCAATCTGGAAATCGTCACTCCGGATATCCCGATCAGCACGCCGGCCGTCTTTCGATTCTATCGAGAGCATCTCTTTCATCCGATTGACGCGGATGAAGCTAATCGTCTCGAATCTACCCCTTCACGTGAGCTTCTTGCTACCCTCAATGCCAAAGAGGCCAATGACCTCTATTCCGCCGCTTTAGGATGCTATCCGGAACTTACCGAAAAAGAGGGGTGGTTTTTCTCCGGGAGCGGCAGCAGTTTTTTTAGAGTAAAGGGATGAATCTATGGGCGAAACGATAGCCACCAATAAAAAAGCTTTTTTTGACTACTACATCGAAGAAAAATTCGAAGCGGGCTTAGTCCTTAAAGGGAGCGAAGTCAAAGCCCTACGTGCCGGACGGGTTAATCTCAAAGACGGGTTTATCAAGATAGTAAGAGGGGAAGCATTCGTATTCGGCGTCCATATCGGCGTATTGGATACAACACACCATTACTACACCCACGAAGAGCGCGGGAGCCGTAAGCTTCTTCTACACAAAAAACAGATTGATAAGATGTTTAAAGCGGTAGAAAAAGAGGGGTTTACCTTGGTTCCCCTCAGTATCTATTTTAACGACCGAAATCTCGCCAAAATGCAAGTTGCCATCGTCAAGGGGAAAAAACTCTACGACAAGCGTGATGACCTCAAGGAAAAAAGTCTCAAACGGGATATGGAACGGGCGCTTAAAGGGGAATAACTCCCTGACAAATGTGCCAATTGATAAATAGGGAAAAGAGACTTGAAAAGAGGATACGATATGTGGGATTGCCGCGATATGCGGCAAGGGGATTATTTGCGGCGAATTTCTTTAATACGTGCTGCTTTACCTGCAAGATCACGAAGATAGAACAATTTAGCGCGGCGTACACGACCACGGCGAAGAACTTCGATTTTTTCTAGGCTATCGCTGTAGATTGGGAATACACGTTCGATACCAACACCGTTGGCACCGATTTTACGTACAGTAATGGTTTTAGCAGTACCTTCTCCACGGATAGAGATACAGATACCTTCATAATTTTGAACGCGTGATTTGTCACCCTCTTTAATGGTTACTGCCAAACGAAGAGTGTCACCCGCGCGGAACTCAGGAACGTTTTTGCTAGCGATTTGTGCTTGCTCGAAACTTGCAATGTACTTATTTTTCATAAGATGTCCTTATTTTATGCTTTTGAAGCTGCTCCGGCCTGAAATATTTTGTTTTGCATTCAGACAGAGACGATTTTAGTGCACGAATTTTACTGTGATTTCCCTTTAAGTATTCTGATGGAACACGCATATTCTCATATGCAGGGGGTTTTCCGAATGAAGGGGCTTCCAGAAGTGGCGATTCGAAACTCTCGTATTCCAGAGATTCGCTATTGCCGAGGACCCCTTCGATATTTCTTACAATAGCATCCGTCATAACCAGGGAGGGCAATTCCCCCCCGGTGAGAACATAATCACCGATACTGAAAACTTCATCGGCAAAACGTTCAACGACCCGTTCATCTATCCCCTCATAGCGTCCGCTTACGAAAACTACATGGGATTTTGAGGCGAGTCTTTTGGCATCGTTTTGGGTAAATTGTTTTCCGACGGGTGCCACAAAAATGATATGGGCATCGTCTTCAAGAGTTTTAAGACTATCAAACAAAGGCTGCGGGGTCATTACCATCCCTGCCCCTCCGCCTGCGGCGGTATCGTCTACTTTATGGTGTTTTGATACGCTAAAATCTCTTGGATTGAGATAATCGACGGAAAATTTGCCCGATTCGATACCCCTTTTCAGAATCGAATCCTGAAAATACCCCTCAATCAGATTGGAAAAAATCGTTACATACGTAAAACGCATCAGGATGCCTCTAACAGATCCAATCCGCCCTTTACGGTTATCATCTTTGTTCCGACATCGCTTGCTATCACAAAACGGTCGATATAAGGGATCAAAAAGGTTGACGGAAGACCTTTAGATACCAGCATCGGATCGGTTGTTACCAAAAGATAATCCAACGGCCCGATTCGTTCAATCTCTTGAACTTTACCCAAAACCGATCCCTCTTCAACCACATCGGATCCGATCAAATCAAACCAAAAAAACTCACCCTCTGATAGGTTACAGCGTTCCCGCGTCGCCTCAAAGGTGGTAAAGAGTTTTGCGTTGGTCAAAGGTTTTGCCGATTCGGGGGAGTTGATCCCTTTTAGATGAACGAGTTCGCGTTCCGGGTTATACGTGTCCAAAACGATCTCATTCCCATTTTCAAGGATAAAGGATGCATTAGCTTTGAATTGTTCCGGGAAATCGGTAAAAAGATTCAGTTTCATGTCCCCTTTTAAGCCGACAACTCGGCCTAAAGTGGCAACATGAAGAAGATTTTCAGGGGATGAGTTACGAAAGCGGTTCGACATTGATTCGGTAACTTTTTCCATCTTTGGCTTTGCAACCGGAAATGACGGTCTTGATCGCACCGATCATTTTCCCCTCTTTTCCGATAAGCTTGCCTACATCTGCCTGATTGGCGTACAAAACGATTTCGGTCACTTCGTCGCCTTCAAACGACTCCACCCGGATCTCTTCCGGATAGCTCGCTATTAATTTAGCAAAACCTGCGACGAAGTCCGCAACCATCATTATTTACCGGTAATTTTTTTAACGCGGTCTGACATTTGAGCACCAACGCTCAACCAATAGTTCAGACGCTCTTCATCTACTTTGGTAGTGATAGGATCTGTCATCGGATTGTAGTATCCGATCAATTCGATCCAACCGCCGTCGCGACGTTTGCGGCTATCGGTTACCGCGATGCGGTAGAAAGGTTGTTTTTTACGACCCATACGGGTTAAGCGAATGACTGTTGCCATGTGTGTATCCTTTAATTATTTTAATGCACTAAGAAACTTAGAAGCCTGTTTTACCCACAAAAGTAAAAGAAAAGCATCTAAGCCGCTTCAAATGCAAAGCTATGAACTCGTACGAGCCCATAACTTTGGATTAAAAGCGAGGATCATCGCGGAAGACGTGATCCTTGCATTTGCCCCATCATGCTTTGGAGATCTTTCATCCCCTGTTTTCCGGAAAACCGTTTTGCCATTTTCGAAGCGTTTTTAAACTGCTTAAGAATACGGTTGACTTCAACGATATCAAGGCCGCACCCTTTTGCCAACCGGATTTTTCGGCTGTTATTCAACAATTCGGGATCTTCGCGTTCCTTAACCGTCATGGAGGATACAAGCGCTTTTATCTGTTTTAACTGGGTAGAGTTTTCCAAATCGAAATCTTTCAATGCAGAGGCCATATTCCCCATTCCCGGTATCATCCCGAGAATCGATTTCATGCTCCCCATTTTTTTGAGGCTCTCCATCTGCTCTAAAAAGTCGTTAAAGTTAAACTCCCCTTTTTTAATCTTTTTGGTAAGCTCTTTCGCTTTTTTCTCATCGATGACTGATGCCGTTTTCTCAGCCAGCCCCTCGATATCCCCTAACCCCATCAAGCGGTTGACGATACGATCAGGGAGGAAAATTTCAAGATCTTCCATCTTTTCGCCCGCACCGATAAATCGGAGCGGCACTTGGATTTGAGAGGCGATTCCCAGGGCTACTCCCCCTTTGGAATCACCGTCGTATTTGGTAAGAATGACACCGTCGATACCGATTTTTTCGTTAAAGGTTGCAGCCGTACGGACCGCATCTTGACCGGATAGTGAATCGGCAACATAGAAAATCTCATGCGGTTTCGCAACCGCTTTCACTTCCGCAAGTTCGCCCATCAGTTCATCGTCGATAGCAAGACGTCCGGCGGTATCGATTAATACGACATCCACCAAGACTTTTTTTGCATGTTCCAACGCCGCTTTAACTACTTCTACCGGATTTTTCGTCGCATCGTCAGCATAGAGTTCCACTTCAATTGCGCCGCACACCTGGCGGAGCTGTTCCACCGCAGCAAGACGCTGTAAGTCTGCCGCAACGACCAAAACACGTTTCTTCTGACGGATTTTGAGATAGTTTGCCAATTTACCGGTCGTCGTAGTTTTTCCCGAACCTTGAAGACCTGTCATCAAAATGACGGTCGGAGCTACCGGAGCGTAAACGAATCCGGATTTCCCTTTGACATCCAAGAGGGCATACAATGAGGTACGAAGGGCACCCAAAAACTGGTCTTTCCCAATCCCTTCCTGCTTCGTTTTAGTCTCAACCGAATCGATTAGCTCTTTGACGACTTTATGATTCACATCGGCTTTCAAAAGTGCTTTTTTCAGCTCGCCGAGTGCTTTTGTCAATGCCTTTTCATCATCATGAAAACGGATTTTACGTATGGCGGATGTAAACGATTCGGTCAGTGTTTCGAACACTTTAACTCCTAAATAATAGCTCTTCGGGGTATAAAAATTTCCGAATTATACTTAATTTTTTCTTCAATTACACTTTAGCAATTTAACTTCCGAAGTGTCCGAAAACTTTCGGTTCAGGCGCTTCGAACGTTTGTCCGAGCAGAGTCACTTTTTTCGCATGCAGCATCACCCGTTTCGACTGCCGTCCGCCGTAACTCTCGTCTCCGATAATCGGATGCTGGGCAAATTTCATATGGGCACGGATTTGATGGGTACGTCCGTGATGGATAATCAACTGGACCTTGGTCTTTTTTCCCGATACTTCCAAAGGTGTCACCTCAGTGATCGCAGGCTTCCCTTTTTTGGCCACTTTGGTATAGGCTTTATTCCCTTTTTTCTCCGTAATAAGAGGCTGATCGACCACAAACGGCTCACTGACAAGCCCTTCAACCCATGCGACATACTCTTTGTAGACCTTGTCTTTTTTAAATTCGCTGATCGCTTTGAGGCGGAACTCTTCGTTTTTTACCAACATCAAAACACCGCTGGTTTCTCGATCCAGGCGGTGCAACAGTTGCGATCCTTTAAACTGACGTTCAATCTCATCGGAATTAACAAATGCCGGTTTATCCACAACGATCAAATCGTCATTTTCAAATATAGGCCGTACTTTTTCCACTTTTTGGACAATGAACACCGTCTTCGGGCTGATTTCTCCCCGTGCAATCATCACCTTGCTGTTTCCGACATAAACCAAACCGCGGTCAATCAGGGATTTGGCCTCAGAGTTGGATATTCCTTCCTGCTCCGCGAGGAGCTTATACGCTTTTGGTTTTTCCATTTTTATTCTCCGTTATATAATCTACTACTTTTTGCAAATCTATGCTTTCATTCACCTGCGATGGAGGGATACTTTCAGCGGCTACCAACGCTTCCGCTATCGCTTCGGGCTTGACGTACTGGACATGAGAGACGTATTTGAACAGTTCGCGCTGCAAAAATATCGCTTCTCCCGTGATAATTTTACACTGAAAACGGGCAGGTTCCAACGGGTTATGACCGCCGATCGGCTTAAATGCCCCCCCTAAAATCGCTACATCGCTGATGGCATAGAGATTATTCAGTTCCCCCATCGCATCGACGAGGGTGATATCGTTGGAAATCGTCTGAGATTCGCTCCAATACGAAAGCTCCATCATCGGTGCCGTTTTGGCAATCAACTCCCCCACTTTCGCAAACCGCTCGGGGTGCCGCGGGACGACTAAAAGCCGAGCGGACGGATTATGCTTCCGATAGGCGATAAACCCGTTCAGTATCCCCTCTTCTTCCCCTTCATGGGTACTTGCCGCTACGATGACCAACCCCTGCGGCTTGGAATAGGTTTTGGTCGCTTCAATCTTTTGGGCAAGCTTGATATTCCCGACCACCTCAACATTTTTAGCCCCCAAAGCCATAAACCGGGCCATATCTTCACTGCTTTGACAAAAGATCCGGTCACATTGACTCAACAATATCCGGTAAAACCACCGCATACGGTAATATTTTGGGAAACTTCGATCACTGATACGGGCATTAAGGGCGATGACTCTCCCTCCGCGTCTATGCGCCAGACGAAACAGGAGATACCAGAATTCTGCTTCCAATACGACAACCGTTTTCGGATCCCTGATCCAAAACCACAGCCAAATCTCATAAGGGAGATAACGCACTTGAGCCTTGTATTGGGATGCCGCCTCATACCCCGTATGGGTAATGGTCGTTATCGCCAACCGATAATTTTCCAATTGTTCAACCAAGGGTGCAAGCGCCTTGGCTTCTCCCAAAGAGCACACATGGAACCAAATATCATGGGCTTGAAACGGGGGATTGTTAATGCCGAAGAACCGTGCGGGAACCGAAATCCGATATTTTTTCTTAAAGGAAAAGAGAACCAATAGAGGGAGTGCGGCGACGTAAAAAACGGCCGCCAGCACACTGTAAAAAAAGTCGAAAAGTACGTTACGCACCGATAGCGTCAGATGACGGTTCTAAAAAGAGGATACGTCCGCAATGCGGGCACAGTGTAATCTCGTCACCTTTGATTACTTCCGAATAGATTTTATCGCTGATGGCCATATAACACCCCATGCACGCTTGATTGCGAACCGGAACGGCTGTCGTATTTTTAGCCCAGCGACGGATTTTTTGGTAAAACGAAAGCCCTTTTTGGTTCATAGAACTGACAAGCTCTTGTTTTTTCGCAAATACTTCTTTACGGGCTTCATCGATGCGCGCCAATTTAACATCAACATCGGCTTTCACCGTTGAAAGGGTCTCTTCGATCTCGCTCGCTTTCGTTTCAAGTTCATCGATTTTGCTTTGTTTGTGATCGATCAATTTTTCGAGACGCTCAATCTCTTCATTGGCAAAGCTCACTTGCTCTTTGGCAATCTCCTCTTCAAGTTGAAGCGATTTCATTTCACGTTCGGTTTTAACCTCAGCGCTTTTACGGCCGTTTTCATCAAGTTTTGCCGAAAGCTCCGCTAAATGGAGCTCGTTTTTATGCTTCTTTAGCTGCTCGTCTTTGATCTCTTGTTTTAAAGCGCTAATCTCATTGATAATACTGTTTTTGGTTGCCAAAAGAGCATCATACTGAAGATTCGCCTCTTCGATTTGCGGTTCGAATGCGTCGATGTCTTTGTCGACCATTGAAAGTTCAATTAATTGTTCAAGGTGTTTGTTCATACGGTTCCTTTTGGAGTTACACAATTACCTAATTCAAGCTCAAAGATAGGTGAAGGGGTTTTTTGATGGTGAAATTATAACACTCAATCCTAATTTTTCCAAATACCCCCCTAAAACCTCACCAAAATAGCACTCGCTTTCGTAATGCCCGATATCGATCATCGATATTCCCAACGATTTAGCCTCCATGGCATCATGATATTTGATATCACCGGTTAAAAAACAATCCGCTTCGATACCGCGCATCAATGATGCGCCCGAACCGGTAACCAAAGCACACGTCCGGATGTGTTCATGACATTTTACCCCGCGGGTATGGGGAAGCTTCAGCGTTTTTTTAATTTTATCGGCAAATGCGTCATACGGTTCATCAATCCCGAGGTAAGCGACAAACCCCTCTTTGGCGATGATGGGGTAGCCCAAAATTTCGGTTGCGACATAGTCGTTTAAATGGGTCTGGTCGAAATTGGTATGCATTGCGATATTGGCAATATTTTTTCGAATCATGGGGGCAATGATTTTTGCGGGATATTGATTGAACTGAAGCTGTTTGAGGCCGCCGAAAATAAGAGGATGATGGGTAATAAGAAGGGTATTGTCCGGCAGCTCTTCTACCAATTCTTCATCGATATCGATGCTTAATACAACCGTCTCAATCTCTTGTGAAAAGTCTCCTACCAGTAATCCCGAGTTATCCCACCCCTCTTGCATGGCAAAAGGGGAAAGGGAATCCAGGTAAGTGTAAATCTCTTTTACCGTCATTTTTCGTAGCTCCTTTTTCTCCGTTTCAGCCGGACGTGTACCGCCTGCGATCCCGAAAGGGGATCAGAATATTTAAATTCGAATTCCCCTAAGCTCTCAATCAGGTCAAGGAGTTTTTTGAAGCCGTAACTTCGGGGGTCAAATTCGGGTGACTTGTTGATCAAATTTTGCCCTATAGAACCGAGATAGGACCATCCCGCTTCGTTTGTCGTATCTTCCACCGCATTGCGGACCAGCGCCAAAAGGGCTTTATTATCCGGTTTGATTTTTACTGCGGCAGCCTCTTTATGGTTTGCGTCGCGGCGAAGATTCTCGGTATAAATAAATTTATCGCAAACACCGATAAACGCTTTAGGTGTTTTTTGTTCCCCGAATCCGTATACTTTGATCCCCGATTCACGGATTCGGCTCGCTAAACGGGTAAAATCGCTGTCACTGGAGACAATGCAAAAGCCGTCAAAATTTTTCGTATACAAAAGGTCCATCGCATCGATAATCATAGCACTGTCGGTCGCATTTTTACCGGTAGTATACGCAAACTGCTGCATCGGATGGAGTCCGTGTTCCAGAAGGACGTTTTTCCACCCTTTGAGTTTTGTATCGGTCCAATCGCCGTAAATACGTTTGACACTGGCGATCCCTTGTGCCGCAATTTCATCCATCAATCCTGCGATAATGGAGGGTTGAGAGTTGTCCGCGTCGATCAAGACGGCCAGTCGGGCTTGATCGTCAATCATTGTTTACTCCCCAAAGACAGCAGCGCTTCGCGGGCCTGTTGAAAATCGCTTTGCAGTTCGAGGGCATGTTTATACATGGCCCGGGCCTCCTCTATTTCCCCCATATCAACCAAGAGATTGGCGTAGTTGTAATACGTCTGAGCGTACGCATCATCAATCTCGAGCGCTTTTCGATAGTGGTCTTCAGCCCGTTCATACGCATTTTCCGACCGATAAAGCGAAGCGATGGCATTATGGGTTAAGTCATCGTTCTCCTCCAGTTCCAAAGAGCGCTCATACAATTCGATAGCCCGAAGCCGTTCTCCCGTTTTTGCCGTTACAAAAGCAAGCTTATTGACAATCTCCGCATTGTGAGGTTCCAACCGAAATGCCTCTTCGAGAATGTTTTTGGCATGGTCAAGTTCTCCGTGTTCATACGCACTGTCCGCCTGATCAACCAATACCGATGCCGAAACAACAACAGCATCGGAACTCTCCGAAGAAGCCTCTTGCGGGGCGTTGTCTTCGAGTGTTTGTACGTGCCTGAAAATCTGATAGGCGAAAAAAAGTGTCGCCGCAAACATAAAAAATTGAAATAGTGTCATAGTGTTCCTTTTTTGTAACGATAAGTATAATATAATCACGATAACTTAAAACCAAAATCGGTAGAAACTATGCCCAATAATTACAAAGATCCAGCACTTTATATCAATCGGGAGCTTTCATGGCTCCAATTTAATACCCGTGTTCTGCGGCAGGCGCAAGATGAATCCCTCCCCCTTTTCGAACGACTTAAATTTTTAGCTATTTACGGAACCAACCTCGACGAATTTTACATGATACGCGTTGCGGGGCTGAAAAAACTCTTCAGTGCCGGCGTCAATGTTTCGGGCGCCGACCGTTTTACCCCGTTGCATCAGCTACGCGAAATCCGCGAATATCTCCACAAAGAGCAGGAAGTGGTTGAACAATGCCTGCAGGGGATTATGAAAGAGCTCGAAAAAGAGGGGATCTTTTTCCAATCCTACAAGGAAGTTACCCCCGACCAACGCAAATACCTGGATAAATATTTCCATGAGAACATCTATCCCGTCGTCATCCCAATCGCCATCGATGCGACCCATCCGTTTCCCCATCTGAACAACCTCGGGTTCGGACAGATCGTCAAACTCCGCGATAAAGAAGACCCCACCATCGAACGTTACGGACTTATTCGTATCCCGCGTGTTTTACCCCGGTTTGTCGATATCAACAACCGGATTTACGTCCCGATAGGGAGTATTGTCGCTGAGCACATCCAAGATCTCTTCCCCGGCTATGAATTGATCAAATTCGCAGCTTTCCGCGTCACCCGAAATGCCGATATCGCTATCGAGGAAGAGGAGGCGGACGATTTTATGGAGATCCTCGAAGAGGGTCTGAAACTCCGTAAAAAAGGGGAATTGGTCCGTCTCGAACTCAGTGTCCATGCCGATGATGATCTTTTGAATTTTTTCAACCGTCATGCCAATGTCTACAAAGACGATATCTACCGCTTTCAAACCTATCTTAACCTCGGAAGCCTTTGGCAGGTAGTAGGGAATAAAGATTTTGCCCATCTCACCAGTCCAAGTTTCAAACCCCGCAATCTTCCCCCTCTGGATGCGGATGAAAATCTCTACATGACGATGGATAAACAAGATCTCATTTTATTCCATCCGTTTGAGAGTTTTGAACCGGTTGTCCGTCTTATCCAGATTGCCGCCAAAGACCCCGATGTTGTCTCCATCCGTATGACCCTGTACCGTTCCGGTTCAAAATCTCCGATAGTCCAGTCACTGATCAGTGCCGCGGAATCCGGGAAACAAGTTACCGTTATGGTGGAGCTCAAAGCCCGTTTTGATGAAGAGAACAACCTCATTTGGGCAAAAGCGCTTGAAAATGCGGGAGCGCACGTAATCTATGGGATTGCCGGATTCAAAGTGCATGCCAAAGCGGCACTCATTACCCGACGCGTAGACGGTAAACTCAAACAATACGCCCATATCGGAACCGGAAACTACAACCCTTCCACCGCGACGATCTATACCGATATCAGCTATATGACGTCTAACGACGCGATTACTCACGACATGACCCGCTTTTTCCACTTCCTGACCGGATTCAGCAAAAAAGGGAAGCTCCATGAACTGTATATGGCACCGACCCAGATAAAACCGAAAGTTCTCTCCCTGATCCAAAACGAAACACGTATGGGAAGCGAAGGGAGAATCATTGCCAAAATGAATGCGTTGGTCGATGAAGATATCATCAAAGCCCTCTATAAAGCCTCACAGGCGGGGGTTAAAATTGAACTGATCATTCGCGGTATCTGCTGTTTACGCCCTGGGGTTCCCGGGATCAGCGAAAATATCCGGGTTATCTCCATTATCGGGAAGTATCTTGAACACGCCCGAATTTACTATTTTAAACACTCAACACCGCAGACGTATATCTCGAGTGCTGACTGGATGCCTAGAAATCTATTGCGCCGTATTGAACTTCTCACCCCGATATCGGGTGAAGAGAGTTCAAACAAACTGTTGCAAATTTTGCAGTTACAGATCTCCGATAACCAGCTCGCCTATGAGTTGCAAAATGACGGCAGCTATGTCAAAGTCAAACATGAGAGCGGCAGCAGCGTCATCAATTCCCATCAAATTGTCGAAACCCATACCAACAAAGTGTATAATTCGGTCAAAAAACAAGCACCGAATTACGTTCAGCAATTGACGACACGGTTATTTAAAGAGAGCTAATGATCAGTAATTATCTTGACTACACACCAACCATGAAGGAGCGTGTATGGATTGCCCCTTCAGCCGATGTCATCGGACGGGTTAGCATGGGAGAAGATGTCAGTATCTGGTTTGGATGCGTTGTCCGCGGCGACGTCCATTATATCCAAATCGGCGATCGTTCAAATATTCAGGATTTGAGCATGGTACACGTCACCCATCACAAAAAAGAGGATGCCAGCGACGGGTATCCGACCATCATCGGCAATGACGTCACCGTAGGCCATCGGGTAATGCTGCACGGATGCACGATTGAAGATGCCTGTTTAATCGGGATGAGCGCCACTATCCTAGACGGTGCCGTTATCGGTAAAGAATCGATTGTAGGGGCCGGAGCGCTGGTGACGAAAAACAAAGTTTTCCCTCCTCGCTCGCTTATCATGGGGAGCCCTGCAAAAGTGGTTCGTGAATTAAGCGATGAAGAGGTTGCCGAGCTTTATGCTTCCGCACGCCGATACGTCAGTTTTAAAGAAAATTACCGCGCACCTGATGCCTCACGTTGACCTCATCGTTGCTGCCGATATCCTCGGTATCATCGCCTTTGCCCTGAGCGGTTTCCTAGTAGGAGTCCGCAACAATCTCGATCTTTTGGGAGTGATCATTTCCGCTTCGCTGACCGCATTGGGCGGAGGGGTTGTCCGCGATGTCATCCTGGATCGTACCCCTTTTGCATTTAATGAGTATTATCCCGCGATAACCGTCATCGTAACCATAGCGATCGCTTTTATTTTTCGTCTGTACCATCGGGAACAGATTGAGCGGCAATGGCTCTTTGTCATCTCCGACACTATCGGGCTGGTTGCCTTTAGCATTACCGGTGCATTATTGGCCATTGATGCGGGATACAATTTTTTCGGCGTCATCATCTTAAGCTTCCTGACCGCTGTCGGAGGGGGTGTTTTACGAGATACGATGATAAATCAGGTACCTTCGGTCCTGATCAGCGATTTTTACGGTTCTATCGCCCTAATCGTCTCTATGTTGCTCCTGATCCTAGCTTCCCTCGGGTGGACGGGGACTCTCGCAGTTGCAGCGGTAGCCGGCTTTGCCGTTATCGTAAGACTTCTGGCCTACATCAAACAATGGCATCTGCCTAAACTCAATACGGATTAATCATGAACAAATACAAACTTTTTCTTCTTATTTTTTTAGCCGGAGGGATTATTGATATCGGACGCTATCTCTTCTACCCTTTTGTCTCCGATCTGCGGGATATCAATCCAATCCCTACCGCCTTCATGGAGTACCGTATGGATCAATGGGCTCAAGAGAATAAAGATCAAAAAATTACCCAGAAATGGGTCACGATGTCACAAATTTCCCCGAACGTTATCAAAGCGGTTCTAATCGGCGAAGACGACAAGTTTTGGAATCACGACGGATTTGATGTAGACGGGATGGAGCAGGCGCTGGAACGGAGCTTGAAAAAAGGATCCGTCGCAGGGGGAAGTACCATCAGCCAACAGCTCTCCAAGAATCTTTATCTCTCACCGAGTAAAAACCCGGTACGTAAACTTAAAGAGGCTATCTTGACATGGCGTATCGAAGGGACCCTCTCCAAGCGGCGCATACTTGAAATTTATCTGAACGTAGCCGAATGGGGCGACGGTATTTTCGGAATCGAAGCGGCGGCACGCCATTATTACCATAAAAGTGCCAAAAACCTCACCGCGCAAGAAGCAGCCCATCTTGCAGCCGTTCTCCCTAATCCGATTAAATACAATCCTCTCGGAAAACAAAAATACGTCAAAAATCGTTCCCATATTATTTATAAAATCATGAAACGCCGCGGTATCGTTATCCCACAATATCAGGAGATAATGGCACCGCCAAAACAAGAAGAGAGCAATACAGAGAACAATGAAACACTCCTTCAACCCGAAACGGAACTTACGGATTCGCCCATAGAGAATACGCAAACCCCTCCGGCTGACGAAGCGGTACCAACCGAAACACTCGCTCCGGCTTCTGAGAAATCAAACGATCCAGCCCCCGCCGAGTAGTTTTTCACCCTCATAAAATACACCGGCCTGCCCCGATGCAACCCCTAAAACAGGTTCATCAAGTTCTACCAATGCCGTATCGCCTTCGATGACGACACGGCATTTAACGGCGGTAGTACGATAGCGCAGTTTGACCTCGCATTCAAAATGAGAGCGTTCATCAAACATATTTATGTTTTCCAAACGAACCGATCGACACTCCAGCGCTTCGCGTGTACCGACGACAATTTGATTTGTCTCCGGTCGGATCTCCACAACAAAATGGGGATCATGCGCACCGTGTACCGTAAATCCTTTACGTTTGCCGATCGTGTAATGCATGTACCCTTTGTGCTTTCCTACCACTTTTCCGGCAAGATCCAACACATCCCCCTCCTGATCCACCGCGACATACGGTTTCAAGACATCAACATAGGTCGTTTCCACAAAACATATTTCGCTTGACTCACTTTGGGATGCAAACGATTCCAGCCCTTTTACCCCAGCCGCAAACGTTTTAATATCGTGCTTCTGCCGTTCCCCAAGCGGAAACAATAATCGGGGAACAAGTTTCGGATCGATGTAAAAAAGAAAATAGCTTTGGTCTTTCGTATCATCATGTGCCTGAAGAAGATATTTGCCGTCATGACGGATATAGTGGCCGGTTGCTATAAAATCGGCACCGACCGTATCGGCAAAAGCGACCATCTCCCCGAATTTGATATTGCGGTTACACAAGGCACAGGGATTTGGGGTTTTTCCCTCTTTATACGTTTCGATAAACGGGGTAAAAACTTTCTCGTTAAATTTTTCCTGAAGATCCAGGATATGGAGTTTTACCCCTGCGAAATCGGCCGCTTTTTGGGCCCGTACCTGATGAATCTCGTGATAGCCCGGTTTCGAATGGAGCTTCATATACACCCCTTCGACCTCATATCCCTGTTCTTTGAGTAAAAGGGTCGAAACGGTCGAATCAACCCCTCCGCTCATCCCAATCAATACTTTTTTTGCCATTATTTATCACTTTCATCACATATCGGTCTGTTCTCAAAATAACTAGAGAGCACTTTATAAAACTTGGTGTCTTCCAATCCCTCTTTCTCGAGGGTAGCCATCTGGGCAACCAGAGATTTTTCGATTTCGTTGACGACATACGTGAGATTGTCCGTCAACGTTATCAATTTTAAATCTTTGGCATCGATCATCCCCTCTTTGAGCATCTTCTCTTCTAAAAACTGGATCAAAGGGGCATAAAAATCAGTTCCGATTAGGAAAAGGCGTACACCCCACACTTTTCGGGTTTGAATGAGAGTCAACGCTTCAAACATCTCATCCAGGGTACCAAACCCTCCCGGAAAAATAACATAGGCCATCGAATATTTGACGAGCATCACCTTTCGTGAGAAAAAATAATCGAAACTTCTCCCTTTGGTGATGTAAGGGTTGGGTTGCTGTTCTTCCGGAAGCTCGATGTTTAGGCCGATCGATTCGACCTCTTCATGTTCATACGCTCCCCGATTAGCCGCTTCCATCACCCCGGGTCCTCCTCCGGTGATGATGTTATAGCCGCGTTCGCCCAACATACTTGCAAGTTCGCTGGCCTGCTTGTAATAGGGGTGGTTCTCATCCAACCGGGCACTTCCGAAAATCGTTACCGAAGGGCCTAAGTCCCCCAATTCGTCAAATCCCTGAACGAAATCGGCTATAATCTTAAAAACGCTCCACACGTCTGCGGATTTGATATCTTTAACATAGCGATTGCTGGGATATTCTTTTGTTACTTTTTTTCGATGAGACATCGCTATCCTTTGAGTTTATTCAACCGATCCCGTTTCGTTCCGATTGAGGTTATCTGCACACCGAAGTTTCCGTCCACGATAACGACTTCCCCCTGGGCGATAACGTGATCATCCACCAATATATCCAACGGATCATTCGCAAGCTGATTTAATTCGATGACCGATCCGATATCCATGCTCAAAACATCTTTCAGGAGCATTTTTTTCTTTCCGATTCGGACACGAACCGGTAATTTTACATCAAGGATCAAAGAGATATT
The DNA here is from genome assembly GCA_028718525.1 of Sulfuricurvum sp. Classification (GTDB taxonomy): domain Bacteria; phylum Campylobacterota; class Campylobacteria; order Campylobacterales; family Sulfurimonadaceae; genus Sulfuricurvum. The sequence goes on along the minus strand of JAQULP010000007.1, from coordinate 55,277 downwards.
TTTCATTTCTCCCTCTTCCAGACGGTGAGACGGAACCGGTGAAGGGGAATCAAAGATATTCCCTTCCGCATGCGGAGCCGGAGCGGGGGTTTTCCCACCGTTTAGAGCGTCATTGATTGCGGAATCGATGGCGAACATAATCAACGAATTGATTGAGCCTAGGGCGAATTGAAAAACGAACATTTTGGCATAACCGTCCAGATCTACCTCTCCGTTTTCATTCACAAATTCGATCTTATCGGCTTTTATGGCAAATTTCGGAAGCTCTTTTTGCGATCCCAATGTCGTGCTCATTGCCCCAACGATATTGGAAACGATCTCTTTAGCCGCATCCATATCTTCATCATTCATCGTCTCTTTTCCGTCGCCTTCGCCGCCAAGCATCATATCCCCTAATGCCGTGGCAAGCTGAGGAGGCATCATAATCAACCCGCGGCCTGAAGCTTCTCCCCCAAAAGTGATATGCGTTATGCTTACCGGAGGAATGACGTTGGAAACGATGGAAATATCTTCGGTCTCTTTTAGGGTAATTGCAGGAGTCTGACCCGTCAGCCCCTCTATCGTGGCAATGGCTTCGGTAGCAAATATTCCGGCAAAATCACTCATTATCATCCTCCTCGTCTATTGCAGGTCCGTGAATCATCTCCCGGACATTGCTTATTCGCGCTTTTCGTTTGGTTTCAAACTCTTTCAAGGCCCGTTTGACGGCATCTTTTTCAGTATCGATCACGGATGTGATCTGAATCGATTTACGAAAGCGCCGTAAGCCCATCTGGCCGACAAAACGCTCTTTTCCGTCTACACTGACATTCACGACATCATCAGCCGGGATGTTGAGCCGAATTATATCTCCCTCGCAAAGTTCCAGCAACTCCTGTAAACTCAATTCAGCTTCGCCCAGATTCACTTCAACATTGACATGTGCCCCCCCGAGGAGGACCTGAAGTTCCTGATTACGACTTTTCTTCGAACTTGTCTCATTCAGCATCAAATCACGGCTGGCGAGTTTCGGCAAAACCGGTTCCAAAGCAATAACCGGATAACAAATGTTCATCATCCCCGAACTGTGACCGATAATGATCTCCATAACGACCATGACGACAATCTCATTTTGGGCGACGATCTGCACGACGTTGGGACTCGACTCTTTGGATTCGATCTGCGGGTAGAGATCGGTTACCGGTCCCCACGCTTCCCGCAACGTACCCATCATAACCCGCAAAATCGTCTCAAAAAGGGATAATTCAATATCGGAGAATTCTCGATTGGCTTCGAACGGTTCCCCCTTTCCCCCCAAAATACGGTCCAACATCGGAAAGGCGATAGAGGGGTTGATCTCTAAAACGCCGTTCCCTTCGAGCGGCTTCATCGAAAAGACGTTAAAGCTGGTCGGATTCGGGAGTGACATCAGAAACTCCCCATAGGTCATCTGATCGACCGAATGGAGCTGAATTTCAACAATCGAACGCATGATTGCTGAAATTTGCGATGCGATGGAGCGGGCCATTTTATCGTGAATCCCCCGAAAAGCCCGGAGCTGTTCTTTGGAAACACGGTTTGGCCGCTTGAAATCATACAGGGTGATCTGACGTTGCGGGAAAAGGGTATCTTCCCCCGAATCTAACGCACTGTCCCCCTCATCATCAACAACGTCTAAGAGGGCATCAATCTCTTCTTGGGATAGAATATCCGCCATTATCGCCCCCCTACCGCTTCTTTAATCCGCCGTATGACCGATTTATGGATCTGAGATATCCGTGACTCGGTAATATTGACGATCTCACTGATCTCTTTGAGGGTCAATTCTTCAAAATAATAAAGCTGAATAATAATCTGCTCCCTTTCATCAAAACCGCTCAAGACCTCTTTGATCGCTTCGATTAGATCTTCGTGTTCTAATCGTTCCAAAACACTCCCCTCTTCGGGTGTCCCGAGCTGATCATCCAGAGGCATAACCGTGTAGATATCGGATGCGATGCGCGCTTCATGAATCTTCTCTTCTTCAATTCCCAAAATAACAGAGAGTTCCTGATCCGTCGGTTCTTCATCATGATCGGCCATATGCACTTCTATCGCATGGTCAATCTCTTTAATGAGGCGTCGGCTTGAACGGCTTACCATATCCAAAGAGCGCAAATAATCGAGCATTGCACCGTATACCCGTGTTTTGGCATACCCCCAAAACGAATCGTTTTGCGCTTCATCATAACGGCGAGCAAGCTTTACCAGCTCTTCAGTACCGATTGCGCATAAATCCAAATAATCGATAGAGCTGGGCAGGCGCTCTTTCAGGCGAAACGACATTGCTTTGACTGCCGGAAGATATTGTATAGCCAATTGATCTTCACGATGTTTTAATTCTTGAGTATAGACGTGTGCACCGCTCATTTGTGTTCCCGCCCGTTTTTGGAATTCGAATCGAGCAATTCCGATTTATGCGCATAAAAAGCATCGATAAAACTTTCGCGTTTATTAATTTCGCGGACGAACATATCGAGATTCCGTTCATGCGAAACTTTTGGAAACGGCTGCGCTTTAACCCCAAGCGTCTGAAAGAAAAATCCGACGCATATATGGGCAAACATATAAAAAAATACGGTAATGAGAATGACCAAACCTAAAAAACTCTCTGCAGAATCCGATTGCAATATCCCAAAAACAATACCGATAAAAAAACCCTGTACTGTTAAAAAAGAGACAAAATTCGACCCTTGCATATAAGTTTATCCTTCATTTCGGTATGTTTCCATCAAAAGCAACTTTTGCCCCGTTCATAAGCAAAACCTAAAAATGCTCCATTAAGCGTTTGAATAATCCGCCGAGCCCGCTCTCTTTGGGATTCACGAGCACGTTTCGTTCCAGTTTTTTTGATATACGCTTAACAATTTGCTCTAATTCAACCGTCGGCGTTGAACTCGGATAATCTCTCGAAAACAGGGCCCTTTTCTTGACACTGGCCGTTATTTTACTGTCACTTGATATCTGTCCGAGATAATTCAACTGCAAAGAAGGGCCTATATTGGCCTGAGCAACTTTATGGATTTTTTCAAATAACCCTTCCGCCTCTTTGGGAGAACGTACCTGATTCATAATGACGTTTATTTCATTACGCAGACGTGCCGTCACCTTGATTGTAGCATAAGCATCGGTAATCGCGGCTGGATCAGGTACGGTAACCACAATCACATCGTCGCAAGCCCGTAAAAAAAGCTGAATATGTTCCCCGATTCCGGCACCCGTATCGATAATCATCACATCCAGATCATCCAAAACACCGGCTTGGTCCATAAAGCGTTCAAACAATCCTCCGGATGCGTATTTGAATATTTCTTCTCCGCTTTCGCCCGGGATGAGAACGAGATTTTTTTCAATCGGGACCAGAATATCCTCAACGCGGGCTTCCCCTTTGAGAACATGCAGAATGTTTTTTTGGATCTTGACGTTAAACATGACATCGAGATTGGCGAGCCCGATATCCGCATCGAATATTCCTACTTTAAGGCCGTATTTTGCCATCAGATACGCCATATTGGAACTAATCGTACTTTTTCCGACTCCCCCCTTGCCACTGGTAATGGCGATAAAACGGGTCTTTTTTGCCGTATTTACACGGTTCTGATTGACGAGCGCTTCGAGCTTTGAGGCTTGATGGTTCATGCACTCTCACCTTTTGCAAATCCGTTCATTAAACATTCGACTAAAAAATCAGAGGTAGCCACCACTAAATCTTCCGGAACTTCCTGCCCAACCGAAAAATAGCTGATTGGGACTTTCGTTTCATAGACAAGGGAAAAAATATTTCCGAAACCCCGTGTCTCATCGAGTTTGGTAAACATCATCGTATCGATTCCAAGCGGTGCAAAATTCTCATAGGTCGCTTTAAGGTCATCATATTTAATCGAACTCGGCATTACCAATACCACGTCAACACTGTAATCTGTGCTGTTATTTCGGAGACATTCGTAAATTTTCTCAATTTTACCCTTGTCGTAAGGGGATGATCCCATCGTATCAATCAAGATATAATCACTGTATCGCAATGCATTTAGCGCATTGGAAAACTCAGGTGGATCGACAACCGTTTCAATCCCCAATTTCATCATCCGGGCATACTGCATCAGCTGCTCTACCGCTCCGATCCGATAGGTATCGAGCACGACAAGCCCGACTTTGTATTTTTTGTCCAACAGATAGGAGAATCGGGCAGCAAGTTTCGCAATCGATGTTGTTTTCCCGACTCCGGTAGGCCCCACGAGCATAATGACCTTTTTTGCACCGTTTTTTGGTGGGGTTTCAAGACGAACCGGAATCATCTTCCGCATCAGAACTTGAAAATAGCGCTTGACCGTTGCCGAACTTTCACGCATTTTTGAGGGCATATGCTCTAACGTAAGCTGCATAATCTCATCAAGATGCGTTTGGTCCATACCGCTTTGAAGGGCAAGCCGATAGATTTCTGCAAACTCCGGAGGGATAACCGTACCGTTTTTTGGGGATTTTTCGCTCCAAAACATGTTTTGGATCAATTTCACCTTGTCTCCGAGTTTCTCAATCTCCTCTTTGATCCGTTTGATATCTTCATTCTCTTGAGGGGGGATCTGACGTGAAGGGCGATCCTCTTCGGTCACTTCGGCAATTTTTGAGATCTGCTTTGCCGCTTCGGAAATATTATAAAGCACGTCACTGCTTTTTTGGGCTAGCGGGCGCTGTTTCATCAAGGGTTCATCAATTTTCGGCTTCGCTTTGGGGAGCGTATTCTCTTCAACCCCTACGACGATTTCATATAAGGCGCTTTTCCCGAGTGATTTTTTTTGTACTTCGCGTGTCTCAATCAACATTGCCTCTTCGCCAACTTCCAACTGTGCTTTTTTAAGCGCTTCAGCTGGGGTGGCACCGCTAAATGTCAAGATTTTCATGCTATCTCCATTAAAACACTACCGGAATAAAGACCGATTAGTCAGGTTAACACAAGAACGACCGTAATGGTGTTCCCGTACTCCCTTGATTTTCTTAAAACGTTTTTCCCCTATACTTGCCAAAGGGATCAACACACTTGGACGTTCGTGCCAATACGGATGGGGAACACTCAACTCCCTGTTCTGGATCTTACGATCATCGAAAAAAAGGATATCAAGGTCTAACGTCCTCGGCGCATTCGCAAAACTGCGACGACGCCCAAAACGTTTCTCAAGTCGCCAAATCAGCCTCAACAAGGCTTTCGGTTCCAATGAGGTTCCGATTTCGATAACCGTATTGTCAAAATCGTTCTGCTCTGTATATCCAAAGGGGGGATTACGAAGGATCACACCGCTTCGGATTTTACAAAGCTGCGGCGATCTCCCCAGATAAACCCATAGATGGTTCATTCTGCGGCGCGTGTCGCCGATATTCCCCCCTACCCCCAGAAGAACACGGTAGCGATAACCGGGAGCCTTGTGAAGCGTAACGGGGAAATTTCGGTCATAACAGATACTATGACGGTTATCAAGGATACGCGTAAGCGGCATTATGCTTAGGCCTCTTGAGCACCTTCTTGCTGTGCATGAGCCTGACGCATTGCATTGATTTCACTCAAAATCTGCATCATCCCTACCATGGCCAAATGATAGCCGAAAGGGCCGAAACCGATAACCGATGAAGTACATGCCGGTGCGGTCATACTTTTTTGACGAAACTCTTCACGGCGGTAGATATTGCTGATATGAACTTCGATCGTCGGAAGATTTACGGCAGTGATCGCATCACGAATGGCAATCGACGTATGGGTATAAGCTGCCGGATTGATAATAATACCGTCTGCATCCCCGTAACATTCCTGAATACGGTCAACGATTTCCCCCTCCAAATTACTTTGATAAAACTCAATCTCAACTCCGTTTTGCGTAGCGACTTCTTTCATCTGTGCATGAATCTGTTCTAAACGCATCGGTCCGTATACTTGCTGCTCCCGAACCCCTAGCATATTGAGATTCGGCCCTTGAATAACGACTATTTTCATTGATTAAACCTTGATTTCTGTTTTAAGGATAGATTATAAGGGGTTCTATATTATAAGGAACTAAATTGTCTTCCGATTAATACGATTCAACACGGTTTCTGCCGTTTTCTTTCGCCCGGTAAAGGGCTGTATCGGCCCGCTGTATCAAGCTCTCTTCCGTATCACCGATTTTATAAAGGCTCACCCCTAATGATGCCGTAATGACCCCCGCTTCAGGGATATCAAGCATCTCAATCGCACTGCGCAGTTTTTGTGCGACGTGAAGCGCTTTTTCCACATTGACATCCGGGAGCAAACAGGCAAATTCTTCCCCTCCCCATCGTGCGAGAACATCTCCGGTACGCACCGTTTGGGTCAGGACCTGAGCGGTTTCCATCAATACTTTATCGCCCACTTGATGCCCGTATGTATCATTCAACCGTTTAAAATGGTCGATATCGATCATGATCAAACTAAATGAGGCATCCTTATTCCAATGCTGCCGCATTATCATCTGTTCAAACACTTCATCAAATTTGCGACGGTTAAACAGTTTGGTAAGCGGATCGGTAATCGAAAGGAGTTCAATCCGTTTTTTATCGCTGATGTCGTGAAAAATAACGGTATAGCTCCGAATCTCATGATTATCATCTGTGATCGGATTAACAACGGCATCCAGCCAAATCCCGTCCCCGTTCTCCAAAAAGGCTTTAACCTCTCCCGACCATCGCTGTTGTGAGGCGATCACATCACGCATATGCTTAGAATCGAAATCAATCGATCCTTCTCCAAAAACATAACTCAAAGGGCGTCCAAGCAAACTCTCTCTTTTATATCCGAAAAAGGTTACAAACGCTTGAGTGACTTCCAATACACAACAATCGCTATCAATTTTTGCAATCAAAAGGTTGGAGTCGATAATCGCTTTTTCACGATACAGTTCATCATTCAATTTCGCAATCGTTTGCATCTGATGCTGCAAATTCAACTTCAATTCATGCAAGTCGCTGATATCATAAATAGAGACCATAACCATCGACTGCTCGGGAATATAAGGGGCAATCGTCACCTGAAGCTGCATTGTGGTCAAAAGCGACGTCGTAATTTTCGTACGGGGGATTTCAAGAAAACGGTTTTGAAGCGATGCATCGTAAAACGTAGGTGAATGCAGTCGTAGCGTCGTCCGGATTTTACGGGAGAAAACTTTATAATCGATTTGTGGATAGAAGGTTTGAAGATTCTCCCCCACAATCTTTGCGGGCTCAATTCCGGTATTGATCTCCAGCCATTTGTTCCAGTAGCGTACTTTAAATTGGTCATCTATAATGATGACACCAATCTCCAGGGCATCCAGAAGTATATTAGGGTAAGGTATAGTGGGCATCAGGAGTACAACTCTTCAAGTTTTTGATCGATAAGGGCTTTAAGACTCTCAATCATCTCATCTTTGGTCAAAATAAAGATCTGTCCGTTGATATTTTGATGTTCAAATTCCATTTGCGTGCTGATAATAATAATCTGATGGTAATTCAGCAAATCTTCCGGACTGATCAGGTCGTTTCCGGCAATGATTTCGGTCGAAGGGACAAAAAATTGGACTTTGGTATTAAGCTCTTCGGTTAAACGGCTGATAATGGTTGCGCTCAGGATATTGGTCAGTTCAATAACTGCATCCAGGATATCCCCTTCACTGGGAGGTTCGTCGGCATCGTACAGATGGTATCCCAGATTAAGCGCCGAAGAGTCAGAGATGACAAAAATAAACTCCCCGCTAAATACCCCTCCGAAAAGCTGTTTGGTGACGTAATTCTGCTGTTGTTCCGGAATCGAATTTTTGATGTGGCGGTTAAGCCCTTCCATATCGCTTATCGTAATTTGGGGAATATGCATTCGGCCGAATGCCTGCAAGAGATCGGCGATACTGGCTGTTGCATTACCGACGGCAATATTTACCAGCTCCTTAAGAACATCTAAGTGATCTCCTGAAAACTGTTTATTTTCCATCTGCCCTCTTTTAAAATACGAGTTGTTGTAAAACGTTTAACATCTTTTCGCTATTGATCGGTTTGGGGACCATCAATTTGGCTCCCATTTCCAATACTTGCGCTTGCGCTTGTGTTTGAATGTCCGCAGAAACAACGACGACTTGGGCTTTTGGATTGATCTGCATAATCCGTTTCAATGCTTCATACCCGTCCATCACCGGCATTGTCAAGTCTAAAAAAACAACCCGAGGAGACTCGTTCTGAAATAGTTCTACCGCGATTGCACCGTTTTCGGCCTCGAAAAACTCTGCATTAGGTTCATATTCTTTAAGGGTTTTGATTAACGATAATCGAGCTAATTTGGAATCATCTACGACGAGGATTTTCACGTGTCCCCTTTGTTGGTTTTTTTAAATTACGCTTATTATAGCAAATTATCATTAATTTCGTTCTGCTATACTTTTAAAGTAAAAATTTCTTAACCAAAGGTTTGACGTGCAGATACTTTTAGCGGACACAATTTTTTCCGATGGAGTGCTTCTGCGGGATCACGGTGTCGTGTTTGATCAAACACTCCTAGAAGTAGCGTCGAATAGTGATTTGCGCTCACGCTACGGAGAACAGTGTTTAGAATTGGGAAAAGGGTCCGTACTCCTTCCCGGACTCATCAATCCGCATGTCCATTTGGAATTCAGCGCTAACCGTTCCACCTTAACGTACGGTGAATTTATGCCGTGGCTATCAAGTGTCATCGCATCGCGTGATGAACTGATCAACGAATGCGACGATGCGTGTACCACACGTGCTATCGAAATGATGCTTGCCAACGGTATCACCGCATTCGGTGCCGTCAGTTCGTACGGCTTTGATTTGGAGCCCTGTTTCAAAGCCCCTCAAAAAGTAGTTTATTTCAACGAACTGATCGGCTCCGATCCCGCCATGGCCGATGCACTCTACGCTAATTTCCAAGAACGCCTGTTTGCTTCCCAAGAACGGCAGCGAGACGGTTTTTATCCATCCGTTGCGATCCATTCTCCCTATTCCGTCCATCGTATCTTGATCCAAAAAGCGCTCAAACACGCGTATAAACATGGATTACGGGTTACGGCTCATTTTATGGAGAGTCTGGCCGAACGTGAATGGCTCGACAGCAACATCGGACCGTTCCAAAGCTTTTTCCAGAATTTCCTCAAGCAGTCGAAGGCGGCTAATACGGCAGAGGAGTTTTTAAGCTATTTTCGTGATGTTCCTACCCTCTTTACCCATGCGGTTCAGGCAAACGATAACGAACTTGCCGCCATTAAAGAGGGGAACCACTCCATTATCCACTGCCCGGTCTCCAACCGTTTGCTTGGAAACGGGTCACTCAATTTGGATCGTCTCAATGCCTATTCAATCCCATGGCTCTGCGGAACCGACGGATTAAGTTCGAATTACACGTTGGACTTGTTTGAAGAGATGAAAGCCTCCCTCTTTATCCACCACAGTGATGATCTTGCCTCATTAGCAACAGCCATGTGGAAAAGCGTCACCTCCGATGCCGCTACAGCGTTGCGGCTCAATTGTGGTACAATCGCACCGACTTACGATGCCGATCTGCTCGTAGTGCGTATTGATTATCCCATCAATGATCAGCTGCCGATCCATTTGATTACCCAACCGCGCACGATAGAATCGGTTTATGTTCAAGGAGTAAAAAAAGTATGATGTCAATGATTAGGAAAATCGGTTCGTGTCTCGTCATCGGACTAAAATTTATCCAAACCCATTTTAAAGCGACGGTACTTGTCCTCTTGGTCTTATGGCTCATTTTACCCTCAGGCGATGAGGGGATAACCCAATATAATCTCCAAAAGATCACGTTGACCGGTCCAATTTTAGACGCAACATCCATTGTAGAACAGATCGATGAAGCCCGTGAAAACACCGATGTAAAAGGGGTATTGTTCAGTATCGATTCTCCCGGAGGTGCCGTTGCCCCCTCCGTTGAAATAGCCTATGCGATCAAACGCCTTGCCCAATCCAAACCAACCGTCGTTTATGCCGCAGGGATCATGGCCAGCGGCGGATATTACTCTGCCATATGGGGAAATGAAATCGTTGCCAATCCCGGCAGTATGATCGGTTCCATCGGCGTCATCATGGAAGGGGCCGACCTCTCTGAATTGATGAAAAAAGTGGGTGTCAAGACGCAGGTCGTCCATGCCGGAACCTACAAGCAGGTAGGGACGTTCGATCGCCCTTGGAGTGCCGTTGAACGTGCAGAACTGGATAAAGTGATCCACGGAACCTATGATCTCTTCGTGCATGATGTTGCACAGGCGCGCAAACTCGACCCGACTCAAAGTTCTGACTATGCCGATGCCCACATCTTCACCGCAGAACAGGCAAAAAAAGTGGGGCTAGTCGATTCTATCGGGGTTGAATTTGATGCCAAAAAACGTGTTGAAGTACTCAGTAAAGTAACGGACCCGGAATGGAATAAAGAAGACCCGATGGATAAATTTTTCAAACGGTTTGCCGCAGAAGGGGCGACCCTTGCCCATATCTATTTTCCGCCGGTTACATTGAAATAACGATTTACGCCCCGATACTTAGACGTGCGATATATCCACTCCGCGTCTCTCCCGCTTCTTTCGCTCTAGCATCAAGTCTCGCCAATACACGACGCGGAAGAGTAATATTAACTCTCTCGGCTTTATCATCCAATATTGTGGGATCAATCTCGACAATCGCCCAAATATATCCTGCATACTCTGCTAATGAGCTGTATTTGCTGATCGGTGACGGAGCAGGAACCTTTTCATTATCATCGAGCAGTCCGTCAATATACAGTGTGATTGCCTCTTTGGCATTATCAATCGCTTCATCGAGAGTATCTCCCGCCGAAAAACACCCCTCCAAATCAGGAACAATCACCCCGAATGCTGTTGTTTCATTACCGATTTCGATAGCGATAGGGTAGCGCATCATTTATTCCTCCTTGAGTCCGGCTTGTTTAATAATCGCCCGTACCAACCCGATTCCCAAATCTTTTTTAGGATGGGGAACGGTGACTCGACCAGTTTTGGTCGGATGTTTGAACTGATGGTGACTTCCGCGCACAGCAACCAATATCCAACCATCAGCCAACATCTTTTTGATTATTTCCGAACTTTTCATAAGACCATTATACTTACTATACACACTATTGTCAAATGATGGTTATTTTTGGACTTCCACTCGTATACCCCTTTCCCTTATTCATAACGTCCTCATTAACGAGCCAGAGGTTAGAAGCGAGCATAGAAAGACTTTTTCTTTAATAACTTAATTCTGATTTCATACTATTTACTTCATCACGTACTTCTGACCAATCATCACTACTTTCAAATAATGAGTCAATTTCTCTAATATTATCGGACAGTTGTTGGACATCATTTCTGTCTTTCCTACTTTCTTCTGTTAATTCAGAGATTCTATACTGTTGTATACCTATTACACTTAATAATATAATGATGATTACGTATCTAATAACTTTGGCTGAATATTTCATGGTGTGTATCCTTTTTTTTAATTAAAATAATAACTGGAAATAAAATTTTTAACTTAATCTGACGCAACTTTGACTACAAAAATTACACATAGGACATATTATTTTTCTACAATACTCACAAGTTTCATGCTCACCTTTAATCAAAGGCTTAAATCCACATGAACCTTTCTTCTCAATAAATCCACCGCAATATGCGATTAATGTATCCCATGATTTAGACATAGCTTTTTTTGCTTGTAAAATTCCTTTTTCATTATATTTAAATGATACATATCCCGTCATATCGATTCTGTCTTTTTCTTTCCAGAGTGCTTCAAGAGTTTGAATCAGTTTTTTAATAATCAATGTTGGATCATAAATTCCTAGAGGATATTGGAACTTTTCATTATTATAAATTAATAAAAAATAGTCTGTAGGTGTGTATTGCAATGGTATATTTTTTTGTAATTGTTCAGTAAAATGTGTAAGTATCGCTAAGTATAAAAATGGTTTAGTAATTTTTTCTTTTCCCTGGACTTTTAATCTATTATAGAAACGCAATTGTTCATTATTTAATAATTTATCAATCTCATTTGCATTCCATTCTTCAGGTAAGTCAATTCCACAACTTAAAAAAAACGGTATAAGGTTTTTATTTAAAATATAATATTCATTTAGTTTTGGATATTGAGTAAAATTGATTTTGAAATTTTCTTTTAATTTATCTCTTTCTTCATAGAACTCTATTGGATATTCGAGCATCCAATCAGGTGTAAAGGTTTTAGTATTTATGTTAACTTCTAAATTTTTTTGACTAAAACGAGATGCGTAAGTGTTAATATCATTTAAAGAAACTTCTCCTAATATTGTAATCATATTTTCAATATTATTTGTACTGTGAAATGAATTATCTGTAAGTATTTCCTCTTCATTTTCTAAGCGAAAATAAGGAGAAATTACACCCAAAATATTTATTTGATTGCCATTCCTAGTTTCTTTAAATTTTGGGATGCAATGCTCTGAATAAGATAACTGTTCGTTAAGTACACCACGTGAATTTTTAACATCAATATATTTTATATCATTAACATGTAAATCAAATAACTTCCAATCATTACTTGTCTTATTAATTTGTGTAATTGCAGTATCGATCACTTTATAGTCAAATATTGTATAAAATTTTATTGCTGCAAGTTCAGCTCCTCTCGCAGATATCATTTTGGCATATTCAAACAAATAGTTATTACTTGGTTGCATCCATTGTTTGGCAAGTACGTAATCAATGGGTTTTAATTGAGAATAAATTTCATTTGGTTCAAAACTCACATTTACATGCTTATAATTTTGGCATTGAGTAATCGCTTCGAGAAAATTCGTATATTTCAGCTTTACATAGCTAGGAAGACTTTTAACTTTTTTATCAATTTCAGGATTATTGAGAAATCTCTCTTTATTCTGTGTATTTAAAAATATATCTAAGTTATTATTATTTATATTAACAAGTAAAATATCTGCAATACTTATACTGATATTATTATGAATCGATACATAATCATCAATGATACTTATAATATCTTTCTTGGAGTAGTATTTTAGTAACATAAGAAATACGTATTCTTCCATGTTGGACAAATATTTTTTTGATAAAAAAGTTTGCAATAAACTTGAAAATTGAGTAGTTTTGAAAAAATCAGTATTGGTAGTACCAAATTTATTAATTAAATCAACTGTACTGTTAAAAGATATTTGGTCGTCTTTTAGCAAGATTACATTTTTTGCAACTTTACCTTTTTCATTTTTTCCATACTGAAACATCACAATATCATTTTTAGTAAGATGCTTATCCTGAGTATCTTTTTTATGAAAATATAAATCTTTAAAAAACATAGTTTGGATAAATCCATAATTTTTTTTTCTTTCTGTTATAAAATCCTTTTCTCCAAACTGCTTAACTATTCCAATATCATAAATTTCAATTGTTTTTACATCATTATCTTTTTTACTAGATGCAAGCTCTAAAGTTGATTTATTAGCATTATCTATCAAAGGTATAGAACATTTCAAATTATCTGTTTTTGAGCCGAACAGTGCATTTATTATTTTTCTATAAATTTTTTCCCCTTTCATGTAATACTACAATTGAAAAACTTTTTCTCGTTACAATCATTAAAATCTTACAAGATTGAAATAATTTCCACCACTTCCGAGCGAACAGCTCGATGGTCGTTCATCGCCTCAAACCGGTCCCCTACTTTTAATTCATCCAAATCGATCACTTTCCCCTCGCGGGCGATTTGGGCAAATCCGCTTTTGTTTTTATTTTTCGGATGGTTGGCAGTGAATCCTTCGGTTAATTGAGTCATCATAAACTGCTTCTGGCGCAGTGTCGACTCGATACTTAGGGTTAAGCGTTCCATCAACGGAACAAGATCACGTCGATTCTGTTCCAATCGCTGTACCATCTGTCGATTCAAACGTTCTCTGAGTTCTAAAATCAGTTCCCTCTGAACTTCCAAACGGTGCTCGACACCGTGACGTTTAAACGCTTCCTGCATCGAAAGGAGCTGTTCACGTTTACGCTCCAACCGCTGAGCGATCATACCATACGCACTGGTGCGAATTTCGTCAATGCTTTGGAAGAGCTCGTTTTGATCCGGGAGAAGCATCTGCATCGCCGCACTCGGTGTCGGAGCACGCAGATCGGAAACATAATCGCTGATTACCCAGTCGATCTCATGTCCTACTGCCGATATTACGGGAGTCTGCATCGCAAAAATAGCATCGGCGACGATCTCCTCGTTAAACGGCCATAAATCCTCGATGCTTCCGCCCCCCCGTCCTACAACCACCGCAGAGGCGTTTAACGTATCGGCAAAGCGCAGGGCATCGGCTATTTGTCCTGAAGCGCTTGTCCCCTGCACCAATACATCCAATACAATGAGCTTGACCAACGGCCAACGGCTCATCGCTACCCGCTGCATATCCTGCAATGCCGCACCGGTTGCAGAGGTGACTAAAACAATTGTTTGGGGGAATTTCGGAAAAGGTTTCTTACGTGATGGGTCAAAATACCCTTTTACTTCCAATTTTTGTTTCAGCTGCTCGAACGCTACCGCCAAAGCCCCCGCTCCGTAGGGTTCGGCACTAAACGCATTGATCTGATATTCGCCGCGCGGTTTGTAGAGAGAGAGTGCCCCGTGCAAAATGATATGCGCCCCCTCTTCGAGAGAAAACTTCAACCGTGCGGCATTCCCCTTGAACATAACGCATTTAATGGTCGACTCACTATCTTTAAGGGTGAAATAGATGTGGCCGCTGCCGTGCTTGGTCACGCGGGAGAGTTCCCCCTCTACGCTTACAAATTCAAACGTGGTCTCCAGAAGCGTCTTAATCTGTTCGTTTAATGTGGAGACGCTGAGGGTAGTAGCCATGCTTATACACGCAATCCTGACGATCTCTTCATCAGTGTGCGGAGATAGTATTCGCTTTGGCACAACACGCGGTACAGCTTCATGTGTTGATTCATAGTTTACGGGCGATCATCAGGGTTGAAATATCCATGGAAAAACTTTTACTGTAAAGCATCTCAAATCCGGCTTCTTCGAGTTCGGCTTTCATCTTAGCCACCGTTAAAAATCCTTCTATCGAATCCGGAAGATAGCGATAAGCTTCGTAGTTATTGGAGATCAATCCGCCGATACGGGGAAGGACATTGTTCATGTACCAGTCACGTACTTTACCGAGTGTTGAGGGATTTTCATTCTTCATAAACTCCAGGATTACCACCAGTCCGCCCGGTTTCAGGACACGGTTAAATTCACGCAATCCGGCCTGACGTTCCACCACATTACGGATGCCGTAGGAGATACTGATAATATCCGCCGAATGATCTTCTCTCGGAAGTGCCGTTGCCGGAGCGATATGAAAGGACATCTGCGGAAATTTTTCCCGTCCTACGCCGACCATCCCCTCGGAAGGATCGACGCCGACAATTTCATTGACGCTGATGCCGGCTTTTTGGGCGCGACGGTTCCAATATCCCATCATATCCCCCGTACCGCATGCCACGTCAACAATTGAATCAATATTTTTCGAAGAGCAATAACCAAATGCCAAATCACAAGCCTTACGGCGCCAAAAGGTATCGACACCCATACTGAGTACGCGGTTAGCTCTATCATACGTAGGGGCAATATCATTAAACATCGATACAATTTTTTCTTGTTTGGTCATCCGTCAATCACTTTATATTTTTTTTCATCCACAGGAGAATATCTCCCTCTATTTTAGCGTGGAGTACCTCAAATTCCTCTGTAACGGTTCCGAGAGAACGGGTACCTCCGCCGACCCTCGGTGCGATGTAACTCAAATACCAATCGGTCAATCCCTTCGTCGCTTCCAACATCGCCGCCCCCCCTTCGATCATCACCAAAGCGTAGTTACCGATTCTTTCCAGGGATGATTCGATATACACATTCCGATCCGGTACATTAAACAGGGGGATACTTCGATCAAGATCCTCATCATGGGTGTATATCAAAACATCGGGGGCTTTACCGCTGACTAAACGCGCATCCAATACCGGCCTGTCCGTACGAACGGTGTTTCCTCCGATTACAATCAAGTCGCACCGGTTTCTGAGGGCATGTACATGGGTACGCGATGCGGTAGAGGTGATTATGCCGTTGTCAACGGTCCCGTCAAGACGCTGGGCCCATTTGAAAAAGACAAACGGACTGTTTTGCCATTTGATAAACGGCTCTAACAGTTGTTTCCCCTCTTCTTCCATAATGCCGAATCTGCATTCTACCCCTGATCCTTGTAAAATATCGGCTCCGCCCGCTGCATTCGGATTCGGATCCCTGATGCTGATATACAGGAGCTTAATTCCAAGATCGCGAATTAATAGTGCACATGAGGGGGTTTTTCCACTGTGGGCACACGGCTCAAGGGTAACGGCCATCGTAACGGTATCAAAGAGGTTGTTATGGTGTATTCGGAGGTAATCGTGAATCTGATGGGAATCTTCGCACGATTGAATGGATAGGTCCCCGCTTAATGCCGTATAGGCGTCTCGCAACGCATACACTTCGGCATGCGGACCGCCGGCATATTTATGGGCACCGACTGAGAGTATTTCACCCGATTTGCCGATGCAGACCGCGCCGACAGCCGGATTGGGAAAGGTGAGCAATTGATATTCCCACGCCGCATTCAGCGCAAGAGACATAGCGTAGAGGGGATTCATTACCACTCGAAGTAGGTTTTTGCCTTGCTGATTGAACGGAAAGGGACTCTTTGTTCGCCGTTTTCTTTGGTCTTTAGAATAATTTCATCATTCTCGACACCGACCATTTCCCCTTCGAATTTCTCTTTGGAAATCGTGCTGAGAGAGACTTTTTCCCCTACCGATTGGGCAAAATGGTCCAAGGTTTTGAGTTTACGCTCAATCCCGGGTGAACTCACTTCCAACCGGTATTCTCCACCGACAGGAGGTGTAACGTCAAGCAGCGGAGAGATCAAATGGGTCGCTTCGACACATTTGTCCAATGTCACACCGCCCGGTGCCGTAACACTGACCCGAAAAATGGTATTTTCGTTTTCGTTGAGGACAGCGGCATCGTAGAGCGACAAGCCGATCGATTCGACCATTTTTTTGATATCGGTATCAAGACTCATCTTTTTTCTCCTTCGCAATTTTGGCGAATAACGCCTCTATATTTTGACTTCGTTTTAAGGTATCGTCAAAAACGAACGCCAACCGCGGACTACGGAACCAACCTTGATCTTTCATACAATGCTCTTCAATAATCGGACGTGCTTTTTCAAGAAGCTTTAAAAATGCCGCCTGCTCTTGAGGGGAATAATCGTGCGGATCAAGATAGACTTTTGCATCGCTGCGTCCGCGGGAGCAATGAACATCAATGACGTCCACTTCACGCACACGCGCATCGGAAAGTTGAGAAATCGCTTCGGGAATCAATTCTTTGAGAATAGACTCCGTCCGTTTTATTTTGATTTGAGCCGGCGTCACAGGGATACTTTTTTCTCGATTTTACTAAAGGTTTCGATAACGTCGCCCACTTTAACATCGGTATATCCGTTAAGGACGACACCACAGTCAAACCCTTTGGTAACCTCTTTAACATCATCTTTGAAACGTCTGAGTGATGTGAGGTCCCCTTCATGAATAACGATACCGTTACGGATGACACGGACCATTCCGCCGCGCACCAATTTACCGTCAACGACGACACACCCGGCAATCGTACCGCCGCCTTTCGGCATTGGGAATGTGTCACGTACTTCGGCTTGTCCCGTATTTTCTTCACGGAATTGCGGAGCCATCATGCCGGTCAACATTGCGGTAACATCATCGATCAATTGATAAATGATCGAATAGGTTTGGATTTTAATCCCCATTTGTTTAGCCAGGGCATTCACGTTTCCGGTAGGGCGGACGTTAAAGCCGATTAACGCGCAGTTTTCACTGTTATTCACCAATGCGACGTCATTTTCCGTAATTCCGCCGACACCGCTGGAGATAACTTCAACTTTTACCTCTTCGTTTCTCAACTCGCTAAGAGCCGATTTAATCGCTTCCAAGGAGCCGTGAACGTCGGTTTTAAGTACGACTTTAAGAGCTTTCAGACGTCCCTCTTCGATCAGCGAGGTCAGCTCATCCAAGGTCGTTTTCGTACTGTGCGACAACTCGCGGTGACGATCGTATTCGTATCGTTTTTGAGCAAATTCACGCGCTTCTTTATCGCTTTCCATAACCATAAGAATCTCACCGGATGGAGGAACGTCACTGAGACCCACAACCACCGCTGTCTCACTCGGCCCGATTTTTTGAAGCTGCGCTTTGCGGTCATTGATTAATGCACGAACCCGTCCATAAGCACTGCCGCAGACGATGTTATCCCCGATTTTTAGCGTACCGTTTTGAACGATAACCGTTGCGACCGGCCCGCGCCCTTTTTCCAAAGTACTTTCTACAACAACCGCTTTCGCCATGTTGTTTGCATTCGCTTTTAATTCCATGATTTCCGCTTGAAGCAAAATGGCTTCAAGCAAATCGTCGATACCGGTCATCGCTTTTGCCGAAACACCTACGAACTCGACATCTCCGCCCCAATCTGACGGATTTAGCCCGAGTTCTGCCATTTGTGCTTTGACCATATCAGGATTGGCTCCCGGTTTGTCCATTTTATTGATGGCAACGATAACCGGAACTTTTGCCTCCTGCGCATGCTTGACCGACTCGCGTGTTTGCGGCTTAACTCCGTCATCCGCTGCGACAACGATAACGATAATATCGGTAATTTGCGCACCGCGGGCACGCATAGAGCTAAACGCTTCGTGTCCCGGAGTATCCAAGAAGGTGATCAATTTTCCTTTTTGTTCTACCGAATAAGCACCGATATGCTGAGTGATTCCCCCAGCTTCGCCATGAGCCACTTTCGCATTACGGATCGCATCAAGCAAAGAGGTTTTACCGTGGTCAACGTGCCCCATAATCGTAATAACCGGAGGCCGTTCTTCAAGATCCGCACTGTCCTCTTCACCCTCTTCATACGTATCTTCATAATTGAACGCATCTTTCGGATCGATGGTAGTTACTTCTACACCGAATTCACTTGCCAAAATTTCAATTTCGTCTTTTCCGAGGAAATCATTTTTAGTAACCATCATTCCGAGGTTGAACAGGATTTTGATCACTTCCGAAAGCGGCTGGCGTACCTTGTCCGCAAATTCATAGACACGGATATCTTCAGGAATCTCTACATGGGTAATAGCTTCCTCTTCTTTTGTATCACGGGTATATTTTTTTCGGGCTTCACGAGAAACCTGGCGAGGTTTGTTTTTATTCCCACCCTGTTTTTTGCCCGCATTTCGTCCGATCGGTTTTTTCTCTTTCGGCTTAACTTCCTCTTCCGCCTCGATTTTCGCACTTAAATCGTTAAAGTCCATCAATACGATTTGATCGTCTTCATAATCCATGGAGATGTCAGAGATCCCTCCGCCGAAAATATCGAGACGGACCCCTTGCTCTTTTTTCTGCACCGGAGTGTTATTGCTTTGCGATTTTTTCGCTTTTTTTGCTTCCAGCTCACGCTGTGCCTGTTCACTCAATTTACCGTAACTGGATACCGATACACTTTCTTGACGGACCGGAACGACAATTTCTTCTTCAACCGGACGTTTTTTCTTGACAATTTTCAATCCGGAGCGCTTCGGTGCCTCAATTTCCGCCGTTGCGTCCACAGCGGTTTCTGCGCTTACTTCTTCTGTCTTCACTATAGGTGTTTCGATAGCCGTTTTTTCAACCGATGGTGTCGATACTACCGGTGTCTGCTCAACTGCCGCCGTTTTAGGCGAAGGTTTAGACGCGTGAGTCTCAGTACTTGCTCCACTCATGATGTAGTTCATGATTTGCTCAGCTTCTTCGATTGAAACCGAACTCGAGGCAGTTTTCACATTGAGCCCCATTGCGGCTGCTTTATCCACTACCTCTTTTGAATTAATACCAAGCTCTTTGGCAATTTCATGAACTCTAACTTTATCCATCATTAACGATGATCTCCTTTAACCGATTCATTAGCTCTACCGTTGCGCCGTTTTTACATTGACGGGCAAGTTGACCCGGAGTTTTCTTGTGTTCGAAACATGTTGAACACAAATAAAAACTTCTCCCAAGATCATTGTAGGGTTCCAATAACCCCTGCCGACATTGAAGTCGCAAAAGTGCAGATTGCGCAAAACGTTCACGACAAACTACGCACATGCGAATGGGCTGATGTAACTTTTGCGCCATTATATCTAAATCTTTCTTTACTTATCGTTCAACAACTAAACCGTCATTATCAAAGCTTAAAATCTTGACGTCAAAATCCGTAAATTCGGCTTTGAATTTTTCAGCTAAGATATTGGCATCCTGGTCGTACACCATGTTAAAAAAGGTCGATCCGCTTCCCGACAATGTAGACATCAATGCACCGTTTTCATACGCCATCTTTTGAACGGCGAACAGTTCAGGGAGCATTTTCATCCGCACTTTTTGATGAAAACGGTCTTGTGTCGCCAGTCGGAGCATTTCCCAATCTTCATTAAAAAAAGCCCCAACGGTTACCGCTGTATGCGAGAGGTTGAAGACCGCATTCTCTTTGCTATACGATTTTGGAAGCGTCGTACGCGATTTTGCGGTAGAAATCGGTTTATTCGGGATGACGACAACCGCTTTCAGGTAATCGGGAAGGTGCTTTTGCTGTGAAAAAACTTTTTGTTTCTCCACCATTGCCGCATTAAATCCCCCCATGACCGCCGGAGTGATATTGTCCGGATGAGTTTCGTATACCAAGGCATGGTTAAGGATGCGCCGCTTGGAAACTTTTACCCCGGCTGCTTCGTGTGCGCAGCTGATGGCACTTACGATAACGGCTGACGAACTTCCCAAACCCCGCGACATCGGTATTTGATTATAAAACGTAAATTTAAAATTTTGACGCTTTTGGGTCAACCTGCGGTAATGCTCATTGAAAATACTAACGAATAGATTATTCCCTTTAAGACGAGGGTTGTTTTCCCCCTCCCCTTTAATTGAGACGGCAAAAAAACGGGACGGCACAAGCTCAACCTGATTACGCAAATCAACGGCTAACCCTAATGAATCAAACCCCGGTCCTAAATTAGCACTCGTTGCAGGTACACTAACGAACAATGAATTTCCTTATCCTACGGCATCAATCCCATAATAGGGGAGATTATCCGAATCAAATTTTTCTAAATCGATATGTTGAGGAAGCTCGAAAGGGATACTTTCGGGTGAGACAAGGGTCTCTAACTCAATATTTACGCTATTTTTAACAAAATAGAGCTTTCCAACTGCTTTGATGGGGCTATTTTGGTTAAAAAAGAAGGCATCTGTTGCCAAAAGGGGAATTTTCAACGTTATGCTGAGTGTTTTTAAAAAGAGATAGGTCACTTTTATCCCCATAAAACTCCCGGGCCCTTTGGCATAAATAAAATGCCCAAATCGATAGCGTTTCAGCAAAGGATCGACTATCTCGGCCAGAACATCCGAACTCATCCCTTCACTGCGTATCTCCTCGACTAACATTCCGTCCTTATAAACCCCGATTAGAAGCGGCGACCCTAAAGCGATGACAACCAGATCATGCATACGCTTTGGCCAGCTCTTTTGACTCGGCGGTAGCCAGTTCGACCACTTCATAATTGGCGGGATCTTTAAGAAGTTCGAGCGTTAATTTGTGATTCAGATCATGACTCCCCGCAAACGCTTCGTAATTACCGATAAAATTCATTCCGATCAAAGACATATCACCGATGGCATCCAGAATTTTATGGCGCACAAATTCGTCTCCAAAACGGAGCCCTTCCGGGTTAAGCACTTTTTTATCATCTAAGACAACCGCATTTTCCAAGCTTCCCCCCAAAGCCAACCCTTTGGAACGGAGGTATTGTACTTCATGGACAAAGCCGAAAGTTCGAGCGCGTGCAATCTCTTTTTTATAATTTTCTTTGGTAAACGCTAAAACATAACTTTGTTTCTCAATTACCGGATGGGAAAATTTAATGGTGAAGTCATAATTCATATCGTTTGAGGGGATCAGTTTGACGTATTTGTCTCCCTCTTGAACAATCACCTCTTTTTTGATCCGCATGATTTTTTTCGGACTCTCCTGCTGAACGATTCCGGCCTCTTCAAGAAGCATGCAAAAACTCATCGATGAACCGTCCATTACCGGAACTTCATCGGCATCAACAACCACACGGAGGTTATCGATTCCGTACGCATAAATGGCTGAAAGCATATGTTCGATTGTCGAAATCGTCACCCCCTCTTTGCCGATTACCGTTGCCATTTTCGTGTCGACGACATTGGCCGGGAGCAGAGGGATCGATACCCCTGCATCGCTGCGATAAAAAACGATTCCGCTATTGACGGCTAAAGGTTCCAAACGAAGCCGTACCGGAGAGCCACGGTGTAAACCGATCCCTACAAGTTCGACACTTTTGCCTATAGTTGTTTGCATCATGCCTTTTTCCTTACGTATTCAATTGTTCACAAGGCATACGGTCCGCTACCTTCACGCTCATACAAATTCTCTTCAGATTATGGCTAATTATAGCGAATTTCAATGTTGATTGATGAGCATTTTAGCACTGTCGATTACGCTCGTAATGTTGTCATAAATCCATTTGGTATCCATCCACTCTTCCGGACGTACCTCAATTCCCTGAACCAAAATACCAAAATGGAGGTGATCTCCCATGGCATATCCGCTAAGACCCGTTTTGGCGATTTCTTGTCCTGCAGAGACGGCGTCTCCCTCTTGAGTATGCACTTCCGAACAGTGCCCGTATAGCGTATAGAGTCCAAATCCGTGATCGATAATCGGCAGGTTTCCGTATATACCGTTAGGTTGTGAAAATACGGTATTTCCACCGTTTGACGCAATGATCGGGCCCATATGAACGCTCGCCAAATCCAATCCCATATGATACGCTGACGAAACGTTTTGCTGCCCTTTATAGCTGTAAATTCGGTGATCTCCGAAATCAGCAACTTTCTGGCCGTTTACCAAAGGATAAAAAGGGGCCGGATTAAATTCGGTAATCATTTTATTGGAAACTTTGGACGTGATTTCATGGATCACTTTTTCATTGTCCGCACGCACTTTTTCATTGATTATACGGAACTGTTCCAACCGGTCGTCCACCCCTGCGGTTTGATCGTATTCATTAGCCAGTTCAGCAATTTTTCCATCCAAAAACGCATCACTGAGTTCAATATTGGAAACACGGTAAACATGATCTTTTAAGCGTAGCGGAACGGAGCTTTTTGCTTCATTCCCGGCACGGTCTTTGGCAATAACCGTTGCGCTGAATGTTTGTTCTTGCACCGGCCATGCCACCAAGGAAGCATAATACCCCTCTTTCATAAACGGCTGTGCATTAAAGGTTTTACCGAAATTCGTCTCAATTTTTAAACTTTCCAAATGCGGATCGTCTGCTCTGAAAATAACAATCGCCGATCCCCCTTTTTGAATCTTATAGGAATTGGCAATGATGGACAGTATCGGCTGCTTTTGATCGATTACTAAAACATACTCCTGTTTAAAAGTATTCCCCATAAACATTCCCCACAAACTGTTATCGGTTGCCTCTATCGTCAAGGTAACCGACGTCGCTTCAACACGGCGGACCCCTTTCGGAGGGAGAATATCAAAAGCTTTTTTTACCGTTTTAGATGGCGTTTTGTCTTCAAGAACCACCCACTCGTCATGCGGTGTCGCAATCGT
This sequence comes from Sulfuricurvum sp., assembly GCA_028718525.1. Lineage (GTDB taxonomy): Bacteria > Campylobacterota > Campylobacteria > Campylobacterales > Sulfurimonadaceae > Sulfuricurvum. Next base: position 31,475 of record JAQULP010000007.1, on the reverse strand, counting down.
AGCCGTAAACGATTTTAACCCGCTGCTGTCCTCGACATTCACATGGATCGGGTCTCTGAAATTCCAATATCCGTCTTGTGAAATCGTCACTTTTGGGTCTTCACGTTCAAATGACGGTGAAAACGCCATAAACCCGAAGGCTCCAACCAATAATGCAACGAATACCCATCCAATTTTTCCCGAACCGTTTCGGCCTCTTCTCACGCCAACTCCTTTGTTATCATCACCATTATATTTTTAACGAGCTCATCAATATTTTCATGTTTTAATCGCGTACCGGCACGCCGGATATGACCTCCGCCGCCGAATTCGCCCATAATTTTTGCAGCATTGACCGCTCCATCCGTCCGAAGCGAGAGTTTTACCCCGCCATCAGGACGTTCTATACGGATCAAAGCCGCTTGAACCGTTCGCATCTCTAACGCCTCATCCAATACGCTCTTGCATTCGGCAACCGTGGCCCCCGTCTCTTCTAATACTGCCAGGGGCACAGAGAAAACAGCGACCCTCGCATCGGCATGCAATTGCATTTGCTTAAGGAGCAGACCGCGTATCCGCAATGAGGCAAGCGAACGACGTCCATAAAGCCACTCGACGCATAAGGAGTGGTCGGCACCCAACCCTATTAATGCTGATGCCATCGCAAAGGTTTTCACACTGCATTCAGGTGCGCTAAAACATTTTGAATCATCTATAAGTCCCGCATAAAGCGAAAGTGCCATTTTACCATTGATTTTTACACCGTTGGCAACAAAATAATCATAAACGACTTCGGTTGTACTCATGGCCGAAACATTTACAAGGTTACACGTCCCGTAGAGATCGTTACTGAGATGATGATCAAAGTTGATTAGCGGCAACTCTTTGTCTATTCCGAGGCGTTGATAACTTCCGCAGTCAAAACTGACCATACAGTCGGCATCATCGGGAAAACGGTCAGTCAGTTTTTCATACCACGGTAAAAAAGCAAGATTTCGATTAACCGTTTTGGAAACACAATAGAGGGTAATCTTTTTTTGAAAACGCAGCAGGTACGAATAAAATGCACATGCCGCACCCAGCGAATCGGCATCCGGGTTTTGGTGTACGACGAGTACGATATGGGAAGAGGTATTAATAAGGGTTAAGGGCATTATGAAAACTCTGTATAAACCTAACGATTAGGCGGAAATATTTCGATTATACCATTTATCGCTCTAAAGTGCGGCTGGAACCGGATAGTAACGTCCAGTCGGCATCGGCTATTTCTCCTTCTTTTCGCAACCGCAGTCATAATACGTTATACGGTTTCGCCCCTCATCTTTTGAACGGTACATCGCACTGTCCGCATATCGGATCAAGGTTTCAATGTCTTCGCCGTCATCAGGATAAAAAGCGACTCCGATACTGGCCCCTATCTTAATCGTGATCCCTTTCTCAAAGAAAGGCTCCTGAAGTGCTTTCAGTATCCGCTCCAGCAAAGGTCTTACCTCCGTTCTCGCCTTCACATCACTCATCAACAAAATAAATTCGTCCCCACCCATCCGTGCTACCGTATCGCTTTCACGCATTTGTTCGCCAAGGCGGGCCGCCACCTTTTTCAAAATGACATCTCCCATATCGTGACCGTATTGATCGTTTATCGGTTTAAAGCCATCCAAATCCAGAAAGGCAATGACCGTTTTCGTATCTTTGCGTTTGCTTAACGCCACCATTTGTTCGGCAAGGCTCATAAACAAATGGCGATTCGGAATATTGGTCAGAGGGTCATAATTGGCGAGATGCTGAAGAAGCTCCTGCTCTTTTTTGTTTTCGGTTACATCGCTGACAATACCGATATAATTTTCAAGTTTACCGGCAGAATCGTATACCGAATCAATCCGAAGGAATTGGGCATACAGTTCCCCGTTCTTTTTACGGTTCCAAATCTCCCCGCGCCATGTCCCTCTGGTTTCAAGGTCCTCATTCATCTGTAGGTAAAATGAAGGGAGATGGACCCCCGAACGTAAAATGATGGGTTTTTTCCCGATCACCTCTTCTTTTTCATATCCCGTCAGTGCGGTAAAGGCTTCATTGACATCGATAATCACTTTTTGGGCATCGGCAATTATGATGCCATCCTGCGAATTATGAAAAACACTGGAGGATAAACGGAGCTTGTTTTCGTTTTTTTGAATAATCTCCAACTGTTCTTTCAATATATTGGATTGGTTTTGGGACGAGAGGCTTAAGCGTCTCATTTTAACGCTTATCACTATCAGGAATAGAATAATCATCCCCAAACCGATCATGATAATCAGGTCGTACTGGCGTATGACATCTTTGAAAGAGAACTTCGGCGGTGTATCATAGGGTTTGATTCTCAACCTCTGCATCATATCGCGAATCCCCTCATACGAGAGGGGGATATTCCATCCGCAATAGCCTGCCGCACCGGCAATTTGAGATCCGTGAGGCAGGTTTAACAAGGCGACACCCACCTGATTGGCCAGAATACGGTCAGCTTTTTTGGAGGAAGAAAAAGGCCATTCGGGGTAAAGCGCCGTCGATAACGCCAAAGGGAATCCATCGGATACCGGATGGATTATTTTGAAGTCGCTCCGCCGTATTTTGCCCTCTTTGGCCATCTTTTCCAATAAACCGGTTCGTACAAACCCCGCATCGGCCAACCCTTTTTGAACCAGGTAGACAACCTTGTCATGGGGCATATCGGTAAACCGGATGTCTGATTCGGCTGCAATATCGATCCCGTTTTCATTGAGCATTACCCGCTGTGCCAAATACCCCCCTAATGAGAGTTCATCTACGGCTGCAATTTTTTTCCCGCGCAAATCGTCGATATCCTTAATATCGCTGCGATTTGATCGGGCGAGGATGACTCCCCCAAACTCGGTAAGGGCTTTCCCTTCAACCTTGGCACGGATCAACGTTGCCATTCGGCTGACATTGTATTTTGCGGAGAGGTAAATATAGTGCTCGGGATTGGTAAAAGCGAAATCCAGTTCATCGGCTTTGGCCGCTTCATTAAATTCTGCATAAGAGAGAGGACGAATAATAAAATGATGGGTAGGAATACGACTATCCAGATAGGAAGCCAACGGCTCCCATTCTTGTAATGTCTGTGTTTTGGAACGGAAGGCTAAGACGCCGATGACCGCTTCTTGTTTCGGTTCTTTAGCTTGTACTATCGCATAAAAGGGAAATAAGAGGGACAGCACAACCGCAAATACTATTTTTCTCACCTTATCCCCCTACTGTTTAGTAAAGTATATGGCGCGAAAGTTTAAAGGTATGTTAAATAGTATTTGATTTTACTCTACCGTACTTTTAAGCACCTCTTCGAAATCGTTTTGGGCCTGTAACAGTACCGATTTTGCTTCAGGATCACTAACCCGTGCACTGCTCATCCAGTTGTATACCCCCGGGAAGCCCATAACAATTTCATCCGAATCTTTCTTTTTGTATACCATCAACGTACACGGAGCAAAAGCTGAAGCTTCCGGACGGGTTTGCGCAACCGTATAAATTACTTTTAATTTACAGATAGAGTACGTATCGTAAAAATCAAACGGCGTTTTATCGCCCAATGCAAAGTTATAATCGGTAAAGTTTGACAATACGAATCCTGCCGGCTTAAGCCCCTCTTCAATCATCATTTCGGTGCTGTCTTTATCCGATGCCCAGCTCTCTTTGCTGCTGGCTTTGACAAAGCGGCTTAACAATACCCCCTCTTTCGGGAGAGATGTTTCACTCTCAGACACTTTTGCCTTCGGGAATGCTTTTTTCAGGGTTGAGAGGACCTCTTTTTCGATTTTGGCAAATTCCGGCGCTTTAAATCCTGCAATTTTCTCCATAGCAGCCGCAGTCAGTACCGAAACGTGAAGTTCTTTATCGCCGTTACGCTGATAGATACCAAACCCCATCGGAACAAAAATTCCGGCATCGGGATGGCTTTTAACCAAACTTTCCGAAAGATTTTTATGATAAGCCGTCAACAAATTAAACTGAGAAAAATCGGTTTTTTGAAACTGCTTCATGAACGGTCCGTTCATTTCGCTGTTTGCCGCAATCGTAAAACCGGAAGATTCCAATGCCTTCTCAACCACAGTGGCGTTTAACTTACCATCAGCGTTGGGAACACTAAAAAGGTGCAAATCACCGCCAAAAAGGGAAAGGACCCCCGCCATCACAACTAAAATTAATGTTTTCATTTTTACTCCTTATGGATGAATATAAACAGCCCCTTCGGCTGTACGTTCGATAATTTCCGCTATTCCCGCACTCACGATCTCAACATCCGGCATCAATTCTTTTTCCGAGATATTTTTGGTCCGCATCGTATTTCCGCAAGCAACGAATTCGACACCGTATTGCTGCAACGCATCGACTCTGACGGCAAATTGTTTCTCGTTTTTAAGTACCGTGCGAATACCGTGATAATACGCTACGATACGCATATGAACCTTTTCGGGTCCGTAAAACTTCAAAACATTGTTGGCCGTACTGAGTACATGCTGAATCGTTTCATCATCTCCGGAACTGACCCCTAACACGATCTCTCGAGGCTTATCGATTGTCGGAAGCGGCTGGGCCAAACGGATATCCGCTAGACTTATGCAGATCGATAGCCATAAAAGGGTAAATATTTTTATCATCGTTGTTCCCATTCCAAAGTTCGGTATGCCGATTCTACATTGCTGCGGTGCAAGGTATCGTACATTTTCAGTGATTGATACGAAGGCATGACTACTTTATCCATCGTCTCTTCTATTCCAAGCCCTTCATCCAAAGCGTTTCGGATGGCGCTTCGCATATCGGTAAGATAACGGTAAGTCATCTCCATCGCCTCTTTATCGCTTCGATATCCGTGACCGCCGACAATCGTTGCAGCATTTAGAGATTTAAGCCCCTCTAATGCCGCAATCCAGCCATTAATATCCCCACCGCTTAACGAAGGGACCCTGTCGTTAAAAACCAAATCTCCGGCAAAAAGGGTTTTTAATTTCGGCAGATACACGATCATATCTTTTGCACTGTGGGCTTTTTGTTTCATCAAACGAAGTTCGATCGTTTGGTTCCCGATACTCAGGTTTTGGTCGGCAGTGATCGTTTCGTTCGGCAAAGTGGGAACCGTTTTGGCATACGCTTCAGGGGAGATATGGGTTTGCATTCGTGTCGGAACGTGGGTATCCGCGTTGTGTTTAAAATCATCCGAACCCAAAACCTTAACTCCCATCTGGGTAAAAAAACCGTTTCCGAGCCAATGGTCGTCGTGAACATGCGTGTTAATCACTAACCCGACCGGAAGGGGTTTAATTTTCTGCATTGCTTTGTACGCACTTTGGGCGTACGCATACGAAGAGCCGCTGTCGATAACGACATAATTCTTCGACGTATCGATGTAACAGGTGTTGACCATATTCCCGTTATTGGTCGTATTCATCACATTAGGTTCGCCGAAAAAGCAAACCACCTCAGGGGTAAGACGTTTCGGCTGTAAATGAAGGTCATACGCGCTCATGGTCGAAACCAGAGCAAATAACGGTAATAATCGTCGCATCATGTTCCCTTTTTTAGAACAGGTAGTTCATCTCGAAACGGTATTCGTTGTACGATTCATTATCCGTTGCGGCAGGTTTATCCGCCCCTACGATTCCTACGCGGAATTTGAACTCCGTATTCGGCATTTCTTTGAACGTTTTCCACATATCTACATGGATAATATCGCGGTCGACATACCCTTTTGCCTCATCTTGGTTAATATTCTCATAGTCAGCCGCTACTTTGAATCCAGAGACGATCCCCGCTTTTCCAAAGTCATACGATGCTTTTACAGCCCAGTTTTGTGTGTTAGCGAGCCAGTCCACCTGTGCCATTGAACGTACATATCCTCCTGTCGGGAATCCGCGCCACGGAGCGATGATATCTGCATCATCGGAAATTTTTGCATATCCCGCTTGAAGTTCTAATGGACCGCTTGCCGCCACTACACGCGCCATAATGATGCTTCCGTCAACACTACCGCCGTTTGAATACCCTTTGGATGCACCGTTTGCGGCGGTAACCGATCCGCTTAAGGCTGCCCCGCCGATAGCACCGGCACCGTTATCCATTTGTTTCAAATAGCGGACACCCGGAGTTACTGTCCAAGAATCGCTCAATTGAATTTGGTAATTGGCTTCAGCGACAACCGTATTGAAAAATCCGCTTAAACCTACATATTCAGCATCTAATTTTAGATTTTTAACGGATTTATTGGATGCCGTTAAAAGCAACATTTCAGGATTGACATCTTCACCGGCCGCATTGATTTTGGCAACGGACAACCCTTTGTGGACACCTGAATCATCATTTTGATTGTATTTCTCATACGCGATCAGACTGTGAAACGTTTGGTGGTCACGCAATTTTTGTGACATGATGTAGGCTGCACGTACAGTTGTATCCGGGATGTTTTTGTTTTCGATAACCAATGCTTCAAAACTGTTTGGAATCATTTTGGTATCGTTGGACGCCAACATTTTGCTATCGATCAGCTGGCGTCCCAATTTTGCGTTTGTTTTGCCGTTTTTATACTCAAGGTAAGCTTCTGCAAAATTGCCCATCGACCCTTCTGAACCGTCGGCACGGGTGTGGTATGTATCTTTACCCGCTTTACCGAAGTTGGCTGTAGCGGATTTTGAAGGGTCTTTATTCTCATCGACCATAGGAATAGAACCGTAGAAACCTGCCGTTGCACCCAAACCGTGGAAGAATCCTGTTTTATAGACGATGCTTCCGCCAAGACCCCACATGTTATTATCATCAGTCGATGTTAAATTGTCGTTATCCCAATCCCACCAAAACATGTTAGAACGAAGACGTCCGTACGCTTCACCTTTGGTAAACATCTCCGTAAATGAGTTTACATCTCCCGGAGCTTTGGTATATTCTACCTGCATGTTCCCTTTGAGGACACGATCTTCGGTTTTGAGCGCATGCGCAGACGTTGCTAGTACACACGCTGCTGCAGCTGCGATACTAAGATTGACTAATTTCATTCCAAACTCCTTAAGTGATAAATTGACAAAAGGGCATTAACGCCCTTTTGAACCTTTTTTCGGGCATCCACAATCATAATCCATGATGCGAACATTGCTGTTACCGCTCATGTTAATATTTTTGTGACGACGAATATACGATGCTGTAACATCATACACCGGACGGGTAAGAGAATCTTTAAGATTGCTTCCCGCATTTTGTAAATTTCCGCCCCATGAAGAGACTTTATACACTTTCGTATCATTGAGAGGTTTTCCCCCTACCAGGATATTAGTGATCCGTTTGCCGCTTGGAGCACCGACACGGATTTCATACGATACACCGCCAAGACGGCTCATATCCCCCCCCTGTTGATAGAGAGGATTTGCGTTGAAGACGTTATCGGCGATATCCTCCAAAAGGGTGCGGATATGTTTACCGGTCAATTCGAAAGTATAGACGTTCGGATAGGTGATCGCGGTCATATCGTAAACATGATCCATCGTAATGGCGTCACCCTCAAGTACCGTGGTTCCCCAGCGATACCCCGGCGTAAACGAAATATCCGAGTCCATCGCATCAATAATCGAATCGTTAATTAGCTGATCGAATGTTGAGTGAAACGTATCACGTTTAAACAATGTCGATTTGGTAATCCCCAACACTTCCGAAAGTTCTGAATCGTACGGCGAATAGAGCTCTTTTACCAACGCTTCCCCTTCCGGATCCGCAGGGATCAGATTGGACGCTACCGGGATCAGTTTATACTCGTACCCTTTGACTTTGTGGTTTTGGATGTCGATATCCAAACGTCCGACGTATTTTCCATGACTTCCCGCGATAACGATTACCGTTCCGTTGATAACCGTCGGACGAGGAGATGGATCATGCGTATGACCGCTGAGGATGAAATCGATCCCTTTGACTTTACGGGCAACCTCTTGGTCGACACTGAAACCGTCATGTGAAAGAACTACAACACAGTCCACTTTTTCCTCTTTGCGAAGTTTATCCACATACGTTTGAAGGGTATCCAAACGAAGACCGAAACTCCACCCTTGGGTAAACTCTTTCGGGTTTGCCGTAGAGGTAAACGGAAATGCTTGACCAATGATACCAATCTTCGCTCCGCCCCGTTCCATGATGGTATACGGTTCAAAAATTGATTCTTCGAAATCATCTGCAAACGAATCATCACCGATAATATTTTGGGCGATGAATTTCGCATTGAGCATCTCGATCAGCTCTTTAACCCGTTTTTTACCATAGGTAAACTCCCAGTGTCCAACCATGACGTCAACGCCGAGATAATTCTGCGCTTTAACGATCGCTTCACCGGATGTTTTAAGAGCGACACCGGTACCTTGCCACGTATCTCCTGAATCGAGAAGCATGACATTATCCGCACCGCGCTCTTTTTTGATGTGGTTGATGAGGGTTTTCATGTGCGAAATCCCCCCCATTTTGCCAAATTTATGGGCCAAAGCATCAAAATTCATATAGGTATCGAAATACGAATCAAGGGTTTTACCCTTCATACCATAGTGTTTCAAAAACGATTCACCGCACAAAAAGCCCGGAGTTCCCGTCAAATTTGGAGCAGAGATCAATGTCGAAGGCTCTCTCCAATAAAGGGGTTTGATATGAGCATGCATATCACAGATATGCAATAACGTTACATTTCCTTTTGCATTGAATCCATAAATATCTTTGAGGCTTACCTCATCGGCACGCTTTGGTGCCAATGCAGCAGATGAGAGGGTTGGAACACCGATTCCCAGCGCCGCTGCAATATGGAAGAAATCTCTTCGTGATAAATCCATAACGAGTCCTTACCGTTTCACACTAGGAACACTGATGTTGTTCCCTTTGGTTTTGTTGGTAACGTACACTTCCAAAGCAACAATCTCTTTCGAACCGAGTGGAATCTCTGCCAAAAGAGCATTTTTCATACATTGCTGCATCCGTTTATCTAACGTAACCATTTGGCTTTGCGTCATACGATACGCCGGCCATGTTCCCGCTGCTGCTGTCTCTTTAGCCCCCAAATCAGGAAGCGGCTGCATACGAAGACGCTGACCGACGATATCAGAACTGTGACAGTTGTTACAAGAGAGACCGCGACCACCGCGACGCTCTTCAAACACCTCTTGTCCAAGTTTCATCATCTCTTGCATATGTTTGTTCGCTTTGACATCGATAGAGGTTTTTTGTCCGTTTGCAATCGATTTCACATACGCCGACATTTTTACCATCTCTTTACTCTCAAGCTTAGGAACCGGTTTTTCGTTTGCCGCAGCTGCCATTTGGATCGTTTGTGCCAACGTCACTACTTTTTTCGCACTCTCTACGTAGCGAGGAAAACCTGCAATATATTTTGGGAGATCTTTCTCTTTGACACCCAACATTTTGGCATAGTTTGCACTCCCGATAAGTTCACCGAAAAGTTGTTCCCCTTCGGCTACTTCCATCTCCGCTGGATTGCTTTCCAAAAGCTCAGCGTACATTTTTTTGTCCGCCTCAGACATGCTAAGTTTTTCTTCTGCATTTGCCGTTGCTAAAAATGCTAAACACACTAACGCTGCCGTGATTGATAAAGTACGCATCGCTTATCCTTTTGGAGTAATTTGTGTCGTACTCTCGACGCTTTGACCTTTGTTATCTTTTGCAATAACTTTGAGTGCCCCTGCACCCGGTACTTTAAAACTGATACTCATAAGAGGATTCACCGAGAGTGATTCCCAGATTACCATTTTAGTAATCAACGTATCGTTGAACAAAAATTTAACTTCATCGATATATTCAGCCGGGATCAAGGCTCCCGTATCTTTGTTTTTACGCATTCCGGTTTCCATCGGATGCATCGCCATAAAATCGATTTTTACAATATCGCCTGCTTTGTAATCTTTCGGTTTGATTTTGATCAATGTTTTCATAATATAGGTCCTTATTCTTTCTTATTTGAACGCCAAAGGAATCAAATCCCTTTAGCTACGCTAGCCGTTTGGCGCATGTAGCAACGCGAAAAGCCTAACGGAGTGCAGACAAGCGCTTGCCTCTCCGAGACAGAATTAAATCGCGTATTTACGATTGCCTACAATCAACCACACCCGCCGATGGTTACTTTTACGTTTTGTTTTGCAGTGAGGAAAGTTCCATCACTCATCTCAGCGATAGCAACAACATCTTGAGTCCCGCCGAGTTTTACACGGGTACCGAAAAATGCTTCGCCGTTAGCGGGAGTTAAATAAATATTGGCACAACGGACATTTCCGTTTTTAGAAGCGAGGACATGGATTGCTTTAACGTGATCTTTTGATGTCATTGGACTCTCAACCGTTACTTTTACCGGTACAACCGCACCATTTTCAGCAATCTCAGGAGCTTCCATTTTCACTTTGTCAGATGCAACCAATGCTTTTCCACCGGTAATCGCAGCAACTGCTGTCTCGTAATTCATCTCATTCGGGCCAGCTGATTTTTTCTCTTCTGCCGCACTTGCCACATGTGGGAGTGCTATTGCGCACGCTGCTACCGCCCCAAAACCTTTTAAAAATGATCTTCTTTCCATCTGTTTCTCCTTGAATTACTTTTTAACTGCTGTGATATACGATACCAAATCACACACTTCACGCTCATTCATCAGGCCATTAGCGAGATTAACCGTCATCGCTGATTTCGGGTTGTCCATACGAGGATCTGCAATTTTTTGGTACATAAACTGGGCATTACGGACACCGCTATCCATGTAAAGTTCTTTATATTTGGTCAAATCCGGTCCGATATTTCCGTACCCTTTTGCCCCTTCGATATTGTGACAAGCGACACAGTTACCGAATTGTTTATCTTTGCCGTCAGCCAGTTTGCGGCTTAACCCTTCAGGCGGGTTCTCTTTGGCATCTTTACCGTTTAGGTTATGAAAAATATATTGTCCGCGTGCAATGGCTCCTGCATCATCGGTAACACACCCATCAGGCATCTTATACGCTTTAGCCGCAGGAAGGGCATCTTTTTTTAAAATGGCCGTCGCATCCGGACTTTCAATCACCTGCGATAAATCAGCAGCACCCAAAAAGGTCGCGATTCCAAGCATAATCACTTTTCGCATTGGCTCTCCTATTTCTGTATTTCAGAAAGCATTGTAAAGGAGGAGTGTAAAATTTATGTAAAAAACGGGGAAATTTAGGCGATGAGATAAAGAGGTGGATAGAAACTATACGAAAAGGAACTCCCCTCCCCGTAAACTGAGTCGATTTTAAGTTCAATTCCCGCTTTGTCAATGATCGATTTGACAATATTCAAACCGATTCCGAATCCCCCTTTATCCCTATTTTCCCGATAATAACGCTCAAAAATACGGTTAACGTCTTCAATCCCCACGCCGTTGTCACGAAATTGAATGACGCATCGATCCTCGAAGCGTTCCAAAACAACCTCAATCCGCCCCTCTTCATGGGAATATTTAACGGCATTGGAAATATTGTTGTCAATAATACGCTGCAACTGCGTAGGATTAAAAAAGATATGGACCTCATCATCGATTTTAGGGACAATCGTGATATTTTTCAAGGCCGCTACTTCATAAAAATAGTCGATCCGCTCCTGAAGGTAGTGGCTTAGATCGATCGTTTCGTATTCAAAAGAGAGACGCTCGTTTTTAATCAGGTAGTCCATATCGTTATATAAGGTCGCCAAGGTTTTCGTTGCAGCCTTAATCCGCTGGAGATATTTATTGTTCGGATTGGAACGGTGGTAAAGGTCGATATTGACGTTAATGATCGAAAGGGGAGTATTGATCTCGTGCATGGAGTCTTTGATAAACTGGTCCAATCGGGCATTGATCCGCTGAAACGGCAGGGCAAAACGGTCTAAAAAGAAAAGGGAGAGGATAAAAATCAGCGCCGCAATCGAAAGGAGTATCGTAACAACATCCTGATAGATCCGGGCGTAGGAGATTTCCCCGCCGATCACCAGATACGACGCACCGAAATAACGCCCCTCCGGAAGGGCTACCACGAGATAGGCATACCCGTTTTGCAGATAGTAGCCGCTTTTTTGAATCATTAACGGATGCTTGATGAGAGTAAAAATCGGGTTAAAATGGACATCATACAATCCCGATTGGAACGTCCGGAAACGGGGATAATCAAATGCTTTGGTCTCATTCGGATCAAACTCTTCCATCGCACGGACAATCAAATGCGATTGACGTTTCAGGCGAAATTCATACTGAATCTCATGCACGTATTTCATGTACGTTACATACAGGTATGTCGGCAGCAATAGCAAAACCGCCACCAGCATCGTATACAAAAAGGCGTTTTTGAGAGCGTAGCGGTTATCGTTCAATGATGTACCCCAACCCGCGCCGATTTTGGATAATCTCTATCGGGAGTTTTTTACGGAGATTGTTGATTTGTACCCGTATGTTGGCAGGGTCAACGTATTCCCCCCATATCTCGTCTTGGAACATCTCTACCGATACCACCTGATTCGTATGTTTGAGCAAAACGGAGAAGATCTCTTTTTCGGTTTTGCTCAGAGCGATATTGTGTTCATTATGAGTGAGGGTGAAGCTTTCGGTATCATAGATCAATCCCGAACCGAAATCGATCCGGTTTTCCCCATCGTGATAAAAACTTTTGACCGCATGCATAATCCGTATCTGCAATTCGGTCAAATCGAAAGGTTTGCGGATATAATCGCAGCATCCGGATTTGTACCCTTCTTGCAAATCGCTGACATTCACCATCGACGTCAGAAAGATGGCCGGTGTTTTATTCCCTTCTTTGCGCAACGTACGCAGCAGTTCGAAGCCGTTCATCCCCGGGACATTCACGTCTAACAAATACAGATCAAAATGGGTCTCATAGATCGCGTCAAAAGCCTTCTCACCGTTGCTGAATCCTACGACTTCAAATCCGATATCTTCTAAAAACTCGGTGATACTCACCCTCAACATGTATTCGTCTTCAAGCAATAAGACTTTCATCGAATCTCCCCTTTAATCTCTTTATTCACTTTGTAGTCGAGCATAATTCCGATCAATTCCTCTTTGCTGTAGCTACTCAGCCTCTCCCTGGCCTCTTCAAGATAGATCTCCCGGTCTTCGGGAGCAACGGTATCTTTGAGATACAACAGCTCTTTGTCGTATACGCTTTGAAACAGACCTTTATCCAGCGATTTTTTGAGCATGACATCATACAATTCATTACGCGATAGATGGATAAGCAGTGAAATATCCTCTTCGTCGGAATGGGCATAGGTTGAAATCTGCTTCGGAGAGAGCGAAAACACAAAAGCCCCGATAGTCTCCCCTTCACCGTTGGTCATCGGCTCATAAAAAAGATAGCGCCCTCCGCTAAAAATGACCCGGGCTATTTTCAGCGTTTTAAAATCGATCCCGTTCAACAGTTTTAAATCGGCCTGCGTATATTTGGGATTAGCCAGAATATACTCTTTTCCGATAGCGGGGTCTTCTTGCATAAAAACCGCCGTTTCATAAAACCGTTCATCCATCAAGATGTACAAATCGATTCCCAAACGATCGAAATACTCCTGCGTCGATTCAAAAAATGAGACAACCTCCACAAATCCAAGCATATTGTCCTGATGATACACCGGAACGGTCGCTTTGACCCCGAGTTTTCGGCCCACTTCGATTGCGGCGCGGGGCTTGCGATGCGTTTGAAAATAGAGCAGATCGGGACGGTGAAAATCAAGCGGCATCCCCGCATAGGAGTTATCCCAACTGCGGGCAAAAATGACGTAATCGGAGGTGATAATCTGGGAACGGATCAACGCGTCCGTATGGAGTTTGATCGATTCCATCACTTCCGAGAGGATTTCAAACCCTTTGTCTTCGTCTTCTTGCTCCAAAGCATCGCTCAAAGAGCTGTTTTGACTGAGGATCAAAGCATACCGCAATGCGGACGAGCGCTCTTTGTCCAGCTGATTGTTTAAGGCCAACGAGAGCTGATCGCTGAGCCGTTCCAGTGTCTGCGACGTCACTTTTTGCTCCAAATAGAGCAATACCCCGCCCAAACCGATCATAATCGTAAAAAAGACGGCCGCTATCATTTTTTTATCGGCAAAAAATTCCAACCAACGGTCCATCATGGATTCCCTTTCCGTTTTTTACCCATCTTATAGACATAGGCCAACACTTCCGCTACAGCGGCAAACAGCATATCGGGAATCGGGCGGTCGATCTCCACTTCAGCGTACAATGAACGGGCAAGCGGGGGATTTTGTACGATATGGACGCCGTTTTCCCGGGCAATTTTTTTGATTTGAATCGCAATATTATCGACACCCTTGGCAACGACCACCGGGGCATGATGTTTGGTCTCATCATACACAATCGCTACGGCATAATGGGTCGGATTGGTGATGACCACATCCGCAGTCGGTACCGATGACATCATCCGTTTACGGGCCGCCTGCATCTGAATCTGACGGATTTTTGCTTTGATATGAGGATCCCCTTCCATATTTTTCATCTCATCTTTAATCTCCTGTTTCGACATCTTCAATTTGTCGAAATAGTGTTTACGGGTGATAAAGAGATCGATAATGGCGTAGACGGTAATAATCACCAGCATGACAAAAGCCAAAACAATCGCTTTATCCCGCAACCACCCCATTTGATCCGGAAGGGTAAACAACGCTACGGTGGGAAGTTCCTCAATAAAAAACCAAAAGTATAAAAATCCAACCCCCAGCGCCGTAAACGATTTGAGGGTGATCTTAATCGCTTCGAGCGCTTTTTGGAGGGTAAAAAGGTTGGCAAACCCTTTGATGGGGTCGAGTTTCGAAAAATTGGGGCTCAGCGGTTTCGTCGTAAAATTAAATCCGATTTGCGCCATTGTCCCGATAACCCCCGCTATCGCAACGATCAAAGAAATCGGCAACGCCATAATGAGAAATTCACGGAAGGTCACGACGGCCATATCAAAGATCAGTTCCCGATCCATCGGCTGTGTCATCAACGAAAAGTAGTAACGCGAAAGGGTTAACACACGATCGGCGATAAACGTAAACATCAACATAAGCGCTAAAATAGCGACAAATAAAACCGTTACCCCGACAATGTCCTGACTCTTGGCGACATTCCCCTCCTCCCGGGCATCTTCAATCTTCTTGGAGGTGGGTTCTTCGGTCTTTTCTTGATCGTCAGCCATTAGCGGTTACCCGTATGTGTCCCAAAAGAGCGGATCGCGTTAGCGCCATTCGCCGCTAAAAACGTATAACCGTCAGCTTTGCCGGCCCCTCCTTGAGATGCTGGATTCTGTCGATGCGGGTTACCTCTCATCCATTAATCCATTTTCATGGAGAGGTCGATCCAATTAGCCTGATGGATCAATGAGCCGGTGCTGATAGCATCCACCCCCGTAGCGGCATAGGCTTCCACCGTAGAGAGCGAAATGTTTCCGCTCGCCTCGAGCAAAATACTCGGATAATGGTCACGTTTGTACGCGACGATCTCCGTCAGCTGCTGCGGGGACATGTTGTCGCACATCACGATATCGGCGCCGACGGCCATTGCCCGTTTCACCATCTCGAAATCTTCGGCTTCAATCTCGATTTTGGCGGTAAAAGGGATCTTTTTTCGGGCTTCGGCCATAAAACTTTCCAGATCGTCGATCGTTTTGAGATGGGTATCTTTAAGCATCAGTGCATCGTCGAGCCCCATACGGTGATTCGTTGCCCCTCCGACACGGGTAGCGTATTTTTCAAAATTGCGTAAAAGGGGGCGGGTTTTGCGGGTATCGAGAAGCTTGGTGCCGTAGGGAGCGATCAGATCAACGTATTTGCGGGTCAAGGTTGCAATCGAGCTGGCATGAAGCAGCATATTGAGCAACGTCCGCTCGATCCGAAGAAGCGTATGCGAATCCCCCTCCAATTCCATCAAAACATCCCCTTTGACGAACCGATCGCCGTCGTGCTTATGCCAGACGATGACAAACCCTTCGATATGGGACAATACCCGCAGATACGCTTCCCCGGCTACGATACCGTCACTTTTAGCGATTATTTTTGCGCTTGCGGCCACCGGTGCAGAGACCCGTGCATACAAATCGCCCCGACCGATATCTTCGGCCAATACCTCGCGGATAAACTGTTCGATCATAGCGCCATCATCCTCTCAAGCGCTACTTTCGCCCAATACGCCGTATCTTCGTCCACTTCGATTTCGTTGATCGGTGCACCCTCCTCGATCGCTTTGAGGGTAAGGTATAGATCTTCCAATGTCGTCTCGTTCATCGTCGGACATTCAGGCTTGGTACTTGAAAGGATATAGGTATTGGAAGGGCGGAGGCGGTTGACCATGTTGAATTCGGTTCCGACCGCCACCTTTTGATCCGCAGGAAGCTCTTTGATGTATTTGATCAGCTGCGACGTCGAGCCGACGAAATCGGCACGGTCACAGATAGCCGGATCGCACTCAGGGTGGACGGCGATCAAAATCCCCGGATATTTGTTACGGTAAAACTCGATATCCTCGACACTGAAAAGCTGATGAACGGAGCAAAAACCGTCATAACAGATGATGTCGGCCTCTTTCGGATCGGTTCCGTCTCCGATGACGCACGATTTGAGTCCCATCATATTGGCGATATTCTGACCCAGACAGCGGTCGGGAACAAACAAAATCTTTTTCCCTTCCGCCAACGCATTCGTAATGATCACTTTGGCATTGGAGCTGGTACATACCATCCCCCCCATTTTTCCGACACGGGCTTTGACCGCGGCATCCGAGTTGATGTAGGTGATCGGAAGGATATCCTCAGCCTTGATCCCCGCATCCTCGAGCTTTTGGATCGACTGGTCATAATAAAGACCGTCAATCATTTTTGCCATTGCGCAGCACGCGACTTTCGGCATGACGACCCGTTTGTTCGGACTGAGGATCTTGACGCTTTGTCCCATAAATCCGACACCGCAAAAAACGACGAACTCTTTATCGTCCGCCATCGTCCGTTTGGCAAGTTCCAAAGAATCGCCGGTGATATCTCCCATCTCAAATACTTCGTCACGCTGATAAAAGTGCGCCACTACGGTAACGCTGAGACGGCTTTTAAGATCAATAATGTTTTGTTTTAACGTTTCGGTATCCAAACCCGTAATCCTTGTTTATGCTGATAAGGGGTTATTATAGCCAACTCATACTCCCCTCTCCTTGAAGCGTGAATTTCCTTCAGCACTTTTTTAGGCAGTTGTAACCATCCGTGATTTATAATGCCGCAGCAAAACTCAATCCCTAAGGTTCTTAATGGATTTTTTATTTAATCAAAACGTGCAGTTTTACCTCATTGCCTATCTCCTCGGCGGTATCCCGTTCGGACTTATCCTGGCCAAAGTATTTGCCGGAGTCAATGTCAAAGAAGCGGGGTCGCAAAGCATCGGGGCGACCAACGTCTTGCGTGTCGTCAAAGAGACCAATCCCTCTTTAGCCAAAAAACTCGGTGCCGCTACGTTGGCACTCGATGCCCTCAAGGGGATTGCCGTTGTCTTGGCCGCAAAATACTACGGAATGGACGAGAGTGTCCAGTGGATGGTTGCGGTACTCGCCGTCATCGGCCACTGTTTCAGTCCGTATCTTTGGTTCGAAGGGGGCAAAGGGGTTGCAACCGGAATGGGTGTAATGGCCGTCATGCTCCCTATCCCGACCGCTATTGCCCTCGCTGTTTGGGCAGTCGCCGCGAAAACGATCCGGATTTCCTCTCTCTCATCGATGCTTGGGCTCCTTGCCCTTGTCGTCGCCTCTTTTCTCCTTTATCCGGCCATGTATCACTCTCCGGTGCTGTTTATTGCATTTATCCTGTTTTACAAACATATCCCCAACTTTATCCGCCTTGCCAAAGGGGAAGAGAAACGGGTCGCATGACCATCGTAATCGAGCATTTGTGCTTTGAGACGATTCTCGGCATTCTCCCCGAGGAGCGGGTCACCCCTCAGACGGTACAAATCGATTGCACGATTGAATACCCCTACGCCAACGGCTCTTTTATCAATTATGCCGATGTTGCCGCTATGATTCAAACAACGATGGTAGAACGCCGATTTGAACTGATCGAGACGGCACTGGAGGTACTCACCGCTTTGCTCAAAGCCTCATTTCCGCTGATTTCCGAACTTACCCTCTCAATCCGCAAACCCGATATTCTCCCGCAATGTACCGTCGGTGTCATCCATAAAACACATTTTTAATCACAATTTATTCACAATTTTAAAGTATAATACCCCCAAAACTATTTGTGGAGAAACCATTATGATGCGAACATCCCTCTCTTTATTGACTGCCGCTATCTTGTTTATCGGATGTACCGGAGCCGATACCGGCCTTACAAAAGCGCAAACAGGAGCCCTAATCGGAGGAGTTGCCGGAGCTGTTGCCGGAAAAAGCACCAGTAATCACAGTAACAAAAGAGCGCTGATCGGAGGTGCCGTAGGTGCATTGGCCGGATACGGAATCGGCAGCTATATGGACAAACAACAAGCGGAACTTAACCAAGAGCTCAAAGGTTCAGGGGTAGAGGTTGTCCGTCAAGGGGATACCATCAACCTTAATATGCCAGGCGGCATTACGTTTGATACCGGCAAAACAGATATCAAAGGCAATTTCGGTGCCGTTTTGGATGATGTCGCCGGTGTTATGGTGAA
Source organism: Sulfuricurvum sp. (assembly GCA_028718525.1). Taxonomy (GTDB): domain Bacteria; phylum Campylobacterota; class Campylobacteria; order Campylobacterales; family Sulfurimonadaceae; genus Sulfuricurvum. The sequence continues at coordinate 12,809 of JAQULP010000007.1, read as the reverse complement.
ATACCCGGAAACCTCTATTGAAGTTCAAGGATACACCGACAGTACGGGAAGCGATGCCGCCAACCTTGCCCTCTCGCAACAACGCGCTCAGAGTGTCGCTTCGGCATTGGGAAGCCGTGGTGTTGCCTCCGAACGTATGAAGGCTATCGGTTACGGCAAAGCGATGCCGGTTGCTTCCAATGATACGGCTGCAGGACGCGAAGCCAACCGCCGTGTCGAAATCAAAATTATCCCGGCTCCCGCAAAATAGATTTCGATGCTGACGAAAAGATTGATGCAACCGTTTTTAGGGTTGCTCGGTACTGCCGTACTCTTGAGTTTTTCAGGGTGCAGTACCACTATCGGTAATCTCGAAGAGTATAAACCGATCCCGCTGGAACCGTCCAAATTTATTCCCGAATCGTTTGATAACGAAAAGCCCAAAGTAGTCGTATTCGAACTCTCCAACGGAAACAATCAATCAGCCATTAATGCCGATATCGGAATGACCACGGCCACCGAATTGGAAAAATACCTGAATGAATCCGGCTCCGTTGAAACCGTTGACCGCAATGCCGCCGAAAAACTCAAAGGGGAACTGCAGCTCATCGAAATGGGCAGTGATACCCCCTATAGCGGCCCGGCCATCGCTTCTTACGCCATTTCGGGAAGTATCAGCAACGCGGGGATGAGTTCAAAATTTATCGAAGCGGTGCAATACATCGATAAAAACGGAAAAATGCGTTACATCCCCCCTGCCTGCATCTACATCGCCAATGTCTCGGGATTACTGAAAATTTATGAACTTCCCAGTATGAAAATAGCCCTAAGCCGCCCTTTCAGCGAAACAAAACGCCAAAGTGAAAACGGACGGAGCGCCCGTGACTGCGGCCGTATGGATGACGCGTCCCTGATCCGTTCGGCCGCCGTTGATGCCGCTGAAGAGATGCGTCACGATTTAAAAAACTTTTTTGCGAAAAAAGCGTATATCTCCGAAAAACGCTTAAGCAAAAACGGTAAAACCGCCATCTTTAAAATCGAGTTCGGCACCAACGACGGTGCAAAAACGGATGATACGGTAGAAATTTACACCCTCGAGGAGAACTATAATCCTCTTCGAAAAGTGACGACCCAAGAAGAAGTTAAGATCGCCGAAGCTAAGATATCCAAACATATCACCCAAAACGTTTGTTGGATCCTTATCGACGATCCCAAAATAGCCGAAAAAGTCAAACTCGGCGATTACGTCAAACTGCATTATGAAAAATCGTTTTTAGATACCCTGAAAAATTCAAGCAATATGTTCAACAAAGCCATGAACTATTAATGCCCAATACCAACCAACCTAAAGGAGAAAACAATGAATACGAAAGTACTACTACTGAGTTTGGCCGCTACCGCTGCTTTACTCATAAGCGGCTGTGCCCAAAAAACGGAAACGTCAATGACGTCCAATGCACCGGCACACCTAAATTTAGAATTTGACGGAGCGCCGGCTTGGGTTATGGACCCATCCGTAGAGGGGGCAATTTGCGCCGTAGGTTCCGCTAAAGTAGGACCGGCAGGGATGAGTTTCGCCATCACCGAAGCAACCGGAAACGGGCGTGACGATCTGGCACGCCAAATCCAAACCAATGTAAGCAATATGTTGAAAAATTTCACGCAGCAAACCGGTGTCGGCGATCAAGCGACTGTAGACAAAGCCGTCGCCAATGTTTCCAAACAGCTTGCAAAGCAGGATCTTAGCGGTTCCAAAGCAACCAAAAAATGGATTTCCAAAACGGGAACTTTGTGGGTATTGGTTGTGATGCAAGACCCTTCCAAAACCATTGCGGCAGTTAAAGAGAGCGTAAAAACGAGTTACCGAAACGACGAAGCGCTCTGGCAACAGTTCCAAGCCAAAAAAGCCCAAGACGAACTCGATGCGTCGTTAGAAAAACTTGACGCGAAATAGGAACCATTTTGCCCTCAGCTCTTAAACCGTCGCTCTATGCATCATTATTGGTTGCAATGGTGATGGGAGGGTGCCTCGCAGATTCCCCGAACACTCCCCCCTCTTCGCCGAGCCACCGCCTCCCGGAGTGGGTATATGAAACCTCCAAAGAGGGGAAAATCGGCGGTGTCGGTATTTCCAAACCGCATATTGACGGACTCACTGCCCAAAGAAATCTCGCTATCAGCCGAGCTCTTGATGAGATCGCCCGGCAAATGGGGGTAAAAGTCCTCAGTTTACAGAAAACGACCCGTTCCGGAACCTCCGACAGTGCATCCAGCAGCCTCGAAAGCTACAGTTTTCACACTACAGACGGTCAGAATATCCGGGCCCGTATCCAAACATTTTGGGAAAACCGCGCAACGGACGAGCTCTATGTATGGATGGTTGTCGAGTAAGGGATAGATCTTATTCGATTCCCAAAAATCCCCATACCCCTTTTTTCATTACCTCTTTTTTGAAATTGGCCCCCGCATTTTTTAATGCCGCACCGGCATTCAGGGTTGAACTCCCTTTGGATTCGACGACAAACGAAGAGAGGATATTTCCTTCATTCGATTTCAGCGTTACCGCCGTACGAACGACCGCCATCGAAAAACCGTACACCTGTTTATTAACCGTTTCGCTCTCCAAATTCAGAATTACCACATTAGAGTTTTTCGGATTTAAAAACCGTGCAATTTTGATTTTTTCCTTTCCGAGAGCCTCTTTCAGCGTATCCGCATTGTACCGGGAGTCATTGTCGGCCGTAATATAGAATTCGATTTTGGAGAGGATTCCCCCTCTTAAGTGCTGAAAATCGGCCAGTTCTTGCTGCACGCCGTCGCGTTGAAAAGGGATAGCGTAGGTTGAGAGTACCGAGACAATCGTTTTTGCTTTATCCGCTTCCGGAACCAGTTCCTGAAACATCGCGTATTGTTCCAATATCCCGCGATCCGCCGATTCCGTTTGGATATGGTTGAGTTTCGATCGTATGTCATCCAGTATTTCGAGCTGATTGTTGAAAAATTTTTCTTTGTCAACTTTGATCAAAACGATCGGTTTGGTACCGTTTTGAGCACCGGAAACGACCTCAAAACTGTTAAACACAATTTTCTTGATTTCACTTTCAACATTGACTTTTACATCCTGATGATAGAGGGAACTGTTTCCGCTTGTGGATTGCGTAGAATTTTTAGAGACTTTGGAACTGATTGTAATACTGAGCCTGGAGGCGATATCCCTTAGAGCGTCATCTTTAGCCTGACGAAGGGTTTCCCCCTCACCTACACCGTAAAAGTAGGTTTCATCGTCCGATGGGGGATTTAAATACCATGCGGGGAAATTTTCACCGGCAAACACGCCCAATACCATCACCATTACCAACCCTAAAATCTTCACAAAACCACCTTTATCTTCTTGTTCGCACTATTTTACAGAATAAACGGTTAGTTCAAATCAAAAGTGTCACAAAAAGAGATGATACTAATCGCGGAAGGGTAAAAACAGCCCCTCTTTATTTCAAAAAAATGATATTTTAAAAAAAATTGAAAAAAAGTTTAAAATTTTCTAAAACTATGGTATCATTTCGGCAAAATTTCCGTTACATGAGGAATCTGAATGCGTATTCTGATCATTGAAGATGAAGTAACCCTCAATAAAACCCTTGCTGAAGGGCTTAAAGAGTTCGGTTATCAAAGCGATGTCGTCGAAACACTAAAAGACGGCGAGTATTATCTCGATATCCGTAACTATGACCTGATTTTGATGGATTGGATGCTTCCGGACGGCAACAGCGTCGATATCATCCCAGACATCAAAACAAATACACCGAAAACTGTCGTCGTCGTCCTCTCAGCACGCGATGACAACGAAAGCGAAATCGAAGCACTTCGCGCCGGTGCCGATGATTATATCCGCAAACCGTTCGACTTTGATGTACTTGTTGCCCGTATTGAAGCACGTTTACGTTTCGGCGGAAGCAATATCATAGAAATCGATGATTTAACGATCAATCCTGAAGAGGAAAAAATCATCTATAAAGAAAAAGAGATCGAACTCAAAGGGAAACCGTTTGAAGTATTGACCCACTTGGCACGCCACCGTGACCAAATCGTATCAAAAGAGCAATTGCTTGATGCTATCTGGGAAGAGCCCGAACTTGTTACCCCAAACGTTATCGAAGTAGCTATCAACCAAATCCGCCAAAAGATGGATAAACCGCTCGGTATTACTACAATCGAAACGGTACGTCGTCGAGGATACCGCTTTTGTTTTCCAAAAGAAGTATAAGACGCCGCTTCCTCTTTCAACTCATTGTCGCTTCGGCGGCATTGGTTATCCTTTTCTCCTCCTTTTTATATCTCTTTATTAAGCAATCCATTTATGACGAGAAGCAGGCTGAGCTTATCGGTTATGCCGAAAACATCTCCTCGTACAAATCCCTTTTGTCGTCGCAGCAAACCAGTGCCGATACGATGATGGGGCTGAACGTAGAACTTATAACCCTTAATTTCAATGATGAACATCTTGACTTTTACGAAACCGTCCATAAGGACAAAACCACGACGTTGACATTGATTTACCCGTTTGATTTTGAACACTCCTCATATCTGAAAATAAGCCGTGACATCACGCCGACCAAGCGGCTGCTTCGAAAAATCATGAACTCGATTTATCTCATCAATGCCGTCGGTTTTGTTGTCATTATCCTGTATGCCATCGCATTTTCAAAAATGCTGATTGCCCCGATCAGCGCATTAAGCCGCCGCCTTGCCAATATGAACGAACATCTGATCCGCCCGATCAAAGTCGAACAGCTTCCCGACGAATTTGAACCTCTGGGGGAGACCCTCAATCGTCTTATCGGACGAATCCAAAACTTCGTCAAATACCAAAAAGAGCTTTTTATCGGTGCGGCGCATGAGCTCAAAACGCCTCTTGCCGTCATTAAACTCAAAAATCAGGTAACCCTGATTAAAAAGCGCTCTGCCGAAGAGTATATCGAAGCGATTAAAATCACCAATCAAAGCGTCGATGAGATGAATAAAATCGTCGCCGATATCCTCAATATCGGGCGCCAGGAGGGGGCGCAACTGGAGATTCCGGTTCAAACCGATATCATCCAGATTCTCAAAAAATGGGAAGGGGATTTTAAACTTTTAGCCAACAGCGAAAATAAAAATCTGATTACCAGTTTTAAACCCGATGCCTTCAGCGCCCTGTTGCAAGTGACCCTACTCAATCAGATTCTCCAAAACTTTTTGCAAAATGCCCTTAAATTCACCCCCGAAGGTAAAAACATCCTGTTTCAAAGCCATTTAAACGGCATAGGGATCGTTATCGAAGTTATAGACGAAGGATGCGGTGTCGATGAGAGTGTCGATCTATTCGCCCCCTTTAAACGTCAAGGAAACAAATCAGGGGTAGGACTCGGGCTTTTCCTGGCTAAAAGTGCTGCCGAAGCGATTGGCGCCCAAATTACCCTGACCAATCGTAATGATGGAATAGACGGTACGATCGCCCGACTTGTCCTCCCGTCCAAACTGTGTTGTATTCTCCCTCAACGGTAAAAAAAATCCGTTTAAAAATGCTCAAAGGTTCCTTTCGCTATAAATCGCGCAATACCATTTAAAAATACCGAGGTCTAATCTATGCCACTACTAATAGTCGATGAATGTATCGCATGCGACGCATGCCGTGAAGAGTGCCCTATGGATGCGATTGAAGAGGGTGATCCGATTTATATCATCGATCCAGACCGTTGTACCGAATGCGTTGGAACGTATGATGAACCGGCATGTATCGCTGTTTGTCCTGTTGATTGTATTATTCCGGATAAAGACAATGTTGAGACTATGCAAGAGCTCCTCTACAAACATAAACAATTGACAGAGGAAGAGGAGTAAATGGCAAAATGTACCGCCGTGATCGACATCGGAAGCAATTCCATGCGAATGGCGGTCTTTCAGAAAACCAGCCGATTTGCGTTTCATGTTCTTCATGAAGTCAAAAGTTCCGTACGGATCAGCGAAAACGCCTATAAGAACGGCGGTTATCTTCAAAATGAAGCGATGGAACGGACCGCAAAAGCGATAGGGGAATTTCTCTCGATTGCCAAATCGTTCGGTGCTAGAAAAATTTTATGTGTCGCAACCTCCGCTTTGCGCGATGCCCCCAATGCCTCTCTTTTTCTCTCCCGTATCCAACGTGAACACCATCTATCCATCAAAGTCATTACCGGGGAAAAAGAGGCCTATTTGGGGGGAATGGCGTGTGCTAATCTCCTCCCCGCTCTCCCTGAAGCGGTGACGGTAGATGTCGGAGGCGGTTCCAGCGAATTTGCCCTGCTGCGCAACGGAAAAGTTGAACAGGTCTATTCGTTGAACATCGGAACGGTCCGGATCAAAGAACTTTTTTTTGATAATAACGATATCTCGGGAGCCATCGCCTATATTGACGAAGCCCTTAAACAGCTCCCTGTTTTTGATACTGATACCCTTATCGGGATTGGTGGCACGTATCGTGCCCTCACCCGTGCCCTGATGAAAAAAGGGGAATATCCCCTCAAAAAACTCCATGCCTATACCACGGACCACACCGATTTTCTCCGATTTATCGATCAGATTCAAAGTGCCCCATCCAAGAAACTGCGTTCTCTTTTCATTAAGCCTGACCGATTCGATACAATCAAACCGGGGTCCCTGATTTTACAGCGGATCATACGTTATATCGGGACAACTACCCTGATGTGCAGTGGGGTTGGAGTGCGCGAAGGGGTATTTTTGAGTGATCTTCTCCGTAACTCCGGAGATACTTTCCCTGCCAACTATAACCCGAGTGTCCGTTATCTGCTCGATACCTATGCCGTCCATAGCGACCATGCCCTGCAATGTTCCCACTTGAGCAAGCGTCTTTTTACCCTGCTGCATCTGCCGATGGGAATTGACCCCTCATTCCAGTTCGAACTCACGATTGCGGCTAAGCTCCTCTCCATCGGTGTCGGAATACGCTATTATGCCTATCAGCGTCACAGCCACTATTTGGCCATGAGTGCACTGGATTACGGATTAAGCCACCCGCAGATCGTCCTCATATCCCATCTGCTCTTATTTAAAAAAGGGGAACTCTCCTCCTCGTTGATTCCCAAAAATTCCTACGGTTCCTTATTGCCTGATGAGAGTACACTCAATGCCCTCAGTACGATTTTATGGCTTTCCCATATCCTCCTGGCCGCACGAATCGATGCGTCTGAACTCACGGTCTCTATGGAGGGGGGGGAGTTGATCATCAGCGGGGCCAATCTCTATCTCGCCAAAGAACAGCTTAAAAACCTCATTCTTCCCAAAAATCTTACTCTAGTTCTTAGAGGATAACATGGCGGGCAGCAGCCTTCTGATACTCATCGACGACATCACCCTATTGCTCGATGACGTAGCGGCCATGAGCAAAGTGGCCGCTAAAAAAACCGCCGGTGTTTTGGGAGATGATCTGGCTCTCAATGCCCAGCAGGTTTCCGGTATACGTGCAGAGCGGGAACTTCCCGTCGTGTGGGGGGTAGCCAAGGGATCTTTTAAAAATAAACTTATTTTAGTCCCTGCGGCATTGGGCCTGAGTGTTTTGGCACCATGGTCCATCACCCCTATTTTGATGATTGGTGGCGCGTATCTGTGTTTTGAAGGATTTGAAAAAATTGCCCACCCCTTTTTTACGTCCGCACACGAAGAAGAGGGCGCTCAAGAAGCCTTGATTGAAGCGTTTCATGATCCCGATATTGACCTTGAAACGTTTGAAAAAGAGAAAATCGAGGGGGCGATCCGAACCGATTTTATCCTCTCGGCTGAAATTATCGTCATTGCTTTAGGAACCGTTGCCGATAAAGATATCCTGACACAGACCCTTGTCGTCTCGGGAGTAGCCGTAGCGATTACCATCGGTGTATACGGGATTGTTGCGGCCATTGTCAAAATGGATGACGTAGGGCTCTATTTGCTCCAAACTGCACCTGAGGGGAAAAGGGGGATGTTCAAAAGAGTCCTGGGAAGCGGTCTGCTCAATTTTGCCCCGCGGCTGATGAAACTCCTCACCATCGTCGGAACGGCGGCCATGTTTCTCGTCGGAGGGGGAATCTTGCTGCATGGATTTACGCCTCTTCACCCTCTGATTGAAGCCGCTACGGCAACCTTCCAAACCGTCCCGATGCTTGGAGGGATCATCCCTCTGCTTGTTAACGGTATAGCCGGAGTCATAGCGGGGGGGATTGTTATGGGCGGAATAAAAGCGGTTTCAACCCTCTACAAAAAACTCATCAAATAGCCTTCCGTAATTAAACCTTCTGCTAAAGCGAGTCGCTCTGATCAGGCGGTTAGAACCGCTGTCCGATCGTAAATTCGAAGTGGGTAATATCGTCACCCGGTTTTGATCCCAGAGGGCTTGCAAAAACCAGCTGTAACGGACCGACAGGGCTAAACCATTCCAATGATACGCCGTAACCGCCCCGTCTGATTTCACTAATGCTGTTCTCACCAATCATCCCGTAATCCACAAAAGCCGCTGCCCGCATCCGTGCTTCGGGGACAAGAGGGAAACTGAATTCCAGGCTGTTGGAAAAGGTTTGTCGCCCCCCTACTCTTCGAACGGTTCCGTTGCTATCGAGCATTGTAGGCGAGAGGGAATACGAACGGTATCCGCGGACCGATCCGATCCCTCCCATGTAAAAGTGTTCCGCAACCGGAAGGGCGTTCGTGTCGGTCCCCAATTTTTGTTCGTAGTTGTAACGTGCTTTATACCGTACAATCAAATCGAAATCGGTCCACTTTTGAAGCCCCTGATAGACGCCGAACGTCGTACGGCTTTTCCAGAAATCGGCTTGAGCACCGAGACCCGCTTTTTCAAAACTTTGACTGAAACTTACCCCTTCGCGCGGGATATAGTAGTCATCCGTACTGTCATACGTCCCCGATACGGTGACGGCACTTTTTGAATAATCCTGAAAATAGAACGGGTTGAAATAGGTACTGCTACTGGTAACACTATTGTTAATATCACTGTAGGCATTGGTTGAATAGCCGTAACTCAAATACCCGCTGACATACCGGTTAAAACGGTGCCCCGTACCGATATTGACCCCGGTAGAGCTGACGGTATAGTCGGTGTATCGGGTTTGACTTTTGAATGCCGAAAAATTTCCGCTGAAATCGCTGTCGTTCATACGGGGATTCGAAATATTGAACGAATAGTTCTTGGTCCGCGTGGAGCGTTCCAAATTGACTCCGAGATTAATCCCCGATCCGAAAATATTACGGTCGCTTACTGCCACATTGAGTAACAATCCCCCAAAACTCCCGTATCCCCCACCGAGTTGAATATTCCCCGTCGGTGCCTCTTTGGTTTGGACGATAAGGTCCATTGACTCTTCATCGATCCGTTTCTCTTCAATCGTATTGCTCTCAAAATAACCGGTTCGTCCCAAGGCATTACGCGAATCCTTGAGATTGCTCAGGCTGTAAAGGTCACCCGGAGCCAAAAAGAGCTCGCGACGGACGATGCGATCCAGAGTACGGCTGTTGCCTGAGACGACTACATTGCGGATATGCACTTTCTTGCCCGGGATAATGCGGTAAACGACGTCGACGCTTTTCCCCTCTTTGTCTTTGCGCAAGTCCGGCTGTACCTGAACGTAGGCATATCCCAAATCGGCGATCTTGGTTTTAATCCGATCGGCATCATCCCGGAATGTTTTGATGTTAAACGGTTTGTTTTTTTGCAGATTGATAATTTTCAGAAGTTCTTGATCGTCAATCACCGAATTGTCCTGAAAAATCAGGATATCGCTTACCCGATAGATATCCCCTTCAAAAATGTTATAGCTCATCTGCGCTTCATAGCGGTCAAAATCGACCGTTACAAAAGGATCATCGATTTTCGCATCCAAATAACCGCGCTGCATGTAAAAATCACGAATACGCAACGGGTCGTATTGCAGCTCCCCCAATTTCATTTTACCGTCATTGCGGCCCCACATCCAACCGAACGATTGCGCCTCTTTGTTGGCGATCGTACTGTCAAATTCATGCGGGTTGATAGAATTTACCCCGGCATAGCGGACTTTTTTGATAATGATTTCGGCACCCTCATTGACGATGAACGCGACTCTGATACTCCCGTTATCCAATTTTTCGGTTTCGATTTCAACGACCGAATCCATTTTCCCGTCCGCACTCAGCGCATCTATAATCCGTTTTTTGGCACTTTCAAGCCGTTTTTCGTCATACAAAGCCCCTTTTTCGATCTGCAAAAGAGATTTTTTGGCCTCTTCATCGTTTTCTTTGTACCCTTTGAGTTCAATTTTGGAGATGATCGGCTTTTCTTTGAAATGAAACGTTACTTTCCCTTCATCCTCTTCAGCCCAAATATCTTCAAAATAGCCCTGATCAAAAAAGTTTTTTATGGTCTTGTCCACGGCCACGGCATCCAGAGGTTCACCGATTTTGACTTCATTCAACCGTTTGGCAACGGTTTCCGTAATGTGTACCATACCGTCATATTGGATCGATTGGACATTTTGTGTTGATGCGGACAGAAGCACACCGGCGACGACCAAAGAGAGGGGTATTGTTTTCAAGCCAGAATTCCGTTGCGTTAAGATAGTCTCCCATTTTATCACTTAGATGATTAATGTTCCGTAAATTAAACTTTAAACGGCTAAAATAGCACCAATACAGTGAAAAGGAAGAAGATGAAGATCGGGATAGTCGGGCTTGGATTGATGGGGGGATCAATGGCACTTGCCCTAAAACACCTCTCTTTTATCAGCTCGATTATCGGCACCGACCATAATAAAGAGCATCAGCGGATCGCACTTGAACGAGGACTGGTACAGGCGATAGTGCCGTTTGATCACCTCAAGCGCGAATGCGACGTCATCTTTTTAGCCGTCCCCGTCGACGGCGTCATCGCCTTGTTAAGCGAATGCACCGATTTGGAAGGAAGCGATACGACCCTGATCGATTTGGGAAGTACGAAAGCGCTCATTGTCGATGCCATCCCTCCCGCCATCCGTCCGAACTTTGTCCCTGCCCATCCAATGACCGGGACAGAACATTTCGGGCCAAACGCCGCTTTGGAAGGGCTGTATGCGGATAAAGTAGTCGTATTATGCGATTTGGAACATTGCGGTGACACCCAAAGGGATACCGCATTGCGTATTTTCCGATCTATCGGCATGCAGGTGCATACGATGGGTGCCGCACAGCATGACCGCCACGCCGCTTTTATCAGCCACATGCCCCATGTCATCTCGTATGCATTGGCCAATACCGTATTGGCGCAGGAAGAGAAAGAGAATATCCTTACCCTTGCGGCAGGGGGATTTCGCTCCATGAGCCGTCTGGCCAAAAGTTCTCCGGCAATGTGGGAAGATATTTTCCGTCAGAACCGGGAAAATGTCCTCGAAGCGGTTGAACTTTTCGAAATTGAGCTCCAAACCCTCAAAGCGGCCCTCAAGGAGAAAGATTACACGACACTGCGCAGCGAAATGAAAGGGGCTAACAAGCTCTATGAGATTTTTTCGTGACTTACATCGGGTAAAGCCGCGTTCTTCCTAATTTTGGAGGATGAGGGGTACGGTGGTACGCCACCCCTTTTCCTTCTCGATCTTCTGAATCTCCCGCTTTTGTCCGAAACTCCCTTTCACTCCCTAACTTTAGGCGCGTCTGGTTCAAATTATACGCCGTCTTTTCGGCTAGGCGGCGGTTTGTCGTATAAACCGACGAATACCAGTAATAAGCTTTCCGATACTCTTTTGCCTTGTAATAGGCATTGGCAAGATTGTATCGGATCTCGGGTGAATCGTGCAATTTTCGGTACCGCTGAAACGCTTCGGCACTCCGGCGGTAATTCCCCTCTGCGTATGCCTGATACCCTGTTCGAAGTTCCTGAAAATCAAAAATCCCCCCATAAACCGGAAAAGGGGTGCTGCCCGATATCAGGAGAAGAACTGCCAAGGTCGGAACGCTGCGCCGTTGGCTCATCGATGAAAGCCCTATCCCTATAAGTACCATCGCCAACCCCAGCGGATAGCTAAAAAGGGGGATATGGGCAAAGAGGCGCTGAGATGTTTTGTTTTGTTCGATCTTCTCGTCCAGTACATCCCAAGAGGTATCAAGTCCCCTGTTGTGGTTTCCGATAAGTGCTTTGACGGTGTCAGCGAGCTTGAGTTCGTCTACCTTTTGGGTATCGCTCACACCGCTTTTCATCACTTCCGGACCGATATCCCGCACCAATCCGATCAACATAGCCGTATCGGTCGTTTCGGGTGAAATACGGTAGAGCCGTTCGTCATAACCGATGAGCGCTATACTTTCCCCCTCCAAATGGCGGATCAACGCGACAACCGCCGCTTTCTCTTGTTCAAAGGTTTCGATAGATTTTTGAGAGAGATCCATTGCGATCATAACGTGCGCCCGTGTTTCCGAAACGGCATCGTCTTGGAGTATCACCGGCTGCGCCATTGCGCTGATCAGTAACAATGCCGCTATCAGAAAGAGGGTATTTCGGGTGCGAAGTCCCATCGTAACTTCCGGTGCCTGCAGTCTAGCCAATGCCGCTTCATTCAAATGGGGGTGATCGATCGGCTTTTGGGTCTGCCAAAAATAAAAAAGGATGGCTACAGGCGGTATCATCCAGAGAAAAAACTCACCATGCAAAAAAGTCATTTCAACCCTTTTTGATTCCGTCCGTATAAGTAGGCCAGCATTGCCATAAATCCTAAAAAGAGGGGGTAGATATAATAATAGTCGAAATAGCGCCTGGACGGTTCAAGCCTGAACGGCGGGTTTGAACGCCCAAGGATTTTTTC
>JAQULP010000006.1 GCA_028718525.1 Sulfuricurvum sp. | reverse complement strand
ATCGTTGTACCATGGTCAATTGGTTGTAACTCATGAAAGTCCCTTTATCTCTGGTCGGATAAAATCGACTCTAATCTACAACCTCTTGATCAACCCTGTTGCACTTTAAATTTGAATTGGCGTTTTAAATCCTCCTCAAATAAATACTTCCAAATTTAAAGAATCTCTTTTACTCTGTGTCAGCAGAAAAAAACACCCCTAAAAAATCCGCTATAATATTTTCACTTTAACAGTGAGGCACATAATTTGTCACTCTTTCAAAAAATCAATACAAGAAGATCGATGCGATGGTGTATGCACTTTATGGATTGAATGTAGATGATATTGCGATTGTGAAGGGAAATTAGTGGCTTATGATTTTAAAGATAGTATTGGGATAGCTTCAGATATTGCAACAATTGCTGCATTTGGATGGGCAGTGTACGAATTTTATATCAAACGTCGATTTAAAATAAACGCTAGCGGAAGACCTTCTCTATTAAATCTAAAGTCAACAGAATATTTTTTTGACTTTGAAGTAATTAATCTTTCGGAACAATCATTAAAAAGAATTGATTCTCTTGGTATTTGGATTAAACGTTGGAATTCTTTTGGGCAATTTTGGGACATTGCCCTTCAAGATGTAAGTTATCAAGAGAAAACAAAATTTTCAGAAGATATTTTTCAGTTTTTGGATTCTGCGATTGAACGGTGTATAGAGGAACAAACATCTTTTGATAAGCTGTTCTCACCTAAATTAAAAATCGTGTTAAGAACGACTATGAAACGAGAACTTAAAGTAAAAATTGATGAATATCATCAAAAAGATATAAAAGATAAGATTCGTAATTTATTTACACGAAAAAAATCGACAGGTTGAATCAAAATGAGCAAACGATGGGAGAGGAAAACGGAATGACAGCTATAGAACTCCAAAATCATCTCAAAGCCCACTATCCAAAAGAAAACGAAGCGTGCGAATGGAAAGAGTTTAAAAATCTCAAACATAGCATTTCAGGTGGAAAAGGTGAAGATTTAGCCACGTATGTTTCAGCTATCGCCAACATGAACGGCGGGCATATCGTTATCGGTGTCAAAGATAGTACGCTCGACATCGTAGGTATCGAAAAATTCCACGACTACACACCCGAAACACTCCCCCATCGATTACTAGGGGTTTGCCCGAATCTCAGCAGTGAGGGGCTATCTGTAGAAGCTCATACAACAACCGATACGGGTCGAACCGTTTGGATCGTCCATGTCCCGAAACATCTCCCGCGCAAGCCCGTATATGCTCATAACAAAGCATGGCAACGAAGCGGCGACAGCCTCATCGAACTCAGACCCGAACGAGAAACCTCTATTTTGGCAGAGGCATTAGGAAAAACGGATGATTGGTCAGCGCATATATGTGCGGGGGCAACACTCGAAAATCTTGATCCCGAAGCGGTACGTTTGGCGAGAACGGAATACATCACCAAACATCCGAACCTCTCAAAAGAGGTCACGCAATGGGATGACAGAACGTTTCTCAACAAAGCCAAGCTCACGCTTGATAGTAAAATCACCAATAGCACCCTATTGCTATTGGGAAAAACGGAATCAGTGCATCTGCTCTCTCCCGCTGTTCCACGCATCACATGGGTATTAAAAGACCGTGACGGCATAGAGCAGGGGTATGAACATTTTGAATTACCGTTACTTATCAGCGCACAAAAAGTTCATGCAAAAATCCGAAATTATAAATATCGTTATATGGCGGACAGCAAGCTTTTCCCCGATGAGATAGACAAATACGACCCTTGGATCATTTACGAAGCCCTGCACAACTGTATTGCTCACCAAGACTATGAAATGGGTGGTCGTATCAATGTTGTCGAGTTCCCTGATCGACTCGTATTTTCAAACGTCGGAAGCTTCATCCCCGAAAATGTTGAAAATGTTATAGAACGCGACGCACCGCCTGAGCTGTATCGCAACCCGTTCCTATGTCAAGCAATGGTCGAAATCAATATGATCGATACCATAGGCAGTGGTATTAAACGTATTTACTCCAAACTTCGACAGCGTTTTTTCCCTATGCCGAACTACAAAATTGAACCCAATCGCGTAGAAGTCACCATTTTTGGACAAATCCTAGATGTGCGGTATGCAAAACTTTTGGCTATGAATCCCGAACTTAGTTTGCATGATGTTATCGCACTGGATCGTGTCGTTAAACATCTTCCTAGTACAGATGAGGCACTTAAATATCTACGTGATAAAGGGTTGATTGAGGGGCGAAAACCAAATGTATATGTTTCTGCTTCAGTGGCGAAAGCAACGGGCGAGAAGGCAGAGTATACAAAGAACAGAGCTTTCGATAAAAAATATTATTTCGACCTAATTGAACAAGCTATACAGCATCATGGCTCAATGACTCGCAAAGAGCTTGATGAGCTATTATGGAAAAAGCTACCCGATAATTTAAGCGATAATCAAAGAAAGACAAAGATTAATAATTTAATCAATGAACTCTCAAATAAATTAAAGAAGATATGCAATAAAGGTAGCAATACTAAGCCAAAATGGGTACTTTGCGGCATTTGATCGCTTTAATAAATTAGAGATAGAAAAAATAAATTATTAAAGGCAAGCATCAAGAGCAATGCCTAAAAGTTACTTTTTTAGACATTGTTAGACATTTTTTTTAGACATTTACCCTATGCCGTGAGGTCATAACTATAGTCCGGTATTACCAGCATATAAGCATCACTTTTTTGGGGTACTTATAGGGGTATCATTATCAATGTATCAATAAAAATATCGTAATATAGGCATATGTTGGTTGAGCTAGGGTCCACCAACAAATCATGCCATTAAATTTCTCCAAAAATATCTTTATTAATTGTATCCCCCCATTCTTTGTTCCACGAGATTCTCTCTATTTAGAAAGTTTCCCTGAAACAACTATCATTTATTCCCGCTAACCAATCATCGACTAATTACATTTTAATACCCGGTAAATGATAATGAACCATTTGCTTGACACGATCCTGAGCAGCTACCGACCACTGATTTCATTTGTGCATTTGTGAAACTGATCGTTCCTGCTGTCCGATTAAAATTCACCCCAACATCTGTACAGGATGGATAATATGCTGTAATATTTGGTGCAGAGCTAATAGCACAGCCGTTGTAATCAGCTTTTGTAACGATTGAATATCCTGCTTCACCCATCCCAACACTAATATAGTCCACATAATCATATATCTTTACCGTAGCGCCATTGGTACCCGTAAACGTAATGATTTTTCCGTTTGCATTACTTTGCAAAGCTGTATAAGTTACTGTGCTTGTACTCGAAACTATTGTACCATTTGGAAAGGTTACACCACTGCCGCCTGTGTTTCCTCCAGTATTTCCACCCGTTGATGTGGCATGCGTTTTAACAATGGTCGTGCCGTCCACCGGAGATACACCGCTAATCGATGTTTTATCACTGCCAAAATCGAGATGCCCTTTAGTAGTATGAAGTACCATTTGTTTACTTCCGCCCGAAAGCGTCTCAACACATGCCGATGTAGTCGGTGTAGGCGTACTGCCCGTGTAAAGCAATCCCCCTGTAGCACTTAGTGAAACCATAATCTGTTTAGAAGCGGTAAAGTTAAAATTATCATCGTAACTACCTTCATCCGCTATATACGTCCCTGCAAAAGAGAGCCAGTCCATTGATGTCGGAGTTGCAACGTTTGCACCGGATGCAAATTTAGAAGTATCGCAGGTAAGATTACTCTCAGTCGAACCTCCCGACCCTCCACCCGGGATGCCAAGTAAACCGAGATTTGTCAAAGTCGCTTGAAAATGTTCGCGAGCTTCAATAGCCGTCACTTTTTTAGCTCCGGAAAAACGGCCTTGTACCATTGAAAAAGTAGTATTTTCATCCGCACTGGCGAAATCAAAGCTCGAAGCACCTGCAAACAAAAGTTTTGCATGAGCTAGCTGAATGCCGTTCGATGCGTTCCCATCTTCATCCAGTGATTGAAAGAATAACGCGAGATTAGTCACATTTGTATCATTCATATCGGTTGCTTTCATCATATCAATCGGTGTAATAATTTTATTTGCCTGTGACATAACAACATTTCCGATGACTAAATCACCTACTTTAAACGTACAGTTACTACCGATATTGTACTGGAATCTCCCGCCCGAATCGGTTGTGCCATTTGTGTCTAATGAGCCATCCAATTTACGACACGCATACTCCAAGCCACTGATATTCGAATCAACAACGCTACCCGTTTGCAACGCTGATGAACTAGATGAGGAGCTGCCGCCTCCGCATCCGCTTAATATTGTTAGCAAAGTTACTGATGCACCGATACCCATGATTTTAGTTTTCATGCTATTACTCCATATTATTAAGAACTGTTTTGAGCTCTTTTTCTAGCTTTATGCTACACCTTCGGAATGCATTTTATACCTTAAAGATTTTAATCCCCAACAGCTTAATATGTAGTCTCATTTTATGGTTAATTATTGTAAAAATATTATAATTGATTATCTTTAGTGATTATTTTTTAATCATTGTTGTATTGAGAAGATTGAGGCCAATCTTCTCGAAGAGTTTTATTTTGATTTTGCGTCTTTAAACATTGAAAATAGAAGATTATACTGAGCATCCATCACTTTATCCAAATCAGATTCTAAAGCTTTGGGATCAGGTGTGAGATGAAACAAATATGAATCGCTTTTTGTCAAACCGCCATACGTTGCCATAGTATCTATCCAGGGGAAAGCCCCGTATTTTGGTGTCCCAAAAATAGGTTTTGAAATAGGCATAATCCCCAAACCATCAAAATTCATACCCGTAAAATTGGTTCCTCCGCCCATCCCTACTGCCATCATTAATGTATCACCGCTTTCAGGCATAACTTTGAAAGCCAACAAACGGGTACGCAATACCGGAGCTGCTTCCACAATCAGCTTTGTATCCCATAGACTCGATTCCATCCGAGCATCCATTTTATCCAATCGAATTTCATATCCTACGGAAACAATACCCGCACCCAATTTTTTTGCAATTTTAATGGTGCTTGGGTGAAGATTAGGTCGTTCAGCAACACGCATAGTGCTTTGCCCAGGTACATTCCCTTCCATCATGCCGCTAAACAATAAGTTATTATACTTAGACGGATAATGAATTGCCCACGGATAGAAAAATGAAGCTTTCTTCTTTTTCTCCACCTCAGTCTCTCTACCAGATAACGTGGATAATTCCTCTACCGTGCCACTCTCCGGAACTTCGGCTATTGCTTTTTGAACTTCTGGCAAATTTGCGTATTTTTTGATATCAACAACTTCCACATTCTCCTTTTTCAACCGCTCTACAAATTGATCATAAAGGCGTTTTGTGATTTTCTCCCGCACCTCTTGAGAAAGTTTTACTTCAACACCTGCTTCAACACTGCCGCTTCTCGTTGTGGTCAATCCTCCTGCACTCATTTGAGAGAAATAGTTCTTTTTAGCATCATCGTACATACAAAAACGAACTTGAAAAACCGGAATAATTACTTTTTTTACCCCTTTGATCGATTCTGTCTGATGAGAGTTAAAATAATCTTTTGACATCTCCAACGGTGCCGATGACGACTGAGCAAAATCAAACGGGGTAGCCGAAAGGGCATACTCATCCTTATCGCTTCCAAACAACCCTGCATATGCTGCTGTTGTCATAACTGTTAATCCAATTGCTGCAACAACCGTTTTTTGCCATCCGCTTTTCATATTCATGAAATTCCCTTTTTGGTGCATTTAGTTATATATGATGTTAACATACTAATGGTTTAAAAAATCCTTATTGCGCACAAAAAAATTGATTAAGTTTTAATCAAATATCATACTCCATGATTGTATTAACCTTTTCGTATTAAACACACACTATAATAGCTCCAACTATTTTCCAAAAGGAACCTCATGCAACTTTCCCGCGCATTCGCTTCACTGCTTTTAACCTCCTCTTTTGTGTTTGCCGCCCCCGCTACCCTTGCAACCATCAACGGCAAAGCCATTACCACCAACGATGCCAATGCGTTTATGGCCAAAGCCATCCCGGGAATGAGCTTCGAAAAACTCGACCCGAAAATGAAACGCCAAGTGGTGGATCAACTGATCAATCAAGCTCTCATCAAAAATCAAGTAATCCAAAGCGGTATCCAAAACAGCGCACAGTTCAAAGCACAATACGCTGCGATCAAAGATGATTTAGCCGTAGATATGTGGATGAAACAGCAAATGGCCAAAATCAGCGTCACCGACAAAGAGGCAAAAGCGTTTTATGAAGCCAACGGGGATAAAATGAAACAAGGGGATAAAAAACTCCCTTACGATCAAGTCAAAAATGAGATTATGCAATTTTTAAAAGTAGAAAAATTTAAAGCACAAATGAATAAAACAACCGAATCGCTCCGAAGCAGTGCCAAGGTTGAGGTAAAAATCTAAGTTACGTTTTGATCTGCGTGCGCACCGCCACTCCACTTCTCCTCTCTGTGGGGATCCATATCGCGGCAGCAGCGCTGCTGATTATCGCCCTGGAGACAGACTTCCCCTCCGATGCGATGAGAACAGAGACGATTAGGCTAAAAATAGTGACCGATTTTCCGCAGCCGATCCCCGCTATTGCACCAAACCCCATTCCTAAACCGATACTTGCGCAGACCAAATCTCCGGTTACCCAAAAACCCCAAACAATCGCCGTACCAATACCCCTCACGCCGGCGTTGGTAGCGGCCAAACCGGTTCAAAACGTTATTCAGCCGGTTCAACCCGTCCATCCGGTTAGCGTTGCTTCTTCTCCGATAGCCGCAGCCAAAACGGCTGAACCGGAAGCTGTGCCGCCGAAAGCATCGGTTCCGCCCCCTTCACCGCCAATCAATATCCAAAAAGTGTATGAAGAGGAGAATCTGGGGAAGATTCGAACCCTGTTAGCCCAAAATCTCGTCTATCCTAAAAATGCCCGCCGTCTCAATCAACAGGGGGATATCCTCGTTACGTTTACCTTACACCCTTCCGGGGAAGTGAGCCATATCGTAATAGCCGAAAGTTCAAGTTTTGATCTTCTCGATGAAGCCGCACTCCGTTTGATCGAACAAAGTGCGCCCCAATTCCCAAAACCTCAAAAAAACGTTACGATCTCGCTGCCCATCGGCTACAAACTTCGCTAACCCCGCGCCGCCAAACCTGCCCCAAGGGCCTGTTCGATCTCATGGGCATATTTGGGATTTATCTGCCGAAGACTCTTTTCAAACCGAAGAATGAGCTTGGAATCGGTATGCGGATGGACGCATAAAGTTTCAAGCAAGTAAATATATGTCCCCACATTCGATGAGGTTATCGCACTGAAATCCCGTAATATTACCTCGACGGCATGATGCAGTTCTGCCGCACTTGATAACGGATTTTTAATAATTGCGCCAAGTGATTCAAACGTCTCTACTTTTACCGGAGCCGCTGCAACCGTTTTTTTATGACTCCACACATACAATGCGACTAACGCCGTCAAAACAAACATCAGTCCTATAATGGTGAGGATTAAATTTACCGTTATCATCTAACTTAACTCTTTGGTTGATATTGGGGGTATTGTAGCGAAAAAGGGGCGAATATAGATGGTTCCCGCTTACGCGGGAGAAGAAGGAGAGAATGAAACGTTAAACGATTACCATTTAACTTCGGTAGTCAACTGGTAAACTTTTTTAGAGTTACCTGTATCTGTTCCGGCAGCATTAGTTTCATCGATCAATTTGCCTGATCCGATAAAGCTGACATTTTTATTCATTTTATACGCTAGACCGAAAATCTTTTTAGTTCCGTCATAATCAACCGATGTTACTCCGGCAGGTGTTTCCGCTTCACGTTTATAATCGTCGTAACGTCCGATGATTGTCCAATCTTGGAACGGACGGATTTCAGCATTCACCGAGAATCCGGTATATTTTTTGTCATTTGCCGTTGCTAACACCGTGTTATCGGTCGCTTTGAAATATTGAGCCGCAACAAGGAATTCCGGTTGGTTATAAACCGCATGGATACCGTAGAATGAACGGTCGTATTCAGCCGCATCACCGATCGTTGTGCTGTTGTCTTTGTGGTTTTTAGAGATCAAACCGTACGTTGAAAGGTTTGCATAGGTATCTTTGGTACGATCGTTTTTACCCACTTTGGTTCCGCTTCCAAGTACGTGAGCCGTCAAACGCCATTCAAGAGAGAGATCTTTACTGCTTTGTTGGTTATTGGCCGCTTTATCCGAATGGTAACCTTCACCGTTGAACATACCGATTTCAGAACTGAACGCATCCGTTTTCGTTTTAAGGTTAAATCCAAGGTCAGCTGAGTTTACAAGGTCAACACCGGCTTCCGTAGTTGTCCCTTTTTCTTCAAGAACAACTTTGTTGAATGAACGGTAGTGCCATCCGTTATGCTCTTCATAGTCGATCCAAGGGCGGTGAGCGATACCGATCTCTACGCCGGTGTAAGGAAGAACATCATCCAAGTAAAGGTAAGCATATTTTGCAAACATATTTGCGTAAGTAGTTGTTGAACCGAGTTCTTTTGTCGTATCCATAGTTACGCGGAAATAATCTTTGTCATTGAAGTACGCTTTGACTTGTACGTAGTTACGGCGAAGTTCAAAACCGGTTGAAGTGTCTTTTGTTGTACTTGTCGTCTCCGGAGTTGCTGTCGTTAAACCAAAATAGTGAGTACCGCTAAATTCGATCTGTTTCGCTTTCGATTTAATCGGAGTATATTTTTTCATTTTGTCTTGATATTCGCTCAATGCTGACAATTGTTCGCGATCAGCCATATCAACCGTTTTAGCATCGATGAAATCACCCATTTCAACACGGCCTGCCGCATCGGTAGTAAACACTTGTCCAGTTTTAGGATCACTGTAAAGAGTCATGGTGTCTGCATAGACCACTCCACTCATCATCGCCGCAGCTAGGGCAGACAATACAACTTTTTTCATAAGAATCACTCCTGTTTTTTAGTGACGTCATTGTAAGGAAATTTCATTACATGATTGTTACATTACATAATGATTACAATAAGGTTAACGGATGGGTTTGAGAGGGGAAAACGGCAAAAACGCGAACCTGAACGCATACGCAAGGACAAGTTCGCAAAACTTAAGGAATTGAAGAAGGAGAGAGAATTCATGTGCCGCAAGGGCACCTTTAAAAACACACCATGTTCTTAGAGGTACCCCACCCAAAGAGGGTGGAAGAGAGAGTATGATTATTTAGTTTCTGCCCAGTATTCGCGAACAAGATTAGATGTTTCAACCGGTAGAGGGATATAGCCGAGTTTTTCAGCCGCACGGTCACCGTTTTTGAAAGCATAGTCGAAAAATTTGATAACCTCAGCATTAACTTCCGCTTTCTCTTTTGGCAAAAGGATATACGTTGCCGCTACGATCGGATAAGCAGTATCCCCTTTTTGAGAAACCAATGATCCGTAGAAATCTTCCGATTTTTTCCAAGAAGCTTGTTTAACCGCAGCCATGAAGTTAGCTTTGTTAGCCGTTACCCATTTACCGCTAGCCGTTTGAAGCGTAGCTGCCGTAAGGTTGTTTTTCTCTTTGTACGACGTTTCGATATATCCGATAGCGTATGGAGTTTGTTTGATAAGGTTGGTTACACCCTCATTCCCTTTTCCGCCGACACCCGTTGCCCAGCCGATCGCTTTACCGATACCGAATTTACTTTTCCACATTTTAGACGAATCGCTCAAGAAATCGGTAAATACGTAAGTAGTACCTGATCCGTCCGAACGGTGTGCAACGATAATTTTCTCAGCCGGAAGTTTCACACCCGCATTGTCCGCAGCGATAGCCGGATCATTCCACATGGTAATTTTTCCTGCGAAGATATCGGCAACAACGCTATTTTTAAGTTTAAGCTGCTCATCCGCAACACCCGGGATGTTATACGCAACAACGATTGAACCGATAAGTGCCGGAAATTGTGTCAATTTTGCCGCAGCAAGCTCTTTGGATGTCAACGGAGCATCGGTTGCACCGAAATCGACAATACGCTCAGAAATTTGTTTGATACCGCCGCCTGAACCGATTGCTTGGTAGTTAACACGCGTATGAGTTGCTTTTTGATAGTTATACGCCCAGTCATAATAACATGGAGCCGGGAATGTAGCACCTGCGCCGTTGATTTTATCAGCGGCCATCATCGATGTTGCCGCAACTGCTGCGATTACGAAACCTTTAGTTACTTTACTTAGCATTGGGTTTGTCCTTGGTTTTTGATGGCGGTATTGTAGATGCAACGGGTAACAAAAAGATTACAAAGAAAAAACTCCCTTTGTAATCTCACCGTTATAAACCCCTGTTATAATCGCGCATCATCTATTTACTCAAAGGCGCATCAATGCTACCACGCTATGAAAATAAGCTAAACGAAATCCGCGGAATGATTTCTACTATGCTTTCACAAATTATCCTCACCAGTGAAGAGACACTCAATGCATTCGAGACCAATAATATCGATCTCTACGAAACCTCACGTGCACATATTAAAAATATCCAGACCGATGCTAATAAAATTGATAACGAAATCATCAAGACGTTTGCCCTCTTCGGTCCGGAAGCGGAAGAGCTCCGATTGCTGGTCTCTTATCTGAAAATGACCAACGAAATCGACCGTATCGGTGACGGAATCAAAAAATACAGCAAACGCCTTCACGACCATTGCGTCGGCGGATGCGATTTGAGTGTTTTAACCAGCGCCATTATCCAGCTTCACAAAACAACCCTTAATGCGTTACAATACATCACGGAATGTTTGAAAAATATGGAAGGGTGCGATGCCGACGATATCTACCGCAAGGTGATGGTAGAAGAGTCCAAGAATGATGATCTTTTTTCGATTATGGAAAAAGATATTCTCAATCTTATCATCAATGCCGATGAACTCTCAATCGAATACGTTAAAGTACTGGGGACCCTCCGTAAACTTGAGCGAATCGGCGACCGAACGGTTAATATCGCCTCCTTGATGGTCTATGCGCAAAAAGGCGGCGAGCTGCATTTGCACAACTAATTTGTAAATGCCATCCCATTCAAAATCCATACCAAAGAGGCTGACAGTGGACGCACTGATACTGATTGTCGAAGATGAACAGGACATTTTGGAACTCATGGAGTATCACCTCTCCAAGGAGGGGTTTGAAACTATCGGGTTTTTAAACACCAAACATGTCGCCGATGCCCTCGAAGAAGAATCGGTCGATTTGATATTGATGGATCGCAATCTCCCCGGAGCAGAAGGGTCTGAGTTTATCGAATCTCTCCGCAAAAAAGGGGTGCAAACTCCTGTTATATTTGTGAGTGCCAAACATAAAGACGAAGAGATCGAACAGGGATTCGAGCGGGGAGGCGATGATTACATCACCAAGCCTTTCAGCATGAAAGAGCTGATTTTACGGGTAAAAGCCATTCTTCGCCGTACCAAAAAAATTTCTTCAAACGGTACCCTCTCTTATCGGGATATCATCCTTAATCTTGCCGCCCGAACGGTAACCATTGAAGGAGAAGCCGTCGAACTGACCAAACTCGAATTCGATCTTCTCCATGCACTGATCGTCAACCAAAATATTGTACTCGATCGTGACTATCTCCTCGAAAACGTATGGGGTGCGGATGAAGTCTATCAAGACCGAACCGTCAACGTCGCTATAAACCGTCTCAAAGAGAAAATCGATCCGCAAAAATCGAAAGAATACATTAAAACCGTGCGGGGAGTCGGATATACCCTGTGCTAAAAATCCATCAGCTTTTCTTTCTTAATGTTCTTGGCCTTTTTATAGCCGCTCTGGTCACCGCCTCAATCATCAGTTTTTTCACCCTGAAATCAATGGTCATCCAAGACAGCGAAGA
Organism: Sulfuricurvum sp.; assembly: GCA_028718525.1. GTDB lineage: Bacteria > Campylobacterota > Campylobacteria > Campylobacterales > Sulfurimonadaceae > Sulfuricurvum. The sequence goes on along the minus strand of JAQULP010000006.1, from coordinate 92,546 downwards.
TAGGCTGATCGAAGATATCAGCCTTTTAGAGCCCCTCCTCCTCTCCTCAAATGATTATGACCGCCTGGTCGCCCAAATCTCCGGCAAAACCTTTCTTCGAGCCACCATAATCGCTGAAAACGGCGATGTGTTAGCGGAAAGCGATGCCGATAAATCGACCATGGAAAATCATGCCGGACGGATCGAAGTGATGCACGCACTCAGCGAACCCTACGGGGTAGCCATCCGCTATTCCCAAACGGTTAAAACCGATTTCATCTACGTAGCCCACAAAATTATCACACCCGAACAAACCTTTTATATCCGCCTTGCCATGAGTCTAAAAGGGGTTATGGACCATTTTTACTCCCTCTGGAGTAAACTGGTTGCCGCATTCAGCGTCTTGATTATCATCTCGCTCGTTATTGCCTATAATATCTCCAAAAAAGCACGTTACGATATCCTGCAGATTACCCATTTTCTGGACCAAATTTCAGCCAAAAATTACCGTGCGGTTCTCAAACCCGAATATTTCCGCGAATTTTTGCAGATTTCGATCATGCTTAAAAATCTGGTCAAAAAACTTCATAACCGTGACAAACAAAAACGGAAACATACCGCCAAACTCCGACTGATCAACAAACAGCAAAACGATATCCTCTCGGCCATCAGTCATGAGTTTAAAAATCCGATAGCCGCCATTATGGGGTATGCGGAAACTCTGCACGACGATATCCATCTTGATCCGAAAATACGTTCAAAATTTTTAGCCAAAATCATTTCCAATACCCAGCGCGTTACCCTCATGCTCGACCGATTGGCTCTTTCGGTCAAGCTGGAAAACAACGATCTCTCCATAAAACCCTCTTCTTTTGATATTTCAGAAATCTGTACCGAATCGATTTCTATTCTGCAAGCCAAATATCCGTCCCGAACCCTGCGCTATAACGGATTTTCCAAAATGGTATTCGCCGATAAAACCATGATTGAGCTGGTCATTACCAATCTGATTGATAACGCGTTGAAATATTCCGAAGAGGAAGTCGTCCTCACCCTCAAAGATACTACCCTCAGTGTCACCGACAAGGGGATAGGTATCGCCCCCGTAGAATTGGACAAAATTACCTCTAAATTTTATCGGGTTCAAAAAAACCGCTGGGACAATTCGATGGGGCTTGGACTCTCAATCGTCAGCTATATCCTCAAATTGCATGACGCTTCTTTGCATATTGAGAGTATCCTCGGAATCGGTTCAACCTTCAGTTTTTCACTCGAAAATTTCACTGAAAAAACCAAACCTGCCAAAAAATGATCCCCCTTTCCCCTCTATTGGTCCAATTGGTCGACTATCTCTTCAAGGAGGGGATCAAACCTGTTTTTGTGGGGGGGTTTGTCCGTGATTTTTTCACGGGACATCCCACCTATGATTTGGATATCGAGCTGTACGGGGTCAGCTCTCTCGAATCACTGGAAACACTTCTCACCCCTTTTGGCAAGGTAAACCTTGTCGGAAAAAGTTTCGGCGTCCTGAAACTCGTTTACGGGGACTACTCCATCGATTTTTCTCCCCCCCGCAGCGAATCCAAACACGGCTTCGGGCATAAAGGGTTCGAAATTGCGTTATTCAGCGATATTGACTTTGCTTCTGCCGCCCGACGCCGTGATTTCACCATCAACGCTATCGGATATGATCCCCTGACCCATACTTTTCTTGACCCGTACGGAGGGATTGAGGATTTAAAAAACAAACGTCTCCGATGCGTTGATCCCGAAACCTTTGTCGACGATCCTCTGAGGATATTGCGAGCAGTCCAGTTTGCCGCCCGTTTTGAACTAAACTGCGATGCGTCACTGATACGGCTGTGCAGAGGTATGGTTGAAAACGGAGCCCTGGAAGAGTTGCCGAAAGAGCGTATTTTTGAGGAGCTGAAAAAACTTCTCCTCCAAAGCCAATCCCCTTCATTAGGGATGAAAGTCCTTCGCGAAATGGGTATTCTCCCTTTTTTGTCCCCCCTGGATCAACTCGAATATACCCCTCAAGATCCCTTCTCTCATCCGGAGGGATCCGTCTGGACGCATACGTTGATGGCACTCGATACCATGGCCCGGATGCGTACGGGTAAAACCGATACCGATCTTGTCTTAATGTTTGCGGTACTATTGCACGATATCGGCAAACCCGACACGACGCACGTTGTTGAAGGTTTCCTCAATGCCCCTAAACATGCAGAAAGGGGGGTTGACATTGCGACCCATTGGCTTTTTCGGATTACCGAAGACAAAACCCTCACCGCACGCATTCTTCCCCTGATCCGTTACCATGGCTGGCCGAGAAAACTTTTCCGAGCCTGCGCAGATGACAGCGATATTTTACGCCTCAGTACGCACGTATGCATCGATGAGCTTATCCGGGTAGCCGAAGCCGACTTTTTCGGACGGACGTTCACTGGCGAAAAACCGGACCGTTTCGAAGCGGGAGAGTGGCTTTATGAACGCAGTCACCGTCTCGGAGTTTTATACGAACCGCCCCGCCCGCTCCTGATGGGACGTGATTTAATCACCCAGGGACTGAAGCCCGGAGAGACTTTTAAACCCATTTTGGAAGCCGCCTACGATGCCCAACTGAACCAAAAATTTTTCACCTACGAAGAGGCAAAAAGATGGCTAAAAGGGTATTTGGTAACAAACGTGTAATCATCGTGTAATATAATTACCCATATTTTCTAGAGCAAGGCTAGGTATGATTGACAAAATCTTCTTAAACATGACCCGCACCAGCGCACTGCTGATTTTATTCATCGTTGCGTGGATTTTTGTGGTTCTCTTTGATCATTCAACCGAAGCGATGCGGACATTCGGATTTGATTTTATTACCAAAGACGAATGGGCACCTAATGTTGATAAATTCGGTGCATATGCCGCTATCTTCGGTTCAGTGGCTTCAACTTTTTTGGCAATGTTATTGGCCATCCCGGTTGCTATCGGAGTAGCAATTTTTCTCAGTGAAATTGCTCATGACAAAATTAAAGGTATCTTCGGGGTCAGCGTCGAACTCCTAGCCGCTATCCCTTCGGTTATCTACGGTATGTGGGGCCTCTTCTTTTTCGTCCCTATCTTACGTGACATTTTCGGAGGGATGGGGATCGGTTTAATGGCGGCAGGGATTGTTTTGGCCATCATGATCCTTCCGTTCATGGCGGCGGTTACCCGTGATGCGATGAATACGACTCCCGATATCCTGAAAGAGTCTGCCTACGCACTCGGCGGAACCCAATGGGACGTTATCAAAGACGTTATTATCCCTTACGCAAAAGCAGGGATCATCGGTTCACTGATCCTTGCACTGGGACGTGCTATCGGTGAGACCATGGCCGTAACCTTCGTTATGGGGAACGTTCATCACACCCCTAGAAGCATCATGGACCCGACAACGTCCATTCCGGTTACCTTAGCCAATGAGTTTACCGAAGCTGACAGTTCTCTCTATTTCTCGAGCCTCTTCGGATTGGCACTGACGTTGTTGGTGATGAGTTTCGTCGTTATCGCCGTAGCCAAATTTTATTTTTTACGTAAAGTGAGGAAAGGACAATGACCGCAACCCAAAAACGGATTATTATCAACCGCCTTGCTTTGGCGTTTTCGACCTTGAGCGCGGTTATAGCGTTAGCCTTTTTGTTTTGGATTTTGGCGGTTCTGGTCATGAAAGGGGTTGATGCCCTTAACTGGAATATCTTTATTTACGAAGGCTCCCCTCCGGGATACGAAGACAGCGGACTCAAACACGCCCTCATCGGCCAACTGATTTTGGTAGGATTAGCTACCCTTATCGGAGTTCCGCTGGGAATTATGGCGGGGACCTACCTTAGCGAATACGGTAAAAGTTCCAATCTTGCCCATGTCATCCGTGATATTTCCGATATTATGATGTCGGCACCTTCGATTGTTATCGGAGCATTTGTTTACGCCATCGTCGTTATGCCGATGGGCCATTTCAGTGCTTGGGCCGGAGCAATCGCGTTGGCTATTATTATGATCCCCATTATTCTGCGTACTACCGACGATATGCTTCAACTGGTACCCGGGACCCTGCGTGAAGCGGCGTTCGCATTGGGGGCACCGAAGTATAAAGTGATTTTGGACGTCGTATACCGCGGAGCAAAAGCGGGTATTTTGACCGGAGTACTTTTGGGTATAGCACGGGTTGCGGGTGAAACGGCACCGTTATTGTTCACCTCGTTTAACGACAACTTTTTTACTACCGATTTAAATGAAGCGATGCCTTCTCTAACGGTAACCATGTTTAACTATGCGATCAGTCCGTATGATGATTGGCAGCAGCTTGGATGGGCCGCGGCCTTTATCCTCTCAATGTTTATTTTGGGTCTCAATATTTTGGGACGTCTTATTCTATTAGCCGGTAAAAGGAAATAACGTTATGGCAAGTATTATCGATATCAAAGAAGAGTGCGCACTGAATGTACGTGACTTTGAATTTACCTACAAAGGGGCATCGGCTCCCAGCTTGAAAAAAGTGACAATGCCGATTGCCAAAAACTCGGTAACGGCCCTGATCGGACCATCCGGCTGCGGAAAAACGACCCTTCTACGCTCATTTAACCGTATGCACGATTTGTATCCGGGAAACACGTATAACGGCGAGATCGAATTTGAAGGGCGCAATATCCTCGGCGCAAAAGAAGATTTGATCCATTTACGGACAAAAATCGGGATGATTTTCCAAAAACCGACGGCGTTTCCCATGTCAATTTTTGACAACGTCGCTTACGGAATGCGTCTTCAGGGGATTAAAAACAAAACAGAGCTCAACGATCGTGTCGAAAAAGCGCTTCAAGATGCCGCGTTGTGGAAAGAGGTCAAAGATCGCCTTAAAAACGATGCCAACGGTCTCTCCGGAGGGCAGCAGCAGCGTTTATGTATCGCCCGCGCCATTGCGGTAGAGCCCGAAGTACTTCTCTTCGACGAGCCTACATCGGCGCTGGACCCGATCTCGACTCAAGGGATAGAGAAACTGGTTATCGAACTCAAAGAGCGCGTCAGTATCATCATCGTTACCCACAACATGCAGCAAGCGGCTCGTGTCAGTGACTATACCGGTTTTATGTATTTGGGTGAATTGATCGAATTGGGACATACCGAAGAGCTCTTTGTCACACCGAAAGAAAAATTGACACAAGAGTACATTACCGGAAAATTCGGTTGATTCGATACACCAACGCTTCGTCTTGACGCATTATCCCCCTGCGGGGATAACTTCTCCTTTATCTTTTATCGACTATCCCCTGACCCTCACAGGCTTTATTCTGTATATTAATATGCTATTATTTAACCCATAAATCAAACAAGTAAAGAAGGGTAGTGATGTCTGACGATGAACTGTTGTTCGCCCCGGAAGAGGAAGAGGTATCATCTGAAACTCCATGGACGGTTCTGATTGTTGATGACGATGCCGAAGTCCACTCATTTACAAAATTAGCGCTCCACGATTTTACCTATGATCGAAGAGCGCTCCGATTCCTCTCCGCTTACAGTGCCGCTGAAGCGGAAAAATTTCTTAACCTGCATAATGACATCGCTATTATTTTGCTTGACGTCGTCATGGAGAACGAAACGGCCGGGTTGGATCTGGTTAAAACGATACGCGATCACTTTAACAACGCTACCGTCCGTATTATTATCCGAACCGGTCAGCCCGGAGTAGCACCAGAGCGGTATGTCATCGACCACTATGACATTAACGATTATAAAGAAAAAACCGAATTAACCACCGACCGGCTTTACACGACTATCCGAAGCACCCTCTCCCAATACAAACAGATTGTCGAACTCCTCAATAAAAAAAATGAGATCTATAACGCTCTGATTACCGATACACTGACCGGTCTTGGAAATCGTGTAAAACTCAATTACGATCTTGATACCCAAAAGCCGATGTCCCTGATTTTATTGAACATCGATGGATTCAGCATGATCAATGATATCTTCGGATTCGAGGTAGGGGATCAAATGCTGATGGAATTTGGAAATATCTTACGCACCTCCTCCTGTCCTATGTGTACCGTTTATCGTCTCGAAGCAGATATCTTCGCCGTATTAGCCTGCCAGCATGAAGTGCAGGATGTACAAAAAGAGGTTCTCCGTATCCAACACAGCATCACGACCCATTCATTTCATATCAACGCTATCGAGCACCGCATCAACGTCACCATGGGTGTGGTTGAACACGATATGGGGAATATGATCCAAAAAGCCGAAATAGCACTGCGCGAAGCACGAAAAATGAGCCGGAACCGGGTACAGGTTTATTCGGATAATTTGGCGGTGATTCAACAGATCAAAGAGAATACAAAATGGACAAAATGGCTTAAAGACGCCCTGGATAACAACAAACTGATTGCCTATTATCAACCTATTGTTGAATGCAGCAGCGGGGAAATAACCAAATATGAGGCCCTCGTTCGACTCGAACGCGACGGAGTTATTTATACCCCTTTCCATTTTCTTGCTACCGCAAGATATGCCGGATTGTTATACCAAATTACCCAGCGGGTATTTGAACAAGCCTGCGCACGCTTCAGCAACAATTCCCTCCATTTTTCGGTCAATATTACCGATCAGGATTTGATAGAGGCCGGTTTTATCCAATTTATCGAAACGACGCGTACCCGCTACGGAATTGAAACCGATCGGATTTATTTCGAAATTCTTGAAGAGAACAGTATCCTCACCAATCCGATTGCCGAGAAACACCTTAATGAACTTACGGCACTGGGCTACCGCCTTTGCCTCGATGATTTCGGCGTTCAATGTTCGAATTTTGCCCAGCTTGGGAACTTAGATCTGGATATTGTCAAAATTGACGGCATCTATATCAAAGATATTAACCTCAATACAAAATCAAAAACCGTAACGGAAACCATCCTCTTTTTTACCCATAAAATCGGGGTAAAAACCGTTGCCGAATTTGTCCACAGTGCGGAAGTCTATGAAATCATCAAATCGATGGGTGTTGATTATGCACAGGGGTATTTTCTAGGCGAACCCAAACCCGATTTAATCTGATGCAATTTTTAAAAATTTTTACCGCCGCCTTTTTACTCTTTTTTCAGACGGTTTCGTTATTCGCACTTTCCGAAGAGAGCATTAAATCGGCCTATCTCGAACGTTTCAGCATGTTCATCCAATGGCCGAAACCGATCGAAACGTATACCGTTTGTGTTTACAATGACGACTCTTTTGCCCAATCCCTTCAAAAAACCTATTCAAACCGCCTCTTCAATAACCGGCCGTTAAAAGTCATTTCGCTCGATGCCGGAGCATCGAGCGAAGCGATGTTAAAATGCGATATCCTTTATTACAGGGGTTCCAAACCCCATCAAAACGAAACCCTTTTAAATGCACTCCAAAAAAACAATGTCCTTATTATCAGTGATGACGATAATGATGCCAAAAGGGGGGCAATGATCGGATTCTTTTTACAAAACAACTCGTTTCGTTTTGTTATCAACCAGCGTAACCTTGAAAAAGCCAATCTCAACGTCAGCTATAAACTCCTTAATTTCGCTACCGTCATTGAGCCGACAGGCGGGGGACTCAAATGAGAATCAATAAACACTCCATCACCTCCCAAATGGTCCTTTCTCTCGTTGGCACAAGTCTATTTATCATTGTTTTCGTAACGTTATTCCAAGCTTGGTACAGCATCAACCATGAAAAACAGTCCTATCTCCATGCAAGCCAATTGCAAGCAGGGCTGGTTGCCGATCTGGTAACGGCCCCTATGGCTTTTTTCGATGTGCAGGGTATCAGTGCCAATATGCGCCAATTGCACGAAAATCCGAATATACTTTTAGCCGTTGTCTATAATCCCGACAAAATTCCCGTAACCTATTACAACCCTGCCCATCAAGTAATTCCCGAGATTATCTTGCCACTGGGATCACGATATGATTTGCATAGCTGGTTGCCTTGGAAACTGGGTAAACTCAAAACCACCCTTGAAATCAAGCAAAACAACCAAGTACTCGGCTATCTCTATATTGAGAAAAAAACGGACCGTATTACCTCTTTTATTCTCGAATTGACAAAAGCCGTAACCCTGTTTTCTTCTATCCTCATCCTTTTTATCTACATTGTCTCACGCATATTGAGCAAAAAAATCCTCCACCCGATTCTTGCTTTAACCGAAGCGGCCAAAGAGGTTTCCCAATACAACAACTACTCTCTTCGCGTCCAATACGATAAAGACGATGAGATTGCCTATCTTTACAATGCGTTTAACCATCTTCTCAGTGATACCGAATCGTTAACAACCCATTTGGAATCGCGTGTCGCTTTGCGGACGCAAGAGCTTCAAAACTCTCTTGAAACCCTCAAAAAGGCACAACTACAATTGATAGAATCTGAAAAAATGGCCGCTTTGGGGAATCTTGTCAGCGGTGTTGCTCATGAAGTCAATACCCCTCTGGGCAATGCAATCACAGGCGGTTCCATAATTGAAAGGGAAACCCAGCAGCTCCTTCGCCAAATGGACGAAGGGACCCTTAAAAAGTCGGTAATGGAACACAAACTTCATATCTTGAATGAAACAGCCCATCTTCTCCTGAAAAGTATCAATCAAGCCGCCAATCTGGTCCGAAGCTTTAAACGTATTTCCGTCGATCAAAGCGTTGAAGATCAACAAGAATTCAATCTCTATGAATACCTTGATGAAATCCTTCTCACCTTTCATAATAAACTCAAAAAAATACCGGTAACCGTCATCATCGACGGAGATCGGGACCTTACCCTTACATCGTATCCCGGCGTATTTGCCCAGATTATTACCAACTTCATCCAAAATTCGATTTTGCACGGTTTTGATGAAACCATTACGAATGCAACCATCACCATCCGTTTTAAAATCGTCGAAAACAAACTGTTCTTATCCTATAGCGATAACGGCATCGGCATGGACGATAAGATGAAAACTACCGCTTTCGAGCCGTTTACAACAACCAAACGCAATGCGGGAGGGACAGGGCTCGGTCTTAATATCGTCTACAATCTGATTACCCAAAAACTTCATGGGACCATAACCCTTCAAAGTGAACGCCATAAAGGGGTAATTTTTACCATTATGCTCCCTTTGCAGTTAGTTAACGATAAATAACCTCTTTTTTACGCTGCTTCTCAAAAAAAGTGTTATGATTACCTTTAATACTCTACACAAGGTTGGTTATGAAAAATATTTTTCTGACAGGGATATTGGCATGTTCCTTACTCACTGCCGAAGACCAACCGGATTTGTCCCCATTAAGCCTTCAGGATCTCCTCGATATTCAGGTAACCAGTACCTCTCGGCGTGACGAGAGCCAGCATTTGGCACCCGGTGTTATCACCGTTATCAGCTCTCAGGAAATTCATCAATACGGAGCCAAAACGCTGGGTGATGTCATTGATCGCCTCGTCGGAATGCAAATACTCAGTTCTCACCAACGCCCGAATAACAAAACATCGATACGGGCAATGAACGGAGCCCACCAAGAGGGGTGGGAAGTTGTCCTTCTCAACGGCCGGCCGATACATGACGGGACGGACGGGGGTTTTAATTTCGATATTTATCTCGGTTTTCCCCTTGCAATGATCGACCGCATCGAAGTCATACGAGGTCCCGGTTCCGTTATTTACGGTACCAATGCAATGGCCGGAGTTATCAACATCGTTACCAAAGATGCCCACAAATCGATTAATGAAACTCGTGTCGACCTCGGGGCGGGGAGTTTTAACCGCCGTCAACTTCAACTCTCAAGTTTGAGCGGAGGAAAGGATTATACCTTTAACATCGGCATCAATTCGATTCGTGCGGATGGAGACAGTGTCAACGGCGTCATCGATAAAGATAATCTTCCCGGAATCTATGATATGGGTCAAAACAGCGATAATATCGTCATCAACGGTAATTACAAAGGATTGACCCTCAATACGATGATTATGCATAACACGCAAGACAGCGGCGGTTCCAATTTCCAGCTCCCCTCCTCGCCTATGAATAAAAAACGGCATTATTTCGATATCGGATATCTCCATGATATTACCAGCGGTTGGGACGTCTCGTTTAATTACTCCCTTAACAATGCCGACTTTGACTGGCAAATCAGCGAATCAGGCGGACGGAACCATTACGAAGACCATTATGATATGAGCGAAGTGATCGTTCGGGGTAACGTCGACACCAATCTAAATTTACTTTTCGGCGCCAATGCATCGCATTACAAAACCGAGTTTGATATAGGATTTCCCGCCTCTTCCCTCAACAGCAAAAGCGTTTACACGCAAATCGATTATATGCTTACTCCGAAACAAAAGATAATTGCGGGGATACAGTTGAATAAGCCTGAAGATACCCCAACCGATCTCTCATCCCGATTCGGTTTTATTCAGGGATTCGGAGATAATTGGTGGGTCAAACTTCTGTATAGCGAGGCATACCGCTCTGCCAATCTCCAAGAGGCAAAAATCAACGCTCCGACACTCAAAGGGAACCCTTTGCTTGATCCGGAAAAAGCAACGACGTACGATGCGCAGCTCATTTACCAAACCGCTAAACGCTATTTTTCCGTTGCCCTTTACGATACCCTTCTGGATAATCTGATCGTAAGGGTTTCCGGTTCGCCGACAACGTTTATCAATCAGGGGCATGTCCATTTTCAGGGGATAGAGTTTGAAGGCCGTGTCGAAACGGATAACGGATTCAATATTTTGGGTAATTTCAGCTATCAGGTCAACAAAACGGACAGCGGCATTGAAGACAGCACTTTCGCCCCGAATATCATGGCCAAGCTGGGGGGTTCGTATGGAGGGATCAACGGTATGAATATTGCCCTCTTTAACAGCTATATCGGAGAATCGACGGATTTAACGGTGACGAACGGTGCCGCATTGCGCAATCCAAAACCCGCCGCCTACACCATGCTAACGGCAAACGTCATTGTAGATACAGCTAAAATGTGGGGAATCGGAAAAAAAGAGCATTCGCTCTTATCCCTTTATCTGGATAATATTTTGGATGAACAGGTATATACCCCAAACCTCAATTACACGAACGGAAGCAATACGATCCCTCAGTATTGGGGACGGAATTTCAATCTTACCTACACCTATAAATTTTAACTGATGTTACGCACCCAAACCGGCTTTGCCGGTTTGGAAGGCAAGGAGAGGTTTCTCTTTTGAAATCCCCTAAAGCTACCCGCATCTTTCGGATGCGGGAGAAACCTCCGCCGTTTCTAACGTGAAAGTTCCATTTTTTCGCTATCGATTTCTACAACCGTATGTACATTTCCGCGCGGATAATAATCGGCAACCACTTTTAAGCGCTTAGGAGCGATTTTTTGTTCGAAGGTGGAATAAATCTCGTTGGCACTGTTTTCATGCGAAATATGGCGGTTTCTGAACGAATTAATATAGAGTTTGATAGCTTTGAGTTCGGCAACCCATTTATCCGGAGTATATTCGACGTAAATCGTCGCAAAATCGGGATAACCGCTGCGCGGGCAGAGACAGGTAAACTCCGGCAGCGTCACTTTAATCACATAATCGCGTTCATGCTGATTCGGCCAAATTTCAAAATCTTTTTCGATGTCAAAATTTTCAACAATCTGTTCTCCGTATTTCATGTTTTTCCTTTTTAATTTTTATCCGTTATTTATTTTGTTTCACATAGGCTAAAGCTGATCGACGGTTAAAATTTTACCCAGATAATTTCCCTCGCGATAATTAATTTTCAGCGATTTTGCCAAATTGTCGGTATACCCATCTTCAATCATCGGCATCCAGGTTTTTGCCCCGCATAAATGGGCACTGAGATTAAGTCCCTGAAGCAGATTTTGATATCCGGCCTCTTTTATATGGCGGGTATAAAGGGGATCAAACCGGACAATGTCGATTTCCAGCTCTTTCAGATACAAAAGCGTTGTCTGCAATCCACCCAACCGGTCCATAGCAATCTTATATCCTGCCTTGCGATAATGGGCTATCAGCTGTGCAAAACGCTCCAGTTGATGACAATACTCTTTCTCTTCAAACATAAGGGTGATTTTATGGCGTGCAAGCGGATAACGTTCAAACAAGGTAACGGCTTGTTCAAAAAAATGGGGATTTCTCAGGGTAACGGAAGAGATCGTTAAAATAAAATTACGGTTCTGTTCCGTACACAATCCCCCTATTCTTTCAAGAACTTCACTCTCAAGATGTCTCATTTTGTACAATCGGTTAAGAACCGGTATGTATCGGCTTTGGTGAATAAACCGCCCTTTTGAATCGATGAGTTTAACCGTTGTGTTGAATACCGGATAATCATCACAGCATACCGGCCAAAACCCGATAGAAATTTCTTTTTTTTCGAGTGCTTCCACAATCTCATTTTCAAGCTCGTTGATCGAATAAAAGTCCTCTTTTTCGGTGGTAATGCGATCGTTGTGGAGTTCATACAAACGGCTGATCAATAACTCGATATCGTCAGACAGCCGCGAATCAATCATGACCGCTTCAAGCCGTATTTCAATCTCATTATCGACATGATTTTGATATTTGGTTAAAAAAAGTTCGAGAAGTGATAGATATTGATCTTTTTCACCCGGCAGAAAGAGTAAAAAATCTCCCCCCTTATAGCGGCTTATAGGGAGTTTATCAAATCCTTTCTCCCGAAAAAACTGGTCCAGTTTTTTAACGATATTATGCAATGCACCGTCGCCGTTTTTCACCCCGTAGCGTTCGTTAATCGACCACAGGTTTTCAAGAGAGATCATCAATAGGGTTTTTACCCCCTTCTGATTTTTTAAAAGCGAAAGAAAATATTCCTGGGTAAAAGTGTGGGTGACCGGATCGGTTATGGTTTCTCTGCTGCTTTGATAGATCAAATAGAAGATAAAATAGACGATAACGCCCAAAAGGATAAGCGAAAAGGAGATAAATGAGACGATACTCTCTTCATTCAGCAAAGAAAAAAATGCGATTATCGTTAAAAAAAATATCGGCAGCCCCATCCGGAGTGCCAGTCGGAAACGGCGCGAACGTTCTACCTGCTCAATATATACCATTTAAATATCGAGATGTTTAACGTCTTTTGCATGTGTTTCAATATAGTTACGACGCGGTTCAACATCGTCTCCCATAAAGAGATTGAACGATTCACCTGCAGCTTCGGCATCATCTATCGTTATGCGCAGCAATACACGGTTCTCCGGGGTCATTGTTGTTTCCCACAATTGTTCCGGATTCATCTCCCCCAAACCTTTATAGCGCTGGATATACGAACCTTTTTTCGCATAATCGGTAATTTGGGTTAACAGTTCCAGTAAATCGCCCTCAAGCGGCAAATTCCATTCCTGGATTTTTTGGTAAATATAATTGGCTTCAGCAAAATGAGGAGATGCAAAAAGTTCATCATTGACATGAAGTTCTTCCAACCCTTCTTTGGTTTGAACAAACAAATGCATATCTTCGTCTGTAACACTTTTACTCAGGATATTATTGCCCTGAGCGTTTAAGAATGCTTCGACATGCGTGTATAATTCAGTTAGAGACAATCCGATCATATCCGGATTTTCGATGAAATAACGGATCAATTCCACCAATGCATAGCGGCGTTCCAATGCATCCAGCGTGCTTCGATAATGGTCAACCATTTTAAAGAAACTGACAAGATCATTTACACCGACGTTTAGATTTTCCATATCCAACGCTTCGATCCCATTTTCGATCAAGAACGCATTCATAACGCGATCATCTTTAAAATAGATCTCTTTTTTCCCTTTTTTATAGCGGTATAACGGCGGTTGAGCCAAATAGAGATAGCCGTTTTCAACGATTTTCGGAAGATATCGGAAAAAGAACGTTAACAAAAGGGTCTGAATATGGCTGCCGTCGACGTCGGCATCGGTCATGATGATAATCTTGTGATAACGGAGTTTCTCTTCGTTGAACTCTTCGCCGATACCGCATCCGAGTGCCGTGATCATGTTGGTAATCTCTTCGGATTTTAGGATTTTGTCCAATCGTGCTTTTTCAACGTTGAGGATTTTACCTTTGAGCGGTAAAATCGCCTGGAAAACACGGTCACGACCCTGTTTAGCCGAACCGCCCGCAGAGTCCCCTTCCACCAGGTAAAGTTCGCTGATACTCGGATCTTTGCTTTGGCAATCGGCCAATTTACCCGGCAAGGTTCCGACCGTCATCGCATCTTTACGTCGTGTCAATTCACGTGCTTTTTTTGCCGCTTCGCGTCCGCGTGCCGCCATCAACGCTTTTTGAACGATGGCTTTGGCTTGAAGAGGGTTCTCTTCGAAATATTTGGTCAGTTTTTCGTACGTAATTTTTTGAACCAACGGACGAACGTAGGTATTTCCGAGTTTTCCTTTGGTTTGACCTTCAAATTGCGGTTCCGGTACCCGTACGGAGACGACACAGATAAGCCCTTCAGAGACATCTTCACCCGTTAGCGGTACATCTTTCTCTTTGGCATTTCCGTTTTGTTTGTTGTAGTTGGAGATAACACGGGTAAGTCCTGCACGAAAACCCGCTTCATGGGTACCGCCGTTAGGGGTATTGATGTTATTGACAAACGTAAATGTTTTATCGTCATAGCTGTCGTTATACATAATGGCGATATCCATCTCGATATCTTCGATTTTTTCGCTGAAGGCGAACGGAGTCGCAACAACCGTTTTTTTGTTGACATCGGTAACGAACTGACTGATCCCCCCTTCGAAATGGTAGGTATTGTTCGCACCGTTACGTTCATCTTTAAAAATGATGGTAATGCGCGGGTTGAGATACGCAAGTTCACGGAACCGTTTTGCCAAATAGTCGTAATCAAAAATGATGGTTTCGGTAAAAATGGTTGGATCCGGGAAAAATTCAATGGTTGTTCCCCGTTTGCGTGTTGTGCCTGTTATGGCCAAAGGCTCTTGAGGGATACCGCATTTAAAGTTTTGCTCAAACGATTGACCTTCACGGTGAATGGTCATTTTGAGGTCACTACTGAGGGCATTAACAACCGATACCCCTACCCCGTGCAATCCGCCCGAGACTTTATAGGTATCTTTGTCAAATTTCCCCCCTGCATGCAATACGGTCAAAACGACGGTTGCAGCAGAAATTCCCTCAGTCGGATGCATGTCGGTAGGAATACCCCGACCGTTATCCGAAACGATCGCTGTACCGTTTTTTGTCAATGTTACGGTAATGGTATCACAATGTCCCGCCATCGCTTCGTCGATTGAGTTATCAACGACTTCGTAGATAAGGTGATGAAGTCCTCGGTGACCGGTATCACCAATATACATACCCGGTCGTTTTCGAACGGCTTCGAGACCTTTTAGGACTTTAATATTACTAGCACCGTAATTTTCCATAGTTGCTCCAGCTTTTAAGCGTGTTAAATGGCTTTATTTTACCGTAGTTAAACTAAAAAGAAGGTTTTACTAAAAAAGCTTGTCTAAAAGTCATCAAAGCTTGTCTAAATTTTTTTATCTGATAAAATCCATACGCCTTTTTGAGAAGACCCAGAAAACACGATAGTTTTGTCCTTTTTAGACATAGCATATAAAATGTTTCTAATCTTATTTTGTTTTTGTTGCTCATCTAAAATATCAGGTAGCTTATCTAAAATGAAATTAGTGAGTTCGCTTTTATTTGCCTTTTTGAATTTTTTAAGATAATCAATAATTAAAACTTTGTAATGTTGATCATCTAATCCTCTTGTTTTTATATACTCAGCTTTTTGTCCTGTAACTTCTGCAATATGAGCAGCAATGATGTAATGCGGTTTACGCCCTTCAATTAGTTTCACTTTCTTTAAACGGGTTGCAGATTCATCAGAGATAGGGAGACGTTTTTGGACTCGATCCAGTAAAATGATCGTTGTGATATCCAGTTCCTTTTTTTCCAGTAAAAGAAGAGAATAATTTTCATCCAGTGAATGTCCAAAAATTTCTAAAACAACCTTATTCGTATCCGATTTGCTATAATCAGGGAGTGGGAAAAAACGATTTTTTTGTTCAACGGTCATCGTATGAATACCGTATCCCATTGTATCGATCATCCCCAATTCTACCATTGCATTTGCCAACCAAGGATTACGATATTTTCCCGGTGTTTTTTCTCCCGTAAAGTAATCTTCCGCGACTCCTTCGAAAAAACCACCAGCATTTTCGAAAATCAAACGATCTACTCTTTCTGTTACAAGGATACGCCCATTTTGTAAATAATCTTGATGAGCAAGGCAGTTGTGCAAAGCTTCAAGGACAACACGGTTATCGTATTTCATAACCTCAGTGGCAATCAATTGATTGCGTGGAAAAAGTTTTTGTTTGATATTACGGATCTGTTGATAAACTTTTGTAGTCGTTAGCAAAAAAGGTGGATTGAAATGTTCATACGCACGCTCTTCAGTTTCCAATTTCCATGTAATTTGAGCGGGGTGAGGAGAAAGTTTATGAACTGCACCTGCATTGCCTAACAGCAACAAAGCAGCACGGGTAATTTTCCCTCCTACAGTTACCTTAGCTTTATCCAAAAGCTGTTCTATTGTCCAACTATCAATTTGGTCATAATATTTATCTTTGATATGTTTTTCTTTGAACTTTTGCCGAGCGACTTGTAGTGCATCATCATCTAAATCCTCAAAAGTTGCATTTTCAACGATAGCAGCACTCCAATCTTCCTGTGTAGCTTGTGATCGAATACGTTCAATCTCTTCTAAATTGAGGGCAAATAGTTCTTCACCATCCCGACCGTAATAATGACCATCAAAGGCTATTGGTAAACCTTTAGGCGCAGCAGGTATTTGAAACATCACAATTCGTTTGTTATTTACAATTAGCTCGTAAATTTCAATAAATGTGATTCTGCCTGTTGTTTTATTGGCAATTCCACCTTTGAGACTGTCTAAATCAGAACGCTGTAAACGGAAATTTGATCCAATAATTTCTCGTGTTTTATCAATAACCCCAAAAATAAGCCACGCATAAGATTGTCCGTGTAAATTGGCTTCGTTGGAAAGAGCTGAAAAATATTTACCAAGCTTTGAAAAATCATAAGTATTTTTTGCTTCTTTGAACTCAACAATTTCATTTTCAGGTTGAAAGAGAAGAGTATTAAATAAATTTTGCAGTTCTGCGTTTGTCATCAACATCTCTCTAAATTTCGATTGATTTATCAAATAAATTTAGTAGCGTTTTATTGCCAATATCTGTAATCGAAATATAATCATATTGATCGGAAAGTAAAATATTTTCTTTGATTAAATCAGCTAAGATAATTGTAGCTTTTGGTCGTGCCATTTTGGTTGTATCAACAATAGCATCAAGAACATTACTACGTAATTTAGTTTTATAGTTACTTTCATAAAAAAATCTCAAAATTTTTGTTCGATCATCTTCTTTTGGTGTTGAAGCTAATGGAATAGGAATATTTTTTATGGGTTCTTTTAATATTACTGGGTCATTAGCTACGACATATGCTGGTAATTTCAAATTAGTAATTTGTTGCTCAAGTTCACTAATTGTTTTTTTGTAAGTATTTGTTGCTGTATCATGTTGCATTATCATATCTTCTCTTTCAGCTTTTAAAGAATCAATCATTGTATTTGAAACATTAGCGGCAACTTTATAGGCTTCAATTTCATTTTGTAAAGGTTTAAGAGCATTTTCTAAAACTTCAGTATGTTCTTTTTCCTTCTCTTTGAGTTTATCGAGTGCTTTATCTCGTTCATCAGCTAACTTATAATGTTCATGTTTAAGTTCACGAGCTTGTTCCTGCGTTACTGGGGTTTCATCTTCAATACGCTGTTTAATCGCCATAGATTGTTTGTTATACCAAAGTGTTGCATAATAAAATATCAGTGCTAATGCAGGATAGATAAAGACATAAATCAATGCAATATACAGTGGAAACAAAAATTCTATATGACATTTTTCCAAATACTGAAGTTTATTATCAAGGGTGCTCCCACTAAAATAAACAAGTAAATATTTATGATTAAATAATATCCACGATATGACATACGAACTCATAAACGGTGTATAAGCAAAATCATAAAGTTTAGCTTTTATCGAATCTTTTATGCCATTGAACATTAAATCTCCATATTTAAATTAATTATTGATATTTTTTGGTTATTAAAAATTATACTAAAACTGACTGAAGATAATGGATTTAAAAGTTTATTGGAGAAAATTCACCCTTTGACAAAGCTCAGGGTGAACGGAGAAATAAA
Source organism: Sulfuricurvum sp. (assembly GCA_028718525.1). Taxonomy (GTDB): domain Bacteria; phylum Campylobacterota; class Campylobacteria; order Campylobacterales; family Sulfurimonadaceae; genus Sulfuricurvum. The sequence continues at coordinate 74,290 of JAQULP010000006.1, read as the reverse complement.
TTTAGATAACGATCGGCATAACGATCGTTTTAAAATTTGCATCTTTGATTACAAATGGCTGATTTGATTCATTTGCTTCGAGGGTAAATTCAGTGCTGTTGACTTGAGATAAAAAATCTAAGATATAACGGCTGTTGATAGCGAGAATAAATGGTGTGTCGAATCCGTTTTCAATTTCTACCGCTGTTTTAGCCTCAATATTATCATCGCTTAAACTCTCAAAAAGGATAGCATCTTTTTGGAATGTGAGTTTCAAATCATTGGAGATCGTCGTAATTTGTTTGATCGCCGTCACTATGGCGCTTTTCGGCAATTGAATCGTACGATGTGCTTCTCTTGGGATAATACGGTTGTAATCCGGGAATTTGCCGTTGATCAGTTTGGTATAGAAAAGTGAATCATCGGATTTGATAATGAGATGGGTATTGTCGTAATAGATCTCAATATTGTCGTTAAAAAGTTTTTGAATTTCAATAATTGCTTTTTTAGGGACAATGATTGAAAGTTCTGCATCATTTTGGCTGTCGATGTGAACCAATGCCAAACGACGGGTATCGGTAGCCACAAAATTGATCTGATTGCTTTTAATATCGATAAGCGCACCGTTTAATTCAAATTTCGGATTATTGGTATCGGCTGCAGGCGTTATTTTTTTAAGGGATTCAATTAAAACATGGGAATTGATAATGATATTGGGTTTTCCGTCAGTTGTCGGGAATGATGGAAATTCGGAACTTTTGTAGGTAGGGAGTTTAAAATTTGAACGTTTTTGATGAATGTGAAGAGTATCTTTGTCGAGCGTTAAATCAATCTCCTCATCTTTGAGAATACGGATAATATCAAGGAGTTTTTTACCGTTAGCCGTTAGAGATCCCGGTTCATCTACACTTACCGAGTTGGTTTGTATAACCAATCCGATCTCATAATCGGTAGCTTTGGCTGTAAGGGTTCTTCCATCCGTGCTTAGAAATATATGAGAGGTTATTTGGGATGTATCTTTTTTTTCTAAAAAAGGTTGAAGGTGTAGAAGAATATTTTCTAAAACCGACTTCTCAACGGTAATTTTCATAAAAGACTCCTTTTATATTTAATAGCATTAATTGTAGTAGTTAGTAATAAGGGGGTGTGAATGGGTGAAAACAGACCCCAAACACCCTTCTCTCCTGCTTTAGCGATGTGATGAACCGATTCTTTTTCATTCACATCTATTCACTTAGTACGAATTATAGCTTTTTTAAATCGGCTTTACAAACAGAAAATATTATTCAGGAGTCGCGATAGAGACTTTATTGGAGAGCTCTTCAACTTTAACCCGAAAATCTTCGTCATTTTTCATGAGTTCCTGGATTTTCTTCATGGTATGACTAACGGCGGTATGATCTTTCATTCCAAAATATTGGGCCAGTTGAGGCATCGAGTTGGGTGTGAGGGATCGTGAGAGATAAATAGCGATTCGTCTTGCGTATACGATATTGCTGTTCCGGCTTTTGGAACGTATTTCACTCGGTTTGATATTGAGCTCTTTGGCCACGGTATCCATTATAAGGTCGGTCGTGATATTGCTCCGTTTTTCGGCCATTTGTTCTTTGAGAACATTTCGGGCAAATTCGATAGTGATATCAACCCCCATGAGTTGTGAATAGGCATTGAGTTTTGAGAGGATCCCTTCGATTTCGCGGGTATTGTTTTCAATAATCGTTGCAACGTAATTGATAACTTCGCGATCGAGTTTAACACGGTTGATTTCACACTTTTTCTTGATGATCTCAATTTTGGTTTCGAGTTCAGGAGGCTGGATATCGGCTACAAGGCCGGATTCAAAACGGCTTTTTAACCGCTCTTCAAGCCCTCCGATTTTTTTGGGAGGCTTATCGGAGGTGATAATAATTTGCTTGTTTTCATTACGCAATGCATCAAACGTATGAAAAAATTCCTCTTGAATCTGGTTTTTATTGCTTAAAAACTGAATATCATCGATCAGTAGCAAATCACACTTGCGGTATTTGTCTTTAAAACGGTCCATCGTCCGATTGCTCAGGTGGCGGGTAAAGTCGTTTAAAAATTGTTCTACCGAGGTATAGATGACGGTTTTTCCCTGAGAAAGCATCACATTTCCAACCGATTGCATCAAGTGGGTTTTCCCCAATCCTACACCGCCGTAAATAAAGAGGGGGTTGTATACGACTCCCGGTTTTTCGCTCACGTTTTTCGCGGCGATAAATGCAAAATTATTGGAATCCCCCACGACAAAGTTTTGAAAGGTGAATGAGGGATTAAGGAGTGAGCCGCTTGGACGTTCCGTATTGGCCGGTACGGAAGGGTTTTGTGCCGAAACGGGAGCCGATGATGATTGAACCAAAATGGATACGGTCGGTTTAACATTGGTTTTAATTTCAAAAAGGTGGGCAATTTTATCCGCAAATTTTGTCCGGACCCAATTAGCGATTAATGGATTGGGAGCACGAAAAATGGCTAAATTACTTTTGGATTCACTCTCATCATAAGTGAGTTGTTTAATGTAGCGCTGGTAATCGATTTCATTAATCTCCCCCTTGAGAGCATTTAAAACTTGCTTTCCGATTGAATTCATCTTTTCCCTTACCCTGTGAATAGTGATGTGAATAATAGCAATATTTGCCTATAATTAGCCTCAAAGAAGAGGTGAATAAATATATTCACCGATGTGAATAGGGAAAAATATGAATATTTTAGGGATAGATCCGGGAACGCGAAATTGCGGATATGCCATAGTAGCGATAGAGGGACAAAAATTGCGCCTGATTGAAGCGGGACTCATAAAAATTAAAAGTGAAACCCTCCAATATCAAATTCCCCAAGTGGCTGAAGCGATTGAACAATTGTTCCACGTGCATAAAATCGATGAAGTAGCTATGGAAGATATTTTTTATGCCCACAATCCTAAAACCGTATTGAAACTTGCACAATTTCGGGGAGCAATCATGTTAAAACTTTTGCAGGAGTATGGGATGTTTGCCGAATACACACCCTTGCAGGTAAAAAAAGCGCTAACGGGAAAAGCGAAAGCGGCTAAAGAGCAGGTAGCGTTTATGGTCAAACAGATTTTAGGAATAACAAAAGAGATCAAGCCTCTTGACATCACCGATGCGATGGCGGTTGCTATCGCCCATGCTCAAAGGGTGAAGCTCGAGTTGAATCAGCAAAATAAAACGGGTTTAAAAAAGGTTTGATTTTTGCAGTGGGTAAGAAGCGGAGCATAAAAACGGCTGACACACCAGGAAAGCCGTTTAGAATGTAAGTGTATCTAAAGAGTCTTAGAGACGCTTAATAATTTTTGGTTGATCCTCAGATTAAGTGTTGATTTGTGTTAAGCATCTAAAACATTTCTGAATATTTAAAAAACTGCAAATTTTTTTTCTAAGTGTGTAATATTCACACTGTGAGTGTATTGTGAATAAGTAAGTTCCTATTTTTCATAATCAGGGCTCTTGTTTTTACTTATTTCAGAATTTTTTTATATAAAATAATCCTGAAACCGTCTTTCTTTAACCATGTTTAAACCCCCTATTTTAGGGACTTTCAACGATTTTAATTGTAATCTATATTGTTAATCAGGATGTTTAAAAAAGTTATTCACATCAATGGATATTTTTTTTATTTTACAAGAATGTAATCGCCCGGTAATCCTAAGGTAATCTCATTGAAACGTGATTTATTTACTGTTTCAAAAATAAGGTATATGAATAATTGTCTACCTTACTCAAAGGGTTATCATATGGTCAATGCAGAATTAATTTTACGAAAAGAACATCCGGCTATTTTTCGTTATCCATCCCCGGTGAATAAAACGATTGTGGGATTGGCCCGAATACTTCTTCACGAGAAATCGATTAACCGTTTTATGGAAATACATCAGGAGAAAACCGGTCTTGAATTTATTGATGCGGTTTTGCAATATTTAAATGTCTCCTATAAAACCATTCATCGACAAATTGAAAATATTCCGACAATGGGGAAAGTGATTATTGTCGCTAATCATCCGTTGGGGGCATTGGACGCATTATGCTTGATACAGATGGTGTGCAATGTACGTCAGGATAAAAAAGTAAAAATAGTTGCGAATAGGATGCTAAGCGAAATTACCCAGCTCAAAGAGTTTATCATCGGTGTCGATAATTTCAATGACAGAGTTTCCAAACATGCGTTACGTCAAATTGACAATGCTTTGCAATCAGAAGGGGTAGTTATCTTTTTCCCTTCGGGAGAAGTTTCGCGTGCCGGACTGTTCGGTATCAAAGAAGGGATATGGAAAGGGGGATTTATAAAGTTTGCCAAGCGCAATGCCACACCTATCCTCCCAATCCATATCAAAGGGAAAAACAGCCCGTTGTTTTATGCGGCATCATGGATTTATAAACCGTTGGGGGCATTGCTTCTAAGTCACGAAATTTTTTGTTCCCGTAACCGGGTATTTGATTTTACGATTGGTGAAATGGTCAATATCAAAGCATTGAGTGATTTTAATCTTACGGAAAAAAGACATGCACGAATGTTTAGAAAACATATGCTTCGTATTGCCAAAGGGAAAAAAGGGATCTACCCTACCGAATGTTCTATTGCCCACCCGGTATCGCGCCAGGAATTGCGATCGGAATTACGAAAAGGTGAACTGCTGGGATTAACAAGCGACAACAAACAGATTTATCTGATTGAACATGAAAACGGTCCCAATATTCTTAATGAGATAGGACGGCTCCGTGAATATTCTTTTCGTAAAGTGGGTGAAGGGAGCGGCAATGCACGCGATATCGACAATTATGACCGCTACTATCATCATCTGGTTTTATGGGACGATGAAGAATTGGAGATAGCCGGAGCCTATCGTATCGGTGAATGCGGATGGATCCTTTCTTGGTTGGGACAAGAAGGGTTATATATGTCCGATTTGTGCGATATGTGTGAAAAATTCGAACCCATCTTGGAAGATGCCATTGAACTGGGACGCAGTTTTGTTCAGCCGAAATATTGGGGAAGCAGAGCACTTGATTATTTATGGCAAGGGATCGGTGCCTATCTGAGTCATAATCCTCAAATTAAATACATGATGGGACCTGTCAGTATATCCGGCAGTTTCCCTAAACATGCCCAAGAAGCTTTGGTCTATTTCTATACGCTCTATTTTGGTTCCGAACATACAATGGTTAGAGCCAAATCGCCGTTTCACCTATCGGAATATGTTCAAAACGAATTTAAAACACTGTTTGTCGGCGACAATTATACGGAGGACTTTAAACGTCTCAAAGACTATTTAAAAGCACTTGACGTTTCGGTGCCTACCCTCTATAAACAATACAGTGAATTATGTGAAGAGGGAGGAGTAGAATTTATGGACTTTGGAATTGATACCGAATTTAACAATTGTATCGACGGATATATTCTGGTAGATATCCGTAAAATAAAAGAGGCAAAACGTCAACGATATATCAGAGGGGATGATTGAGTTTCATCGCTTCAAAACATTCTGCTATGAAATCCTTTTCGGAAACGATACGATGATGAACCCCCTCGTACTCAAATTCCAGTGAATGAGCATGTAGCAGAAGACGGATCGATCCGCTTTTCGCTAATCTCTCTTCCCGTGAAAGTTCTTTGTTAATGTAGCGAGTCACATCGGCAGGATCTTGACCATAAACCGGATCGCCGATGATCGGATGTTTCACGTGAAACAAATGTACCCGTATCTGATGGGTACGGCCGGTTAACGGAGATGCTTCGACAAGGGTCATATCGTATTCGGGAAAATAGCGTAACGGGGTGATAATCGTATGGGCATTTTTTCCTTCGGAATCTATTTTTACGACCATGCTGATTAAAAGGTTCGGATGATCGTTGCGCAATATCGGTTCTTGAATATCGATTGTTTGTTCCACATGCCCTTTCACCATTGCAAGATAACGTTTGTGGATGAGGCGCTGCGAAAATAACTTCTTTAAAACAGGTTCCCCCTGTTTGTGGAGTGAAACCAAAACCAAACCGCTAGTCTCCTGATCGATACGGTGCGTCGCGTTAGCACCATTTCCAAAAGTGTGTTTGATCTCGTCATTGAGTGAATAGCCTGATTTACGGCTATTGGGATGGACACATAAACCGCTGGGTTTGTCATAGACTGCAAAGTCGTTAGTGACAAACATCGGTTTGAATCCATACGATAACGGTTCAAAACAGATCACCTCGATATCACCCTCTATCATCCCGAACTGATCGTCCATTATCACGCCGTTTTGGGTAAGACGCCCTCTTGAAATATAACGCTGTGCTTCGCTTCGTGATAGGGCAAGTTCATTCATTAAAACGTTGAGCGCTTTTTGAGGTGCTGGCACATGCATTTTTTTAGTGACAAACGGCACACAAATTCCTTTATCGATAGAGTAGTTAAATCGTTATCGTGATAAAGCCATGGCATGAAAACATTGGCTTACAAAATCTTCTTGGGAGACAATATGATAAGGGTTGTCCCCATAGGAAAATTCTAGTGAATGGGCATGAAGAAGCAGACGGGATGCCCCGGTGTTTTCAAAACGCTCTTCAGGAGACATCTCGCGATCGAGAAAGCGAACGGCATCTTTTTCATCTTGATTATAGATAGGATCTCCGACGATCGGATGTTTCACGTGAAACAAATGGACCCGTATTTGATGTTGTCTACCGGTATAAGGAGATGCCTCTACCAAAGTGGTATCGGTATCCGGAAAATAGTGCAAAGGCTTAATAAAGGTGCGAGAAGCTTTCCCCTCAGGATGAACCCGTACGATCATCCGTATGATGGAACTGGAATCTTCGCGTCGAAGCAGCGGTTCTTGAATATCGAGAGATTCTTTTAAATGCCCTTTGACCATTGCCAAATAACGCTTGGTTATTTCACGCTCTTCAAACATCATTTTTAAAACACGTTCACTGGTTTTATTCCGAGCTGCCAAAACAAGTCCGCTCGTCTCCTGATCAATTCGGTGGGTGATATTGGCATCACTGCCGAAGCGGTGTTTGATCTCATCATTCAAAGAGTACGGGGTGTGACGATTCTGGGGATGGACGAGCAATCCGCTTGGTTTATCGTAGACGGCAAACTCTTCTGCAATAAATGTCGGATGAAGTCCCAGCGTCAACGGTTCAAAACAGATGAAGTCAAATTCCCCCTCGATATATCCCGCATTGTTAGCCATAACAATACCGTTTTGGGAGAGTCTCCCTTTCGAGATGAGACGCTGTGCTTCGCTCTGGGCTATTCCCAATTCGTGCATCAAAAACAAAAAGGCTTTTTGGCGGACGGGGGCATGGAGTTTTTTGGTGACGAAGGGCAATTTAATTCCTTTTTAGGGAGGGTTAGATAGACTATTTAATTAGAATTGAACGCCAAAGAAATAAAATTCTTCGGGCATACTAACCGCTAGATTACATGTAGCGCAGCGGAAAGCTTAGCCTTTAGGCGACAGCAAACGCTTGCCTCGTACGAGGCAAAATTAATAATCGCATTTTAGCATACTAAGGAGTTGAAGAATGGTAGATCGTTACGCCAGAGAAGAGATGAAATCCAAATGGAGTATTCAGGCAAAATATCAAGCGTGGCTCGATGTTGAAAAAGCGGTAGTTGTTGCCTGGAATAAATTAGGGCTTATCCCGGATGAGGATGCGGAAAAAATCGTTAAAAATGCAGGGTTCAGTGTAGAGCGGATCGATGAGATCGAAGCGGTTACCCGACACGATTTGATTGCGTTCACGACATCGGTTTCGGAAACGCTTGGAGAAGAGAGCCGATGGTTCCATTACGGTATGACCAGTTCCGATACGGTTGATACGGCCGTTGCTCTTCAGATGCGCGACTCGTTGGCACTCATTATCGAAGATGTCAAAATGGTCATGGAATCGATCAAAAAACGTGCGGAAGAACATAAGATGACATTGCTTGTCGGACGTTCACACGGTATTCACGGTGAGCCGATTACCTTTGGTTTGGTGTTAGCGGTTTGGTACGATGAGATGGCACGCCATTTGGAAAACTTGCAACAAACGATGGAAGTGATTAGCGTCGGCCAAGTATCCGGGGCAATGGGGAATTTCGCTCATGCGCTGTTAGAACTTGAAGAGTATGCGTGTGAGGCGTTAGGCCTTAAACCGGCTCCGGCATCTAACCAGGTTATTCAACGTGACCGTTACGCACGTTTGGCTTCGGCATTGGCATTGATGGCAAGCTCGATCGAAAAATTTGCGGTACAGGTTCGTCACTGGCAGCGTACCGAAGTGTATGAATGTGAAGAATTTTTTGCCAAAGGGCAAAAGGGCTCATCGGCTATGCCGCATAAACGTAACCCGATCTTGACCGAAAATATCACCGGGTTAGCCCGTATGGTCCGCGCCTATGTTATTCCTGCAATGGAAAACGTCGCGTTATGGCATGAGCGTGATATCTCTCACAGCTCTACCGAGCGTTTCTGGCTGCCGGACAGTTTTGTGACGGCGGATTTTATGCTTCACCGTTTTAACAGCGTTATTGCCAATCTTGTCGTTTATCCGGAAAATATGATGCGTAACCTGAACCTGACCGGCGGATTGGTTTTCTCTCAGCGCGTTTTACTCGAACTTCCACTTAAAGGGGTAAGCCGTGAAGATGCCTACCGTATCGTACAGCGCAACGCGATGAAAGTATGGGAAGGGTTGCAGCAAGGCAAAAGTGCCATAAATGACAAAGGGGAAAGCCTTTATCTTCAATATCTGTTGGATGACGAAGAGTTACGCCAAAGTTTGAGCGAAGAGGCAATCCGAGAGTGTTTCAATTATGATTATTACACCAAAAACGTAGACAAAATTTTTGCACGGGTATTTAAATAATAATCATAAAAAAAGTCTGTTTTCTTATAAGAAACAATACAATATTGAGTGATTATAATACACCATATTTTCATCCTCGCCATCGGGGAAAAGTAGACTTTTGTCCTAGCAGTTTACTAAGGAACAAAGGTTTGACAGAGGGATTTCCTTTGTCATTTTAAGAATAAAAGATTTTTGAGGGAGAGAGATGCTAACCATTATCAAGCGCAACGGCCGACGTGAACCGTTGGACATTACCAAAATTCAGAAATATACTTCGGATGCGGTAAAAGGGCTAATTAACGTATCCCAGAGTGAATTGGAAGTGGATGCGCAGATTCAGTTCCGCGACGGTATCACCAGTCAAGAGATCCAACAAACGATGATTAAAACCGCTGTGGATAAAATCGATATCGATTCTCCTAACTGGACATTTGTCGCGGCGCGCTTATTCTTGTACGATCTTTATCACCGCGTTAACGGATTTACCGGATATGGCAGTTTGAAAAGCTATTTTGAGCGGGGGGAAGCGGAAGGGCGGATCCTTTTGGGGCTCAAAGAGAAATACGATTTAAGTGATTTGGATGCGTATATCGTCCCTGAGCGGGATTTGGAATTCAACTATCTCGGGGTCAAAACTCTCTATGACCGATATCTGATCAAAGACCGCAAAGGGGATCCGATCGAACTTCCTCAGCACATGTTTATGGCCGTTGCGATGTTCCTGGCCCAAAACGAAAGCGATCGTCAGGGATGGGCGAAAAAGTTTTACGACATGATGTCCAAGTTTGAAGTGATGATGGCAACCCCTACCCTCTCCAATGCCCGAACAACCCGTCATCAGCTCAGTTCATGCTACATCGGTTCTTCTCCGGATAATATTGAAGGGATTTTCGATGCCTACAAAGAGATGGCATTGCTCTCTAAATTCGGCGGCGGTATCGGCTGGGACTGGACACAGGTCCGCGCTATGGGCTCATTTATCGACGGACACAAGAATGCGGCCGGCGGTACGGTACCGTTTTTAAAAATCACCAACGACATTGCGATTGCCGTCGATCAGCTCGGAACCCGCAAAGGGGCGATAGCCGTCTATTTGGAACCGTGGCACATGGATATTAAAGATTTCCTGGATGTGAAGAAAAACTCCGGGGAAGAACGACGACGCGCCCATGACTTGTTCCCTGCCCTTTGGATCAACGATATGTTCATGAAACGGATTGTCGAAGACGGAATCTGGACCATGTTTGATCCGTTTGATGTGAAAGAATTGAGTGAGCTTCACGGTGCGGAATTTGAAAAACGGTATCTCGAACTTGAAACGGATCCGAACATTATTAAAGAACACACAAAAGCCAAAGACCTGTGGAAAAAGATCCTTACCTCCTATTTTGAAACGGGAAGTCCGTTCCTCTGTTTCAAAGACAGTGCCAATCGTGCGAATCCGAATGATCACAGCGGTGTTATCCGAAGTTCGAACCTATGTACCGAGATTTTTCAAAATACGCAGCCGAATCACTATCTAATCAAGATTAAATTTGAAGACGGTACCTTCCTCACGTTTGAAGAGGATGAGATCGTCCGTGTCGACAGCGGCATCGAAAAACCGGCGAACAAAGTAACGGCGCTCGATTCACTGGGGGGACGCTCTATCTACATTGTGGAAAAAGAGAAAGTAGACGGAGCGACGGCCGTGTGTAATCTCGCATCGGTCAACCTCTCACGCATCCACAGCAAAGAGGAGATCGACCGCATCGTACCGGTTGCGATCCGCGCATTGGATAACGTCATAGACCTTAATTTCTATCCGTTGGAGAAAGTCAAACGGACCAATATGCGCAGCCGTGCAATCGGTTTGGGGGTCATGGGTGAGGCTCAGATGCTTGCCGAACAGAAGATTGTATGGGGTTCTCAGGAACATTTCGACAAAATCGATGAAGTGATGGAAGCGGTCAGTTACAACGCGATTAAAGCCTCTTCCGATCTTGCCGTCGAAAAAGGGTCGTATGCCGAGTACGAAGGATCAAAATGGAGCCGCGGAATCCTCCCGATGGATCATGCTACGGCAGAGGTGCTTAATCTTGTCGATCGCGGCGGATTGTTTGCCCCGAATTACGAATGGGATGTTCTACGTGAAACGATTAAACGTCAGGGGATGCGTAACGGTTATTTGATGGCAATCGCCCCGACGAGTTCAATCTCGATTCTCACCGGAACAACACAGACGATCGAGCCGATCTACAAACGCAAGTGGTTTGAAGAGAATCTTTCGGGATTGATTCCGGTCGTCGCACCAAAACTCAGCCCGGATACGTGGAGCTATTATACACCGGCGTATGACCTCGATCAGACGATCCTCGTCAAAGCGGCGGCTATCCGTCAAAAATGGATTGATCAGGGGCAAAGTCTCAATATCTTTATCACCCTAGACCGTGCCAGCGGGAAATATCTCAACGATATTTACATGCTTGCATGGAAACTGGGGCTCAAATCGACCTACTATCTCCGCTCTCAATCACCGGAGCAAAAGCAGGATACAGCAGACCGTTCGATGGAGTGTGAAGGGTGCCAGTAATTAAGGATTAATGCGTGTATTTATGGGTTCAGCTTCGAGCTGAACATAAAATTAAACTCTTCTTCGCTAAAATATTTGAAGACAAAGAGATATATTCTGTGTGTTTTATCTTATAAAGGAGGGTAATAAATGAATATAAATATCACGTTGAATTTAAAAGTTGATGTGAATAAACTCGTTCAGCTGATCTTGTTGGCACTAGTAGCAGCGAACGAATATAGTTCTAATTTAAAACTAGGTTGATAGTGTACTTCTCTTATTCTAAGAAAAGTATTAAAATTAATAATTGAGTAAGTATAGAGGTAATAAATGACACCATTGACAGCCAATACACTGAAAAATCTGCTCGAACGAGTTGATTTTGCCCGACAGGGTGAAATTCGCTCCCTCGCCCCAAACTCCCCTACTTCCATCGACATCCGTTTCAGTGTTCAGGATAGTGCGCGCGGCTACGACTGGATTGATGTGCTGTTTCGTATCGAGGGTGTGAATGACGCGAAACTCGTGAGCGATAATGTTCTACGTGGACTGGATATGTCGGAGGGGATAACGGTAGAGGTGACCCCCAAGGGTGCCGCGTTAGCGATCGGCAGTTACGCAGGGCGAGCCGATGAAGCGCCCTGTTATATTCTAGGTACGTCGATCGGTTACGAAGAGCTCCCCTTTAGCGGGTAAGCAACTCTTTGACACACGATTCGATCATCGTGTAAACATGTTCAAACCCCTCGAATCCGTCGAAAAAGTACGGATCGGGGACATCTGCCCCACCGTGACCGTATTCTCCCAGTTTGACCAGATTTTGACACCCTAACGCTTTGAGATCACGGTAATTGCTTTGATCCAATGCAACGATCAGGTCAAATGCGCTGAAATCGGTTTTTTTCACCTGACGGGCACGAAGTTTCGAGATATCGACACCGTGATTTCGGGCAACGGTAATCGAGTGTTTGCAGGGGGGCTCACCGGTATGCCAATTACTGGTTCCGGCCGAATCGACTGTAATAGCCGCTCCCCCCTGCTCTATCAAATGACGCGCTACCCCCTCGGCGATCGGAGAACGGCAGATATTGCCGAGACAGACGAACAGGATAGATTTCATCATAACACCTTTAGAAAATTTTTGTCATTTTAACGTAAAACCGATTGCATGCACAAACATACCTCTTTGCAAAGCGGCAAACGTAAAAGAAAGCAAGAATAAACGGAATTGATTTATATAAATTAAATATTAAGAGGCAAAGGGATACTATTTGTGATAACGGCATCGATCATGAGGGTTCTTGCGCAGTATAAATGGGATGAAGAAAGAAGGAGATACGAATGGGTAAAATATGGCTAGCGGCATGTATCCTGGCTGGAATGCTCCACGCCGAATCGGCTGAACGCAAAGGGGTCAATATAGGGCTTGGATTGGGTATCGGAAAGATCGATACAACACTGAACAACAAATCGGACAGTGACGGCTCCGCCGCAACCGGATTATTCACTATCGGTTACGGCGTTACCAATAACCTTGTGATTCAAATGGACAACATAGGGTTATCAAGTAACCACACCAACTTCTCATCGAAGTATGAAGAAGTACAGGGCAGCTATTGGGGATTAGGGGGGTATTATTTCTGGAACGAAGAGAGACACTCCCCCTATATCGGCGTATCGATCGGAAGAACCAACCATGAGAGCACTACAAATCTATTTGTAAAATCGATGGGAAAATTCGGGGATTCGTACAAACTGACGGCGGGCTATGACTACAATCAATGGTTTGCGGAACTCAATTACATCAAAGGCTCCAGCGAACGGGTAAACAGCGATTCGCTCATGTTTGCGCTCGGGTATAACTTTGCGATTGAAATAGGATTACGATAAAGAGTGAAAGTGAGAATAAGGGGCTTTGCCCCGTCGAAGCAAAACGGGTTTAGCGCTTCTCCAAAAGGCAGATAAAAAATCCGTCAATTGTATCGGTCGGCAAAATTCGGACGGCATTTTGGATCCGTTCGTCGTAGACCTCTTTTCCCCACCGTTGTAACGGCTTTTGAACGTTATCGAAGGGCAAGGTTAGGGGAACCGTCTTTAAACGCTCTCCATGGCGCTCTAAGAGGTGCTGAAGGGGGCTTTCATTCTCTTCGGGTGAAAAAGAGCAGGTGCTGTACAGGAGCTTTCCTCCGGGCTTGAGGGCGTCAAAGGCCGAGAGAAGCAAACGGCGCTGGAGTTTGGAGGTCTCTTTGACCTTATGGACACTCCAGTAGCTCATCGATTTCGGCTCATGGGTTTTAAAGCGCGCTTCGGAAGAGCACGGAGCATCAAGGAGGATGCGGTCGAACATTTCGGGGCACTTTTTACCGACGCTCCGTCCATCGGTCATGTAGGTATGGGCGTTGGTAACCCCTTGGTGTTTGAGGTTGTCGCAGAGGCGGAAAAAGCGCTCCCGTTGAAGTTCCACGGCAGAGAGCCATCCGGTATTTTCCATCATCCCCGCAAGCATCAATGTTTTTCCGCCGGGTGCCGCGGCAAGGTCGAGGACGGTCTCCTCGGGCTTCGGGGCGAGCAGTAACGGGGCAATCATCGACGAAAGGTTCTGAATGTAGAGGCGCCCGTCGTAAAAAGCGTCCGTTTGGGTGAGGCGGAGTTTGTCCTCGGGGGAGATACGGTAAATCCCCTCCAGACGTCCAAAATCCCACCCTACCCGTTCGTAGGGGATTTGGGCAAGTTGAAGTTCGGCTTCGAGTTCGGGTGCGGTGGATTTGAGGGTATTGACCCGAAATGTGACCTGTTTTGGGGCGTCGAACGTTTTGAGGATGGCGTCAAACTGTTCGTGCGGAACAATTTTCTCCAATCGTTCGGTAAAAGCTTCGGGAAGGCTCATCGGCGTATTACCTTCATACGGACGACGGAGGCGACGCCGACATGCCCCCTCCCCTCGTTGAGTTCGGTATCGATTTCGCAGAGTTCGACGATTTCGCACGGCTGGAGTTCGAGAAGCGATCGGAGGGAATCGGCCGTATAAAGAAGCGCTTCATCCTTTGGCCCTCCGGTGTTGCGGGGGAGCTGACGGATCGAGAAAAATTCCCCGCCAAAGATCCCATCGGGTTCAAGCTGACGGATCGCTTTGGCAAAAACTTCGCTCCTGAGGGGCTCAGCGAGATGGAGAAACGAGCACAAAATGGCATCATACGATTCTGTGGGGTTCCAGAGCTCTAAATCGCAATGAATCAGGGTAATCTCGCGTCCCTCTTTTTTGGCCAGCATGGCGGCTTTGGTGAGGCCGATTTCAGAGGCGTCGAGGGCACTGACGATGTGCCCTGCCCGAGCGGCGTAGGCGGCATTTCGCCCCTCCCCTTCCCCTAAAAACAAGATCCGTTGAGGGGATTTGAGAGAATCGATGACGGAGGCGACGTAACGGTTAGGTTCGGTACCGTAAAAATACCCCTCTTTGATAAAACGTTCATTCCAAAATTCGCGTTGATCACTCATTTTCGTACCACTCCGTTTAATACCGGGACAAAATCACAAACTTCAAGGGGATCTTCGTGGATGACCCCCCCCTGCTTCGTAAAGCGGGTGATAACCTGTTCTCGTCCTTTGTCGATCGGGGCGATTAATATCCCCCCTTCTCTGAGCTGATGAAACAGTTTTTGGGGAATTTCACGTGCTGAAGCGGAGAATAAAATACGGTCGTAGGGGGCGTACTGCTCCCAGCCGTTTTGGCCGTCATCGGTACGGGTATGGATATTGCCCAGACGGAGATGGCGAAAACGCTCTTTGGCTTCCAGCAGAAGCGATTCGATACGTTCAATGGTAAAGACACGACGGAATACATGGGACAAGACGGCGGCTTGATAGCCGCTTCCGCAGCCGATTTCGAGGACGCTGTCACACCCCTCGGGACTGAGGTATTGGGTCATTTTGGCAACGGTCAGGGGCGAGGAGATGTATTGCTGCGCACCGATGGGAAGAGCGTCGAGACGGTAGGCGTTGTGGCGCATTGCCAACGGAACGAAGGCTTCGCGGTTGGTATGGATAATCGCATTTTTAATGAGAGGGCGAAGAGGGAATTTTTTACTGATCTCTTCGCTCATCCGGGTTGTTTTGATGATGGTGATTTTATCGATGCTCATTCTATTCCTACATTTAGGTATCGGCGCATGGAGAGGACGGTACGCTCTTCGAAATGGGATGTTAACAAGGCTGAGCCGTTGTTCCGGATCTCTCCCCCAAACGGGGTGATAATACCGCTCATCCCTGTCGTATCGGGATTATCGGCATCGGAGGCAATCACATAGCACTGGTTAATCAGGGCGAGAGCATTCGTCAGGGTCACGAAATGGTCGCTTCGAAGTTTTCCCCACTGAGCCGGTACGGCGATAATATCACATCCTTCCATTTGCTGCCAGAGCGTTTTAAACCGGAGTTCGAAACAGATCAGAATACCGATTTTGATCCCTTCGAAGACGAAAGGGGTCAGCTCCTTCTCCTCCCCGGGAGAAAAATAGTCGTGTTCCGCACCGAGGGCGAAAAGTTTGGTTTTGGACTGTCGGTGGAGGATCGATCCGTTATGCAGAGCATAGGCGATATTGTAAAACGCTTCCCCCTCTTTGGCAATGGCTGTCAGGATTAAAAGACGGTTGCCGAGACTGCGATACAGACGTTCGATTGCCATCGGGGTAAAAGCGGCCGCCTCTTCGAAACGTTCGTAAGCAAATCCGCTCAGACATACCTCCGGTGCAACAACGATTGCATCTTCGGCTGAGTGTTCGATCAGGCCAAGAAGACGATCCAGATTGGTATGAAAATCGGGATGGGTCTCAAAACAAAGCGATACGATGGAACGGGATTTAGAAGTCGTCAAAGCTGAGGCTTCCTTTGGAATAGTTGGTGACGGTTCCTTCGAAAAAGTTCGTTTTCTGGTCGTTGAATTTCGAGAAATCGTCAACCCATTTAATCGGGTTCGAAACGTTGTAAAGGGGTTTGAGGCCAACCGCCGAAAGACGATTGTCGGCAAGATACTGGATGTATTGTTCCACGATGTCGTTGGTGAGACCCAAAATCTGCCCCTGGGTGATGTATTGGCCCCATGCGACTTCGAGGGCAACCGCTTTTCGGAACATATCGTACACCTCTTCGATCAGCTCTTCGGTAAAGAGATCCGAACGCTCACGGCGAAGGGTATTGATAATGTTCTGGAATAAGACCAGATGGGTCACTTCGTCGCGCTGAATAAAGCGGATCATTTGTGCGGAGCCCAACATTTTACCCGAGCGGGCAAGGGTATAGATGTAGGTAAATCCGCTGTAAAAATAGATCCCTTCCAAAATCTGATTGGCAAAGCAGGCTTTAACAAAAGCGCTTTCTGACGGGTCGTGCGCGAGGGCATCGTAGCGTGCGGCGATGGAGTCATTTTTGGTTTTAAGCATCATGTCGCGGCGCCAGAGATCGTAAATCTCTTCGCTGTTTTGGCTGATGGAGTCGACCATGACGGCATAGCTTTGGGAGTGGAGTGCCTCTTCGAAGCTTTGGCGTACCAGGATCAGGTTGATTTCGGGTGCCGTGACGTAGGGATTGATGTTGTCCATCAGGTTGTTGGTTTGGAGGCTATCCATAAAAATGAGCTGGGAGAGGGCTTTATCGTAGGCCGTTTTTTCCATCTCGGTCAGATATTTATAGTCCACCGCGTCACGGGTCATATCCACCTCTTTGGGAAACCATGTATTGTTGAGCATCATCTCCCAGAGGTTGTAGGCCCATTGGTATTTGATGTTGTTAAGCTCAAAAATACCGGTCGGATTACCGCCGAAAATACGCCGATCGTTTACGTGTTCGTTTGAAGTCGGATTGTAAATTTTCTTGCGGTTCATAAAGTCCATCCGTTATAGTGTGATTAAGGATCTGATTATGTCGAAAACTAGATTTAAGTATGATAAAATGGAAAGTAATTTTGGCAAGGGTATGGGTATGAATAAAGGATTGATGTTAAAGTCGCTGGCGGCGGCGGTAGCGATTTACGGAGCGGCAGGGTTTTTCGGAGTCCCTTATCTCCTTAAAAACGTGGTTCCCTCCACTGTTGCCGAAGTGACGAAGGGGGGAGAATTCGCTGTCAAAGCGGCCTCTTTTAACCCGTTTTCCCTCCATCTCGTCCTTAAAGAGGTAACGTTTAAAACGCCGCAAAAAGGGGATTTGTTTGCCCTCGGGGAATTTTCGATCAATATCGATCCTCTGGCCTATTTATGGCGCGGCGGGTTGGTGATTGACGATATCCGTTTATCTGATCCCAAAATAACCCTTTACCGCGATCCCCAAGGGGATTTTAACTTCAAATGGCTCACTGAACTGGGGGAAAAAGAGGAGGAAGAGAAACCTTCCGAGCCGATGAGGCTGATGGTCAACCATCTCTCGCTTCAAAAAGGGGCCCTCCATTATCGCGACGATGCAGAGGGGGGCGGGTATGTTTTGGACCTGGGGCCGATAGGCTTTCATCTTGATCATATCGATTTGCGCGATCTCTCCGGCGCAAATGGGAAAATGCGCCTCTACGCAACGATCAACGAAGGGGGCTTTATCGATCTCAAAGGGAAAATCGATACCCTCTCCCCGTTTGCCATAGGGGGGAATTTAGAGTTCGATTCGGGAAAACTCTATACTCCGTGGCGCTATTTTAAAGAGAAATTTCCGATTGAAGTGGCGGATGGCAGTGCCTCGTTCGGATTTGACTATCGGTTTGACGCGAAGGATATCAATGCGACGGAGTTGAGCCATCTGCATTTTAACATGGATAAGGTACGGATTATCCCCAAAGGGGAAGAGCGGAACCTCTTTACCCTCGGTACACTCCGCCTTGTTAACGGGTCGGTTCAGCCGATGCGTAAAATTTTTGATGCCCGATCGCTCCATATAAACGGGGTCAGCGTGGCGGCACGGCGATCTCATGCGGGGAAAATTGACTGGCTGGATTATATTGAGACGATTCAAAAAGCGTTTCCTTCTGACGATAACGAAACGAAAGAACCGTGGACTTACCGGATAGGGAGCGTTGCGGTGGAGAATGTCAGCTCGGAATGGAGTGATAATGCCCCCACCGAAGCGTATCGGGCCCGTCTGCAAAATCTATCGCTCTATACCGATACCGTCAGCAGCGATGAAAAAGCGCTCCTGAACCTTCGGCTATCAACCGGCGCGCTCAGCGTGGTTCGTCAAAGAGACGGATTTCAAAGTGTCGGATTGGAGGGGATCGGTATCGACGGGGTTGAGATTAACCGTGAGGGAAAATATGCCCGCGTTCAAAAGGTTTCTCTTTTGCAACCGGAAGTCGCCGTCAAACGATTGAAAGACGGAACGGTCGATGTGTCGAAATACATCTATGCTCCACCGGAAAAAAGGGGGAAAGCCGCCTCTTCGGATAAAGCACCGTGGGGGTATCGCATCGATGAGATCGCTTTGCATAACGGATCGGCAGCCTTTATCGATGAAGTTCCCTCAAAAGAGGTTTCGTTGAAGCTCGACCGGATGAATCTCAACGTACGTGACATAGAGAATGATCCGAAGGTTAAAAACACCCTTATCGCGTCGACCCGCATTAACGGCAAAAGCACCCTAAGCCTTAAAAGTGATGTCGTCCGTTCCCCTTTGAGCAGTAAAGGGGAGGTTGATATTAAAGCGTTTGACGTCTCGCTGATCGATCCGTATATTGAGCCGAGCACCTATGCGTCACTTCGACGGGGGAACCTTTCACTTTCCGCACAATATGCGTATACTCCGGCAAAAACAGGGGTGAAAGGGAAAGTCTCCCTGAGCGATTGGGTTGTGAACGATGCACGGGACAATTCCGTTTTACTTGGATGGGATAGGATCGGGGTGACGCCGTTTCTCTACGCTTACCCCGATAATCGTCTTAAAATCAATCAGCTTGGGATCGATGGCTTGTATACCAATGCCCTTATTGATGCAAAGAAAGTGCTAAACTACACTACCTTGAGCAAAAAAACTCCTTCGGAATCCAATGCGACGAAACAGGAGGGGAACCCGTTCGGAATGGATATCGTTAAATTGGTTTTGAGAGGGAGCAGTGCCACGTTCAGCGATCTTTCGCTTCCTCTGCCCTTTAAGACCTATATCCATGATCTGGAAGGTTCGGTATTGGGTATTTCAACGACGAAAGACGTAACGACTTTTGTCAAACTGGGAGGAGGGGTCGATCAATACGGATCGGCCAAAATTGACGGTTCTTTAAATACCAAAGATCCGAAAAAATTTACCGATATCGGTGTTGTTTTCAACAATCTTGAACTCAAAAACTATACTCCCTACTCCCTGGAATTTATGGGGTATAAGATTGACGGCGGGAAACTGTTTTTAAATTTGGGCTATAAAATAGAGGGGGGTCAACTCAACGGTGCCAATCAAGTCGTGATCAAGAAAATTGAACTCGGAGACGAAAAAGAGGGGGGCGCTCCGTGGCCGATGCCGTTTGTCCTCGCCTTGCTTGAAGACAAAGAGGGGGTTATTGATATCAATCTTCCGATTGAAGGGGATGTGAATAACCCTGATTTTAAATACGGGAAAGTAGTGTGGCAGGTGATCGGCAATCTCTTTACCAAAGCGGTTACGTCGCCGTTTCGGTTGCTGAGTTCCATGATGGGGATTGAGAACGATACCCTCTCAAGCGTCGATTTTGAAGCCGGTTCCTCACATCTTCTTCCGCCCCAAACGGAAAAACTCGATCAGGTTGCGGCAATGCTTGCGAAACGTCCGAAGCTCATGCTGAACCTTTATGGGGGGTATGACGAGACGTTGGATTCCTATGCCCTCAAAGCACAAAAATTGATTGTGTCGGCCGCCAAACGGACAAAAGAGGGGAAAATCGATTCACTTCAGGGGATCAATGTAGAACTTTTGGAAGAGATGGCGCGGGAGAGATTGGATAAACAGGAGCTGAAAGAGCTGAAATCTGCCCTTCAAACCCAGTATACGGAAGAGGCGGCATTTGTCCGCCATTTTTCGGAGGCTCTGGTCGGTAAACTGGTGCCGATACAGCCGCTGACGCCTCAAGAGCTTCAAAGCCTCGGTCATCAGCGCGCTGAGATGATACGAAATTACCTGATAAGAACGCCGGGATATGATAAACGGATTACGCTAAAAGGGTCCGAACCGGTTAAAGGGGCCAAGCGGGAAGAGATACCGGCGAGAATGGAGATCGTTATCCCTTAAAATCAAAAGAGCGGGCGCAAAACTTTTCTTATTGTTGAAATCTCTTTATAATTCGGTTATCAGTTTTATTAGGAGAGTTTATGCCTTTTTCACCTCAAAAACGGACCGGTACCCTCAGCGGTATCCTTTTTGTCGCGATTTTTGCCGCGGCAGCGACCATGATTGCCGATATCGCCGTCATAAAAAATTTAGGGATTTCACCCTTGGTTGTAGGGATTGTGCTGGGGATATTTTATGCTAATACCCTTCATAACAAATTTCCTTCGGCTTGGGAGGGGGGGATAACTTTTTCGGGGAAAAAAATTCTCCGTTTTGCGATCGTTTTTTACGGATTTCGTATTACGTTTCAGCAAATTGCCGAAGTAGGTATGGAGGGGTTCATGGTCTCGCTGATCATGCTCTCCACAACGTTTATTCTAGGGACTATTTTAGGGCAAAAGCTCTTTAAAATGGATCGGGATACCTCAATGTTGACCGCTTCGGGTGCATCGGTGTGCGGTGCGGCCGCCGTTTTGGCTACGGAGCCGGTACTCAAATCCGAAGAACACAAAGCCGCTGTCGCCGTTTCGATGGTAGTCTTATTCGGTACGATTGCCATGTTCTTATATCCTGCCCTGTACAGTGCCGGCGTTTTTGCGGGTATGGACGATCGAACTTTCGGTATCTTTGTCGGCGGAACCATTCATGAGGTAGCCCAGGTTGTAGCCGTCGGCGGTGCATACGGCAAAGATGCCGCAGATGCGGCGGTGATCGTTAAAATGACCCGCGTCATCATGATTGCCCCGATGTTGATTGTATTGGGAATTTATCTCTCCTATGCGGCTAAGAAAAACGGGACGACCGGAGGAGGGGTGAAACTGGTTATTCCATGGTTTGCCGTTTATTTTATCGGTATGGCAGGGGTTAACTCCTTGTTGACGCAATATGGTGCGCAACACAGCGGCGAAGCGATCGCGACATTGATTAAAAACAGTGTTGAAAATATCAATGTCATCGATACTTTTTTACTGACGATGGCGATGACGGCTCTAGGGATGGGAACCCGTTTTGCAAAATTCCGTGGATTGGGGCTTGCCCCTCTTTATACGGCAGGGGCCATGTTCGGCTGGTTGTTGATCGGCGGTTATTTTATTACGACCTGGGTTGTCGCAACGTTTTAAAGCTCCATCGACGGAAGAAATTCCCTACTCTAGGTGAGTCTTCTTCGCGCTGCTGAGCAGGCGGTATCCGCCGTTTAGGGTAGTCGTATTGTTCGTTTATCCTACCGTCCGGCACTTTCCTCTATCGTTTCCGATAGCTGAGTGCCTCCAGCAGCTCCCTTTTTTCAATCTCCTCTTTCCCTTCGATATCGGCAATGGTACGTGCGACTTTGAGAACGCGACTGACCGCTCTGAATGAGAGTCCGAATCTCCCGATAGCCTGGTCGATAACCGTTTGCGCTTCATCGTTTAACGGGCAAAATCGGGCGATCTCCGCATCGCTTAGTGCACCGTTGAGCCGTTTTTGTCCTCGACCCTTTTGCCGTAAAAACGCTTCACGAACTTTTTCATGCAGCTCTTTTGAGGTTACGCTGGGTTTGTCACCGGCAGTTACCGCATGCATCTGTACATACAGATCAATCCGGTCTAAAAACGGGTCGGAGAGGCGTGATTTATAGCGGTTTATCTCCAGATCGCTGCATCTGCATGCGGTTGTTGTGCTAAAAAGATTCCCGCAGGGGCATGGGTTCATAGCCGCTACAAACAAAAAATTGGCATTATAGGTGACTTTGGTATTTACCCGTGAGATTCGGATATGACGGTCTTCCAGAGGCTCGCGTAACGCTTCGAGTACCGTTTTTGAAAAGTGCGGAAGTTCGTCGAAAAATAAAATCCCTCCATGGGCCAATCCCACCTCTCCGATTTGCGCTTTATGGGCTCCCCCGCCGAAGATACTGGCTCCCGTACTGGAGTGATGAGGTGCACGAAAGGGGCGCAAAGGGGAGAACGAGGGATCTTTCCCCTCCAGAATTTCGAGTTTCGCACATTCTAGCATCTCGTTATTGTGCAGCGGGGGCATAATGTGAACAAGTCGTTTGGCAATCATCGATTTCCCGGATCCGGGCGACCCTTCAAGCAAAAGATTGTGCATCCCCGCTGCGGCGATCAATGCCGCACGTTTAGCGTGTTCTTGCCCCTTGATATCGATAAAATCGACGGGGTAGATTTCATGAAAATAGTATTTTTCCTCATTATGGCTGATTCGGTTAAAATCAAAGTCGGTTGTGTATCCGTCTCGTTGCGGCAGTTGATCGGCACGCAAGAGGGTGAGCGTGTCGTTTAACGATTCGACGCCGTAAAAGGCGATGCCGGGTATTTTAGAGAGTTTAGGCAAACTTATCATGGGGACGATTGCCCGCTTTATCACCCCCTGGTTTGCCAACGACAATAGGATCGGATAGAGGAGGGTATTCTCGGTAACGCTTCCATCCAACCCAAGCTCCCCAAATACGTACCATTCGCTCAGATCTACTTCATGATTCCCCAACGCAATTAAAACAGCGATGGGGAGATCGAAATGGGACCCCTCTTTACGTAAATCACTGGGGGCAAGATTGATGGTAAGGCGTTTTGGGGGAAACGTATAGCTATTGCTTAATAGAGCCGATTTTACCCGCTCTTTGGACTCGGTTATGGCCGTATTGGCCATACCGACTATGGTAAAGGCAGGGAGCCCTTTGGTTGCGGTAAATTGTACTTCAACTATTTTGGCGTCGATCCCTTCAAAAGTTGCGCATAACAATTGCTTCATGCTGTCGGCTCCTTGCCATTATCGGATGAGTCTGAATGCAGCTGTCTAATCGGTTAGTTATGTTCAGTACGCCCTGTGATGCATTTGGTGTAAAGTGGATTATGCTGATTGACGAGAATCAGTTCCCCTTTGTGTGCCAAACAGGTTTTTTTAGCCGTTTCCAAAGCCAGATCGGAACTGGTTTTTCCGTTTCCGATGGATTCAAACACGGCAAAGGTACTTAGTCCCATAAAAATGAAACACCCACTGATAATAGCCGTAACCAGATAGATACTGTAGTATCGTTTATCTAACCATTTCATAAGTATACCTCCATGATCGTTCTTGCTTATTGTATTTCGGTAACAATAAAAGAGAATGGAATTATTATGTTTGGCAGACTTAATTAAAATAGTATTAATAAAAACGTATTTAAACGCTTAATGTGGTGTCGTACGGAAAGATTTTACGGTATACGTATAAAAAAGGGTAATAATATTGCTATATGCAATACTATTTTTTCTCTTTGAGGGCTTTTTTGTACTCTTTTTCAAATTTTTTGCGGCGGTTGTAGGTCAGTTTCTCAATAAAGAGTTTTCCGTCAAGGTGATCTATCTCATGCTGGATAGCGATGGCCAGCAGTTCATCCGCTTCCAAAGAACAGGATTCGCCATGGCGATTTTTATAGTGGAGGGTTAGCTTTTCATACCGTTCGACATCTTCGTAAAAGCCGGGGACGCTAAGGCACCCCTCTTGATACATGACGCTTCCTTGAGGTTCATGAATCACGGGATTGATAATTTCAAGGAGATTTTCTTTGGGTTGGTTTCCTTCTTCATCCGGGATGCAGAGGATGAGGACGCGAATCGGATTGGCTACCTGGATGGCTGCCAGCCCAATGCCGTTTGAAGCGAGCATGGTTTCAAACATATCGTCCAAAAAGGTATGCAGTGTCGGATCAAAATCAACCACGTCACGCGAACGGACTTTGAGTTGTTTATCGGGGTAGGTAATAATAGGGAGAAGCATAGAGACCTTATTGGCTACAAACCATATAGCGAGTATTTGGGGTATTATCAGCTGTATCCATCGCGTTTAGCGTGCACAAAAGGGTTTGTTCCATCCCGACGGATGAATTGAGTTCCACGACGCCGATGGCGATACGGAGCTGAATCTCTTTTTCCGCAAGGAAAAAATTGCTGGATGCTACGAGATCATAAAGGCGCTCGGAAGCTTTTTTGGCACTCTCGATGTCGGTATGTTTCAGTACCATGGCGAAAATCCCCTCTCCGTAGTGGGCGACGATGTCACTGCGCCGAGAGGTTTTCAATAGAAGTCGGGCTACGGTACGGACCATAAGCTGTTGCGCTTTGTCACTTTGCATGGTGCTGGAGGTTTCACGCGAAAGACGGACGGTAATCAGTGAACTTTTATGTTTGAACTCATCGATCAAATTGCGCTCTTGATCCAGTTTGGTGAGGAGATAGCGTTTGTTATAGACACCGTACTGATCATCAAATATGGTTTCGTTTTCTACCTGTTTGACGATCGTGGCCGTTTCGTCATAGATAGATTTCATATGGGTGACCTGTTTTTTCAGAATCCCGCTTAACTTCCCGACATCGTTCCCTAATGAAGAGAGGAGTTCATTTGCACCTGAAAGGGACGGAATACTTTTGATTTCATCTTTTCGTTTGTCGAGAATTTTTTCCATAAGGGCAATATTTTTATAGAGGGTAGCGCTCAATTGCAAAAGGCTTTTGATGGAAGAGAACCCCTGTTTGAGTGTTTTTTCCAATTCAACGCTTTTTTCGTCCTGATTCCCCTCTTCAAGTTCCAAGATAGCACCAATTTGACGGCGCAGGCTTTCGCTTTTGTCTTCTAAAATACGGTCAAAATAGAGGGCGAAATTGCTGGGGGTCGGGGGAAGATTGTCTGAAATAAGGGCATTCAAAACTTCTTTTGAAAAGATCTCAAGATCGCTGGTGGGATCGCTGAGGGAAGAGATATTCACCGGCATACTCTCTTCCATCGGCTTTTTGGAAGCTTGTCGTTGTGAATGCTTGAGATCACTTATACTCGACATGCATGTCCCTTTTACTTTTCTTCTTTTTCTTTTTGAACCAATACTTCGTCAATAATACCATATGTTACCGCTTCTGCGGCTGACATAAAATTATCTCGGTCTGTATCTTTTTCAAGTTTTTTAACGCTTTGTCCGCAGTTTTTGGCCAAAATTTCGTTAAGTTCCGCTTTCATGCGCAAAATCTCTTTGGCCTGAATTTCGATATCGGTTGCCTGCCCTTGTGCACCGCCAAGAGGCTGGTGGATCATGATGCGTGCGTGAGGAAGGGCGTAGCGCTTCCCTTTTGCACCCGAACTGAGCAAAAATGCCCCCATGGATGCGGCTTGGCCGATACAGATAGTACACACATCAGGGCGAATATAGTTCATCGTATCGTAAATCGCCATTCCCGAGGTGATAACCCCACCCGGGGAATTGATGTAAAAATAGATATCTTTTTGAGGGTCTTCCGCTTCCAAAAAGAGCAATTGGGCTACAATCGAAGAAGCGACACCGTCGTGAACCTCTCCGCTTAGCATAATAATACGATCTTTGAGAAGACGTGAATAAATGTCATACGAGCGCTCTCCGCGCCCCGTTTTTTCAATGACGTAAGGGATGTAGCTCATCGTAATTACTTGATTTTATCGTTAAGTAATTTGCTCAATACGCGGTCTTCAATCATCGCCATTTGAATTGCCGGAAGGTAACCGGATTCTTGGTAGTGTTTGTAAACGGCTGCAGGATCTTGACCCATTTGCATCGCTTCGTAATAGATCGTTTGCATCAACTCTTGTTCGTTTACAAGGATGTTTTCCGCTTTTGCCAAAGCATCAACGATAAACGTTGCTTTTACGGCACGGGAAGCATCATCACGGAAGGTTTCACGTAGCGCTTTTACTTTTTCCGCATCGTTTCGAAGCTCTTCAATTTCCGTTTCGTTCATTTCGCGCGCTTTTTTATTCAAAGCCATATCCATCTCTTGCTCTACAATGAATTCAGGAAGATCGATCGTGAATGCGCTTACGAATGTTTCCATCAACGACGGTTTAAGCTCGTTATTGTAAAGGGCGCTCATCGCTTCGCTTTCGAGTTGCTCTTTTACTTTTTCTTTCAGCATATCCAAAGTTGCGTCTTCAAAACCAGGAAGCATTTTTTTCGCCAATTCATCATCCAGTACGACCGCTTCTTTTGCTTGGATCGCATGAACTTTTACTTTGAATTGAGCAGCTTTGCCGGCTAGCTGTTTCCCGCCGTAGTTTTCAGGGAAAGTTACGTCAATGGTTTTCTCTTCATCTTTTTTCATACCGATCACTTGATCTTCGAATCCAGGGATGAACTGTCCGCTCCCTAGGCGAAGTGAGAACCCTTCTGCTTTACCGCCTTCGAATGCTTCACCGTCAACAAATCCTTCAAAGTCAATAAGAGCCGTGTCACCGCTTACCAACGGACGATCTTCCTCGACATTGACAAAAGGTGCCTGTGCGGATGCAAGTTCTTCGATACGTGCGGTAATAGCCGCATCGTCAATAGCAGGTTTGGCAACATCCGGGACCATTGCAGCATAATCGCCAAGTTCGATAGCCGGGCGCATAGCGACAACGACTTCAACGTCGATACCGTTTTCATTTTTATCGAATTTAGCAATTTGAGGTTCACCGATAAGGGTATCGGCTGCAATGGCCATCTCTTCAAGGGCGGTATTCAAAAGGTCACGTAGTGCTTGTGCTTCTGCATCTTGAACCAAACGTTCACCGTATTGTTTTTTTACTGCGCTAACAGGTACTTTTCCTTTGCGGAAACCGGCAATTTTAGCCTCTTTAGAGAGCTGTTGCGCGATTTTTTCGATGTTGGCATCGATGGTTCCGCGAGTGATGGCCGCATTGATTTTTGCGTTGGCTGAGTCGATTTTGTTGGTGGTTATTTGCATTAAAATCCCTTTGTTACGTTGTCTTAGTAGACTAAATGGTGGCAATAATATCCAAAAAGGGTTAATGCTATGCTGAATTAAAATAAAAGCTAAGACGTGATAAAGTCCGTGTAACAATATTATTCGTGATGAGAGAGTCGATGTCAAACGCAACAGAACAGCAAAATTTTGAAGAAGCGGTAAAAACCATGATCCGTTACGTCGGAGAAGATGTAAATCGTGAGGGGCTGGAAAAGACCCCCCACCGGGTGTTGAAAGCGTATGAGTTCATGTTCGGGGGGTACAAGGAAGATCCTCAAAATATTTTGAATTCGGCGATGTTTGCCAGCAGTAACGATGAGATGGTGTTGATTAAAGATATTGAATTTTATTCTACTTGCGAACATCATCTGCTTCCGATAATCGGACGGGCTCACGTGGCCTATATTCCGGATGGAAAAGTGGTCGGCCTTTCGAAAATTCCCCGTGTCGTCGATGTATTTGCACGGCGGATGCAGATTCAAGAACAGCTGACCGAACAGATTGCCGATGCTCTGATGCAGGCGGTCTCTCCCAAAGGGGTGGCCGTAGTGATTCAGGCGCGCCATATGTGTATGGAGATGCGCGGAGTCGAAAAAATAAGCTCAACGACGACCTCAAGTGCCTTGCGCGGGTTGTTCAAACGGGATGAGAAAACACGGATGGAGTTTTTCAGCCTTATCAACTCTTCCAGCGGGAACCGTTACTAGCCGTCATGGGATGCACAACCATAAGCAACGCCCATGTTAGCCGCAAAGAGAGCCGTCTCTTTTGCAATCTGCTGAGGCTGCCCGCATCGGGAGAATGTTAAACATGCCGCTCAAAGCGCTGCGCAGCCGTTTGGGAAGTGAAAAACTGACAACCGTATTCGGTACCGTCACAAAAATCAGTCCTACCGTGATCATTGCGGAAGGGTTGCATGTAAGTATCGGTGATACGGTCATGATGGTCAGTGAAATGAACGGTACTTCGGCACTGGGGATGGTGAGTGAAGTAGAGAGGAACCGCTTTTTTATTACCCCGTTTCGCTTTATTGAAGGTTTTCGGGCCGGGGATAAAATCTACCCGAATCAAAGCGGTATGCTGATCGAGGTAGGGGATGGGTTGCTCGGTCGGGTTGTTGACCCGTTTATGAATCCGATTGACGGGAAAGGTCCTATCGGGGGGAGCCACCTGGAATCTATCATTAAAGCACCCATCGCGGCCATGAAACGGGGGATGATTGACGAAGTATTCAGTGTCGGGGTAAAAACGATTGATGGATTGCTTACGTGCGGAAAAGGGCAAAAACTGGGAATTTTTGCCGGAAGCGGCGTGGGGAAATCGACGTTAATGGGGATGATTGTCCGCGGAGCGGATGCCCCCATCAAAGTGGTTGCCCTAATCGGTGAACGGGGGCGCGAAGTTCCCGAATTTATCGAAAAATCGCTTGGCGGAAATCTAGAGAATACGGTTTTGGTGGTCGCGACTTCGGATGATTCGCCGTTGATGCGCAAGTACGGCGCATTTAGTGCCATGAGTGTCGCCGAATATTTTAAATCCCGCGGACACGATGTCTTGTTTATGATGGACTCGGTGACCCGTTTTGCAATGGCACAGCGTGAAATCGGTCTCGCACTCGGGGAGCCTCCCACCTCCAAAGGGTATCCCCCTTCTTCCCTGACGCTTTTGCCGCAACTGATGGAGCGCGCCGGTAAAGAGGAGGGGAGCGGTTCGATTACCGCATTTTTTACGGTTTTGGTTGAGGGGGACGATATGAGCGATCCGATTGCCGATCAGTCCCGATCGATTTTGGACGGGCATATCGTCCTTTCGCGCGAGCTGACCGATTTTGGGATATATCCTCCGATCCATATTCTGAATTCCGCATCGCGGGTAATGAACGACATAATATCGGCGGAACATCTTGCCGCCGTTCGCCGTTTTCGCCGTTTGTATACGTTATTAAAAGAGAATGAGATGCTGATTCGGATCGGTGCATACGTCAAAGGGAGTGACCGGGAACTGGATGAAGCAATTGGCAAAAAAGAGAAGATGGAGGAGTTTCTCTCCCAAGATTCGATGAAGATGACCCGCTACGAAGAGACGGTCAATCATCTGATAGCGCTTATGTCTTAACGCTCGTGAAACGATTCGCCGAGGGTTTTAACCATTGGTTTGGCCAGATAGGTTAAGACGCTTCGGTTTCCGGTAATGATATCGACCTGTGCCGACATTCCCGGTGCAATTTCAATCTTTTTCCCCGATTTGGAAATAAGCTCGTTTTGATCAAGGCTCAGTTGAACCCGAAAATAGTATTTATCCCCCTGTGCCGTTTTTTCGATCAGCGTATCGGGGCTGATATAGCTTACTTTTCCCTCAAAGATACCGTAAATGCTGTAATCGTAGGCATCGAGTTTGATCGCCGCTTTTTGCCCCGCTTTGATAAAAGAGATATCCGCCGGGCTGAGTTTGGCTTCGATGATCAGGCGGTCTCCTGAGGGGACGAGTTCTAAAATGACGTCTCCGGGGCGTACACGGGCCCCCTGGGTCGTCAGGATGATATTTTTGACGATAGCATCCATCGGGGCATTGATGACGGTGCGTTCGAGCGTAATGGTGCGGTCATTGAGCTCCTGCTCTTTGGTGGAGAGCTCCTCTTCGGCTTTGGTCATCTCCGCCTGGGAGTCTTGAAAGTATTTATTCCGTTTATTGGAAATCTGCCCTTTCAAATCGGCGATTTGACGTTTAATACGGATAATTTCGGTAGCGCCGATATCACCGTTTTCGAGGAGAGGGAGGTTAAGATTGAGCTCATCCTGAGCCAGTTTGAGCGATTCGTTCAGTGCTGAAATTTCATCGTTTAGGGCCTGTTGCCGACGGTGAAAGAGTGCCGTTTGGTTATCGACAAATTCGGGATACATTTTTGCCAGAGGGGAAAAGGTGAGCTCTTTGCCGTATACTTCGGCGCGTAAACGGGTCAGTGCCGCCTGAAGCGCGGCAACTTTGGCCCGGCTGTCGTCATACGAAGCCTGGGACTGAGAACGCTCCAGTACCGCAAGGCGCTCCCCTTTTTTAACCTTTTGCCCCTCGCGAACGTAGATTTTTTCGATCACTCCGTCATTAGCCGACTGGATCTCCTGTGTTTTGGCCGAGGCAATGACTTGCCCTTGTGCGTGGGAGATTTGATCGATTCGGGCATTGGATGCCCATACGAAAAAAGGGATAATCACGATGAGGAGCGAACCGATGATGATCCAGACCGGATTGATCCGTGCGGCGTAAGGTAGAGGGGAGGTTTTCATTGTTTCCCTTGTTGTACTGAAGTGGCGCGCTCTTGCAGCTCTTTGAGTACCGCATCCCGAGGGCCGTCCATCGCGACGCCCTGAGGGGTCATGACGATAATGCGGTCAATGACCCGTAATATGGCCGGTTTGTGGGTCACGACAATGAGGCTTTGATCGGCAGAAACGTTATGATGCAGGAGGTTCAGGATATGTCTTTCGGTTGCCTCATCCATGCTTGCCGTCGGTTCATCCAGCAGCCAGACTTTCGGTGAAGCAAGGAGCATCCGTGTAATGGCAATGATCTGTTTTTGCCCTCCTGAAACCGATTCTCCCCCTTCGGGGACCGGAGTATCGAGCCCTTGCGGCAGAGAATTGATCAGGTGGATAAGGCCGCTTTTCTGGGCGGCTTGGATAATCGCTTCGTCTTCGATCCCGACCAGTCCGGCAAGGAGGTTGTCGCGGAGCGTTCCGGAGAAGAGTTTGACGTTTTGGGGAAGATAGCCGATGGTCTCATTGAGGCGATTGCGGGAGATGTGGTGGATATCGATTCCGTTGATCAGCAATTTCCCCTCCTGAGGCATATATAAACCGGAGAGGAGTTTAAGCAGGGTCGATTTTCCCGAGCCGACGGAACCTAGCACCGCGATCCTCTCCCCGGGATTAATGGTGAGCTTGGGGATCTGGATCGCCGCCATATCTTTGCCGTAGCCGAAGGTGATGCCGCGGCATTCGAACCGCGGTTCGATGATCGACGGAGAGAGGGGGCGGTCGACCCCTTCATTGTCGCTTGGGAGGGCGTAGACGCGGTCTAAATCGTTGACCGCAATTTTGGTTCTCCCCCACTGTACAAGCAAATTCGGCAGCGACGCGATGGGAGAGAGGACCCGACCCGAGAGGATAGTAACGGCGATGAGTCCCCCCATCGTGAGGGTATCGGTGGTGCTGACCAGATAAGAACCCGCCGCGACGAGGGCGACGTAGCTGAGCTGCTGAAAAAAGGCGGCCATATAGCTCGACATCTCGCTGTAGTGGCGGATAAGGATATCGTCATGAATCCCCTCTTCGGTAAGGGCGTTCCATCGGCTGAGGATACTCCACCCCGCCCCTGTCGCTTTGACGTTTTCGGCATTTTCGACCGTTTCGACCAGAAGCCCCAGTTTTTTGTGGGAGGCCATCGACGAGGTTTTGGAGAGGTGTTCGATCTTTTTGCGAAAAATCGTCCCCGTTATGATGGAAACGATTAAAAAGGCCAGGGCGATGAACCCCATCGTCCATCCGGCAATCAGGATAATCACCGCTAAAAAAATCATCGAGAAGGGGAAGTCGATTGCGAAATACATCGCCGCCGAGGAGATGAAAGATCGGACCGTCGCATAGCTTTGGAGCTGTCCCGACAAGGTTCCGATACTTTTGGGGAGGGCATCGGAACGTATTTTCAAAAAGCGGGCGAAGATATCGTGCGAGTAGGCGACGTCCATATTTTTGGAAGCGTGATCGAGGATGGAGGAGCGGGAAAGTTTTAAAACCATCTCCAAAAATACGGCGATAAATACTCCGATACTCAGGGCGATCAGAGTCGATATCCCATGGGTCGGAATGACCCGGTCGTAAACCTGCATGCTGTAAAATGAGGTCCCTAAGGCGAGAATATTGATGCTGAGCGAGGCGATAGCCGCATAGACGATGATCGGTTTTTGACGATAGGCTATCGCTTTGAACATGTTTGAAGCGGAGAGCTTCCCTTCGGATTCACGGATGTTTTTGATCGGTGCAAAGAGGGTTCCGGCCATAAAATGGGTATCCCGGCGTACCCCCGAAACCCCGTCGCTCATCCATGATCCGTCGGCTTCGCGCTCCAAAATCACCCGTACCCCTTCTCCGGGGACAAGGGCGAGGCAGGGGAGCGATTCATGGGTCAGGGTTTTGCTCCAGTGGGGTTTTTTCAGTTTGAACGCATCAAAAAAGGTATCCAAAAAAGCGGTAACCGCCGAATCTTCAGAGGCCGTGATCTTTTGCTCGAGCGCGTCATATTCATACGCGGATAAACGCGAAGAGGCCAGATGGGGGAGGGAACACTGGGTTGCGAGCCACCGGATATCCCGACGTACGCTCTCGTGATCGGTATAGATCATTGTTCCCCCTCTTTTTTCCACTGGATTTCACCCCTCATAAGGGCGAGCTGATAGGCCGCTATAGTACGGGTTGCTTCCGAATCGCTCAGGGAAGTTTTATATCCCGTCAGTTCGCGCGAGGCGTTGACCAGATCAAGCCATTGCCGCTTTCCGGCGATAAAAAGGCGGGTATAGGAATCGAACACTTTTTGGGCGGAATCGATGGTGGCGCGCATCCCCTCAATTTTATCGTGGGCCGAGTGGTAGTTATTGTAATTGGCCAGGAGGGTATCGCTGAGCTGCTGCTCTTTGGAGAGTTTGTCGAACTGAATCCGGAGGATCTTGGATTCGGCGCTTTGGATCGTTGAAAGGGCGGAGAGCCCTGCTCCCGGAGACATCTGGAGATTGAGGTAGAGGTAAGAGTCCGAAGCGCTGGAATCGGTGTAGACCGAACCCCTCTGGTGCTCGGCCCGGAGCGATACGTTGGGCCATAGGACCGCTTTGGCCCGTACTTTTTCCGCTTCGGCCGTTTGGATCTGTGCGACTATTTTTTTGATCGAGGGGTGGGAAGAGAGCATATCGGTGATCAACCGGTCGGCTGAGGCGGTTTGGGCCTCAAACGGAGGGTGATCCAAAACCAAATCTTCCGCAACCGGTTCTCCCGTCAAAAGTTTAAGCTGGTTGAGGGAGAGGGTGCGTTTGGTCTGGGCAAAACGGATGTCGGCATCGATTTGAGAGATGCGCGATGCCAAAAGCTCACGGTCGGCCAGGGAAGAGACCCCCGCTTCGATACGTCTCTCAAGCATCTCCCGGAGCGTTTCGAGTTCGATTCTCCCCTCTTGGAGTGCTTTAAGAGAGCCTTGTGCCTGCAAATATCCCTGAAACGTCCGCAAAAGGGTATCGATCAAGCTATAGGCACTCTCATCGAGGGCGTATTCGGACTCATTTTTTTGCGATTGGGCAATGTCGACGGCCGCATCGAGTTTGCCCCCTGTCCAAATCGGTTGATCGATACGAAGCGTTGTCCCCCGTCTCCCTCCGGCACCCTGGGAAAGATCAACCGAAGGGGTGGGATAATACCCCCATTTGGCCCCCGCTACCTGGGCATCGGCACCGAGGACAATCTGTCGGGAGGAGTGGATGGAGGGGTGGTTTTTGAGGGCGGCGTTGATGAGCTCGTCGACGGTTCCCAGGGATTCAGACCCCTGAAGCGTCCCCAGAAGTATAAACGGGGCTAGCAATCGATTGAGCATACGCACGGCACTCCTTGTCAAAACGGCTGATGGGCAGAAAAGTTTTATTTTAGCATAGAAGCCCTTGGAGTTGGTTAGATGGTGTTCAGAAGAGGGGGTACGTTGAGAATTAAGTGATAAAAAGATAGAATAAACCTGAACAATAAAAAATAGATTTATTATTCGCAAAAGGGATGGGGATGCAACGCGGCGGAGCTGTTTTACTGATGACGCTGTTGCTGATAACCATAATTACCGGTGCAATGGGGATATTGATTGCTCAGAGCAACCGGATTTTGAGGATGTCGCAGCAAAGTCTCGGAGATGCGCAGGTTAACAAAATTTATGCCGATCTGAAACAGATTCTTCCGGATGAACTTTCGAAAATCGGTTCTCCGCGTGAGCTTGATTATGCCATGATGCTCCCTCTTTCGATCACTTCGGAAGACGGCCGCTTTGAGATAGAAGCCTCTTTTCGCCCTGCCAACGAACGGTTTAATATTAATTTGGTCAGTGATTTGAACGGTACTCTGCAAGAGCCGTACAGTAAGTTTTTGACCTCATTATTTACCCGTTATCCTATTGCCGCACCCGAAACCTTTACCAATATTTTGCTCGATACGATCGATGGTGATGTATTGGAACGGCAAAGCGGGAGCGAGATAGGGGCTGATTTCGGTGATTTCCATTCCGGGTCGGTTGAGGATTTTACCCAATTTTGGTATATTGTCGCACGATATATAGAAATTACGAAAGATAAACAGATTTTGCGGATCCCGTGGACGCGGTTGATCGGATTTAAAGGGGATAAAATCGATATCAATTATATTTCCGCAGAGTTGCTCTCTTTGGTAGCACCTGAGTTGGACGGTGAGAGTGCCCGCCGTTTCAGTGAATTACGCATTGCTCCCTATGAGAGTAAAGAGCAGTTCCTTTCAGCCGCTCCGCAACTGTCATCCCTTTACGATAAATGGTTCACGATCTATACCCCTGGGAACTCCTATCCTCTGCGAGGTGACGTATTAATGCGCAGAGACGGTATTGAAACCGGTTTTGCTTTTGAAGTTGATCTCAAAACCAAAGTGATGAGCCGTCTGGAGCTGAAACCATGAATGCAATCGTAGTTCGGTTAAAACGGTTTAGGAATTTTTTTCGATGTTTTAAAAAGGTCTCTTATGGCTATGTTGGCAATGACGAATGCGTTGTTCCGTCGGACAAAAACGGATCGATTTTCATTATCGGCCCCGATTTATACCGTATTGTGATCGCACCCCTGAACGTTGCCTCCCCGTCCGAAGCGCTCCGATATGCCCCCTCCTATTTTGATGAGGGGGAAGAGGAATACCACTACAGCGCCTACCGTTTGGATAATGAACGGTACCTTTTTTGTGCCTGTAATGTGACCCTGCTGCGGGAATGTGTGAAAAAATTTGCGATACCGCATAGGGCTATTCGGGGATTTGCGTATGCCCAAGAGGCGTTTGAAGCGATCACCTCTCCTATCGCACTCTCCCCGACAAAGGCATGGGCTCTGAGTGAGGGGGTTGTCGTCCAGGTTGCTTCAGCGTATCTTGCCCCCAATGGGAGTATACCGATACGGGATGTTCTTGAGAAACTCGATCGTTGTCTGACTCCGTTTTCGGTGGCGCTGGAAGAGAGGGGGATCCTCACCCAAAAAACGGCGATGATTACGGCCGGATTGGCTGCTGCGGTAACGGTAAACATCCTCTTTCAAGGGTTTATCGCTGCACAGGAGCGGGAGCGCATTACCCAAATGATGGAAGAGGGTGCGGCAGATCAAAAGCTTCCTGCAACCCAAATGGAATTGGATGCCCTGAGTAAATCGTGGGAGAAAAAAGAGGCTGAACAGATGAAATTGCGCAAACGTATCGCCGCCTTTACCAATCTTAAACTCGATACCCATGCCGTGCCCTCTGCCTCAGCGGCATCTGCGGATACCCAAAGCGGTGTGGTTCTTATCCCCGGTTCCAATCCATCGGATCGGAATCTTCTCGTGGTGAACGGAGACCCAAAAACTTCTTTGGGGGGCGAATATCTCGAATCCCTTGTGTATGAAAACGGTTTGGTCCGTTTTTCGATTCATGCGCCGAATGATGAACGTGCCGAAGCGATTCGCGATGCGGTTGTTACCCTCTTCAAAATTCCGGGGGCCAGCATCAAAGACAAAACCGTCATCGGGAGTATAGAATGAAACTCTCTTTAGACCGCAATCTCCTGATCCTGTTCGCTGCCGCAGCGGCCGTTTTCCTCTCTGCCGGCTGGATGCTTCATGAACGTGCCCTTTTGAGTGAACTTGTACAGGAACGCAACGGGTTTGACCAATCGGCCGCGCGTCTTTTGGCGTTAAAGGATCGCTGGAAAAATAATGAAGATCTGAAACCCAAAATCGATTTTTTGTTGAATCACGGAGCTTTGGTTCATCAGGAACGTCGGCAGGACCATCTGATCTTGGATTATGCCAATCTGACCAGTGTTGATGTCGATAAATTGACCGGAACCTTGTTGAATACCCCGTTTCTCATTGTCAAATATAATCTCACCCGCAACGCAAACGTCGCCACCCTCCACGTGGAGATTGAACAATGAGACGGTTTTTGTACTTTATCCCCGTTTTTCTCCTCGGTATTATTCTCTTAATGCCGAAAGAACAGCTTTATTACGGTGCCGAAGAGGCACTTTCGTCGGCTCACCTGTATCTTAACGATGAAGAGATACATGATCGTATCGTCTATTTCGAAGTGAATAATCCGCTGCTTCTGATGGACAATACACCCATCGGCAGAATCGAAAGCATCCGTTTTATCCCGTTGATCGTTTTTAACCGGATGGTTATTAGTAAGGTCGATTTTAGCGGTGAATTTTCTTTTCTGTTTCCCGAGGGGATAGATCATATCACGCTCACCTATACCCTTTTGCATCCATTGACGGTTTCGATTGAGGGGGTCGGGGGGTTCGGCCCGGTAGAAGGGGAGATTGATCTGGAGAGCCAGCAGATAAAACTTCGGTTCGAGCCTTCGCAGGAGATGCGTCAGTATCCGGTATTATTGGCCAAATTGCGTCACTCGGAGAAAGGATTGGTGTATGAAACTTCTTTTTGACGAACGTTCTGTTCAGAGTTTTAATCGTATCGCCTTGCCCTTCGTGGTTGCGCTGAGCGTTTCGAGCCTTTTGCTTTTTTATCTTCCCGCAACGTCGGTACAGCACCCGAAAATGGAGATGGATCCGTTTTACGACCGATACCGTATCGGCTCTTTGTTGTCCATCGTCTCAAACGTCAATGAGAACAAAGCGGGGATGACGCCGGTTCAGCGTGAGGTTTTAACGCCGGTACCGCACCGTCTTAATGCCATCTACAAAGACGGCTCCCGTGCGTTCATCGCCGTGGACGATGGGAAAACAACAACTTTCGTCGACTACGGAACGAAGTATAAAAACCTTTATCGCCTGATCCGGATCTCTTCGAACGGAGCCGTTTTTTCGGCATACGGGAAAGCGATGCCTTTATGGCTTGGCGAAGAGGGGAATTTGAGCCTTAAAGAGATGGTCACCGAGTATGTATCGAATCGGACGGAAGCAGCGGTATCTCAAAACTATGTGATACCGCGTACTACGTTTGAACGTTACAACCAAAACTTGAGCGAAACCTTTAAGACTGTCAAAATCAGTGAAGTGTCCGAAGGGGGCAAAACGACAGGTTTCCATGTTGATGCGATTCGACAGGGGACTCCTCTTGCCCTTTTGGGGCTCCAGCAGGGGGATATTATCACCGGTGTGGATAATAAGCCTCTTGACTCGTATGCTGCGGCTATTGCGGCGTATCGATCGGTACTGAACCGTACCGCCATAAAAATTACCGTTATCCGCTCTAACCAACCAAAGGATCTTGAATATGAAATCAGCCGTTAAACTACTCATCGTCTCTTTTTTGACGGTAGCCTCTTTGGAGGGGGCGCCCGCTTCTAAAAATGAGGCTACCAGTATCGCCGTCGACGGGATGAATCTGAGTGATTTTATCAAATTGGTGGCAAAGGTGAGTAATAAAAATATTTTTCTTACCGAAGAGGTAGGGGGAAAAATCAGTTATGCCGGAAACAAGCCGATTCGGCGCGAAGAGCTCTTCACCCTCTTGCAATCCACCCTTGAAGCACGCGGTATGACGATGATCGACACGGGAGGGGGGTATTATTCGATTGTTAAAAGTGCTGACGCTTCCTCAATGAATCTTCCGTTTTTGAAAAAAACCGATATCCCTCAGATGCAGACGGAGATTCTCGATCTTAAATTTGCCGGTGCCGATGCGATGGCCGTCAAAATGAAAAATTTTTCGAGCAAAAACGGGAAGGTGATCCCTTCCAAAGAGTCGAACTCGCTGATCGTCACCGATTTGCCTGCCAATATCAAAACGATGCAGCAGCTCAAGAAAGTGCTGGACGTTCGGGATGAGACGACGGCAAACTATGCGCATGTGATTCAGTTGAAAAATGCCGATGCCAAAAGTCTGGTGACGACACTCAGCACGATTATCTCCAAAATGGTGCTCTCTCCAGGGCAGCAGCCCCCTTCGATTACGAGTGACGATTCAACCAACTCGATTATTATCATCAGCAGCGATGATCTGTATAAAACCCTTTTACCGACGATAGAGGGGCTGGACGGAGAGCGTCAGCAAGTCTATGTCAAAGCCAAGATTATCGAAATCAGTGAAAACAAGGCCAAAGAGGTCGGGGTCAAATACGGCCTTTCGGGCGGAGTGTCGGGTTCCAGCGGCCTTTTCACCTTTAACTCCCTCCTGGGGGATGGAAAGACGGGTGCTATCAATATTGATCCGACATTACTGGCTAAACTTTCGATCCCCAGCATTACGGCCGGAGTGGCACTGGGGGCGAATGTCTCTCTTTTAAATAAACAGGGGGCGGCGAATGTCCTTTCGGAACCCTCTATTTTGTGTATCAATAACCAAGAGTCATCGATTTACGTCGGAAAAACCGAATCGATCAGCAGCGGAACGACACTCTCCGGAACGGGACTTTCCCAGTCAAGCTATACCCGTCAGGACATCGGTTTGACATTGAAAATCAAACCGCGTCTCTCGAACGATAATAAAGTACTTCTTGCGGTAGAAACACGTCTGGAAGATATTGAGCCTAATACGAATGCCCAGCTCCCCAGCACGACCAAGCGGGAAGTGAAAACATCGGCGATTGTCAATAACGGTGAAAGTGTAATCATCGGAGGGCTGATCAAAGACAAATACGATAACAGCGGTTCCAAAATTCCGTTGTTAGGGGATATACCGTTGTTGGGCAGTTTGTTCCGGGACACGGCCACATCGCATGATAAAATCAACCTTGTTATTATCCTGACCCCGTATATTCTGGATAAGAGCACCGATCTTTCAACATTGCGCACCCAGCTGGAAGAACTGGATAACATCCAGCAGAAGTATATCGATAACGTCATCACCAGCGTTACCAAAGGGGAGTAGGATGATGATCCATATCCCGACTCTGAGTGATGTGGCACCGCTCCCTTACTCTCCTGAGGGAATCGACGTTAGCCGCTGTATTCGTCAGGGGGTACTCTTTACTTCCATCGACACACAGCCTTATGCCATTCTCTCCAAAACCGATACGGCAAGTGCGCTAAACGCCTATACATTGCTTGGATTGGAGTTTCCGTTAGCCCATCTGGACGATTTGAGCTATGAAACCCTGTATCTGAAAACGTTAGAGCTGAAGACCGATCGGGAACTTATGGCGGCATCGGTACAGGAGGAACTGTTTGAAGATGAATTTTCACTGATCGATTTTTTAAAGAACTCTTCGGACTTATTGACCAGTGAAGAGTCGGCACCGATTATCAAATTCGTGAATACGATCTTTTATCAGGCCCTGAAACGGCGTGCCAGCGATATCCATATCGAAACCCATGAGAAGAAAGGGGAGGTACGGTTCCGTATCGACGGCGTCCTCTCCAAACACATCGATTTGGATAAATCGATTATCTCTCTCGTTATCAGCCGGATCAAGGTTATTTCCAATCTCGATATTGCTGAAAAAAGGCTCCCCCAGGATGGCCGTACCCAGATTAAAATCGCCGGGAAATCGCTCGATGTGCGGGTATCGGTTCTTCCGACGTATCACGGAGAACGGGTGGTTATGCGTTTGTTGATGAATGCGGCATCGATTCCGAGCCTCGAAGAGTTGGGTTTCGATCATGCGATGACGGAGCGGTTTTATGAACTGCTGAAATTTTCCCACGGGATTATTCTGGTTACCGGTCCTACGGGGAGCGGAAAATCGACAACTCTCCACTCGTTTCTTCAGCGTCTAGCGGGGCCAGAAAAAAACGTGATGTCGATTGAGGACCCGGTGGAATACGATGCGGCCCATGTGAGCCAAATCCCGGTCAACGCAAAAGTGGGATTGACGTTTGCTGAGGGGCTCCGTTCAATCCTCCGCCAAGACCCTGATATCATCCTTGTCGGAGAGATTCGGGATGCCGAAACGGCACAAATTGCGATACAGTCGGCGATGACCGGCCATCTTGTCTTCTCTACGCTCCATACGAACAATGCAACTTCTGCCGTTACCCGTCTTGTCGATATGGGGGTCGATAAATTCATGATTACCTCCACCTTGCTGGGCGTTTTAGCGCAGCGGTTGGTACGTAAAGTATGCGAATCGTGCTGTACCCTTGCCCCTATTGATCCGATGGACGCGCGTGATCTCTCTCTCAGCCCCGAAACCCTTGTCGCTAAAAGCGTCGGTTGCAACGCCTGCAGCATGACGGGATATAACGGCCGGATTGCCGTAGGGGAGTTGCTAATGATCGATGAGGAGGTTCAGAGCCTCCTCAAACAGAGCGAAAGCGATACCGATTTCCGTCAAAAAATGAAGGGGACCGATATGGTATTTCTGTCCGATCAGCTTAAAGAGCTTCTGGTGACGCGGCAGACGACGGTGGATGAGATCATCCGCGTCGGGGTGAAAGAGGCGTAATGGAGTTTAGCTATAAAGGGATCAATGCCGAAGGTCAACCGGTTCGCGGAGTGCTCGATGCCCCCTCTTTGGAAGAGGCAAAACGGCAATTGCGCGCACAGCGGATAGCCTATTCTTCCCTCAGTGAAGAGAGCGGTTCGGTGCTTGATCTTACGGCATTGTTCGGAACACGTCCGATTCCGGCAACTCTGCTGGCCCAGATCAGCCGTGACCTGGCCGTTTATATCCGTGCAGGAGTTCCGCTGATTCGCGCCCTTTCGCTGCAGGAGCGCCAATATCGGCATCAGCCTAAAACCGCACGTTTTTTGGCTTCGCTGGTCTCCCTTATCGATGAGGGGAAGAGCCTTTCTGCGGCACTGGAAGCCCAAAATCATTACGCCATTCCCAAATTTTACCAAGGGACCTTACGTGCCAGTGAAGACCGAGGGGTACTTGCGGCGGTTTTAGGTGAGTTGGCCTCTTATCTGGAGGTGGGGGAGCACATCCGTTCGCAGTTAACCAAAGCCTTCATCTATCCGGGATTTATCGTCGGGGTATCGATGCTCACCGTAACGTTTATGCTTACGACCGTCGTCCCTAAACTCTCTGCGATTTTTGAGACGACGGGGCAGGAACTTCCGGCGTTGACACGCGCGGTACTCTCCCTTTCGGACTTTATTGCGACGGCCTGGCCGTGGGTAGCGGTGCTGTTGATTGCCGGGATTGTCCTCTTCGCTTCGGCTATGCGGACTCAGCCGCAGTTTCGCTACCGTATCGATGCCCTTTTGCTTTCGATCCCTATAGTCGGACGGATTATCCAAACGAGTGACCTTGCCCGCTTTAGTGCCATTACATCGCTCCTCATCCGTTCGGGAATCCCGATTGTAAAGGCGATAGCCCTTTCAAGTTCGACGTTGACCTCTTCGGTACTGCGGGCCCAGTTCGCGCACGGAGCAGAGCGTATCGTCGAGGGGGGAAAACTTTCCGTATCTCTCTCTTCGGGAGAACATGCGGTACTCGATGACGCGTTTATCGGCGCATTGTCGGTCGGGGAAGAGACGAGTGAGCTCCCCTCCATGCTGGAATCGCTTTCACACCTTTATATGAGCCGTAATCGTGAGACGATTGCTCTGTTTTTAACGGTACTGGAACCGGCATTGATCCTGGTGGTCGGGAGTGTGATCGGTGTTATTGTCATGGCGATGCTGTTACCGATTTTTTCATTGAGTTTGGGGTGATTTTGCGAAAAGTGATCATTAAGAAGCGGTGGGGCCAAAGAGGATAGATCCTCTTCGGAGTCAAAGAAGGGTTATTCTTTTGTAAAATTCCAGACGACGCTTACCCCGGCCTGAGTCACCTTGAGGGTGTTTTCAGGCCATTTGGTACGCCCGTCGGCTGCCGTGTCCGTACCGCTTTTCTTTTGTTCGGAATATCCGGCAAAAAGACCGATTTCAAGCCCTTTCATGAGCGGATATCCGGCATATACGTTGGCTTCGAGTTTATAACCGCTGGTTGAGTTAAAGGTTATTTTTTCAAATGCCGTATTGGAGGCCTCGTTCCAAACCGGTAGACTTACCAGGGTATTGGCTTTAAACCGTATATTGCCCAGGCTGGCATGAGGAATACTCTCATACCAATAACCTGTTGTCGCATATAAGGTTGCTACGCGCTCTTGAGAAAGCCCGAGTTTTACCCCCGTATCATTTCCATTGGAATCTAATTGATTGAGATAGTTGCCGTTGGCATCTTTGAACGTATAGCGCTTATAGCTGTCGAGTTTATAGGTTGAGCCCAAAACGAAACGGTGGTTATTGGTGAATTTGTAGTGCCCCAAAAACTGCATGGAGTTAATCGTCGAGTCAAATTGGTTGGTTTGGAGCAATCCCGATGTTGATCCGCTCCATTGCTCATCGCTTTGCGTCGGCAAGAGGGTAGAAGACATATCCATCGAAAAATCGTAGCGGTGATTGATCCGTACCAAGGCTCCGCTGATATAGACGGGACTGCTGGCTTTTGCACTACTGTGGACATTTT
The DNA here is from genome assembly GCA_028718525.1 of Sulfuricurvum sp. Taxonomy (GTDB): domain Bacteria; phylum Campylobacterota; class Campylobacteria; order Campylobacterales; family Sulfurimonadaceae; genus Sulfuricurvum. The sequence continues at coordinate 31,247 of JAQULP010000006.1, read as the reverse complement.
CTCCCAGGGAAGAGGAAAAAAAGTCCTCTGAGTAGGAGGCACTTTCCATTCCGATACTGAAGTAACTGTACCCGTCATACACATCGCTGTAGCCCTGTGCATAAACTGCGAGCGGTAAGAGGGTGATTGCTAATAATTTTTTCATAGGATCCTCACGATGCTAATTTTTTGACGGCGTCATAAAAAATTCCCTGGACTTTTTGCCATGACCAAGAACCGGTTGGGAATGCCTGTTGAATTTTAGTGCGTAAATCATCTCGCTGCGTTTGGGTCATGTTTTTCCACAGCCCTAATACAACAACGCTGTCGGTCATCCAGCTGGTTTCAACGGTTCCGATCGGATTGTAATCTTTTTTATACACTTTGGTACCGGAGATGTAATAGATGGCGCGATAGTCATTATTCCATTGTTTTACGTAGAACGTTTTCCCGTACCGTGTGATTGGCGTCGTCTGGTCTAAATAAAACTGATCGGTTCCGCCATCGGCATATTTCATGAAGATCTGTCCGCTCATAGAGTCATAGGTCCCATTTGCGTCATCAGCGGTTGCGATAAAGTTCGTAAAGAATCCTTCGGTTCCATCGGCCGTTACTTCATCTTGTATGAAATAAACATTGGCGCTTGCCCCATTATAGGTGACGGTATCTTTAGAGATAAGGGTATGTTTTTGCGGCAGAGAGTAATCTCCAACCTCATAAATCGTGTTGCCGTCGCTTGACCATAAGAAAGATCCGGCAGCGCGCGTTTCGGACTGAAAGATAATCCATGAAGAGGTATTTATGTCATTACGGTAATCATTGAAGGCCAAAGAACCGTCGGTTCCGATTTTGATCGTACTGAAGGTAAACGGATTGTCATAGAAGTTTTGACGGTAATCAAATTGATAGAAGGTATTGCCTTCCATTACTTTGCGCATGGTTGTTGTTCCCGCAGAAGCACTGATGGTCGAATTGAGCTGATCATTGAGGATAGGATCGGCGGTAATGGTGCTGGAACGGTCCGTATAGCCGGTAGTGTCGCCGGTAGCTGCGATCGATTGTGCCAAGGCCAGGGTGGAGGCATTTCCGGACAAGGAGGCGTTATAATCGACGACGTCTTTGATAACGGAAGCAATTTTAAGGACTTCCGTACTGTACATCGCTTCGACGATAGCTTTGGTTTCAACCATGATTTTGGCATTGGTTGCTGCGGCTGCATTGGTTTTATCAACCATAACCGCTTTTGCCGTAGTGACGTTCGAGATAACGAGGTCTTCTACCGTTCCGCTGGAAACTTTGGAACCGATTTTACCCGATTTAAGCTCATCGGTCGTGATGTAAGCGACCAGCGTCGTTGTGCCGGAAACCGCCTCAAATTTAAGTACTTTGGAGGTATTTAACACGGTTGCGTCGATATCGATACTGTAGCGTCCGTCATTATCGGATGTTCCTGTCGCTACTACCGTCGCTCCGTCATAAATGGTAATGGCCGCATTAGGAATAGTCGCGTCATAGACGAATCCCCCCAGGCGAACTTTTCCGCTGGTAACGGCATTGACAACCTTGACTTGTGCCAGCGGGTTACTGGTGAGATCAAGGGTTGTTGTGTCATCGACAAATCCGCCGAAAACCACACCGTATTTTGCTTTATAGGTGGCAAGGTTGTTGCTCATATAGGTTTTAGCCGCGGTCAGTTTGCTGATTCCGGCAGATCCGCCTGCCGCTTGGATTTGATCTTTGAGATCTCCGACAAACATTTCGTATTTGGTGATTCCCGCTTCACGGGCAGAGATGAGGACGGCGTTAATCGCTCTCATTAACGTGCGGTTGGCCGCATTGTCTTTTAACAAATCTGCTTCACTGACCCCCAAGGCTGCCGCCAATGCGCTTAGATTGCTCTCCTGTGATGCCAAGGTCGTCAGAGGTGTTACGACAAACGAGGCATTGGCATCGAGTTGAGAAGTTTTAAGGAGAAGAGGAGCCGTTTGACTCGCTTCGCTTGAACCTTGCACCCCATCTCCGTCGGTATCAATAAATCCGCCCACAGCCGTAATCGTAGAAGGTTTGCTAATGCACTCTTTAAGGGTATAGGTGCTGTTGTTATTATCGACATACGTTGCACACTCGGGGGCGCTTACTTTTGCCCCTCGGATGGCGTCGTCGACAACGGTAACCGTATAGGTTCCGGTCGGAACACCCGTAACGGTAGTAGAGGTAGAACTTCCGCCCCCTCCGCCGCATCCGGCAAGAAGAGCGGCGGTTATGGTTGAAGCGATTAAAATCTTCGTCTTATCTATCGTTGCGGGAAGCAACGTACGATAATACGAGGCTTTTGTTAGAGTGGACATGTGAACCTCCAAATATATAAATGTTAATCAATTTTCATTATAATAGTAATTCTTTAAGGAGAGCTAAATTTTAGGTTTCTGACCGTTATTTCACAAAGGGGCACGTGAAGTTTTGGATTTCCTTGGGGAGATGGGCTTCTTTAATCAAAATAGAAGCGGGGTATCGATACGATTAAATTATTTTTCACGGAGATTAAGCTTTAAATGAAAACGCAAAACAGACGAAGAGGATTCACTCTAATTGAAATTATGGTCGTTATTATCATTCTTGGGTTATTGGCAGCTTTCGTCGTTCCGAATATTACGGGAAAAAGCGAAGAGGCTAAACAAAAACTGGTGTGTGTGCAGATGAAGAGCCTGGGGGAAGGGCTTAAAATGTTTAGAATCGATAACGGCTCTTTTCCAAGCGGAGAAGAGGGGCTGGGGGCATTGCTGACCAACCCTTCTAGCGATAAATATCCTTCATACAGTAAAAGCGGTTATCTGGATGGAAACAAGCTTCCGAAAGATCCGTGGAATCACCCGTACATTTATTTGAATGACGGAAGCGGTTTTGATTTGGTTTCACTGGGCAGTGACGGCAAAGAGGGCGGCAGTGACGAGGCGAAAGATCAAAAGCTCTCGGAATGCCGATAATTCGCAAAGGTTTTACCCTTATTGAACTTATAATCGTCATAACGATTATGGGTCTTGTCGCCGCATTGGTAGCCGGACGGCTCTCATCGCTCTCTTCGGATGTCTCCGTTTTAACCCCGGGGACGATAAAAAATTATCTTGCAGGGATGGAGTCTTCCAAAAAACTGACCCTCTTTTGTTACGATCAATGCAGCCGGTGCGATGTATGGGAGGGGAAGAAAAAAATCCGTAAGGCAATAGCGTTGCACAGTTCGGATGGGGTAAAAGTGTGGCGGATTAACCGTTACGGGCAGTTTACCAAAGCCGATGCAAAAATAATTGCGCAGGATGGGGAGCTTCGCTCGGGATGTTTTGAATTTTCTCTCTACAGCGACGGGAAGAACTCCCCTCTGATTCTGGAAGCTGAATCAAAATTTTACCTTTACACCCCTTTAGGCGGGCTAACCATGAGTGGTGCGTCGAATTCTGAACAGGTAAAAAATACTTTGTATGACCGTTATTTGATCCCGATGCGAAAAGAAGATTATTATGAAAACCGCTAGAAGAGGTTTTTCACTGATCGAGGTGCTCTTAGCCGTCGTGATCGCCTCTTTGGCCGGGTTGGCAATGCTGGAAACGGCGTCTCAGAGCCGCAGGGCATATGAAACGACCCTGTCCCATCGGGGGGCCAACGAAACGGCTGCCTTGGTGGCACTCTCGGCTATGCAGAATGCCACGAATACTAAAAGTACTCTGTATCTGACGATAGGAGGGCGTTATTTCATTGATAACTCGGCGATCTCGCAGAAGCTGGAGCGTAAAAATTTTGAATGGCGGCGGATTAGCGGAGATCGTTTGCGAAGCCGCAAAGAACACAATGCTACACGGCTCTCATCGGACTCGCAGATTACCGTGAATAAAATAGAAATCCGGTGTGACGATAAATCGGTAGCTCTGTATGGACTCGGAAAGGGGAACTGGTGAAGCGTTCTGCGATGACGTTGGTGGAGCTGCTGGTATCCCTGATCCTTTTTGGACTGATCGCTACTTTCTTATATGGAGCTATTGATCAAATCAGGGGGATTCACACCTATTACGGAGAAAAAAGCGCTCAACTCTCTTCCCACGAACGTATCCGTGCATTGCTCTACCGTGATTTGGCACAGGGGGGGACCATTACAATCGGCGGGAACGATTTGGAATACAATGTGGTGTCGTTGCAGAATACGCGCAACAGCCTCTATGGTAATGCCAATGCCCATATCGTGTGGCTGGTGCTTAAAAATAAGAATACGTTGATCCGGATAGAATCGGCCGATTCGGTACAGCTTCCGATTGATCCGGTAAAACTGTATGGAGCCCATTTCGATCACGTGGCTCAGGGGTGTAAAAGTTTTCGCGTTTACGGATCGGATAAGGGGTATTTTGCCCGTGTGCTTTGCGGTGAAGATGAAATTATGGTTGAGGTTCCCCGTTAAGGCTGTTTGAGTGCCACCGTTAAACGGCGAAGCCAAAGTGCCTTATACTCCGAGGTAGCGGAATGATATCTCCCGATCGCCTCAAAATTAAATCCGTGTTTGTGAATATGCTCAGAGAGCAGCCAGCTTCCGGCATAGATATTGATTTTTGGATCAAGGATATTGTTTTTTGTAATTCCCCATCTCGAGAGACGCTTGAGATGAATGGAGTTAATCTGCATCAATCCGTAATCGACGGTACCGTTTGGATTGCGGTTGATAGCGTTTGGATTAAGCGAACTCTCTATGGTTGCAATTTTTTGCAGCAACAGAGGGGGGATATTGTAATGTTCTCCAGCCTCTTCAAAATACGGGGTATAGGGGGTAGTGTTCGCATGCAAAGAGAGGAACGCGGAGACTAAAAAGGTGCTGACGAATCGATTTTTCAACATCATAACGGCTGCTCCTCTTTACAGAGGAGATACGGTTGTATTACCAAGCAGATGAAAGGGCAAGGTTTACCGTCGCTTGTTTCGGATACTGGGTACCGTCGATTTCCCCTGTCTGACTTGCCATTTGGGCTGAAAGCTCGACATGCAGCCAGGATGGGCCGGTTGCAATTCCCGCTGTATAGATAAGCCCCGCAATATCATTAGAGGCTAAATTCTGCATCAATCCCAAATTGAGTTCAAGAACGGACAGATCGAGGTTTACCCCTCCCCCTAAATACTGGGTGTCATAATGGGTAACGGATTTGTTTTTGGTCATATCGGCATCGAGGGCAAATGCGAGCCAATCGTTCAGTTTGTAGGCTGCCCCGACGCGAGCCATCGGTTTAAGCTCATATTGTCCGCCCCCGGCCGTAGCCGCGATATCAAATTTAGGGGTATTGAGATTTTTGGCAACGAGTGCGAGGGTGAGATCATTGACGGCATCAGGTTTAAAGGCTAGCCCTAAATCAACTCCGAAGGTAGTAGTCCTTTGTGTGTTCTGGTCAAGATTTTTCATTGAATTGTCTGCATCGACATTCACTTGTTTATAAAAAGTTTGCCCCGCCATCATTTTGAGTGCTCCACCGACCGAAAGCGAACCGTAATCGGTGTCAAATCCATAGCCGTAGGCTAACGGTACTTCGGCTACCGCCAATCCGACGACATCAAGATAGGTGCTTTTATTCATTACGGCGTATTGAAGTGACGTGTTTTGATAGACGGCCTGAGATACCGTATTCAAATTGTTTTCAAGATCGATATAGGTGATGGTACCGTTTGTGTTTTGCTCCCAGATAAGACTGGTGCGTGATTTGTCAATGACCGCGTTTGCTCCGATATCGGAAGTAACGAATGCCCCGATTCCGAATGAACCGAATGAGAGGGCAAAATCGACGGTCGGATTGAGGGCGAACCCTTTTTGATCCATCCCTACGATAATATCGCGTGCTTTTTGGAGATTGGCGATATCGGCTGAGGTAATATTGACGGCGTCTTTGTTGGTAAGATTGGAGAAATCCAAATTACCCAAATCCCCTGCCGCTTTTCCGGCTCCGGTATCTTTGACCCCGACTCCGGCTCCGATATGGAGGGTAAAGGATTCAGGATTTTTGGCCAGAAGGGCCGGGTTGTTGTACGAAGCCAACGAAGAAGGGGACATAGCGATACCGGCTCCCCCCATTGATGCGGCTTTGCTTCCGAGCACTTGAAATTCCATTGCCGACGCCGCAGAGGCAACACACATAGAGGCGATGAGTGAGAGGATAATTTTAGATCGGTACATAAGTAATCCTTTATATAGAGGGGATGTCGTTAAAACTATTGTATCGACGGATGGGTATATGTTTTATTAAAAAATGGTTTTTTTGAGGAAAATGGGTAAATTCGAGACAATGGGGGGAGTTTGAAGTAACTTAAGGGTTCTTAAACATAAAATATCCTTAAGGTTACTATAACGTCGTTTGCACTATTATCCCAAAAGTTAAACAAGACTAAATTAGTCTTTTATTTGAAACCTATTGATAGGAGCATACAATGCAAGTCTATTTGGACAACAACGCGACAACGATGGTTGACCCTGCCGTCACCGAAGCGATGATTCCGTTTTTCAGCGAGATTTACGGCAATCCCAATTCGCTTCACCGTTTTGGAACCGCGTCACATCCGGCAATCACCAAAGCTATAAATCAAATGTATACCGCGATTAACGCGAGCGATAAAGATGATATTATTTTCACGTCATGTGCGACGGAATCGAATAACTGGGTCCTTAAATCGGTATGGATCGATAAAATCGTCAACGGAGACAAAAATCATATCGTCACAACGGAGGTGGAACATCCGTCCGTCCTCTCTACGTGTAAATTTCTCGAAGAACAAGGGGTTAAAGTTACCTATCTTCCGGTGAACGATCAAGGGATTGTTGAAGCGCATACCCTCCGTAGTTTTATTACGGAAAAAACGGCGCTTGTTTCGGTCATGTGGGCGAACAACGAAACCGGCATGATTTTTCCGATTAAAGAGATCGGACAAATTTGTAAAGAAAAAGGGGTCCTTTTTCATACTGACGGTGTTCAGGCCGTAGGGAAAATCCCGGTTGATATGCAAGAGGTTCATGTCGATTTCATGTCGATGTCGGCCCATAAATTTCACGGTCCCAAAGGGATAGGTGCCCTCTACATCCGCAATTCGGAAGAGTTGACTCCGTTGTTACACGGAGGGGAACATATGGGTGGACGCCGCTCGGGTACGCTGAATGTCCCTTATATTGTCGGGATGGGTAAAGCGATTGAACTGGCAACCGAAAACATCGAAGAAAAAATGGCGAGTATCCGATCAAAACGCGATCGTCTCGAAGATGCCCTTCTCGAACATCTTAGCGACGTTATGGTTGTCGGAAACCGTGATAACCGTACGCCGAATACGATCTTAATCTCGATTCGCGGTGTAGAGGGCGAGGGGATGCTTTGGGATCTTAACAACGCTCTCATCGGAGCATCCACCGGTTCTGCCTGTGCAAGTGAAGATTTGGAAGCCAATACCGTCATGCTGGCGATCGGTGCCGATCATGAGCTGGCCCATACCGGAATCCGTCTTAGCCTGAGCCGTTTTACGACGGATGAAGAGATCGATTATGTTATTGAACGCTTTAGCGGAGCGGTTGCACGTTTACGTGCCATTTCCAGCTCATACGCAACGGTTCAACCAACTCCGGGCGGTGAAGCAGCCGCGTGCGGAATTCACCATTAAACAGTTATAAGAAAGAATAGAGGAGATAAAAATGGCTAAGAATGACCTATTGGGCGGATCTCTCTGGGATCAATACTCAAACAAAGTAACAACATTGATGAATAACCCGAATAATCAAGGGGAGATTACTCAAGAAGAGTGTGATGCGGCAGGACAAAAACTGATCGTTGCCGATTTCGGAGCGGAGAGCTGCGGCGATGCCGTTCGTCTCTATTGGGCCGTCGACCCGGAAACCGATACGATTATCAAATCAAAGTTTAAAAGTTTCGGCTGCGGTACCGCGATTGCCAGCTCGGATATGATGGCCGAATTATGTATCGGAAAAACGGTTCAAGAGGCCGTTAAAATCACCAATATCGATGTCGAAATGGCCCTTCGCGATGCTCCGGACGTTCCGGCGGTTCCACCGCAAAAAATGCACTGTTCGGTTATGGCGTACGACGTCATTAAAAAAGCGGCAGGGCTCTATCTCGGTGTTGACGAGTCAAGTTTTGAAGATGAGATCATCGTTTGCGAATGTGCCCGTGTCAGTTTGGGGACGCTTCGCGAAGTGATTAAGCTGAACGATCTTAAAACGATTGAACAGGTAACCGATTATACGAAAGCGGGCGGATTCTGTAAGTCGTGTATCAAACCGGGCGGACATGAAGCACGTGAATATTACCTTGTCGATATTTTGGCGGACGTTCGTGCTGAGATGGATCAGGAAAAAATGCGTGCAGCGGCGGATGCCGGAACGCACGGTGATTTTGAAGCGATGACATTGGTTCAGAAGATCAAAGCTATTGACAGTGTCGTCGATGATTCAATCCGTCAATTTTTGATTATGGACGGCGGTAATATGGAAGTCATCGATATTAAAGACTCTCCGGATTATATCGATGTTTATATCCGCTATTTAGGGGCATGTAACGGATGTGCCAGCTCCAGTACCGGAACCTTATACGCTATCGAAGCGACGTTGAAAGAGAAGCTTTCACAAAAGATCAGAGTATTGCCTATTTAAGGCTCCGCGCTCTTTTCTTTTTAGAAATGAGCCCTTTGCCTATACGTTTTTCTCGATCGGAAGTGTGATCGAGAAGACGGCCCCTTTCTCTTCATTATGCGCTTCAAGTTTACCGCTGTAGTGCTTTTCAATAATAATTTTTGACATATAAAGCCCTATTCCCGTCCCTTGCGCTTTGTTTTTGGTACTGAAATAGGGGTCGAAAATCTTCGGAAGAACGGTTTCCGGGATCCCACCCGCGTTATCGGCAATACTGATTGTTACCGTATCCTCCGTACCGCTAAGATCGATACGAACTTCACCGGAGGTAATTTGTTTTTCTTTTAACGCATCACGGGCATTGCTGAGGATATTCAAGATCACCTGAGAGAGTTCCCCCTGCGGTCCGTATACCTTAAACGCGGTAAATGCGCTGTCGGGTTCATACGTCAGATGAATTTGGTTCATCTCGTAGGCCCCCTGAATAATTCCGATGGTTTGGGTAATGCTCTCGTGCAGGCAAAAATGGGTCTTTTCTTTATCGGGGTTGGAAAAGTTGCGGAAATCGTCGATCGTTTTGGAGAGGAATTCGGTGTAGGTACTGATTTGCTCAAACGTTTTGAGAATCTCCTCTTGACTCATCCCTCCGAGCTCAAGGGCAAATTCGGCATTGATGATGGTATTGTTGATGGCACCGATAGGCTGGCGCCATTGATGGGCAATATTATCAAACATCTCCCCCAGTGCGGCTGCGCGTGATTGTGCAATCAACTGCTGCTGTTGGCCGCGGATCGCTTCGGTCGCTTCATTGATTTTGGCTTGGAGGGTATAGAGGTAGTTTTCAATTTCGGTAATGTCGGTAAACGAGACGATAGCTTCTATACTCCCTTCGGGATTTTCTAAAATAGTTTTGGAAACTTTGAAAATACGGACCTGATTATCGGTATTCATCATGGCTATTTTAATATCGCGGGTATTCGTAGGCGATTGGAGCCATGCCCGAAAAGATTCCGTGGTAAAACAATCCGGGGCTTTTATCAGGATATCGCACAGACATTTGTGGATTCGCAAAAACGCTTCCAACGAATCCAGATTGAAAAAATCGAGGAAACGCTGATTGCAGCGATGGATCGATATTTTTTCGAAAACGACGATCATCGTACTTTGTGCGTCCAAAACCTGCTGCATATAGCGTTGGCGTTCATGCAAAGCGGTGACATCAATCCGCATATCCATGTATTCAATAATGGTATTATGTTCATCTAAGATGGGAATGACAAAGGTATCGCTGTAAAAGGATTTTCCTGTTTTGGTCCGATTCACAATGGTATCGTGCCATACCTTTTTGGATTGGATGGTATTCCAAAGGGTCTCCATCTGTTTTTTGGAGGTTTCTGGGTGTTTAAAGAGGCGGTGCGTTTTTCCGATAATTTCTGAGGCACTGTATTCTGCGAGTTGGCAAAATTTTTCGTTGACGTAAATGATTTTCCCTTCGGTATCGGTTTTTGAGATATTGAGCGATGCATCCAGGGCATTTTTATACTGATTGAGGAGAAGGTTTTTTTTGAGCAGTTGGGTATTTTTGAGCGAGGTGAAAAAAAGTTTCTTGCAAATGGCCGCTATTTTTGTCTCATCATACGGTTGCGTTACTACTCCGTTTACCCCAAGATCAATCGCACGCAAGAGGCTGTCTTGGTCGGGATGAAGGGTGATAAGGAGGGTCAAGATGCTTTTTTTGACCATTTTTACCCGCTCAAGCAGAGATAGGGATGATGCTATCTCTACCAGATTTTCGACAATAATTCCGTCAAAACTCTCCTGAGAAAGGGTTGAATAGGCTTCCTCTTCGGCATTTACGACGATTACTTTTGTGGTATAACGTCGGAAAGAAGCTATGATCTGTGCATTCGATCCGACATACAAAAGTGTTAAATCATTCATTAGAAAAACTCAATATCGCCATCGATTTCGGTTTGGTTCAGAAGGTTTTGTATCATCGCAATATCACTCAAGAGTGACGCATTGTAAAACGTAGGGTTATGCGAATGTTTTTCCAAAACATTTTTTCGAAACGTGATCAGTGTAAAATTGAAACTTTCCAAAAGTTCCCGGATTGAAGAGAGACGCTCGATAAACGTTTGTTGATGGGTGCTGAATTCACGGGCCATAGAGTGCAGACCTACACCTATGTCAATAAAAGCATGGTGACGGGCGAGAATCGCACCGTAACGTTCGTATCGGTTGGAAAGGCGGGTTACGTAGGCTAAATCGATTCTGTTGTTTTGAAATGCGAGGAGGATATCGTGATCCAACTCTTCGTTCAAATCCCTCAGTTCGTCCAACTCTTCATCCAAAAGGTGTTCGTGATAATCTTGATGGGGGTGTTCCTCTTCTTTTTTTGAGAGCACCGGATTGGTTGAGGTCGCCGCGGCTTTTAAGGAATCTTTTTTGATATAGGTGTTTAGTAGCCGTACTTTTTGCTCAAGTTCACGGCGATACGCTTCGGCTTGTTTAATTGCGATAAGCATGTTTCCAATCGAATAGAGTGCTTCAATCAGGGCAATTTTACCGATCGGCTTGGTGAGAAATCGATCAACCCCTAGGTTGATCAGCTCAAGCAGGCGGTCACTGTCGTTTTGGGCCGAAGTAACGATAATGTGTGCTTGGGGATGATGCTCTTTTATTTTACGGATCATCGTTATCCCGTCCATATTCGGCATCGAGATGTCGGTAATGATAAGATCAAATTGGGCATTTTCATAAAGGGCCAATCCTATCGCACCGTCTTCGGCCACCTCTACGTTTCCAAACAACTGGCGCAAACTGCTCTGCAGCCCTTCTCGGAGCATCGCTTCATCTTCAACGTAGAGGACAGAGAGCTGTGAGGTAACGGCTTTAAGGTCATTGAGTGTCGGCGGTTGTGTCATAGGTCATTCCTTGAGTAGGGTTTCATACGCTGCTTTGGCATCTTCGACGGAAAAATTATATTCGTTGAGAATCGGAATTACGGTCTCAAACGGTTCAACCCCTCCGAGTGTAAAAAGACGCCTTCCACACTCTATCGCTGCACATATTCGGGGTTCTTTCCCATTGGCGGGAGTGAGTGAATTACGGAGTGAATCGACAAGCAGAGGGTCGAAATTCCATAACTCAAACAGTTTGGCCGCCAATTCATCCCCGGAAACTTCAATGATGTTTTTTTCTTCGAGTGCAAGCTCATAAGGGGTTTTTTTGGTAAACCGATACGGATTATCGGTGAACATGAGGGCATAGGAGGCAACCAAGCGACCGATTTCGAGAATAAACGTGAGTCCCCCCAGCGATTGCAATAAGGGACGGTGCTGTTTGTTCAGCCAGAGTTCCAAAAAGCGTTGCTGAAGTCCCATCGTTTTGTACCATTCATCCGTACTGATTTGATAGGGGGAAACATCGGTAAACGGATGTGCTTTAAACGCTGCGTTCAATGCCATGCCCCGTATGGAGTGCAGTCCGAACATCGATGCGGCTTGAGCAATGGATTTGATCGGATTACGGAATCCGTGTTGGGGGGCATTGGCAAATCGGAGGATATCGGTATAGAGGATGGGGTCTGCTTCGATGACGCGCGCAAGGGCACTCCTATCTACCTCCTGGGCTGAAAACAGTGCATTGATTTTTTGTATGGATTCCCTAAGGGGAGGGAACGATTCGATGGAATAGAGTAAGACGTTATCCATAACTGATAGCCTTAAAAGTTTTTGTCAAACCAGTCGGCGACTTCACTGCGGATAGTGTGTCGCAATTGAATACCGGCAACAAAATTGGCATGTTGCGCTTTATTCAACAGACTGACAAGGGCATTACGCCGTTTGGAGAGGAACGGATGATCGATTTGACCCGGATCTCCCATCACCACAAGACGGGTTTCATCCCCCATACGGGTGCCGATGAGTTTGAGGGTGGCATTGGTCATGTTTTGGGCTTCGTCAATGATGACAAATTTTCGTGAGATAGTGGTTCCCCTCATATGGGCGATGTCCATAACCTCAATATTGTATTTTTTCATAAAGACTTCGGTAGCATTTTCCCGTTTGACGGAATTAGTGTTACCCGTGTATTCAACCCGTGCATCAATCGACCGTTTGCTTTGATGCTCGATTGTAAAATTGATTGCTGCGTAGAGGGGGTACATGAAAAATCCGAGTTTTTGCTCCTCATCCCCTTTTCTAAAACCGAGTTCCGCTTGCTGGTCATTGGACGTGACGGTGTTACGGGCGTAGACGATCCCTTCGACAATCCCCTCTTCCACCAACTCTAATCCCGCCTGGAGAGCGACGAGTGTTTTTCCGGACCCTGTGGAACCCGATACGACCGTGACGTAATTTTGGGGATGGGTCATCATGGCGTAATAAAATTTCTGCTCCAAGTTGAGCGGACGTACGAGTTCTTCATTGAAATGTTCACCGAAACGGCGATCAAAATCGCACCATTCGATTTGGTTATTAAAGCAAAAAGCATGGCGCTGTATCCCGGTTTCATATTTTTCGTTGGCGGTACTGAGCGCTTTTTGGATAAACGTGATTTGATCGAAATTATGATGGATCTCTTCGGCAGGGAGCTCAGGAACCTCTTCGTATTCATAGCTGTAGGTAAAATCGATCTCATCCGGGGCCTCAACACTGCTGTTGCGAATGCTTTGGGTCTGGATCCCCCTGATTTCGGCGGCTATTCGGAACGACATATCGTTGGTCAGGAGGATGAGGTCGTAATCATCCGCTATTTCTCCGATCTTGGCATCGTTGATCCCCTTGGGCTCGGAGAAAGAGGAACTGATCCGGTAATGTTCACGATGGACGATAAAAAGATCGATCAGTTTTGCTTCACCCCCGTGCAGTGAGCGGTCAAAATTGAGCGATAGACGGTAATAACGGTCATGTTGACATAAGGAAAGGTCGATCCGATCGCGCACGCATTGAGGGAGTTCGACCGAGCTGATCGGTTCTCCCCACGCCGCATCGGCTAGACGGAAAAACTCCCGTGCCTGAAACCCCGCTTCGGAGCGCATATCGTCTTTCTTGCTGTTAAGCTCGCCTAGGACGATATTGGTTATGAGGATACCGTTTTTGTTTTCATCGCTGATACGAAGCAGATTGGTAGGATCATCCAAGATGACGGAGGTATCGAGTAGGTAGCAATTTTGTGCGGTACTGATCACAAAGAACCCTTTGATAGGAATTCTTTATGGTAGCGAAAAAAATCTTAAGTGAGACAATTATTGATAGTAGTTCGTTACACCGTGCATCGTTCGTCCCATATTCAGGAGCAGCATATCGGCGACAACCAGTGCCGCCATGGATTCAGCGACAACCGAACCGCGTACGGCGACGCAAGGGTCGTGTCGCCCTTTGAGGGAGACATGGACGCTTTCGGAAGCGGTATTGATACTCTCTTGCTCGATGAAGATGGAGGGTGTCGGTTTGAAATGGACGCGCAGGAGTACGTCATCACCGTTGCTCATCCCGCCGAGAATCCCTCCGGCATGATTGGATTTGAACCCTTCCGGGGCAATCGGATCGTTATTCTGGCTGGCGAGAAGTTCCGAACTGTGAATTCCCTCCCCGATTTCAACCGCTTTGACGGCGTTGATCCCCATCATCGCTTCAGCGAGGACGGCATCGAGTTTATAATAAAGCCCTTCGCCCAAGCCGATAGGTAACCCTGAAATTTTGACCGTAGCCACACCGCCGACGGAGTCATGGGCATTTTTAGCTTCGAGAATAGCCCCTTTCTGCGCCTCTTCGACAGAAGGGTCAAGGGCATAGATAGGACTTTGCGGCGGGTAATTGAAATCAAGGTTCTGCGCTTCGATCCCGTGAATGGCGCTGATACCGCTTTGAAAAGAGATTCCCAGCTGCGCGAGCATCAGTTTGGCAACCGCTCCTCCCGCCACCCGGGCGGCGGTTTCGCGCGCGCTTGATCGTCCTCCTCCGCGGTAATCGCGGATACCGTATTTATGGAAGTAGGTAAAATCGGCATGACCCGGACGGAAGATATCTTTAACGTTCGAGTAATCGCCGCTTTTTTGATCGGTGTTGTAAATCACCATCATGATCGGCGTACCGGTAGTGAACCCCTCGAAGATACCGCTGAGAATCTCTACCTTGTCGGCCTCTTTACGCGCGGTGGCAAACTCATTCTGCCCCGGACGGCGTCGGTCGAGTTCGCTTTGAATGTACGCTTCATCGATTGCAAGCCCCGCCGGGACTCCGTCAAGGACACAGCCGATCGCTTTTCCGTGCGATTCGCCGAAGGTGGTAATGGTAAAACGTTCTCCGAAGCGGTTCATCTATTTTCCTGACGCCATCGGAACCAAGTCCCGATGAGCTAACCTGAGATGTTGACTCTGGCTATGAGTCCCTAGTGTCATAGTAATTCCTTTTGCAGCATTTCCAATGCGATTTGCGCTGCCTCTTGCTGCGCTTGTTTTTTACTTTTCCCCTGAGCGGAGGCATACCGTTTCCCGTCGATAATAACGGCGACTTCAAACTCTTTTTTGTGGTCCGGCCCGTGCGCGGCGATGAGCTGATATTCGGGTGTTGTCCCGTAATGAGCCTGTGTGAGCTCTTGAAGAGAGGTTTTGTAGTCTTTAAAAAGGGAGTCGAGAGAGATATCGGGATGAACATGTTCAAGCAATCCGATCGTAATCTCCTGAACCTTTTTGAGTCCGGTTTCAAGATAAATGGCCCCCATCACCGCTTCGAAGGCATTGGAGAGCAGAGAACTTTTGGTCCGTCCGCTGTTGTTTTCTTCAGCGTTGGAGAGGTAGATATGTTCCCCGAGTTTTAGATGGGTAGCCAAAGAGGTAAATCCCCCTTCATTAACCAATGATGCGCGCATTTTCGATAGTTTTCCCTCATCGAAATTTCGAAATTTTTTGTAGAGGTATTCGCCGACGATTAAATCGAGTACCGCATCTCCCAAAAACTCAAGGCGCTCATTATTGTAGGGCTGTTTGTAGCTTTTATGCGTCAGCGCTTCAATAAGGAGCTCTTTGTTTTGAAATGTGTACCCTAAACGTTCTTGCAGGGTCTGTAAATCGTTCATAAAATTAAAATTCCTTTCACTAAGTTTTATCATCGGAGGGTGTTCCGATGGGCTGAATCGCCACGTATCCCTTTTGTCGGGAAACGTCCTTTTATTTTAATCCGTTTTTGAATTTTTCCGCTTCCTCACGGGCGATTTGATCGCATTTTTCATTTTCGGGGTGGCCGTTATGCCCTCGAACCCAGACTCCTTCAATCTTATGGGGCTCAGAGACACGGATATACTCCTGCCAAAGATCGGGATTCTTCACCTTGGCAAAACGGCGTTTGATCCACCCTTCCAGCCACTCGTTAATACCCCGTATCACATAGCTCGAATC
Source organism: Sulfuricurvum sp. (assembly GCA_028718525.1). Lineage (GTDB taxonomy): Bacteria > Campylobacterota > Campylobacteria > Campylobacterales > Sulfurimonadaceae > Sulfuricurvum. The sequence goes on along the minus strand of JAQULP010000006.1, from coordinate 15,222 downwards.
GGAAATAATGGTGACATCGCAGGGTTCTTTGAGCGCACGAAGCCCTTCAATCACCCCGAGAAGTTCCATACGGTTATTGGTCGTATGCCCTTCGCCGCCGCTGATAATCCGCTCTTTATCACCGTAGCGTAAAATTGCTCCGTATCCGCCCGGTCCAGGGTTCCCGAGTGCCGAGCCGTCACTGAAGAGAGTTATTTTCTTCAAACCGTTCCTTTGAGAGATTCATTATCACATCCACGGAATCGATCGCATGGCAGTGGGGACACCGATGAAACGGTAAAAATGAAATTTGTTTGCACTCACCGCAGGTGTATTCGAATTGAATCGTTGCTTTGAGGGTACCGCAGCGACGTAGTGCGATCAGCGTATCAAGTTCGAATAGAGAACTCCCCTCCGCCAATTCAACCGAACCTTTAGCGCTAAAAAGTTCACGCAGATAAGTGTTACGTGAAATTATATCCAAATCAAGATTTTCATCTCTGAGACGCCATAAAATATCGCTCAAACGTTTGCTCAGGGATTGATCGAAATGGCTCCATCCTAATTGCGGACGGTAGGTAAAAAGCCATTCGAAGATCATATACCCCAAATGACGGTGCGTTTCGTAAAAATCAATCAGTTTTTGGGCTTTTTCGTCGATGGGGATTCGGTGATTACTGATGAGGATGCGGCACTCCAGATAGAGCTTTTCGTTAACCGTTTCCGGGGAGAGTTCGTGGAGCGATTCCATCACTTCCAACGCCTTGTCGTATTGCTGAAGCTGTTCATAGATCAGCACCAAAAAATGGAGGGCTTGCGGGGTGCGGGGGGCATTTTGGAGAATTTGGAGGTAGGTCTGCCGTGAACGTTCCAAAAAACCGGCTTTGAAAAAGCTTTTTCCCAACAAGAGCAACGCATCTTTTTGAAAAATAGGGTCACGGTTTTTGGAGAGTAGGGCATGATAAATTTCGACGCTTTTTTCGTAATTTCCTTGATGCTCGAAACTCTGCGCCAGCAATAGCCATGACTCGGATGAGAGAGAATTGGTCTGAACCTGTTCGGTAAGCTTCTCCCCCTCTTCAAGCGATTCGAATTTTCCCAAAAACGATTCAAGATCCCGGTGCTCTTTGGCCGCTTTGTAGCGCCCCCACCAATAGCTTAAAAAGGAGAGGATGAAAAGGAGGATAAAAAAGACGACGATACCGAAAAGGGGATCGCGAAATTCAATAAAAAATGTATCCATGACGTATTATAGCCTTTGATAGGTTATTTCGCGAATGATCCGGTTGTCGTCAATGGTGTACATAAGCGAGGGCTCTTCCCGGTAACGGCACGTATGATCCCTACACTCAATTTCAGCTATTTGGGGGAGTGGATCATCGAGCCCCAGGCGGTGTTTGTTTTTAATCAGCGGTGAGAGGATATCCATGCGGGCAATTTTTTTTCCCGAATTATCCGAGAGAATCTGGGCGAATACGGTGTTCCCCCGTTTAAGACGGAAGATGATCTCAGGATGTTCCGGAGAAATTTGAGTCAATTTATCGAAGGTAAAACCGACAAGTCGGGTATTGACCTCTTCAAACGGAGTATCCGGATGAATTGAACCAAGCCCCTCTTCAGAAACGGTGAGCGGGTAGGGGAGCACCCCATCCGAAGAAGCACAACCGGCTATTATCAACCCTGTGAACCATAAGATGATCCCTTTGAAAATCAAAATACCCGCTCCACCATGAGTTGAATAGAGACACGTCCGGCCCATTCGTTCTTATTGACGGTATAACTGCACGAAATTTTTTTATCTTCCGGAGTATCGAGGGTGCGTCGAAAGGCGATCATCTCTATCGTTTTTGGACTCACTTTGTTGGGACGCAGTTCTAAACGGCTATGGGATTGGTCGCTTCCGAAGAGTTTAACCGCCACCACTTCGGCATCCCGGATTAAAAATCGGGGGCGCGGATTCCCTTCACCGTAGGGTTCGAATTGTTCCAAAAGCTCGAGTAGCTGAAAATTAATCGTTTCGTGCTCGAGCTCACCGATAATTTCATTAACCGGGATAAAATCGGCGGGATCAACCTCTTTGGCTTTGGCATTTATACCGATTCGAAACGCCTCCACATTGTGTGAATCCATCGATAAGCCAGCCGCCATCTTGTGGCCGCCGAATTTGCCCAAAAGATCCTCCTGGGATTTGATGAGACGGTAAAGATCGACATTGCCGATACTGCGGCCGGAGCCTTTGGCAATACCGTTATGGATACTTAAAACGATGGCAGGTTTTTGAAAATGGTTTACCAAACGCGAGGCAACGATGCCGACCACACCCTCATTCCACCCCTCATGCGCGACAACGATGACCGAATCGTTCGGATGGACACGGAGCATCGCTTCAGCCGTTGTCTGTGCTTCAGTCTCTTTGCGCAGCGTATTGAGTGCGGTGAGGAGTTCAAACTGATGGTACGCTTTTTCGGTGGTATCGGCTAATAAAAAATCGAGGGCAATTTTGGCATCTTCGAGTCTCCCCGCCGAGTTTATCCGAGGGGCAATCTGAAAGGCGATATCTTCGGAAGAGATGGATGATCGGTTCAGGAAATCCCGAATCAGGGAAAAAGGGGCGAGATGGGAACTTCGCATCATCTCAAGCCCCGCTTTGACGATAGCGCGGTTAATGCCCACCAGCGGCATTACGTCGGCGATAACCGCCAGCGCCAAAAAAGGGAAAAACTGCCGCATATTGATTGCTAATCCGAGTTCCTGTTTGAGCTGTCCCATCAGGAGCCATCCTACCTGTGCCCCGCAGATCTCTTTGAAAGGGTAGGGGCAATCGCTCTGTTTGGGATTGACAATGGCGTAGGCATCGGGAAGGGTGTCTCCCGGGGTATGGTGATCGGTGATGATCAGATCGATTCCCCGCTCTTTACATACTTGTGCCGCCTCTATCGCATTGATCCCGTTATCGACGGTAAAGATGACGTCCGCATCGAGTCGTTCCAACACCCCTCGTGAAACACCGTATCCGTCGGTAAAACGGTTAGGGATAACGGTGACCAGAGGATAGGGGATAAGGTCAAAAAAACGTTTGACGATTGCGGTAGAGGTGACGCCGTCGACATCGTAATCGCCGACCAGGGCGATCCGTTCTTGATTACGAATGGCGCGTGCCAAACGTTCAGCCCCTTTGGGGGCGTCTTTAAGCTGATCGGGATGGGGAATATCGGAGAGTCTTTCACTTTGCGCCTCGAAGCGACGCGCTAAAAAACTCCCCAGAGTACTGTGATTGAGAAGAGGTACCTCAGGCAGGATTGACATGTTCGAAAGTTGCTTTTACAAATCCGAGGATAGAGGCATTCGGGCTTTGAAGGCGTGAGGTGAATTCCGGATGGAACTGTACCCCTAAAAACCACGGATGGGACGGAATCTCAACCGCTTCAATCAGACCGTGGGACTCTCCGGTAACGATCATTCCGGCATTTTCCAGCGCTTCACGATAGGTTGGATTGGCTTCATAGCGGTGGCGATGGCGCTCATAGATCAGAGGTTGGTTATTGTAGGCTCTGCGGAGGTTCGATCCCTCTTTGGTTTCACACGGATATTCACCCAGGCGAAGGGTCCCCCCCATCGGTGAATGGTGGGTCCGAAGCTGTTTTTCTCCGGATTGGTCGATGAAGTTATCGATCAGATAGATCATCGGATGGGTCGTATTCGGATTAAATTCGATTGAATTGGCATCTGCATACCCCAATACATTGCGTGCGTATTCGACGATGGAGAGCTGCATTCCCAGACAGATCCCCAGATAAGGGATACGGTTTTCGCGGGCATAGCGGATAGCTTCGATTTTTCCTTCGACGCCACGGTTTCCGAAGCCGCCGGCGACGAGAACCGAATCACAATCGGCCAGCAATGCTTCAGCCCCTCCGGTTTCAATTTTTTCGGAATCGACCCAATTGATTTGAACCCGGGTATCGAGATGGGCGCCCGAATGGATCAGAGACTCGATAAGGGATTTGTACGACTCTTTCAGTTCGAGGTATTTCCCTACAAAACCGATCGTGATATGGTATTTCGGAGAGACGATTTTTTTGACGAGAGAATCCCACTGTTCCATGTCCGGTTTGAGTTCACCGAGATCGAGTTCTTTGGCAATCGGGGCAAGGATGTTTTGGTGAAGAAAACTGAGCGGCACGGCATAAATCGTTTGTTCATCCATCGCTTCGATAATACTGTCGGAGCTGACGTCACAGGCAAGGGCCAGTTTTTTCTTGAAGGTTTTTGGAAGGCGCTCTTCGCTTCGAGCGATGATCATTTGCGGCGTGATTCCGATACGGCGCAACTCTTGGACCGAATGTTGAGTCGGTTTGCTTTTGTGTTCACCGGCCGCTTTGATGAACGGGATCAGGGTTACATGAATGAAAAATGTCCCGGCAACTTCATCATCATGCTTCATCATGCGGATCGCTTCCATGTACGGAAGTCCTTCAATATCGCCGACGGTACCGCCGAGTTCAACGACAAGGATATCGTGCTCTTCACCCGCTTTTTTGATACGATCGACGATCTCCCCGACGATATGTGGGACAACCTGAATGGTTTGGCCGAGATAGCCGCCGCTGCGCTCACGCTCGATAACGCTGCTGTAGACTTGTCCGGTCGTAAAATTGCTGGTTCGCAAAAAGGAGGCATCGAGAAACCGCTCATAGTTTCCGATATCCAAATCGGTTTCGGCTCCGTCTTTGGTAACGAATACTTCGCCGTGCTCCAGCGGACTCATCGTCCCCGGGTCGACATTGATGTACGGATCGATTTTAAGCATTCCGACTTGTTTCCCGGAGTGTTTGAGGAGTGCACCGATACTGGCTGCCGTAATCCCTTTTCCGAGAGAACTGAGTACGCCGCCGGTTACGAAAATATACTTGGTCATTGATGTGGTTCCTTGATCATTCGGGTCTAAATATGGGGTTAAATGGGTCGGTACGATCCAAAATCTCGACAAATAGCCGTTCTTCTTAAGGAACGTATTATATACTTTGAAGGCTTATAAAAAGCTACTCCAACTATAAAAATAAGTATGCAATTTTGCTGAGTGCACCGTCATGGTGGATAAAGCGTTAGGAACTCAATGGAATCAGCCCTTTATTACGTGACGATAGCCTTAGGAATTTCGATTGTCGTCAACCTGATCCTCAAGCGTTTAGGAATCTCTCAAATTATCGGTTATATCCTAACCGGGGTAACCGTTGCCTACGCATTTGATTTACGCCATATGGCCGATTCGCACACCTTGGAGATGATTGCTGAATTTGGTGTGGTTTTTTTGATGTTTACCATTGGTCTGGAGGTATCGCTTCAGCGACTTTCCACAATGAAAACCGACGTCTTTTTTAACGGATCCCTTCAGGTCCTTGTCTCGGCTCTCATCTTTTTTGCTTTGGCATACGGTATTTTGGGAATTTCACTGAATACCGCTTTGATCTCGTCGATGGCGCTTTCGCTTTCGTCGACGGCCGTAGTATTGACGTATCTCAAATCGACCAAAGAGATTGCCCGGCCTTACGGCCAAAAAGCGACCGGTATTTTGATTTTTCAAGATATTGCCGTCATTCCGATTTTGATTTTGATCGGATTTTTGAGCTCAGGGGGGGAGAATATAGCGGATGTTTTGATTCAGACCGTTCTGAGTGCCTTGGTCGTTATCGGATTGCTGTTTATCATCGGTAAACGGTTGATGACGTGGCTTCTCCATTTTTCTTCCTCCAGTGAAGTGGATGAGCTCTTTATGGGATCGGTTCTTGTGATTGTCGTCGCGTCGTCGCTTCTGGCCTCTTATGCCGGGTTTACTTACTCTTTGGGGGCCTTTGTCGCCGGGATGATTATTGCCGAGACACGCTATCATCATAAGGTTGAAACCGATATCGCTCCGTTCAAAGATTTATTGTTGGGAACTTTTTTTGTCACGGTCGGAATGAAGATAGATTTGAGTCTTTTTTCGGAGCATCTGTTTGAAATTTTAGCGATTCTTCTCGCGGTCATGGTGATAAAAGCCGTCATTATATTTGGAATCGTCCGTATCAATTCGCAGGGAAAGATCGCTTTTAAAACGGCGATAGCCCTCTCCCAGGTCGGGGAGTTCTCGTTTGCTATATTCGCTTTGGCTGGGAATAAGCACTTAATACCGGATGAGCTGGCCCAGTTTTTGGTTTTGGTTGTTGTTTTGTCGATTATTGCTACCCCCTTCATCTTGGCTAGCCTTTCACGCATCAGCAGTTATTTTTTCAAAGATGTGAGTGTGACGGAGACGTTTGCGATGCTTCCGGGGCGACAAAACCATATCATCGTCTGCGGTTACGGTGTCGTAGGAAAATTTGTGGCCAAAGCGTTACGTGCCGAAGGGGTAGACTACGTTATTGCCGATAACAGCTACAAACACGTCCAAGAAGCGCTGAAAGATGGACAGGAGGTGTATTTCGGCGATATGTCCAAAACAGCTATTTTGGATAAATTGTGTACGAAAGAGGCGGTGAGTGTTATTGTCACTCTGGATAATCTTGAGAAAAAAAGGGTGATATGCGAAACTATTATCCGATATGCCCCTACCGTAAAACTGGTTGTCAAAGTGGTAAATCTGGAAGAAAAACGGGCCTTGAGAGGACTTCCGATATCGATTACGATTGACGGGAAACGGGAAGTTGCGGCGAGACTCGTGAGTGAGGCGCTCTATTGCGCCTTATGACTCTTTGGGTTGTTCGCTAACAAGCCATTGCAGATAACTGATAGACCAATCTAAATCTTCCAAAGCGGTGTCTACCGCTTCGACAGGGCGATCAAGGTTGGCTTTGAGCTCTTTAAGGCGTTGCTTGAGATACTGTGCCATATGGTAGTAGGTATTCAGCGAGGTGTCGTCTTGCGCTTTGATAATCAACTCTTCCAGCGTGTTGACAAGTTCTTGTTCGTTAGGGAAAATATTTCCCGCTTTACGAATGGTACGCTGCACTTTTTGCAGATGGGCCATATCGAGTTTGAATTTTTCAGACATCAGTTTCCTCTGGAACCCGGTTTAATTGCTTCAGACCCGTCGGCACAGAGGGGGCAGCTCTCCGGTGCATACATCTCGAAATTAAAATCGGCAAGGGCAAAAAGAGGTTTCCCTTCCGGCAACGCACAGTTGGCTTTGCGTTCCAGTTCACTTCCCTCCCGTTTGCAGAATCCGCGGTTTGCCAAAGCGGCAAAACCGACAACGATGCCGCCGAGGGCTTCGACAGCCTTGGCCGCCTCCATAGCGGAACCGCCGGTTGTGATGATATCTTCACAGATGAGAACTTTTTCACCTGCACTGATTTCGAATCCTCGGCGAATCTGCATTTCACCGTTGACCCGTTCCGCAAAAATAGAGCGTTTGTCAAGAGCCGTCGCCAGGGCAAATCCGGCGATAAGGCCGCCCAGGGCAGGAGCGCAGACGGTATCGATTTCGATTCCGTTTTCCTGGATTTTCACCGCTAGCGCATCGGCAAGCAATTTTGCCGTTTTCGGATCTTCCAAGACCTTTGCCGATTGAAGATAGTATTGCGAATGGTTTCCCGAACTGAGTTTGAAATGCCCTTCGAGCATGGCATTGGCGTTCATATAAATTGATTTAACGTCCATGATTACACCGTCAAAATATCTTGCTCTTTGTTTTTGAGCGTTTCATCAATTTTTGCGATGTATTTGTCGGTGATTTTTTGCACTTTATCTTGGGCGACTTTAGATTCATCCTGCGTAATCAGTTTATCTTTTTCAAGAACTTTGATTTTGTCATTTGCTTTTTTACGGTCATTGCGGACACCGACTTTGGCGTCTTCCGCCATCCCTTTGGCTTTTTTGACGGTATCGTGACGTTGATCGACCGTCATCGCCGGGAAGAAAAGCTTGATTTCGGTTCCGTTATTATTCGGATTTACCCCGATATCGGCTTTCATGATCGCTTTCTCAATGACGGAAAGCATAGATTTATCCCACGGAGAGATTGTAATGGTCGTCGCATCCGTCGCTAAAACACTGGCTGCTTGATCGATAGGTACCATAGAACCGTAACTGTCAACACGAACGTTGTCAAGAATTTTTGTGGTTACTTTCCCGGTACGGAGAGTACGGAAATTACTGATCATATGATCAATACTCCCTTGCATTTTCTCTTCACAAAATTGATACACTTCGTTTAGCATGAAATTCCCTTTCGTATTATTTGGTAGCGTTCGTATCGTTTACAACATTAATTGTTGGCGCTGATACTTCTGTTGTTTCGATCATTGAGTCGACAACGGAAGCATTTTTTTGTTGAGCGTAGAAATAGCCTAATGCGACCGTATTGACTACAAAAACAAATCCGAGAAAAAAGGTTACTTTGGCCAAAAAGCTACCTGGTCCTTTTGCTCCGAAAACCGATTCATTGGAGCCGCTATAGGCACCTAATCCGATGCTGGAACTTTTTTGGAGCAATACCGCAATGGTGATCATAACGACCAGTGCGATCTGCACGATGAGCAGAATACCTGTCATGTTTATCCTTGATTTTTTAAAAAGTTCGCGATTATAGCATAGTGTTGATGAACCCTTTATGAAAGGATGTAACCAATAGGTTCGAGGATTTAAACAATTTTAGACTAAAATTCTTGAGTTTTAGGGGATTGTTGAAGCGTTTGTCTTTGCCGTTTCGTAGGCTTTGGTCTCATTTCGGTATTTTTCAAAAGCGTGTAATCTCCGGCAATAAAGTTCAAAGGTATAAGCTGTGGAAAAGAAAAAAATTATACTATTTACCGTCGTACTCGCCGCATTCGTGATGATAATTTTCTCTTTTGCCCCGCAATCTCATAAGGAGCAGGGGAATCGTGCTGAAGCCCCTATCGTTTATGTCAGTACGTTTTCTCTCTATGAATCGGCACGTGCTGTTGCGGGGGAGGGGATGGATGTTCGTATTATTATCCCGCTGGGGAGCGATGCCCATATGTTTTCACCCAACCCTACACAGGTAGCCGCTATTTCGAACGCCACATTATTCGTCTATAACGGTGCGGGATTCGAAACCTGGGCCGAAAATTTTAAAAATACCCTCCCGCAGTCGACACGGACGCTGGATATGAGCAAAAAAGTCGTATTGATGAAAGGGGGGCATCATCACTTTGAAGCGGACGATGAAGATGGAGAGGATGCGTATGATCCCCATTATTGGCTCAATATCGACAATATGATCAAGATGACACAGGTGTTAGAAGGGGAATTCGCCAAAATCAATCCGGCTCAAGCAGATGCTTTTCATAACAATGCAGCAACTTACATTCACGAACTTGAAAAATTGAAGGGGGAATTTTTGAGCGGATTGGCCGAATGCCGCAATCGTACCCTTGTGTCCAATCATGATGCCTTTGGCTATCTTAGCGCCTCCAATAATCTTGAAGAGGTATCGGTAATCGGCCTCTCAAGCGATGAACAGCCGAGTGCAAAAAATATTGCCGATATTATCGCCGTGGTAAAAAAACACGGGGTAAAAACCATTTTCTTTGAAGAATTTATCAACGACAATGTTTCTCAGACGATTGCCAGAGAAACCGGGACAAAAGCACAAAGCCTTCAGCCGTTGGAAAATATCAGTGAAGATGAGTTAAAATCGCATCAAACCTATCTTTCGATAATGCGAGAGAATCTGAATAAATTGCGTGAAGCTATGGAGTGCCGTTGAAGTTTTCCCCAAGCCTTTTCGACGTCAATGCCCTTAATTTTGAACGAGAGGGGAACCTTGTTCTGCAAGGGGCTACCTTTCGTATCCTGCCGGGGGAATATTGCGCCGTTATCGGCCCTAACGGAGGCGGAAAAACGACCCTTATCCGTCTTCTATTAGGGCTTGAAAAGCCGACTTCGGGTTCTATCAAACTCTTCGGTACCCCGCAAAACCGTTTCAAAGACTGGAACCGAATCGGTTATGTACCGCAGCGGTCCGCACTGGTGGATAATACGTTTCCCGCTACCGTCCGCGAAGTGGTTGCTATGGGACGATATGCCCGACGGGGTATTTTAGGATTTGAATCTTACGAAGACAAAGCCGCCATCGTTGAAGCAATGGAGCTGATGGGGGTAAGTGACTTGTCGGACCGTTTGATCGGTAACCTTTCGGGTGGGCAGCGTCAGCGGGTAATGATTGCCCGTGCCTTGGCATCCAATCCCGATGTTTTGATTGTCGATGAGCCGAATACGGGTGTCGATGTCGAATCCCAGCATCGTTTCTATGAATTGCTCCGGACCCTTAACCGTACCAAAAAAATGTCAATTCTCTTTATTACGCACGATATCGGTGTGATTGCAGAGGATATTACCCGTGTGCTGTTCGTCAATCAAACACTCCTGGTTTCTCAAAACCCGGCACAACTTAACCGATGTGATGAGATGAGCCGATTATACGGCACCCCTGCTCATGTCGTATCCCATAATCATTAAAGGAGGCGATATGTTGGAAATGTTGAATTATCCGTTTATGCAACGCGCTTTTATCGCCGGTCTTATGATCGCCGTATTAGCCTCATTGAGCGGTTCGTTTATTGTCCTTCGCCGTTATTCTCTCCTTAGTGAAACCCTGGCTCATGTATCGCTTGTCGGGGTCTCTGTAGGGCTCCTTTTCGGTATGAGTCCGTTATGGATGGCTGTTGTGGCTTCTTTGGTTGCTTCATGGATGATCGAATATCTGCGCAGTGTACATGGGATGTATTCAGACTCCGTTCTTGCCATTTTCTTGTCGGGTTCTCTGGCTTTGGCAATTGTTATTGTATCGCTGGCCGGATCGTTTAACGCCTCTTTGTTCAGTTATTTATTTGGTTCGATACTCTCCGTCAGTACACAGGATTTATGGGTGATGGGAATTTTCGGATCGTTGGCGATGGTGTTGCTCCTGGTTTTTTTTAAAGAGCTCTATTTTATCGCTTTTGATGAGGATGTCGCACGTGCCGGAGGGATTCGGGTAACGATGCTCAACTTTATGCTGGTGAGCATTATTGCGGTTATAATCGCCCTCTCGATACGGGTTGTCGGGACCTTGCTTATCGGAGCGCTGATGGTAATCCCCCCTGTAGCTGCCATTCGTTTCGGAATGGGATTCTATCCGACGACGCTCCTCTCTATCGCCATAGCACTCCTCTCGGTGATTATCGGACTAAGTGCTTCGTATCTTTTTTCGCTCCCCAGCGGTGCGGCGATTGTTTTGTGTCTACTGTGTATTTTTATTATCGCATTGGTCGTTAACCGCCGATGAGCAGTGCCTGTCATGAGTTCTCACGCTACGCCGCCGAATACGGCAGTCGCAATATTATTCAGCGCCATGTTGCCGAAAAACTGATTGCCTCTACCTCCGATAGAGCGAAGCGTATTTTGGATATGGGATGCGGAAGCGGCACCCTCTACTCGTTGATCGACTGGAAAGTAGACCGTTTTATCGGCGTTGATTTTTCCGCATCGATGTTGGAACATCACCCCGTCTCTTCGAATGTCGAGCTGAAGTTGGGTGATTTTAACGATCCGTCTTTGTTTGATGATCTCCGCGGTGAACATTTCGATCGTATTTATTCCGCTTCGGCACTGCAGTGGGCGGGTGATCTGGAGGGGGTTGTAAAATCTCTCGCATCGCTTAATACCCCTCTCTCTTTGGCGATATTTACGGCGGGGACGTTTAAAACACTTCACGAATGTGCGGAAGTCACCCCCTTATTACGCTCAAGCGACGAAGTGATCGCTATTGCCGATAAATATCTGGACGCGAAGTTTGAAATACTGCATACGACATTGGAGTTTGATTCGGTCAGAGAGATGTTCCGCTACATCAAGCGCAGCGGGGTGAGCGGCGGGCGCAGGGTCCTTGATTTTTCACAGACAAAACGGCTGATGGAGACCTATCCGCTGAACTACCTTGAATTTGAGATCGTATTTATTACGACGCAAGCGATTAAAATACCATTTCGCTAAAAAGCGGTCTCTCTTCTACCTTTTCACTCATACATCGTTCTCGTAACTGCTCTAGTCTCTTATAGATATCTCCCTCTTTGGCGGGGCAGAGCGCGAGCATATCTTCGATGAGGCATCCGAATGCCCGGACTTCGATCCGTTCAAACTCTTTGCGATGGGGTTCATAGAACGTTGCGGCGCCAAAATCGCCCAGATAGCAATGATCCTCATCATTAATGAGGATATTGTGGGCGTAAAGATCACCGTGCATCAATCCGCGTGCGTGCAAATGGGCTGCCGCAGAGGCGATCCCTTTTGCCACCTCGAGAATGGTTTCGGGGGTGAAGAATGTTTCTTGCGTGAAGGTATCGCGTGTACAGGTCTCAAAATCGGGAGGAAGACCGAGATTGCGGTAAACATTGGGGATGTATTCGAGTACCAAACCCAGACGTTCGTCCCCCGCTAATTTTGAGAGGACTTTGATGAGATTGGGGTGCTCACCCGTGCTGATATAGGCATTCATCTCATCATGGGCATAGCCGTCGCTGGTGATAGAGCCTTTGAAAATTTTGAGGGCGATCTCTTTCTCATGCGGATGGGAATAGGCTTTATAAATATCTCCTGAAGCCCCCGAACCCAATTTTTCGCCCACTTCGAACGATTCATAAGGAACCTCTTGAAGCTCAAACTGGGTTTTGGCAGTGCATGGATTTCCCGAAAAGGCAAACCATGAGAGTTTTGGCAACCTCCATAGCCATACGGGGAGTTCATGGAGGTTATTGGCGGATAGGCGGAGGAGTTCGAGATTTCGGCACATTGCCATCTCATCAGGGAGTGATTCGAGCCGGTTCCCTGCTAAAGCACATTTTTGCAGTTTCACTAATTTCCCGATGGATCGCGGTAGGCTTTGGAGGCGGTTATCGGTCAGAATCAGCCAACTGATGCTTTCGGGGAGAATATCCTCGTCGAATTTTTCAATTTGATTCCCTTTGAAGCCAAGCATGTAAAGGCGGGTACATTGTTTGAAGGAGGAAGGGAGATGGTTAAAGAGATTATTCGAAAAAAATGCAATTTTGAGTTTGGATAATCGGCTCAGATCTTCAGGGAGTGAATGGAGCCGGTTGTTGCTTAAGTCTAAAATCTCCAAGGTTTCAGCTAAGTCGTATATCTCTTCGGGAAATACGGAAAGATTATCCGAAAGTGTCAGGCGCGTAATCCCTTTGAGTTCGCCAGAACGTAGTTGAGCCAGTGAATGCATAAATCCCTTTTTGCTGTTCTTTTCAGAAATTGTACACCATTTTCCCTTTACGGAGTGTTCGCATACAGTGTAGAGAAATTTAAGGTGAACCGGTGGTAACAGAGATATTTTAAATGAAATTTCTAAGTGTTTTTGATAAAAAAGAGTTATACTATTGAGACTTAAATTTGATATATGTAGGTGAATATGATGCATGGGATTGAAAAATATGCCAATTTACACGAGGTTATGCCCAATCTTATCCCTGTTCTTCGCGATGCGATTCAGACCGAGTTTTTGGAAATTAAAAAGATCAATAGGGAATGTGAAAAATATATCGCTTCCTGCACCCATTTTCCTGAGCTAGTCAATGCAGAATATGTGATTTTCTCACATCATATCAAAAAGAATGAACATAAGTATGAGATGTTTGTATTTATTGATAAAGAAGGAAATATTGTCCGGCATGTTACCGGAGCGGAGATGGAATTGTATGGGCTTTTAGACTCTTGCACCAATCTGCATATTTCTGAAGAGTATGTTGAAAAACAAATTCATTGCCATGATGGGGAGTGCCGCCATTAACTATCTGTCTTTTATAAAGCAGATAGAATGGGTCGGATAGTACTAAATTAGGAGTGCTTATCGGATAAGAGGTTCTTTTTTTCTAAAGTGTAGAGTTCGTAACGGATCTGTTTAAACCGTTCGCTCAGACTCGGTTCCACTATTTTATAAATCTCTTCCAAAACGCGCGACGACTCTTGAGCTCTTTTATAGTTTGCTATTAATATGGAACGTAGATCGGTACGGTTCATTTCGCTTTGCATTGTCGGACGCAGTACATCATTAATACTGTCTCGTGTCGCAAGGAGCTCTTCGAGGGGTTCGATACGGCATTGATGCCGAAGATATTTGAGGGAGGAGGAGAGTTCCCTGTCATTGTGAACATAGCGCGCTATATCCTCAATCACACGGATACCCTCTTTTAGTCGATTGAGATTGGCATCGACCACCCGGAGAAGTTCCGGGGGGAAAGGATTAGTCATCACTGTTTCCGAAGATTCCAAAAAGTTGAAGCAACGTGACGAAAAGATTGAAGAAATCAAGATATAAAGCGATTGCTCCGTCCATCGGCGTTTCATAGGCACCGCGGATAACGTTTTGGGTATCGATCAATACCATGATGCTGATTACCAGCAAGAAAATAGCTTGAATTGCGACATAGAGCATCGGGCTCTTCAAGAAAAAGACGTTGATCAATGATACAACCATAATGATCAAGAAAGCGATCATAATCGGTTTGGTCCAGGTAGTAAAATCGCTGCTGCTTTTGATAGCAAAGAAACTAAGACCGCCGAACAATGCCGCCGTCATAAAAAAAGCGTTTCCGACAATGGTCGCTCCGCCGGCCATTCCAAGAATATGGCTGAGTAACGGAGTGATGATGACACCGCTGGCAAATGTAAAGGCAAACAATCCGATCATATTGACGCCCGGTTTGTTTTTGATCATTTGTAGACCAAACATACCAAACAACATCCATGGAATCGCAATCCACCAATAATTTGCCGCAACGATTCCCGCAAACGGCATACCGACATAAGCACCTACTCCACCTGCTAGCATGGATGCAGCAAACAATTTATAGGTATCTTTAACAAACGAAACGATCTGCGCTTCACTCTTGTGCGCGCTTTCGTAACCAAAAGCACCTTCGCGTGCGTATTCGCGATCATATAAAGCCATAGCTTTTTCCTTATAAGGGTTTTTACAAAAGCGATTATACATGAGTTTTATTAACTAATTATTTATCCGTCAAGATAAAAAACAGACGTTAGAGAAGATAAATGGGTAATTATGTTACATATTTGGGCCTAAACTACAAAAAATAAAATATTTTTGCAATATTTTCGGATCTTTGCGTAAAACCTCTTGACATTATTTGAGATTTCCCCTATAATTCCCGTCCACAAACGATGAGGCGCTTCGAAAGAAGAGTTAAGTTTGAGTTTGCGATCATTGAAAACTAAGTAGGTTAAACGGTTCGAGAG
>JAQULP010000005.1 GCA_028718525.1 Sulfuricurvum sp. | reverse complement strand
AAACGGTTACACACAAAGAAGCGACATTTGGGACAAATGAGCTCTTTTTTTCGATTACCCAAAAAGACAGCACGATCGTATCGGGAAACGGTGCTTTTATCCGGATCAGCGGATACCCGAAAGATGAATTGAAATGATAGATTCGTAATAGTCGTTGTGATTGTTTTATGATTTTTTATAACTAGTATACTGTTTGTCGAAATGTACAAAAAATAGAATGAAAGTTATACATTGAAAAATTTGAAAATCGCCATCTCTTTACTGCTAATCGCAATAACTTTCGTGGGGTGTGATCAGATTATAAAATCTAAGGGAACATACAAACCAATTGGTGTTGAAAAAGAGTATAAAAATTATGCGTTTGGAATTAATGCTTTTTTAGATTCAAAGGAGATGTTTATTGCTTATCGACCGATACTAAACTATCTTGAAAATAACATCGAGGGTGTGAAATTCGATCTCGTTACTTCGAGAGATTTTGTCGAACACGAAAAACGGGTTCGAAAAGGGGAGTTTCATTTTGCACTTTCCAACCCATATCAAAGCATTATAGGTTTCGAACACAACTACGGCCCGATCGCAAAAATGAAAAATGATACGATTTTTCGAGGGATATTGATTGCTCGTAAAGATTCTCATATTATGAATTTTAAGCAATTAAAAGGGAAAAAAATTTCTTTTTCGGCGCCAAGTGCGTTGGCAGGGGCAATTATGCCCAAATACTATCTATGGGAGCACGGGATCAATGTCCATCGTGACATGATCCCCTATTATGTTGGCTCCCACTTTTCTGCTATTCTTAATACCTATACCAAAGATACGTATATTGCAGCGACATGGCCGCGTGCCTGGAATAAATGGAAGAAAGAAAATCCGGCCAAAGCCGAGGAATTGGAAATACTCTGGGAAACTCCCCCGCTTTTAAATAACGCTCTCTCCGTGAGATCTGATGTTGATCCGGTTATTGCGCACAAAGTGGCAGTTTTGCTTATCGGATTACAGAATACGCCAGAAGGGAAAAAATTATTGGAACATGCCGGAATTGATGGATTTGAATATGCTGATTTGAAAACATTTGAACCGGTTCGGTCGTTTATGAAACAATACGAAGCTGCTTTAGGACCGGTAGAATGATTTTTTTTAGAACAATACGAGGACGTTTACTCACCAGTATTTTTTTCATTCATGCAGTTTTGATCGGGTTTGTTATTAATGATTTGATCGCTAGTGAATATCGTGAAATGGAAAAACAGCTTTTCCGAAAGGGCGAATCAATTGCGATGCTGCTCAGCTCAAATGCTGCTTTACCGCTTCAAAATAATGATCTCTCTACACTAAAAGATCTAATAAATAGTATCCAAAAAGTATCAGGGATATCTATGGTTTTCATTATCGATACATCAGGGAGAATTCGTGCCTCTGACAATGATGGGTATGTAAATCAGACTCTGGTTGATGAACCAAGCCGTCAGGGATGGATAGGGATAAAAACTTTACCTGATGACATCTATCAAATGAAACATCATGATGTTGTAGATACGTTAAGTGTCATACGATTGGATGGAGAAATAGTAGGATACAGCCGTGTTTTACTTAGTGATACCGAATTATCACATATGCTTTTTGCATTGATACAAAAAGGGAGTATATATGCCTTAGTTGCCATTATTCTAGGGATGATCCTTGCTTGGATGGTGATACGAAAAATGACCTTACGGTTAAGTTCACTATCGGAAGCGGCTCAACAGATCGCCAAGAAAAATTTTGATATTGCCTTGCCATCAAAAAAACATGATGATGAAATCGGATTGATGGAAGAAGGCTTTGCGGTTATGTCCCATTCTCTACAAGAATATATTAAGGAACTTTCTGAAATTGGATTGATGCGATTAGAACAAAGCCATGTCTATCAAACCGCTCTTTTGGAGTGGTCAAAGCTCGATTTTGACAATGTAGAATCGTCTATTCAGAAAGCAACAGAAATTTCAGCAGATACGTTAGGGATTGAAAGAGTGAGTTTATGGAGAATGACACCGGATGGGTCGATGATCGTATGTGATGATCTATACGATCGACAAAGAGATGAGCATAGGTGTGGAACCGTGTTGCATGAACATGATTTTCCATTGTACTTTGCTGCGCTGCAAAGAGGTGAATTAATCATTGCCGATGATGCACAAAATGATCCGAAAACGTCAGAATTTACCGATGTATATCTTAAACCGCTTGGGATTGTTTCCATGTTGGATATCCCAATCATACGTGGTGGAAAAGTCGTAGGTGTTGTTTGTCACGAAGCACTCATAGTTCACGAATGGCAACCTGAAGAGCAGGATTTTACAATGGCAATGGCGAGTACTATGTCATTGGCGCTGGAGATGGAACGGCGGCAATTGTTGGAAGAGCATTTGGATTATAGGGCTAATCATGATATTTTAACGGAGCTTCCGAATCGAAGACTTTTTATGGATCGTTTGGATCAGGCAATCAAACACGCACAGCGATATGAACGGTATGTCGCTATTTTGTTTATCGATTTGGATCGTTTTAAAGAGATTAACGATTCGCTCGGACATTTAGTGGGCGATCAGGTATTGATTCACGTGGCTAATGTGATGCAGAGCCAGTTACGCAATGTCGATACTATTTCTCGATTGGGCGGCGATGAGTTTTGTTTGATGATCGATTATGTCGATGATGTACAAATTGTTAGTAGAGTGGCAGAAAAAATTGTTCAAATAATGCAAATGCCTGTTTGTATTGATCAACATGAACTGTATGTAACATGTAGTATAGGGATCAGTGTTTACCCATCAGACGGTGACACGCCTGATACGCTTTTACGAAATGCGGATGCTGCAATGTATAAAGCAAAAAAAGAGGGAAGAAACAGTTTCAATTTTTATACTCAGGATATGACGGAACAAGCGTATGAACGGGTTGCATTGGAATCAAGTTTACGCAGAGGGCTGGAGAGAGAGGAATTTTGTGTTTTTTATCAGCCTCAAGTGGACGGATTAAGCGATAAATTATTGGGAATGGAAGCATTGATTCGGTGGAATCATCCAACACTTGGAGTAGTCGCTCCAAATGTTTTTGTCCCATTAGCAATTGAAACCGGACTTATTGTAGCGATGGATAAGTTTGTTATGCGTACAGCGATGGCGCAATTTGCAAGATGGTATAGTGATGGATTAGAACCGGGGATTCTTTCACTCAATTTGACGATTAAACAGCTCAAGCAAAAAGATTTTATTTCGATAGTTGAATCATTGATTCAAGAAACAGGGTGTAAAAGGGAGTGGATTGAATTTGAAGTTACGGAAAATGAGGTGATGGATGATCCGGAGGAAACAATTCGAATTTTGAAAGAAATTACCCAAATGGGAATTAAACTCTCTATCGATGATTTTGGAACCGGGTATTCTTCGTTGGCATATTTGAAACGATTGCCGGTACATCGATTGAAAATCGATCAATCGTTTGTTCGGGAACTGCATCAGAACGAAGATGATCGTGCGATTGTAAAAGCCATTATAGCTCTTTCAAAAAGCTTGAATCTCTCTATAATAGCCGAAGGTGTTGAGACATATGATCAAAAAGAATTTTTGATTAAAAATGGGTGTTCTCAGATTCAAGGATACTTTTATGCAAAACCAATGCCTACAGAAGAGATTGAAGTCAAAATATTGAGTTTGTAATGAAATTTTTTTTGAAACGTCCTAATCTAGGAAACAAGGTTAAATCAAGAACTTTCACTGATACAAACGTAATAGCTGGAAGGCAAATTTCAACTCCAGTAAAAACACATGAATAAAAAATGTTGTAAAATGGTTTTTTAGATTTAAAGGAGAGAAGTGTTAAGCAAAGAATATCAGATTATCGAAACATTGCATGAGAATGCAACGACGGTTGTGTATCGTGCTAGACGGATCTCAGAACAGACGAATGTGATCATTAAAATGCTAAAACCATCTGAAATGCGGGAATATCGCATGCTTCAGATGCTAAATGAACAAAAATTGCTAACACATTTACACTCACCATATCTTTCAACATTACTGGAAGTGGTTTCATCGGTTGGCGAATATGCTCATGTATTCAAAGATATTGGAGGTACTTCATTGTATGATTTACTTCTTACACGTACCTTTACGATTGATGAATCATTATACATTTCACTCGGAATTGCCGAAGCAATCGGATATTTGCATCAAAAAAACATAATCCATGCCGATATCAATCCCAAAAATATCATTTATAACCCTGTGAGTAAAGAGGTCAAACTCATCGATTTTGGGTACTCATTTGTCGATAATCGCTTTAAATATAACAATGATGTTCATGCGGGAACCTCCGGTAACCTGATGTACATGTCCCCCGAACAAACGGGAAGAACACGACAAAAAATCGATTTTCGCAGTGACCTGTATAGTTTTGGTATGACTCTTTATCATCTTTTTTCCGGTGAATCTCCGTATCGTACGGAGGACCGTTATGAATTGATTCATAAACAAATCGCATTAAAGCTACCTAATCTTGCGGATAAAATTGATGGATTCCCGTCGGTTATTGCTGATATTGTCCAAAAATTGATTGAAAAAAATCCTTCACTCCGTTATCAACACGATGAGGCATTGATTTTTGATCTGAAAAAAGCGCTTAAATCACTTCAGAAGGGGGGGCGTATAGAGAAGTTTGAAATTGCTACGCTCGATCGCCCTGCTTTTTTAAGTTTGGGGGAGATGTATGGACGTGATGGCGAAATGGACAAACTCAATACCCTCCGAGAACAATTTTCCCGTCCTGCGCAAATCGCGATAGCGATTAGCGGTACCGGAGGAATCGGTAAAACACGTTTGATTCAAAATTTTCTTAACACGATGGAGCGTGAAACGCTTATCATTATTCAAGGAAAGTTTCAACAGAATAAATCAATCCACGCTTATGCAACTCTTCGAGATATTTTAATGCAATTAAAAGGGCATTTTAGTGAAGAGAAGGCACTTTTGAAAATCGCTAAAATATCGCCTCACTCTTTGAATGTCCTCGCTGCTTTTTTCCCTGTTTTTCATGAAATTGGTCTTAAAATATCCCCGTTGCAACAACTTAATGACGGATATCAGCAATTACCTTATGCTTTCAGTGAATTGTTTAGAGCCATAGTCAGTGAAAACCGTCCGCTGGTAATTGTTTTAGACGATATCCACTGGATTGATAAAGGTTCTTCGGAACTGATACTTAAAAGCATTATCGAAGAAAATCTTTCATATGTCCATTTGATTTTGATGTATCGCGATAAAGAGATGGAAAAAAACCGTTATGCCCATCAACTTTTGAATGAACTTGCATCGCGTGAAGAAGAGCGATTTGTCTCGTTAGCCTTGGAGCCGCTGACACTGCATGATTATGAGCGTATGTTTCAGGAATGGTTTTCGGATCATGGGAAATCCGCTTTCGATATTTGCCCACTTGTGTATAAAAAAACGCTTGGTAATCCGTTTTATCTTAAGTTACTGCTGGAAAATTTTTTTGATAGTGGAGTGATTGCTTTTGAGCAGGGGATATGGAGAGCCGATAGTGAACAGATTCGTAGATCGAGTGCTTTTGAAGACCGAAATGAACTGATCCGGATGCGCTTGGAATGGCTTGATCCCAAAACTCGTGATGCCCTCTCGATATTGTCGATTTTAGGTAACGGAACGGAATTAGAGATTGCCACCGGTGTGTTAAAATCGATGCGATATCGGCTCGATGTAATCGATAGGCTGGATAAACAGGGGCTGATCGATATCAGCCGCCACAAGATTTATTTTGTACATGATCTGTTGCTCGAATATGTTTATACAAGTATTCCTACGGAAAAAAAGATCAATTTTCAAAACCGTCTCGGCGGCTATTTATATCGCCTCTATCGATCAGGTCACTATCATGATATTGTTCAACTGACACATTTGTTAAATCAATCCTATCGTAGTGAATCACGATGGGCACTGCTGGCAAACCTCAATATCGAAGCGCTGGGTGTGATGATGCATACACACGAATATGCTTACGCCTATCATCGTTTGTCATGGTTGGAAGAGAGTGGCATAGATGGACGTTTACGTCAATCCAAACGCAATGCATTTAGCTATGGAGTTTTGAGGGTTAAAATTTTGTATCTTAATGCTTTTCATGAACAAGCCTTAGAAGAAATCAATATTCTGATGACTAAAACTCACAACATCGAAGAGGATATCGTTTGTTTTCGATTGCTGAAAGATCTAAATGTGACTCGAGGCGATGGATTTGAAAGGGTAGCTGCGTTCGGAGAGCATATTTTAAAAAGACTGGGCTTGTCAATGAATCGGCAAGCATTGTTAAAAACGTTAGAGATTTTGAATACCCAAATCGCGGCACATCCCACTACTCAGCATGTTCAAACATTGGCATCATTGCCGACGATGCACAATAGTACCAAACAGCAAATAGTAGCAATGCTGGTCGAGTATTGGGAGAGTGTCTATTATCTGGCAGATTTGAGCAGAATGGAGTGGGCAACACTATCAATCGTCGATCTCTCTTTGAAATATGGAAACACCAGTGGATCGGCGTTCGGGTATGTCCTCTACGGTGCAGGATTGGTCTCACAGCATCGCTACGTTGAAGCGTACCGGTTCGGAAATGCTGCTTTGAAAATCAACCATCGCTTTGCTGATGAGATTATGCTCCCAAAAGTACATAATTTTATGGCTAATTTTATTAGTCCTTACGCCAAAGGGATCTCCAGTAATATTTCTCTCTACCAAAAAAGTTTGCTTCAAAGCAAAATCAACGGTGATATTGTTTTTGGTACATGGGCAAATTTTTTACTCCATTTGAGTCGATTTTTTGCAGGTGAGTCTCTCGATTTACTAAGAGAAAATATGGATGAAGAGAGAGGATGGATACTCCACTCTAACGATCAAAAAATGATCGCTATCTATAATCACCTCTATCGATGTGTTGCAAAGTATCAGCAAAGCCAAAGTCCTGTTGAATTCGATGAAGTGAGCGCATTGTCCCTTTGGGAAGCGGAACAGTTCTATCCTGGACTGGCATGGTATGCCATCATCAAAGCGCAAGAATATTGGTTAAATGGAGATTTTGACAGCGCTTTAGAAGTGCTGCAACACTACGTACGTATCGAGTCCAACGAAGTGATCATGTTTCCAAAACGCTATCTTCATACTTATCGGTGTTTAATTTTGTTGGGTAAAAACGGACCTTTATCCTCTGATGAATTGTCTCTTCTTGAACGTGATATGTCTGAATGCGATGCTTACGCGAAAGCCTCTCCTCAAAAATATAAATTTTGGAAGCTTTTGATTCGGGCCAAAAGTGCTAGAGAAGCTAAAAATTTTTGGGATGTTGCCAAATATTTTGATGATGCGATCAATGAGGCTCGTAAACAGAATAATCCGATGCATATTGCAATAGCTGCTATGTGTACTGCACGTTTTTGGCAGACAAAAAATTATGAAGATATGAGCCGGCATTATTTGAGTGAGGCTTCCATCGGGTTTAGCCACTGGGGCGCGTATGCTTTATCTTTAACAATTCGTCCGACTTTTAATTTGTCGGCCAACCATGAATCAATTGAGCATTCATCGAGTAGTTCATTATTGCGATCCGAACCAGCTAATTTTCGCGCCCTTCTAAAATCGTTTTATCTCCTTTCCCAATCGATAGGTAAAAATGAACTGCTGAAAAATCTCATGCAGATAATTCTCCAAAATGCAACTGCCAGCAAAGCGGTATTGGTACTTCTGGAGGGGGATCAGTATTACGTAAAAGCATCGATGCGTTTTCAAGACGGAGTTATCCATCTGCATCACCAGCGATTGGCAGAGTCAATCTTGATCCCCTTTCATGTGATTCGTCATGCGATCGAGGTTGAACACAAGGTGATCGTTAATGATCCGGCGGAAAATGGGAAATTTCAATACGATCCATATTTCCAAGCTCACTCTATTGCGTCATGCAGTGCTTTTAGCGCATCGATAGAAGGGGAAGTTCGTACTATTATTTATCTGGAAAACGAAGAAGTCTTCACGCCGTTGAGTGATGATACGATTCAAACGCTTAGATTGTTACTGACGCAAGCGGGGATTATCTATAAAAATTCCTCGCTATATGAGATGTTGCAATCAAACGAAACCAATTTGAATAAAGCACAGCAGATTGCCCATGTCGGAAGTTATCAGTACAACATGACGACTGATACGTTGGTATGGTCAGCGGAAACATACCGGATTTTTGAATTGGAACCTTTTTCGATTGATATTACCCAAGACTGGGTAATGTCACATGTTCATCCGGACGATCTCTCAAAAGTCCTGGATGAAAAAGAGAAGATCCTCGGAGGTCAGCCACACAGCGATATGAACAACAGAATTATCACGGCAAAAGGAAATATACGCAGTGTCTATCAAAGAGCTGAAATTTATTGGGAGGAGGAAGAGCTTAAAATTTCAGGGACGATTCAGGATATTACCGAATCTCAGCATACTGAAGCCAAAATAAAAATGCTCTCATCTGTTGTGAGTCAAACCCCGTTTTCGGTTATTTTGACGGACTCGAAAGGGAAGATTGAATACGCCAATAATCAGGCGTTGGCAATGACAGGGTATTTTTTGCACGAGTTGATAGGGAAAAAGATGTCATTATTCAACGCAGGAACCCATTCTGCTGATTTTTACACGCAACTCTGGGAGACAATTTCACTCAAACGCCAAAGCTGGCGCGGAACTATCGTTAATCGCATGAAAAACGGAACATTGATTGATTGTGACTCGACGATTTTCCCGATTATCGGGTCTCATGGAGAGATTTCCAACTTTGTGACGATTCAAGATGATGTGACAGAAAGTAACCTGAAAGACCGTCTTTTTTTAATGCAGACGCGTCAGGCGCAGATGGGCGAAATGCTCAGTATGATTGCCCATCAGTGGCGGCAGCCATTAGCGATTATGAGCGCACTAATCGCCCGTCAAAAACTGAACATTCTTCTCGAAAAAGCGTCTTTTGATGAAATCGGAAAAAATTTTAATGAGATGGAAGTGCAAATACAGCATCTTTCCCGAACCATAACGGATTTCAAAGATTTTTTCAAACCCGATAAGCAGACGTCGATCACTACTGCAACCAAAATTGTCGAAAAAGCACTTGAATTGATTGAACATTCCATTATGACACGGGGGATCACAATCGACAAAGATTTCCGTCAAAATATCGAATTTAGAACCTATGAGAGTGAGTTGATCCAAGTTGTCTTAAATATTCTGAAAAACGCCATCGACGCGTTTGACGAAACATCGAAACAACGTCCCAAAATCACTCTGACCACATCAAATGAAGGTGGGAATGCCGTGATACTGATCGAAGACAATGCCGGAGGGATATCTCAGGAAGTTTTGGAAACGCTGTTTTCACCTTATGTATCGACCAAATCCGAAAATGGAACCGGATTAGGGCTCTATATGTCAAAAATTATTCTTGAAGAGCACTGTCATGGACAGATCAAAGCAGAAAACACCTCTAAGGGGGCAAATTTTACGCTCTCGTTTCCGTTCAATCATCTCGAATAGCCTCTGAATTTTTTTGGCCAAGTCAATCAAAATGGACGATCGCTATAAAACCAAACCGATCATCGTCCTTACTACTGAGAGTTCTGCGGAGATGAAAATGGAGCGAAAAGAGATTGGAATTACCGGTTGAATGGTGAAACCGTTCAACGATGAAAAACTGGTTAAATCGGTTAAAATGGTTTTAGAAGTCTAATAGTATAGAACAAATAAATACAGAGCTCTCTCAATAAATACCATGCGACATTCCTTATAGATGAGGAAGCGTATGGAATAGGGGAGTGATTAGAGTGGTAATGTTTTGTTAATAAGCGACAGTGTTTTTGAGATGCTTGAACAAACATTAAAAGAAAAGAGTAGAATTTGTGATTGTTTTATGACTTTAATAGCGTATGATTTTATTATATTGAAATAGACATTTTGTAATCCATTTAAGGAAAATTGCATGGTATCGATAAAAGAACTAAAACATTTTTCACACCGTTTAAAGTTACTTTATGTCGAAGATAACCCTCAAGTGCGAAAAGAAACAGTCGAACTGTTTATCCCGTTATTTGAATCGGTTGATATAGCCGCTGATGGTCAAGAAGGGTTAGAAGCTTACAATAACAATTCGTATGATTTAGTCATAACCGATATCAATATGCCTCGATTGAATGGGATAGAAATGATTGAAAAAATTCGAGAAATTCATCCTGAACAAAAAATTGTTGCTATTTCAGCACATGATGAATCGGCAATACTGCTTGATCTCATTCGAAAAGGAATCAGCAGTTTTATATTAAAACCCATTAACTTGGATGAAATGATCGCAACTCTGTATCCTGTATGCCGAGATGCCGATACGCAAAATGTAAATACGGAGCTGTTCGAAGCACTTCAAAAGGAACGTAAAAACCTTAAACGTGTGGTCGAAGCACTTCATACTCATCTTAAAACCGTTGAAATCAAAAATGCACAACTCTCAAAAATATCAGAAGAACAAAATAGTGTTGATAAAAACCCTTTTTTACAAGAGTATTTTGCAGTAGACGAGGATCAAGGCAAAGAGAGCGTCGTATTCATCAATGAAGATGCAGAAGAAATGAAAGAGCTATTATTGTCGTTGCCCGACGAATTGAGTCAGTATATTTTAACCAATAAAAAAGCCAACCTTCATAGCGCCGCCCAATGTGTAGGTAAACTTGCCCGTACACTTTATCGCTATAGCCCCTTTTTAGATCCGTTAGCTAAAAATCTTGAAGAGCTATCCGAAATGATGGGATACAAAGAAGAATTCGCAGAGTTACTGGTTAGAAAAAGTGATGCTATGCTCTCATTGTTTGATGCCGTTTGCATCGATTTGGGATTATATGTTCACCGTTTTACACAAGAAAGTATGGCAATGAGAAATATCCATCATATTCACGAACCGACATCTTTGAGCATCCGTCAAATTATTCAGTTAGTCACTCCGGCTGAATCGGATGATTGCGGCGATATCGAATTGTTTTGATGAAACCGTTACATTCTAAATTATATACGACAAAAAATCGTCTGCATCATTATTGGCTTGAAAAACGATACGATCGCATTATCGGAGCCATTGTTTCGATTGCTGTGCTTATTGGTGTATGGATTTTATTGGAACATTATTATCGGATTAAAACTCAAGAGAAATTTGATCATCTTACTCATGAACATCAGCAAGAAATCAATATACGGTTGCATAATTATATCCATCTTTTACGCAGCGGTACAGCTTTATTCTATAGTAGTGACGTTGTTACCCGCGATGAATGGCACCGTTTTGTAGAGATGATTAATCCGAAAAAATACTATCCAGGAATTCAAGGGATCGGTTACTCAAAGATGGTCTATACGGGTGAGGAAGATCCCATTCGTAAGCAACTGAGAAGCGATGGTTTTTCTCTCTATACGCTCACAGGTGATCATCCGATACGTAGTGCCATTATCTACTTGGAGCCACTGGATAAACGTAACCAAAATGCTATCGGCTATGATATGTATTCTGAACCTACACGACGCGCCGCTATGGATTATGCTGCCAAAACAGCTGGGATTGGAATGAGCGGCAAAGTAACCTTGGTTCAAGAGATAGATGAAAATATTCAACCTGGATTTTTGATTTATTTGCCTATATTCTCTGATTCAACTTACTCAAAAAATAATAAAAAATTGCAAGGTTTTGTGTATAGTCCGATCAGGGCAGGTGATTTTTTTGCTACGATCCCTAGTTATCATGAAAAGTTGATTTTTGAAG
The DNA here is from genome assembly GCA_028718525.1 of Sulfuricurvum sp. Lineage (GTDB taxonomy): Bacteria > Campylobacterota > Campylobacteria > Campylobacterales > Sulfurimonadaceae > Sulfuricurvum. Next base: position 97,676 of record JAQULP010000005.1, on the reverse strand, counting down.
TTTATGACGGCCAAGATCTCCTTTACAGTTCTCTTGATTCAGACCAAGAAACACCAGCGTTTCATAATGTCAAACGGATCAAAATTGGTGGGAGAACGTGGACGATTCACTATTACAGTTCGATCACTTTTGAACAAAAATACAGTTCATTGTACCCTATATTTTTTGCTATCGGCATAGCTTTTTTCAATCTGCTGTTACTTTATATTATTTTTGATCTTGTTCGTAAACGTATAAAACTCAAACGAAAAACCAAAGAAACCGAAAAAACGAAAATATGGCTTGATCGACTTTTGAATTTTTCCGCGGATGGAATCCATATCCTCGATATGAACGGTAAATTGGTGGGATATTCTCCAACATTTCGTACGATGCTTGGGTATGACGAGTCAGAATTAGATAACATAGATGTATTTGCGTGGGACGTCCATCTGGACCCTGAAATCATTAAAGTGATGATGGAAAAGTTAACTGAAAATACGGTGACCTTTGAAAGTGTTTTTCGTCGAAAAGATGCGGTTATGATCGATGTCGAGGTAAAAGCGCATATATTCTATGAAGATGGTCAAAAATATATTTTTGCGTCAACCTGGAATATTACGGAGCAAAAACGTGCTAAACAAGCCCTTCAATGCGAAAAAGAGTTGGCACAAAACTATCTTGATATTGTAGAAGTGATGATTTTGGTGATTGGAACGGACTATACGATCCATTTGATCAATCGTAAAGGTTCAGAAATCTTAGGATATTCCCCAGAAGATGCAATCGGCAAAAATTTTATCGATTTGTTCATACCGGAGCGGTTTCGGTCTCAGCTACGAAATGTTGCTGATGAAATCATCAATTTTGATTGTAATGAATATTACGAAAACCCTATTGTGACAAAAAATGGCGTGGAGCGATTGATTGCATGGAGAAATCGTCCTTTACATGATTTAAACGGTGAAGTATCATCCATTTTAAGTACGGGTGAAGATATTACAGACATTCGACGTACGCAAGAAGTCTTAGTAGAACGTGAATCGTTTTATAAAACCATTTTCACCTCTGTAAGTGACGCAATCATCATTTTAGAAAATCATTTTGTTATTGATTGTAATGAGCAAGCATTAAAAATTTTTGAAACTGATTTGGAAAATTTTATCGGAAGATATATTTTTCATATTGCATACGACATAGAGTGTCATGAAAAAAGTTTTGTCGAATCTGTAGACTTTGCCTACGAAGGTAATCAAGTAGACATAGAATGTTCATTTCGGATTCATTCACATGATTCAGAGCCTAAAATCACAGAAATCTCACTCAGTTCATTTGGAAAAGTCCAAGACAATAAACTTATTATGGTGATTCGCGATATCACACACAAAGTAGAAGAGCAAAAGATTCTTACTATGAATGCCAGACAAGCTCAAATGGGGGAAATGATATCGATGATTGCGCATCAATGGCGCCAGCCGTTAGCAATTATTAATGCAATTACATCGCAGATCCGTATGAAGCAGATGTTATCGGATAATGAAGATCAGGCATTAATCGAAAATCTGATTAAAATTGAACATCAAAGTACCCATTTGTCTCAAACTATTTCCGATTATCGTGATTTTTTTCGTCCGGATAAACCTAAGGAACGTTTCCAAATAGCCTCACTTATAGATCATGCAGTCAGTCTTGTTGATCATGCCTTGAAAAATAATTCTATACGTATCGAAAAATCGCTGGAAGGTGACCCGATATTATTCACCTATCGCAATGAATTACTACAGGTCATCATTGTATTGCTAAAAAATTCTTTAGACGCTTTTTCTGAAAATAAAATTCTTGGAGGTGAAATTATTTTTAATATCAATACCTACAATGAAAGTTGTCGCATAACTGTGCGTGACAACGCGGGGGGAATTCAACCAAGTATTATTAAAAAACTGTTTATCCCTTATTTCACTACTAAACCAAAAAGCGGCGGCACAGGATTAGGGCTCTATATGAGCAAGTTAATTATCGAAGAACATTGTAATGGCACATTAGACGTACAGAGTGCGGGTGAAAATACTATCTTTACGATTACATTACCTTATCAAAAGGAACACAATGATGACACTTAAAGAGCGTATCAAGATATTGATGCAAAACGCTGCTGGGCTTAAAGTTTTATATGTTGAAGATGAAGAACAAATTCGTGAAAACACTCATCTCTTTTTAAAGACAATTTTTAATGAGGTAATCAGTGTTGAAAATGGTAAAGTAGCTCTAGATCGATATGCACACGATTCATTTGATATCGTCATTACCGATATCTTAATGCCCGAACTCAACGGTGTCGGAATGATCCGTAAAATGAAAGAGATGAAATCGGATCAAATCTTCATCGTCACTTCGGCATGTGAAGAGAGCAGTTACCTTCTTGAATTGATTAACCTCAGTGTCTCTCAGTTTCTTCTCAAACCGATTCAAACCGAGCAGATGATTCAAGTCTTGTATGATGTTGTAAAATCGCTCTATAACGAACGCAAAGTTGCTGAATTTACTGAACAGCTTAAACATGATTTGATCCATCAAACAACCTTGTTGGAACAATATAAAGAGGTGGTTGACCTTTCCACTATCGTCACAAAAACCGATCTCAGCGGCAATATTACGTATGCTAATGATATATTTTGTGAAACAAGCGGATTTAGTTGTGATGAAATCATTGCACAGCGCCATAACGTACTACGCCATCCTGAAATGAATGCCGAATTTTATACCGATCTTTGGAATACGATTCTTAAAAAACAGACATGGGCCGGTACGATAAAAAACCTCAAAAAAAATGGAGAGCACTACATTACGTCCACCACTGTTAAACCGATTGTGGATGAGTATGGAGAGATTATCGAATTCATTAGCGTAAGTCATGACATTACAGAACTTTTTGATTTAAACGAGGAGATTCGTCAAACTCAGCATGAGATGCTCTCTTTGTTAGGGGAGGTAGGTGAGACCCGTTCTCAAGAGACAGGAAATCATGTCCGGCGTGTTGCCAGATATGCTAAACTTCTTGGTGAATTGTACGGATTGGATGAAGAATATATCCAACTTCTCTATAGCGCTTCACCGATGCACGATATTGGCAAAATCGGGATACCAGATTCAATTTTGCTCAAACCGGGAAAATTGGATGTCGACGAATACGAGATAATGAAAACTCACGCCCGTATTGGACATGACATTATGAAAAACTCTCCTAGACCTTTGCTTCAGGCAGGGGCGATTATTGCTTTAGAACATCATGAAAAATGGGATGGAAGCGGTTATCCTAGAGCGCTTTGCGGTGAGGAGATTCATATTTATGGTCGGATTACCGCGCTGGTGGATGTATTCGATGCGCTGAGCTGCGAGAGGGTGTATAAACAGCCATGGCCGATGGAGAAGATTCTTGAATTGATTCGCTCTGAACGGGGGAAACATTTTGATCCTGCCTTGGTTGATCTTTTTTTAGAACATATTGATCACTTTATTACAATTTCACAAGAGCTGAAAGACTAAAGATATTACAGAGAGGTTTCGTGTATGGCAAAATACAGCGAATTTAAAAATTTATCGGTTTTGTATGCCGAAGACGATGATCAGCTTCGCACTATTACGGAGGAGACACTACGACTGGTCGTTGGGAGTGTCTATGCCGTAGCGGACGGAAAAGAGGCATTGGAAATATACGAAACCCACCGTATTGATATTGTGATACTTGATATCCATATGGGAGAGTGCAGCGGCATCGATGTTGCAAAAAATATTCGAATTCAAAACGATAAAATACCAATTGTTATTGTCTCAGGCTCAGTTGAAACTTCCGATTTACTCGAAGCGTGTAAACTCAATTTGATCGAATACATCCACAAACCGATTGAATTTAATGCATTGATCAAAGTACTTTATCTAGCGGTCGATCGTCTCAATGCCCAAGGCCTATTGATGGCAAAAATCAACGATACAATAGCGTATGATTTTTTCTCGAAATCATTTGTTCATGAGAACGGCGAAAGCACAGTTCTGACAAAAAATGAGATCCATGCTATGGAATTGCTGATTCGAAATCGAGGACAGATTATCACTTATGAGGCTTTTTCCAACACGCTTGATGACGATATGTCTGATGGTGCCCTCAAAAATCTTATTTTACGGCTGCGTAAAAAAATTGGAGACGATTCAAGTCTACGTAATCACGCAAAAATAGGGTATAAACTTATATAGTATTATAGTTTGAGGTGAAGACCGTTATTCATCGAATTGGCCAAAAATCCAAATACATGTTCGGTCCGTGATTGGATTTTTGATTTCATGTAGAACGACTCGGGAATACCCCATAACGTTGAAGACGTCAGAACTGTAAACTTTTAACTCTGAGCGATGCAAAAACCTGTTTGTAAAGTTCATTCGGAACTTCATGCTCTTGAGCCAACCGTGTAAAACTATTAAAAGCTTCAAGAGATTGTTCAATAATTTCATTAGCCTGTTTTGCACGGATATTGCATTTCGAAGCGAAAGCCAAAAGATCGTTGCGCTCAAAGTGATCCCGTTTACCCGATAGCGAGATTTGATGCGTGTTGGTCCATTTTCCGAGAGGATCGTATGAAAAAGTCATGTCAAACGCAGGGGAGAGGCTCCATACAGCGTTTCTGTCCATTTGAAAGCCAAAGTTCTTTGCGTGATCGTCTTGATTTCGTCCGATGATGTTAAAGACGGCACGACGGTAAAGTTCGACGAATTCATTGTGTCCAAGATTTAATTCGCGCATGGTGAGGATTAATTGCTCATACGAATATGCGCCGGTGGTATCACGATCAAAATGCTGCAATGCAGCCCATGAGGAGTAGTGCTTCTTTCTAAGTTTGCCCTCATGTACTTCACGATCAAAGCGCTCAATCATGAATAAAAAATCGTCCCCGTTGATCAGATAGTCGGTCTTTGGCAGCATGATGTCGCATTGTTTGGCGATTAAAGAGTAGATGTACTCTATTTTAGTCATCCCCTTTGGATCTTTTCTATCCCGGTCGCTGTTCTCAGTGGTATCAAATTTTAAAAGCCAGTATGTTTTATCTGAGCCAGAATTTACGCTACCATCGTAAAACGTACCCCTGTTGTCTCGCGCGACGAGCGCTTTTGAGCGTGCACCGCCCGCACTTGAACCGATCTGTATAATCGAGAGGGCATCGTTATGAGATGAGGCATTGGCCAGTTCATTCACAAATTGTTGCTTGTTGGAGAGAACCATGTTGGCCAGTTCACAGAGATGTCCGATATCAAGTGCATCGCCACCCATTGCAATGCCAGGATTTTGCTCCGGAGTATATTCAAACGCCCCCATGCTTCGTTTTCCGATATAAGCAAGGCGATCAAGCGCCGTAATGTCATTTGGTAGTTTTCCTTTGTCTGCAAAAAAGATGTCGATCAACTGATTACCAAATTTATCGGGGAGCGAATCGGCAAATATCCCTGGAAGACCATGGAAGGTTCTAAAACTGATCGTGTCGAATTTGTGCAGCAGCTTGTTTGATTTCATAACGATAGGGGAGAGTTCCAACGCCATCGAGGCAAACTCTGGATCAAATTCAAAGGTAGCGACATTGTCATTGGCACCATACCCAAGATAACCGACCGTGCGCCCCCAGAGTGAAACATGTATGATGGGTGTGCTCATTCTTCATCTCCCCATTGTATGGCGGTAGTTTTTTTGGATTTGAATATTCTTTTTTTGGGTTCGGCGGCATTTAGGCCGCTTGGGCGAAAGGTGTTGTCGGATTCAAGAAGAATGTTAAGTTTATCAAGTTCCCCCAACGCTCGAAGTACTTTAATGAAATTGATCAAAGAGGGGGAGCTCTTTCCCTCTACCATTCTTGTTATCGTTGAGATACTAACGCCGCTTTTATCCCGCAAGTCTTCTAAAGATAGACCGTTCTCGCGTCGCTTAATATCAACGCGTTTTCCAAGCTCGATTTGGATAGCAGTATCGGAGAGAAGAGAGAAGCGCATATGTATTACCTATAACATGTCATATATGAGTAGTATAGTATCTAATAAGACAAATAATTGTCAAATATGAATAGTTTAAAGCAGTTAAGCTGATGTTTTCCACATTAGGGAGGATTAGACGGCTTTAAGTCAGGATCCTTTTTGTCGTTTGACTCCTGCACGCAATCTTGGTTTAGCAGTCGATCGTTTATAATATTCTTCAAGACCAAGATTCTCTATCGAGTTTTGATTGGCCATGCCCATCATCATGTCACCAAGTAGATTTAGGCGGCGCAGTATCTTGATTAGTTTGAGTGTTGAAGTTTTTCCAGTATTCTCAAATTCTACATACGAAATATGAGACATGCCGACCTCTTTGGCAAAATCTTTTTGACTGACATTTAAAAAAAGCCTTTTTTCTTTTGCATAGCGCCCGATTTCTGCCGCGATCTCTGCATCAGAGTACATGAGCAATTCAGATTTTGTCATTTGGAACCTCCCATCTTTTTGTCCATTGCGGCCGTAGCAGAAATCACACCCTTTGCAAACGCTTCAATGCCGAGTTCTTCGGCAAAAACATGCATATATGCATGTTTAAAATCAATAAAATGCTCAAGCACTTCTTTGGAATTCTTTATCCCTATGATATTTGCAGTAGTATCTATGTCTTTTATTTTTGCGCTGTCCGCAAACCCCCTGTTTATTTTGAGCTGATGCTTGTTTGCCCCATAACTGTGAACCGAAAATGTCAAATCGTATGCGGGAGCCACCTTCCATATCCCTCTTTTGTCCATTAAAAAGGAAAAGTTGCGGGCATGGTCGTCTTTGTTTCCAAAAATAAGGTTGAAAATCATTGTTTTCAATAGCTGCTCTTTGTCTTGTTCAGATACTGCTATGGTATTAGAGACCCGAAATAGTGCGTCGTAGCTTGTTGCGAATGAGGCTGCATCCGAACCGATAAGTCCTGCGAACGAATGGAGATGCAGACGTTCGCCTTGCTGTGTAATATCAAATCGCTCTGTTGCGAAATGGCAAATACCGTTTTCTTCGATCAGCCAGGATTCACTCATTTTTATTCCAAGGGCTTTGGCCAACTTGCAGTAGAGGTATTCCGCCTTGATTTCAATGTTATACTGGTCTATTTCCTTCTCTTTTTTCGCGTTGAATTTGACAATGCATTTTCTAAACCCGTCCGGAGATTTGCTGTTCTTTTGGCCGATATGGATCATGTTTGTTTCGGGGTTGAATCCAACGATAGCTTTTGTCCTTGCTCCGCCTATGGCACTGTTGGATACCGCAATCAACTTTGAAAGTTCGACTTGGTGTTCTCCTTCATAAACCCTTCTTGATTGAGTTTTCAACTCTTCAAGCGTTGCTACAAGCTCTGTGCTGACATCGCCTGTGCTGCTGGGAGGACGAAACTCAATTGCTCCAAGGCCATGTGAGCCTATAAAAGCAAGTATTTCTGCAACAGAGGGTTTTCTACCAAATTCATCTTGAAAATAATGTCCAAGATAATCCATACCATAGGAGCCCGGGATGGCGTCTCCAATCAAACCGATTCCATAAACATTGTCAATCGACGTGACGATGTTTTGTGCATCAAATTGTAGAGGAGAAAAATGGGAATTGCCGGCGATCATCTCCAAGACAAGCCGATTTCCCTCTTCGACAACACTGCCAATCTGTCTTTCCCAAGCCCACAGTTCTATACGCTTAATTGCGGACATTTTTCCCCTCTTAATAACTTTATAATAGAATTGTACACTATTTATAAAAAAACAATACATAATTATATATATACATATATTAGGTTATAAAAAAACGTATATTTATATTATAAAGTAAGGTGAGATAAAAACCATTCATTTCTACGATCAATACTCTTCGTGACGGCGATGCAATGATCGCTATTTTAGTAGACTGCCTGCTGAAATCCGACGAGTATCTAAAAAGCATAAAAGACGGCAAAAGCATAGCCTCTAATGAAGTTAAAAATATTACGGACCGCATTCGATAATCCTTCCAATACATGGCCGAAACGTATCCGGCCAACCTCAAATATATAAAAATTCCACAGATTTGAATCAGTGACAGCAATATTTTCGTAAAAAAAACATATTACCTATATGACACAAAAAAGGAGTACACATGTCTGATGAAATGAATATACACGAGGATGAACTTGGTGTTCATCAATACGACGGTGCTGAAGAGCACGAATACCATGAAAACGATGAGCCGGATGAGCTGACACTTGAAGAAGGGGATATTTTTATCTATCCGAATAATGTGGTCGGCTTAAACATTTTATCGATTTCACAAAATCTAAATTCCGAAAAAGTGTGCCGTGTTCGGTTAATGACTCTGTCCGGTGATCCGATTGAAGTCGGTGAAAATCAACTACGAAACTATATCGAAAATACAGGTCTTCAAAAGCTCTACACACAGCGGGACAGAATGAAATCGGTCGCTAAAAAACTGATTCTAAAAGAGGGTGATCGCTTCACCAAAGAGGGTGAGTTTCTGGTTGAAATTCTATCGGATGAACTCCCTTATATTACTCAGCAGGGTGAGATGAAAAACATCATTCTATGCCAAGGCAAAGACGGTGTTGTTGCATTCCAAGATGAGCTTGAAGTGAAGAGTTTGATCTTCGGAAACAGTGACCAATTTCCAAGTGATGAATAGAAAAGAAGGGGGATAAAATGGCGGATACTTTATACTTGAAAAAGAAAAAAGAAGCGGAACTAAAAGGCGCTTTGTCGGAAAAAATTACAATTAGTTTGACTGAAAAAGAGATGGAGATTTTGAAACGAAAAGCGGATGATTTTGCTCAAACTCCGGAGGAAACTTTGCGGGATTATATTCTTCAAGGGGCAGCATTCGACGCCTCTGTTTTTGAAGAAAAAAAGAAAAAAACAAGTGGAAAAAAGATGAAAGCAGAGGGGAAAATTAATGAGTGTTTTTGATTATTCACAACCCGCTGATCTGATTTTTTCGGTTCGTACCGAAGACGAAATGAAAGAGTTTTTGACCTACATGCTCGCAAGCCTGAACATCATTTATGAGAATAGTGAAGAGAAGGATTTTATCCCCCCGATCGTGTTCAACGAGAGGGGAAATGTGTTCAATGTTGACTATAACTTTATGATCAAATGTTTTGCAAATTGGCTTGATACCCCTGTGGTTGAAGACCACTTTTTGTTGGTCGAAAACGGGGATAAAGCTATGGTGAAAAACGGGATGCTGCTGGTTGCGTCGTGGCTCGAAGATAACTATGAATTGGTGCGGATTAATCATTATTCTATTGATGTTTCCAAGTTTCGAAACGCGCGAAAAGTTGAATTTAAGAGGAAGTTTTACAACGTTGTTGTGATCAAAAATGGTGACAATATTAGACGGTTTTCAGCGGTTCCGTTCTCGGCATCGGCGCTCAAAAAACTGCTCTCGGTTGAAGAATTTGAACTGCTTGATTCTATTGCGAATCAAGGGAATTTCATTCAGATTGTGTTCGGTATGACGCAATATATGAGCTATATTAAGAGCGGAAACGGGGTCCCGCCACCGGTGATCGAATAAGGGCCTCCGGGCTCTTCTTAGGGTTTTATATATATATATATATATATATATATATTTATATAGTTATTTATATTTATATAGTTATTTATATATAATCTTTGAGTATATTTATATATATATATATATATATATATTTATATGTATATATATTTATATGTATATATATTTATATGTATATATAGTCTTTGATTAAATATATATATAATCTTTGACATATGTATATATAGGGTTTTAAGAAGAGTATATGTTTATGGAAAAAAGAGTTATAAATAACGTGCGCGAGGAAAATCGTGTTTTTTGTTAAAATGGGGATAGAATGGAAATACTGGCTAATTTGTTCTTGGCACTCGCACTTCTCTTTTTGGCCAAGGTTTTATTCAACATCCTGTCCGAGCCCGCAAAAAAATCTCCTCCCGTCAGAGGTGAACGGGTAGAGGGGAGATCAAAAAAAAATTGGATGCAGGGGAAGAAATAAAAGTTGATGCGGCGCATGCTTTGTTTCTAATTCGAAATTCGAAACAGCACAAAGCACTCATTGATGAAAACGGAAAAATCAATATTAAAAATTTTTCAATCGTTGATGAAAAAAATATACACGAGCTTGAAGAGCATATCATGTATTTCAAAATGCCGGGACAAGAAAATGCAACAACGGAAATTCCGATTCCCGGTTATGTAAGAGAGGTTGAGAATTTAAAAGACGGAGCGGTTCGCTGGGTGTTTCATGATTGACATGCGGACGAGTGCGGAGTGAAGTCCATTTGTTTCGACAGATTTTTTCGGCCGATGGGGGATCCGAATGAAATGGAATCATCAAAAAGAAAAAATGAGACTCGCAGCCAAGCCGGAACGGATGAGCAGGGGAAAGAGCGAGACAAAGAAAGCGGGATCGAAAAAAATATCCTGAAGCAAGTCAGCAGACTTGTTCAGATGAATGAAGAGATGCGCGCCGACAAAATGTACGAGATGTCGGTACAGCAAATGAATGACGCAAATCCGATCTCCACCGGCACCCAAGAAGAGAATGGGCTTGAGGATGAAGAGGAGTTGACCGGCGCATCCGACAAGCTGTATCTCAAACCCGCCCAATACATTCCCGATGAAGTTGCTTTGGAAAACGAATTTCCGATTCCCGATTTCTCCAAACCTTCCGAAAAAAAAATAGCCATACCCGTAACCGATGAAGAACAGCAGCAGGCTCCTTCTAAAAAAACAATCCAGTCGCTTCCGAAAAAAAACACCAGCCTCCCGACAAAAAAAATCATAAGCACTCCAAAAAAGGGTGACGCCGCAGATGAGAAAGCGAGCGATGCCGAGTCGGAGTCAAACGTGATTGAAGCTGATGGATACATGAGCGAAGCCCAGCAGTATGAACTTCTTTTGCAGCATGCTGAACACGAAACGTTCGGCACATCTTTTGAAGAGAGTGATGAGGATACAGGATTTTCATTTGTGGACATGATCCAATTCGAACGGCAGTCGATTCCAAGTCGGGATTTTATTTCTCGGCTCTTTGAAACATTGAGCAAAGCAAGCGGGAATGGATCCGTTTACGTAGATTTCACATCAGACTATGTTTTTATCGAAAAAAACTATTTCGCCCTTTGTGTGCGAAATATCATTTGTTACGAAAACCGATTGAGATTTGATTCGGTGTTTTTGATGCCGGACGCAACGAAAATTTACGATGGAGAACAAATCAATCTCTTGACGCAGGCAATTGCCAATGCGCACGACATAGATATGTTTGATGCTCACGGCAAAAATAAATCAAGACGTCTGTTCAATTTTTTGTTCGCCAGTGCTGCCGTTGAAGATCTGTACATCACGGGATGGTTTTTAAAAATCAAACGACATCATCGTCCGGAACTCAGTGAATTTGTCAGCGCATTTGCCAGAGAGGCAGAAGTCATAACCGTTTCGGGAAAACCTGATGAAATCGAGAGAAAAATCAAGATCCTGAAAAATGTTAAAAAAACACTCTGATGCCATGCCGTTGCAAAGTTCTGCTTTTTTGGCAACTCATCTTTGCAAACATTGGCCAAGTTTGAACGGCAGTCGATTCCAAGTCGGGATTTTGTTTCTCGGCTCTTTGAAATACCTCGTGAAAATAACAAAAACGCATCTATTTCCTTCGATCGCACTTTAGACCATACCTTGATCGAGAAAAAGCTTTTCGTGCTTTATAAGCGAAATATAGCTCATTTTCAAAACGGCCCTTTGAAAGTTCTGCTTTTTTGGCAACTCATCTTTGCAAACATTGGTCAAGTTTGGGTGACAGTCTATTCCTAGCCGAGATTCTAAATTCTATTATGAATTAAACAAGTCCTAACCTAACAAGCTGCATATGTATTTCTGTACCAATTTTAATTGCTTCACTTTCACTAATACCAGTATCTTTAGCTCTCATTTTATAAGTTGAAAGCTTTGCAGCAGTGGTATTAATAATGTATTTTGCACTCTTTTGATCAATAAGATTTTTCTGAGCGACTACCAAAAAGTCATCGATGCTAAAATTGGAACTCTTACCATTAATCGTAGTAAGATGCTCTTTGACGACTCCTTTGGAATACGTGACGTCATATGCCGGTGCAAGACGCCATTGTCCAGTACGGTCCATCATAAATTCAAAGTTTTTGGCATGGTCATCCACATTGAACGATAAGGCATTGAATACCATCCGCCGAAACATCTCTTCAACATCACTTTGACTTTTCGTGATCAGATTGGTTAATTTTAGAAGTTCCTCGTATGACATTACTTGCGCTACACGGATATCTTTATGCATCAAACCAGCCGCGCTGCATACATGGATTTTTTGGTCATGCTTATCTCTATCGTATCGCTCGAAAATTAAGTGGTGTTCCCCATTCTCTTCGATCAATGTCATAGCAGGTATTGTAATCCCACACTCTGACGCCAAGGACATATGAAGGTATTCTAATTTTGTTAACTCAATACTTTCGTTAATACCATCTGCATTAGGGTATGACTCATCAAATTTCAATATTGAACGGACAAATCCATCTTGAAGTGTGCCGCTATTGCTTCTTATTTCACCACTTTGTTGATTGTAAGAAATCAGTAACTTTGGTCTAGCACCGCCTATGGGTGATGCATTATTGACGATATTCATAAAATCTCTGATCGATGTATTTTTTACATCATCCTCTAAAACAAGGCGCATCTCTTCTCGTAATTCTTTTGCACTGAGTGCGATGGCTGCTTCCATAATCTCTTCATGTTCTTTTGGTGCATACTCTATGGCACCCATACCGCGATCGGCAATGAACGTTAGCTTTTGCAGCAAGGTCACTTTATCCGAAGCTACCCCTTGTCGCTCAAAATAGCGATCAATAAAGGGCATTCCATGTTTATCTGGAAGAGATTGGAAAAAAACTCCACACATCCCATAATAGTAATCAGGTGAATCAGGATTTGTATACGCGCCGGGGATTTTTTTCGTATTTAATTTCAGGGGAGATATTTCAAGTCCGAGAGATTTAAAAGCAGAGTCGTATTCGAAATAAATTCTACTCATATGCATGATCATTGTACCGATCTTATGCCCATAAAGATAGGCATCAACTTCTAAAAGTTTACTCATATTATTTCCTTACTCGTTTTGGTAGAGGGTTTTGATTGGCAGCATCTCGGATATCGTCGAGACTTTGGATCTCATCATAGGCTATCAATCCTTCTAAATTCGAAATCATGTCTAGCGCATATAATACCTGTACCAGTGACATCAGACTGATTTTTTTCTGATAGATAAACTTTTGATAGGTAGCAATCGAAAGACCGGCAAGATCACAAAGGTCTTGTTGTCTCAGTTTTTTTCGCTTACGCGTTTTTTCGATAGTAACAATGAGTTCTTCAATGAATTCAAAAGGTGTTTTTAATTCAATCATAAACATCCAATAATAAGTATTATTTAGTATAAATAAATATTGAACATATTATAGTATGTTTTACATGAATTGTAGTCAGTGTGCTTCTTTGTCAATATAACTATAAAAGGATCATAAATCGAGTCGCCACAGAATTCGGAAAAAATAGCACGCTAAGCTGAATTGTCTCTTACTCAAAGTGTACAAACTCTATTACGTCCTTGCTCTTTGGCTTGATAAAGGGCTTTATCGACTTTGCTAAAAAGTATTTTTTGATCAAATTCTCTGCTGCATTGTGTAACGCCAAAGCTTGCTGTTTTGTGTCCAACATCACTAAAGCTGTATTCCTCAATTTTGGCTCGTAACGTCTCAGCCAAAGCACCGGCCCCCTCTGTGTTGGTATTAGGACAGAGTATGACAAACTCTTCCCCTCCCCAACGGGCGACAATATCGGTTTGACGGATATTTTCTACAAGTATTTTGGAAAATTCTTTCAACACAATATCTCCAACATCATGCCCGTATAGGTCGTTGACTTCCTTAAAATAGTCAATATCTGCAAGAATAATGGAAAAAGCATGCTTATAGCGTTTGAGGCGGTATATTTCTTCATTCATTACAGCTTCAAATTTAGCACGATTGTTAAGACCAGTGAGATGATCAGTAAAAGCATCGTGTTTATACTGGACTTTATCATCGATATTGGTATAAAACGCAATATATCCTTGAATCTCCCCCTCTTTGTCAAGATCGGGAATGATCGTCGATCGGTACCAGTTAGTCCCCTCTTTAAAGTTATGGTTTTCAATTTCACAGGAAAATTTTTTACCCTGTTCAATCATATTCCATAATTCTTCGTAAAGTTCTCTGGAAGTATGTCCCGATTTAAGTATATTGATGTTCATTCCGACAAAACTATCTTTGCATTGAACCATCTCACAAAACGAGGGGCTCATTTCTGTAATGATACCCTTTGAATCGGTTTTCACATAGGATACATGGCTGTTGATAATTTCCAGCAGATGTTCATTGGTTTCCCAAGATACATGAAGGTCATGCTTGAGGGTTTCCGTTTCGATCCGGTTTTTAACACGTGCAAGCAGCTCTTTTTGACGGAACGGTTTGGTTATGTAGTCAGCCGCACCAGATTCAAACGCTTTTTCTATAGTCTCTTCGGATCTGTCACCGGTAAGAAAAATGATCGGGATTCTGGAAGTTCTTTCATCTTTTCGCAGCTGCACAGCTACATCAAATCCATTCATTTCACCCATTATGATATCTAGCAGAATAAGATCGACTGTATTCTCTTCCAGATAGTCAAGAGCGTCTTCGCCGCTACGAGCAAAATGAATCTCGTACAGTGCGTTTAACGTTAATGCCGCGAGTTTGAGATTTGTGGGTTCGTCATCGACGATTAGGATAGATGCTTTAGCGCTCATTGATCCCTTCTTTAACTGTTTCAATAAGGATTATAGCTTTTTTGAAGTCAAACGCTTCGATTGCATCAAAAATATCTCGTTGTATCCCATCTGATGTGTAAGAGTTGATCGCTCGAATAAATACAGTGAGTTTTTCCTCTTCTACCATACCGTTTGATTTGAGAACATCAAGGACATCATCAATCAAAGCTAATGTCTCTTCTTGCGAAAGCGACAGATCCTGAACAATCATTTTCTCAGGAGGAAATACGTGATCAATGGAGGCAATAGTTTTCTCCATGGCCGCACATAGCTCTCGTACCATTTTCGCTGTTTCGTCACGACTGACCGATTGCTCAATTGACTTGGTTAATTCATACGCTTTTGTAAATGCAAGATTACCACTGACTCCTTTGAGGGTATGAATCATGGTTCTAAATTCATCGGTGCCAATCTCAACATTTGCTATTTTGGAACAGAAATCGCGCTGAGTAGCAGCGAATGTTTTAAATAAACCGGCGACTCTCTCCGATTTGAACTGTTTCATAAAATATGCCAGATCAATCCCATCAATATCCACACCTATTTCTAAATGCTCTTTAGCAGCTGTACCTGTTTGTTTCAGGTAACGTGTCAGAATGATCTGAAGCTGCTGCACATCGATAGGCTTCGCAAGATGGCCGTTCATTCCTGCATCATTGGCCATTTGTTTATCATGCTCCATGACTGCTGCACTCAATGCAATGATAGGAACCGTACTATTGAACGTACGAATCGCGCGGCTGGCTTCATATCCATCCATCTCAGGCATATGAAGGTCCATAAATACCATGTCATAGCTGCCGGATTTCACTTTTTGTACCGCTTCTCTGCCTTCATGGGCGATATCGACACTTAAACCTCTTTCTTCCAGCAGCTCCTGGGCCACAAGAAGATTGATATCGTTATCATCCACCAGCAATACATTGCCATCAAAGAGCATTTGATTATTATCATCTGTAAACTCTTTTTCAATCTTATCGATCTCTTCCTGGATCGGGAGTTTGAACTCCATGGTGACATTGAACGTTGAACCTTTACCTGGCTCGCTTTCTACCCAAATATCCCCTCCCATTAGCTCGACGAGCTGTTTAGTAATAGCCAATCCCAATCCCGTTCCTCCGTATTTTCGGGTCGTGGAAGCATCGGATTGGGTAAATGATTCAAAAAGTTTCTGTCGGGCCTCAGGACTTATTCCGATTCCCGTATCGCTGATAGAACAGAGTATTTTAATCGTGTCGGTTTTTTGAGTGATTAGCTTCATCCACAAACCAATCGAACCGTTATGGGTAAATTTGACAGCATTACCAATCAGGTTGCTCAGTATCTGTGTCAGTCGGAGCGAATCTCCCATAAGGATCTGCGGTATATTTGAATCAATCTGTGTATCGAAATGGAGCGATTTGGATACCATGGAATATTCGAACATCGCCATGATATTCTTGAGCACCTCTTGTAGTTTGAACGGATACGATTCGATCTGAAGTTTCCCCGCTTCGATCTTGGAAAAATCAAGGACATCATTAATGACGCCTAGAAGTGCTTTGGAGGATTGGCGGGCTTTGTCCAGATAGTCTTTGACCTTCTCATCCTGCTCGATCTTCAGTGACATTTCGATCAAACCAGTCACCCCATTAAGAGGTGTGCGAATCTCGTGAGACATATTGGCCAGGAATTCCGATTTAGCCTTGGCAGCATGCTCGGCTACCTCTTTGGCTTTGAGCAATGACACTTCCATCTCTTTTTGCTGGGTGATATCGTAGAACCATCCAAGAACGGCTTCTTCTCCATCATACCGGATTGGCATATACGAGCACAGGGCCCATACCTTCTTGCCATCGATATTGAGCTCAAGTTCTTTGTGGTAGAACGTCTCTTTGTTTTTGATCCGGGTTACGATTTCATCATAAATGGTCGGATCGGCATAATAGTCTCGGGGATTTCTACCGATTACCGTCTTTGAATCCAGATTGAGCAGATTTTCATAGGCTTTATTGGCGAATGCGACCGCCTGACCATTGGATTTGGCAATACGCACGGCGATCGGGCTGACGGCAAGAATCTGAAGCAGCTGCTCTTCAAGCCGTTTTTGTTCACTAATATCGTGAAACGAAACATACAAAAGAACTTCATCTGAAAATTTCAAAAGCCGAGCGCTGACGACGACATCCAAAACCTTTCCACTCTTGGTTTTATGTTGCGTCGTAAATCGATCCCAGCCTTGCTTCATGATGTTTTGTTGCGTCTGTCTGATCTGTACTTCATCGTGGAGAATATCCATGTCTTTGGGTTCAATACTTTTGAACTCTTCGGCAGTGTATTCATACATATCAAGCGTTTTTTGATTGAAATCGACAAATTTTTGGGTGATCGGATCGAGCAAAGAAATGCCGTCCAACGATTCCTGGAATATCATATGAAACTTGTTCTCCGCCTGAATCAGCTCGTCTCGAAGTTTTTTATCCGCTGTCACATCTTTAGTACTGATGATCAGATGCTCTTTGTCGGGCATTATCGCTATTGACATATTGATGGTAAAGAGCGATCCGTCTTTTTTGAAGCACGATTTTTCGAAATTGCTGATAAATCCGGTAGCGAGTACTTCAGCCATTGCTGCTTTGGCTCTTGGGATATCTTCAGGAATACTCATGCCGATACATGATTTGGTCAGCAGCTCTTGGCGGGTAAACCCGGTAATTTCCAGATAGGCATCATTGAATTCGACAAAATTACTTTGCAGATCGAGGATTGCCAGACCATCTTTTGAGGTTTCGAAGATAGTCTGGAACTCTTTTTTCTTTCGTTCAGATTCGCTGATATCGAGTCCTATTGTGAAGATATAATCGAGTGTACCGTCTTCTTTGTTCACCAAGGCATTGGACCATTCAAATATTCTTTCCTCGCCATCTTTTGAAGTCCATGTGTTTTGGAAGGTTTTTACAATTTCACCCTGCTTGGCTTTATCGATGATACTGAACACTTTGTGCCGAACATCCGGATTCAAAAATCTCGACCAAAAATAAGGTTCGCTTGAAACCTCTTCCTGCGTATAGCCGGTAAAACGTTGGCCAAATTCATTAATACGAATCATTACACCTTCTGAATTAATGACAGCGATGATCGCATTAGCGTTATTGATGATCGTAGAGACAAAATTTCGTTCTTTGAGAATTTCCACTTTGAGTTTGGTCGCTTCAGTGATATCCCGCGCAATCCCCATAACACCAATAATATTCCCATCTTGGTCTTTAACTGCCGTTTTTGTAGTATGAACATATTCTATATGGCCGTCTGACGCAAAAGGAATCTCTTCTAAATTGGAAAGAGGTATATCTGATTCCATAGCTTTTCTATCATGTTCACGAAAGAAATCACCTAATTCTTGTGAAACATAATCATAATCGGTTTTCCCAAAAATTTCTTCTTTTGTCGCTCCAAAAAATGTTTCAAAACGTCTGTTGCATGTAATATATTTCCCTTCGACATCTTTCATCCAAACCAAATCTGGAATGGACTGCAATAGAGCATCCAACCGAATGTTGGTTTCGATAATTTCTTTCTCTTTAAGTCTCAATTCGGAAACATCTCTGGCAGATGCATAAAGATAATGTCGTCCCTCAATCTCGATCCCTTTGGCATTGACCTGCACATCGAAGAGTGTGCCGTCTTTACGTTTATGCTTTGTATCAAACGTTCTAGGTGATACTAACAGTTCTTTTAATGTCGGAATCAACATATCAGGAGAGATCAACGCTTCCCATTCTTTGACATTAAGCTGGAGAGATTCTTCATAGCTGTAACCAAGCGATTGGGCAAACGACAAGCTGCATTCGACAATATTTCCATATTCATCCAGGACATGAATACCATCGCTGGATAATTCCAAATAACCTTTGAATTTTTCTTCTGCTTTTATAAGTTCTTTGTTTTTTTCCATCAGACTGAGAGTACGCTCATTGACACGATTCTCCAGATCTTCATTGGTATGTTTCAAATCTTCTTCCAGGATTTTACTCCGTTCGATTTCATTTGTTAGCTCTTGTGTTATATTCTTGAGTGTAATTGTACGGCTACTCAAAAGTAACAAATACAGCTGTAATAACATTGCGAACAAAAGACTTAGAGTAAGGATAACCCATGAAAAGACGGACAAATGTTCAGTAATATACTCAGGAGTTGCATATATCGTCAACACCCATTTTTTTTGTCCAATTGTAATAATATTACGTGATTGAAGATTTCTATTATCGAATGATTTGAAATCATCGATGGTGTTAATCTTTCCGTTGTTGTCGAAAACGTACGCTGCCATAGGCATCGTATTATTTGCATCTGTTTGATCGCTTAAAGAAATAGCGACATTATGCAAGTGAAACTTTTTTACTGCTTCAAGCAAGAGATCGCCAGTGCGATAAACTCCTACCACATATCCTTTAATCTCACGCTCTCTTTCAAAAACCGTTGAAGGTATTTTGGCGTTTTGATAAAGAGGTAGAAAAAACAGCACTCCTGATTGATTGGCATCCTCTTGCACCAGAGTGATAGGATCGGTAGCTGTCAACTTTGCTGATGCGCATGCACTATCCAATGCAATGCGTCTGGCTGCATTGGAATATACATCGTATCCGACAGCATTTTTATTCTCGGCAAAGGGCTCAATATAGGTTACGGATACGTATTTATCACGTTTTTTTGCTGGAGTAATTGATTCTTTTGATCCCTCTTTGATGATAAAATCAGGGCTTCCCTCCAGCTTCATTTTATCTTCATACGATTTTCTTTGCTGTGCGTAAACAACTTGATTCCATGAAACGGCATGGATAGATGAATAACGTTGAAATGAATTGTTCAAAAAAATTCTGAATTTATCGCCATCGATGTTTTTCGAAACATTCAGAAAATTATGAACCGAATAAAGCAGCTCTGAATTTTTTTCCAATTCCTTTTCAAGTGAGTTGCCAATTAATAAAGCTTGCTCCTTGAAGCTGCTTTCAATACGGTTATTTTCCTGTTTCGCACTTATAGTAAAAAGCACGACAATAAAAATAAGGATCAGCAGCATCGGTAAACCCATGCTAATTCGTCTTTGTGCCCAGATAGCCTTTGGTTCGGCAAACAGAAGAAAGATCAATGGAACAATTAAAAGGACGCCAAGAGTATCGCCGACCCACCATGTCAGTATACTAAATACGTAATCATTTCCCGTAATAATTCCGGAGAAGAATAAGGTATTAACACCCCATAATGGGCTGATCAAACAAGAGAGTAACCCGGCTAGTAAGTAAAATAAAACAATATCTTTTGTCTTGATCAGTCCATTGTTCAAATCAAGATATCTATTAATAAGGAAGGCACCGGTCAGAGCCTGCACTGTTGATCCAAAAGCGATACTGAGCGGAATAACAAAAGAGTGGATATCACCACTAAAGCTAAAAATACCCGAGCTAATCGGAAGATTCGTCAGAAAAGAGCCAATGAATATACCTAGCCAGACCCGATAACCAAAGAAAAGTAATCCAGTTAATGCGAAACCCGCTGCCGGCCATATTGGAGAAACGTATCCGGATGGATTGTCTATCATTAGCCCCAAGCGGCCAAATATAAAATAGGTAACTGAGAGCCCAACAATTTGAAAAATTGTGTTTACATTATTAGTATTATTCTGTTTCATCATTTAAGTATTATACCTTCAAACTTTTTGGTTTTTTCAGGTCAACTACATAAAATATTTTCTTTTAAAGATCACCCGTTGATAGGTGATTACGAAAGCTTTCGAGAATTTCATATCTCCGGTGATCTTTTGATTATCTACTGCATCGAAGATGAGATTTTAAAGTTAACACGAATTGGATCTCATTCACAGTTATTTGGATAAGCTTTGATTTATAAAATCAAAATTTAATTCGAGTTCTGCGTCAGGATGGAAGCCAAAGGTCATTAAGCAAAGCGTTTTTTGATTTTTTGGAATACTTCATTTCCATCAATGAGCGATACTGTCCCACCTTCGATAGCACCAATACGCTTATCGATTTGTTGTTTCCACAAAGCTTCAAGAAGTTTCGTTTTTAAATCAAGTGATATAGAATCTGTTTCAGTCAACAATTGATTTGTGTTCAAAACGAACATAGATGATTCCTTTTTTTCTGAGCGTATAACGAGGTTTGGAATATCTAATGGTGCTCGCAATAGTTTAACGATGAAAATTTTGTTAAACGATAAAAGCAGACATAAAGTTGTAGTTTTAGACAGTTATTGAATTTGTCAAAACATTGTCAAGGTAGCGTAACCATGTACAAGGTATCATTACTTAAATTTTTTTAATTAATTTAGGACAATAGATGCGGATAAAAGAGCTCTTTATAGGGATAGTATTTATTTTAATAGTTTCGGGGTGCAAAGAAGATAGCGGCGCAAAAGATAAAGAGAATCGGCCCGCAGTTGTTAGTTTGATGACACTCACAAAACAACAAGTCGAATTACCTGTCGAATTTACTGGTCTGAGTGTTGCCAGCCGTCCCGTTCAAATTCGTGCACGTGTGGAAGGATATCTTCAAAGTCGTCATTATCGAGAGGGGAGCTTTGTTAAAGCAGGGCAAACTCTTTTTACGATCGATCAAAAACCTTTTCGGCTTGACGTAGCCTCTGTCGAGGCTGCATTGGATAGTGAAATCGGTAAAAAAGAGAACACAGCGCAAACTTTAAAACGGGTTCGTAATCTGTATGAACAAAAAGCTTCGGGACAGCAAGATTTGGATGCTGCGATTACGGCGGATCGGACGCAGGGATCATTGGTGAATCAAGCAAAAGTCGCACTGGAGCAAGCAAAATTAAATCTCAGTTACACAACGATTAGTGCCCCTATATCGGGATGGGCTGATAAAGTCACACAATACGAAGGGAGTTATATCGTCCCCTCTCAAAACGGTCTTCTAACGACGATGTATCAAACTAACCCACTCTTCATCGATTTTTCGGTTAACGTGTCCACAATGGAGATGATAAAAAATCTAAAAAGCAATCCACAGAACAACGAGATCGTAGTGGATGTGATCCTCTCTGATGGAAGCATTTATCCTAATAAGGGAAAAATTTCGTTTATCAGTCCAACGGTGGATTCAGTGACAGGGACTCGAATGCTTAGGGCTGAGATTATCAACCCAAAAGGGGAACTAGCACCCGGAGAGTTTATGAAAATTCGGATACGAGGACTCAAACAAGAGCGAATCGTTATCCCTGACAAAGCACTGATGCAAGGGCCAAAAGGGACTTTTGTTTATGTCGTCGGTGCTAAAAAAATCGCCGAATCTCGTCTCGTTAAAGTCGGTAATTGGATCAACCACGATGTAGTAATCCTCGAAGGTCTAAAAGAGGGTGAGAAGATAGTCTGTGAGGGGAATGCACGTGTTGATGCAGGTAAAGTTGTCAAAATAGCTTCTGATCAAAGTACTAAATAATGTTTTCACGTTATTTTATCAATCGTCCGATTTTTGCAGGGGTCATTGCAATTTTAATTGTCGTGTTGGGGTTTACCGCCGTACGGATGCTCCCGATCTCACAATTTCCGAAAGTCACTCCACCAACGGTGAGTGTCAGCATAACCTATCCCGGTGCGGATGCACAAACCATAGCGGATACGGTCTTGGCTCCGATCGAAGCACAGATTGCGGGTGCAGCCGATTTGATGTATGTCAGTTCCTCAGCTTCGGGGATGGCAGGCAGTGGACGGATAACGTGTACATTCGAAGTGGGAACTGACGTCGATAAGGCATTAACCGATATTCAAAACAGGGTTAATCTCGCTCAACCCAGACTCCCAAGTGTTGTAAAAATGTTGGGTGTTGATGTTAAAAAGAAAACCCAAGACATCTTGATGATCGCTGCTTTGTATTCCCCCGATGAATCGATGAGTGATATTGAAATCAGCAACTACGTGGCAACCCATGTCATCAATGATATTAAAAGACTCCCAGGTGCGGGGGATGCGTCGATTTCTGGACAGCGTGATTATGCCATGCGTATCTGGTTGAATCCCGATAAGATGGCCTCTATGGGTGTCAGTACGTCGGATGTTGATGCGGCAATCAATGAGCAAAATATTCAAGTCTATCCCGGACGTTTGGGGCAAGGTCCTCTAAAATCGCAAGAGATGACGGTAATGCTCACCACGAAAGGGAGGCTATCGAGTGTCGAAGAGTTTCAACAGATCATTGTACGTGCAAAACCCGATGGTACCGTTGTTCATCTCAGTGATATCGCTCGGGTAGAACTGGGGACAAGTAATTATGAGTATTACGGTCGTTTTAACGGCAAGCCAGCTGTTCTTTTAACGATATATTCTGAATCAGATGCCAATGCCATCCAAACCGCAGAAGCAGTTACGGCTGAGTTGGAACGGCTCTCTAAAACATTCCCATCGGGCATTGAGTATAAAATAGCGCACGATGCGACCAAATTTGTAAAAATTTCAATCAAAGAGGTAGTAAAAACCCTCGCCGAAGCACTATTGCTGGTCATTGCCGTTATTTATCTCTTTTTGCAAAGCTTCAGAGCCAGCCTGATTGCCCTCATTGCTGTTCCCGTATCCTTAATGGGAGCGTTTATCGGTATGTATCTGTTGGGATATTCAATCAACACTCTAACGCTGTTTGGGATGGTTTTGGCGATAGGTATTGTGGTGGATGATGCCATCGTCGTTGTTGAAAATATGGAGCGTATTATCCAAAGCGAGCACCTATCGGCGAAAGATGCCGCGATCAAAGCGATGTCTCAAGTCTCCAGCCCCATTATTGCCATTGTTTTGGTGCTATGTGCCGTATTTGTGCCGGCAACGTTTGTGGGAGGAATGACGGGAGAGCTCTACAAGCAGTTTGCGATGACCATTGCCGTATCGGTGGTTTTTTCGGGATTTGTGGCACTGACTCTCTCTCCTGCGCTCGGTGCTTTGCTATTGCGTCCGCATGAGAAAGCTCCATTACGATTGTTCGTCCGTTTTAACGAAACATTTGAAGCTATGACTGCGCGTTATTTACATCTCTCCTCCACCATGATACGACGAAGCTTTATCACTTTTTTACTCTATATTTCCGTGTTTGGTGTCATTTATCATTTCTCTACAACGTTACAAAAATCGTTTTTACCGATCGAAGATCAGGGATTCTTTTTTACAGTAATTACCCTTCCTGAAGGATCGACGATTGAACGAACTCATCAAGTGGTTGAAAAAACTGAAAAAGCGGTTCATTCGATCAAAGGTGTCGAAAATATCGTGACGATTGTCGGCAGTAATTTTATGGGGGGAGGGCAGGAACCCAATTCGGCGACAATCATTGCACGTCTCGAACATTGGGATCAACGTAACAGCGAAGAGTTGAGTGCAAAATCAATCATAAAAGCATTTAAAAAAGCGACTGAATCTATAACAGAAGCGAGTTTTAACAGCTATCCTCCCCCTCCTATTCGAGGACTTAGTAAAACGGGTGGAGTACAGTTGTGGTTGCAAAGCCCTGATGGCGATATGAGTATGTTGGCACAAAACGCTCAGGATTTTATGGATAAACTCAAAGAGATGCCGCAATTTTCCAACGTTTCGAGTTCTATGCGCCCCTCTTCTCCCATTTTATATGTTGATGTTGATCGAGAACGTGCCAAAATTTTGGGAATCTCACTGGATGAACTTTTTTCGACGATTCAAAATACGATAGGACTCTCAAACGTCAATCAGTTTGTTAAAGACGGAAATACCTATTGGGTCAAAATGCAAGCCGATGAGTCGTTTAGGCGCGAGCCATCCGATATCGGCAGAGGGTATGTCCGATCATCATCGGGTGCTATGATACCGCTGAGCTCTTTGATTACGATACGACAAGAATCAGCACCGATAAAGATAGAACATTTCAATACCATCCTCGCTGTTCCCATCAGCATCACTCCCAAATCTGGTGTGAGTACAGGCGAAGCGATTGAGATCATCGAAAAAATGGCCAAAGAGAGTTTGCCGCCACAGATCACGACCAGTTGGGACGGTATCGCTTATCAGCAGATAAAGGTACAAGATCGTGCCCAAAACATATTGATCTTTGCGTTTATTGTCGTCTTTTTAATTCTTGCGGCGCAGTATGAGGCGTGGACATTGCCTTTGGTGGTGATAATGGCAATTCCGTTTGGGATGAGCGGTGCGTATATCGCGTTGTGGGTGAGCGGACAAAATAACGATGTCTTTTTTCAGATCGGCCTACTGACGCTCGTCGCATTGGCGGCCAAAAATGCGATTTTGGTTGTTCAATTTGCCGAAGAGGAGCGAAAAAGCGGTAAAAGTGTTTATGATGCAACGATGTCAGCGGCAAAATTACGGTATCGTCCGATGATGATGACCTCGTTAGCCTTTGTTTTTGGAGTATTGCCGCTGGCACTGAGTATGGGTGCCGGAGCTGAGAGCCGCCATTCCATCGGTATCGGTATTTTAGGGGGGATGATTGCGGCGACGTTTGTAGAGCGATATTTTATCCCCTATTTATACTATCAAATCTCAATGTTACGAGAGAAGATACGCACTAAAAACACTAAGGCAAAACAATGAAATCAATATTCTGTACGCTATTGTGGGCAGTAGCAGCCGCTATGATAAGCGGCTGTGCTGTTGGGCCTGATTTCACGCCACCTAAGGTGGATGTGCCGAACGAATGGAAAAATAAAGAACAAAATAGCTCAGTTGAAGTTCTCAGCAAATGGTGGGAAAAGCTAAATGATCCCGTATTAAACGCTTTGGTCGAAAAAGGACTGAATCAAAATAAAGAAATCGCGATTGCCGCTGCTCAAAATGAGATATTCATGGCACAATTTGGAATTGTGAAATCGAATTTTCTTCCTCAAATCAGTGCCAATGGATCGGTGTCGCGTCAAAAACTCTCTTCTACGACCTCGAATCGCTCATCCACTTTTAACGATCATACAACGAGTTATGGTTTAAATATGGCAATGAGTCAGTTCGAGATAGATTTTTGGGGTAAATTTGCAAGAGCCGAAGAGTCAGCAAAGGCGTCACTGTTAGCGAGTGAGTATAATCATCAGTTAATACGCTCATCGATTGCGGCGAATGTTGTGATGAGCTACAATTCTCTTTTGGCTCAGCATAAATTGCTTAAAAACGGACATAACAACGTATCGCTCGCAGAACAGATTGCCTCTATTGCCCAAGCAAAATGGGATCAAGGGGTCGGTTCGTATCAGGATGTGTTACAAGCGGGGGCAGCAGCCGATGAAGCGCGCAGTATGATCCCACCTATAGAGGCTAAAATTATGGTTTTGGAAAACGCTCTTTCGATTCTTATCGGAGAATTCCCCAAAGAATTTGAGATAGAAAAAAACCATACCGTTGTCTCATCCATAGAAGTACCTGCTGGTATCCCCTCTACACTTTTAAAACGTCGTCCTGATATTTTAGCCGCTGAATCTTCGTGGCATGCCGCAAATGCCTCTATAGGTGTAGCCAAAGCAGACTATTTCCCCTCTTTTTCATTAACAGGTCTGTTTGGATTTCAAAGTGCAGATCTGAGTAAACTGATACAAGCTCCTTCATCAGTATGGCAGATTGCCCCCTCCGTAACTCTGCCGATTTTTACGGCAGGAAGAGTTGAAAATCAAGTGAATGTTGCCAAAGCACAGACAAAAGAGGCTCAAGCACATTATGAACAAACGCTCCTTATCGCTTTTAGCGAAGTGGAAAATGCCCTAAAAGAACGCCGCACTCTCCTTGCAGAGGAGAAAGCTTTGGTAAGTGCACAGAAACAATATATTCAAGCAGAAGTGTTGGGCAAAGCTGAGTATGATAATGGTAAAACAGGCTATTTACCACTACTCATTCTCAGACAATCATTGTTATCTAATGAAAATAAAATAGTCCTAAACGAAGAGGCAACACGACAAAATTTTGTTACCCTATGCAAAGCTCTAGGGGGAGGGTGGGAAGAATATCAAATGAAATAGTAAATATTAAGATAAGAGATAAACTTGTTTTTCAAAACATGAAGGAGTCTTCAAAGAAAAATACCACTCACCGGTTTGTTAAAAGGGTCAGATTTTTTGATTATAGTCTTTTGATAGGAAAATATTTGATGTTATGTTAGAATATCCTAAATATAATATATCAGGAGTTGTCCATGGAAAGAGCAGTTTTAATGACGACATATGAACCCTCCGATAAAGAGCTTAGTGCATTGATGCACGACGTCGCAAGTGAAGCTAAGAAGAAAGCATTATTGGTCAAAAAACAACTTAGTGAGTCAGTTGCCGCCGAGATTCAAAAAGCACGTTTGAAATACCATACTTTAAAAGTATGAAAATGGAATGACCCCCATTTGGTAGACGATTTTTCAATCCGTCAACACCTCATGGTTTCTTGATTCCGATAAGTATCTTACCTCAAATTCGTTTGGAGATAAATATCCAAGATAACTATGCCGTCTTTTAGGGTTATAGAACATCTCGATATAGTGAAAAATCTTTGATCGTGCTTCCTCTCTGGTGACGAATATCTCTTTCCTGACACACTCTTTTTTCAAGGTTTTAAAGAAGCTTTCTACAACGGCATTGTCATAGCAGTTACCCCGACGGCTCATGCTGGGAATGATGTTACACCGCTTGAGCATACTTTGCCATTCATAGGAGCTGAACTGTGATCCCTGATCTGAATGGAGCAGTACGGATTGCTTCGGTTGTTGCCGTTTGGTTGCCATCATTAATGCATCCATGGCCAGCGATGTTGTCATTCGATGGCTCATCCCCCATCCGATCACTTTACGGCTGAACAGATCGAGTACCACCGCCAGATACAGCCATCCCTCATAGGTACGGATGTAGGTGATATCTGTCACCCATGCTTCATTTGGATGCTGGACGTTGAAGCACTGCTTGAGATGGTTCGGATGGGCTTTATGCAGGCTACCCGCCTTATGACGGGGCTTTTTCTTCAAAGTACCTGCTCCATACAACCCAATAATCTTCATCAAACGTGCTACTCTTTTCTTGTTAACGGCAATCCCTGATTCGATCAGGTCTTTATGGATGTTGCGGTATCCGTAGGCATTGTTACTTTGGGCATATGCCTCTTTGATCTGTTCAGTCAATGCCGTGTTCGCTTTGGCACGATCAGACATCGGGTCTTTAATCCATGCGTAATAGCCACTCGGATGAACCTGCATCGCCTTGCACAGTCTTCGAACCGGATACAGCGGCTCATGAACCTGTATGAAAGCGTACTTTATCCTGGGTTTCTGGCAAAGTACGCGGCGGCCTTTTTTAGGATGTCACGCTCCTCTGTGACCCGCTTGAGTTCTGCTCTCAATCGTCGTATCTCATCGTTGGATGCCTGCTGCTGTCCAAACTCCTTGGGATGTTTATACTGCTTCACCCATTTTTTCAAAGAATCGGCATGCACTCCCAGCCGCTCCGCAACCTCTTTTATCGGATAATTGTATTGCGTGACTTGCTTCGCAGCCTCTTGTTTGAACTCATCTGTATATCTCGGGGGCATTCACTTCTCCTGCTCGTATTCCATGTCGACCTAAATCGACAAAGTTAACGAATTAAAAAGTGTCTACGTTTAGGGGGTCATTCCAAATTGCTGTATTGCCGCTAGTATCGTGGACCGTGCTTATATTTACGACAACTCGGTCGATTTTGCAGATCCGCAACCACTTTTTAGAGTTGTTGACGGAACGATTGCAAAAGAATATACGCAGATTAATGAGTGGGCAATGCCAATATTAGATTTTCTCAAAGAGAGCAAATGATTTAAATTTTGTTTATGTATTAGTTTTCAAAGAAAAATATTTCTCACCGATTTATTAAAGTGCCTCAATCTTCTTAATAATCTTCTCTCGATGCTCAGCGAAGAGTTTCTCAATCGCTGAAGCAACTACTTCTTCTTTTGAGCCGTATTCCCCAAACCCGATCATGGTGTGGATCCGCTCTTTGGAAGTAAGGTCTAGTTCAATGAACTCTTTATCAAATAGACGTTTTATTTTGAGCAAACTCTCAATCGCTGCACCTAAAGAGGTACTGCGCCTAAAATATTTAGGCCAACTGTCGAACCGAAACATTTAGCTCTTGGGTGTCTCTTCCAAATTAGGAGTCTCCAGTTTTACCTCCCGCTTTGAGAAAAGTGGACTTGATATTCATCATGCCCTTGAAATGGATGATTCTGCTCTTTCTGCAGTATTGTTTCCCGAGTTGAAGCAGTATCTGAAATCATCCACCACCAAACCCCATCCCGACTGGAACTATGTCCACAGCGATCATATAATGCATGCCAAGTAGTACCAGATTCAGAGTTAGTGTTTGATTGTATATCAGGCAATACTAAAAAGTTGAATACTCCAGAAAACTAAAAAACCTGCAAATAGCCACAGAGTAGATGACGGTTTTTCTTCTACTGTGTGCGCTTCAACCAATAGTTCATCGGTGACTAAATACAGTAAAGCCGCTACACCAAATGCCAATATGGCACTGATAGTACTTGTCGAAGCGCCTGTCAAAAGATAATTGCCTAACAAGGTACAAGTTAAAACTACACCCGCTAATAATGAGGTCATAACAATAATACGCCATCCCTTAATCGTATCAGAAACCAAGGCTAATCCCAAAAAGAGAAGTTCTACTGATAAACCAAGTGCTAAAATCAAACCAGTAGTACCACCAGCAGCAAATCCTGCACCGATGATAAATCCATCCACCGCTACATCAATAAATGTTGCGGCAATTAAGCCATAATTAAAGGTACTTCCATCTAAATGGCTCTCTTTACTTTCTAGGCTAATACTCCATAACTTCATGAGATACATGAGTATCCCACCAATTGCAAATGAGCTGATCAAAACCGACGCAGGTGCGTGCTCCCGTCCGAGTTCCGGTAAAACTTCTACTGCTAAAGCCGCGAGCACAACACCGGCTGCAAAGTGCTGGATTAAACTGCGGGCATTGTGCGATGGGTTCCAAAACATAGCAAGTATACCCCCAACTGAGGCAACAATGGCGGGAATAAGCATGGCCGTAAAAGGAGTCATAGAAACCTTTCTGAGTTGATTTTCTTTTTTTAGAAAAAAACTATAACCAAATAGTGTTAAGAAAGTGTCAAGAGAATTATTAAAGCTCAGATCCGTTTAGCTGGAATGACCCCATTTTATGTACTTATGTAAAATTAGTCTATATTTTTATTCTTCGTATGACACATAATGATCGAAAATCGATGGTAATCTACTTCGTAGCCATATTCTAATATAAATTTATGCTTGTTAACGATTTTACTGACAATATTAAGACCCAGCCCAAATCCCTCCATTATGCGTGAATTTTCCTCGCGTGTAAACGGAGAGAGTAAATGCTCAAACTGTTTTTTTAATGGTTTACCGTGATTGTAAACGCTTATTTTATTTAACGTAACTTCTAGGGTGATGGGAAGTTCATCGGTATATTTGAGCGCATTATCCAGAAGATTTTTCAAAGCGAGTGATAAATATTTTAGATCACCGTTCAGTGAAAAATTGCTTTTCAATTCTATTTTTATCGCCGATTCATCTACAAGCTGCAGTTTCGAGAGCGCTGCTAAAACAAGTGTTTGTGCGCTAAAGGTTTGCATAGTCAGTATATCCGTTGCTTGAAACTTTTCTATATCCAAAAGTTCCTGAGTGAGCCCATCGAGTTCTGCGAGAGAGCGTTTGATTATCTCTTTTGACTTTGAAGGTTCAATATTTTCCAATGCAAATAATCCTCTCGAAATCGGGGTACGCAATTCATGCCCCACATCACGAAGCAACTCTTCTCGTGAACGGATCAGATTTTCAATGGTTTGTGCCATTTCATTGTACGTTTTTGCCACTTCGCCTATCTCATCTCGTGAACGAACATCACTACGGCTAGCGTAATTTCCCGTTGTAAATTTACGCATACTCGAAGCAATAGCCCGTAAAGGTGAAAGCATGCGAAGAATGCTAAAAAAGATAATGGTCAATACAGCAATATCCACAAGTACGAGATAGCCCAGAATCCACCCCTCTTTTTGCGCCTCATCCAGAGTTGTGTCACACAGATATAGCTCTTCATCGATATATCGAAGATGCATGACATAATCACCACCCGTAGCTTCAAAGATTTCAAACAAACCAAAAGTATGCGGTTGTCTCATAATAAAGCGTTTAGGTTGCTGTGGAGATATTTTGACCAGATTTAAGGTTTTGAGTTTTCCTGCCAGCTCCTCTGGGGATGAAACCGCCATCCATGTAAATATTTTACGTCCATCCAACACATATTTTTGCACGAGCAGAGCTTCATATTTTTGCGTATTGATTTTATCTATTTGATAGCCAATCCCGATCATGAGCGTTAAACTGATCAAAAAAAGTGAAGTGATTTTAGTAAATATTGACATGAGTCAGCCCATAAACTTGTAGCCGATACCCCATACCGATTTGATATACAGAGGTTCTTTAGCATCGTCACCGATCTTTTGACGCAGGTTACTGATGTGCATATCGATGGTGCGATGTTTTGTCTCTTCATCAAGCCCTAATGAGTTGATAATTTGATCACGAGATACATTTTTTCCGCGATTTTTTACTAAAAGAAGAAATATATCAAATTCAATACGTGTCAAGTCTATCCCATACCCGTCCATTTCTAGCGATTTATTGGACTCATCGATTGTGAAATCAGATATAGTAAAGGCATGTTTATGCCCATAACGGCGCAATACTGCCTCCAGGCGCAAAACAAGTTCGCGCGGTTCATACGGCTTGTCCAAATAATCATCGGCACCTAGATCATAGCCATAGATTTTATTGCCTATGTCGGTACGTGCGGAGGAGATGATGATAGGGATATCGAGCTGTTGCTTGATGGTTTTGGCAACATCAAAACCGTCCATTTCAGGAAGCATAAGATCTAATACGACAATATCAAACGGCTCTTTGCGTACCAACAACGCATCAAGCGCCTCTTTGGGATAGGTGTAACCACAAGCCGTAAATCCAAACGGTTTCAAATATCCGATAATCAGTTCTTGAAGTGCGCTGTCATCTTCAATGAGAAGGACTTTTTTACTCAATTTCCCACTCCTGTATATGGCGGATGAATTGTTGTTTTTGCTGTGGTGTTAAAATGGCATGAAGCTTCTTAAGCAATTGTGTCTTGATCTCTATAGATGAAGTCTGCATCTCTATGCTTTTGGCACGAAATGTGTTTTCATCGAAATTAGGATTGAGGAACAGCGTATTAAGCTCTAGCTTTGTCTTTGCATTTTGTTTGTGATAGAGGCGCGAAGATCCCTGATACTCACGCATGATCTCTTTTAGAACTTGGCGCTGTTGAGTAGTAAGATGCAAATTATCAAAATCCATAGGAAAACGATGGGGATCATCATCCATCCGCGATGAATCCGCCCATACAAAACATAACAGTGACAAAATGAGGATCAACAATTTCATGCTTATACCTTCATTGCGATGGGTCTAATCGCGTTATCTTCAATAAGCCCCTGCTCCACATCGCTATGACATGCTTTACAGTTGGCACGACTTTTAACGAGATCACCTTGAAATACCTCAATCGGAATGTGCCGATGAGTTCGTTTCCAAAACGGTGTTTGCGTTATTGCTATGATATCGCGATTTTGTAGCGTTTGCATTATTTTAACCGACATCTCCTGTTTTGATGACTCTGCTGAATGCGCTAACAGATACGCCAAAATAGAGCGATTATCGGCAGGCTCCAACGAAGCATCATCTCCGAAGTGATTCGAAAGATCTCCCATCAGTTTCACCCACGATTGCTTTGGTAAAAGAGAGGGAGGGTAGAGAGTATGGCAAGAGGCGCATTCGTTTACAAACAGCTTATGTTCTTTTGTATAGTCAATATGTAAAGTATGCGACACGACCAAAGGATTATTGGGGACACTAAGGGCATAAACCAAAATCACTATACTTCCAGTAATTCCAATAATAGCAACGATTTTTTGCAACAATGACAATCTTACATTATCGCTTTTGATGTTTTTATATCCATCAAAGATAGAGGTCAAAGTACCATCTTCTGCATGCAAGAGCCTATTCATGAGTACACCACTAACATGCAATGCGATTAATACCCACAGTATATTGACGAAAAATTCATGGACCTCTTTAAATAGATCCATCTCGCCAAATGCTCTAGCATGTAAAAAAGCCAAAATACCACGATTTTCTTGAATTCCATAGACTAGAAATCCACTGACAATAGCTAAACCTACGGTTATGAACATCGCTATCATGATATAGCTTGCCGCAGGATTATGCCCGACATAGTGACGCGAGGGATGAAATATCCCTGCTATATACTCTTTTAGTCCGCTGATCTGAAAGTTAAAATCACTAAATTTAGAATATTTTGGTCCCATTATTCCCCATATGATGCGGAAAATGAGCAGTCCTGCAAGTGCACTTCCAAGTGCGACATGAATGCTGAGCCAACGATCTTCATCAGCACTGATCCATGCAGCTATGATAAATGCAACAAACAGCCAGTGAAATAATCGCGTAGGCAGTGTCCAGACATAAACCCGTTTCATCATAGTCTCCTAGTGGTTATTCCCAACGTCCATAGTTGGGGATGTTAATCTCACGCTCACGGTAGCTTCCAGCCTCTGCTTTGGTGTGGCAGGCATTACAATTGGCAATGCTTTTTACCGCTGACTGTGTAATCATTTTCTTTGAAATCTCTCGATGCTCCCTCACAAAATGAGATGTTTGAGAAATACGTAACGCAACACCACCTCTCATATCCGTAATGCGATCATTGGTACTTGCATACGTCATCAAATAATTTTTGACTGTTTTGGTGTCTGCTGGATCCATGGTTGCGTCTGTACCAAAATGGTTATCAAGCCTATTCATGGTTTTATCCCACGATCGCTTAGGCAAAAAGCTCGGTTGATAGGCCATATGGCATGCTCTACACTCTTTTTTATACAAAGCAGCCGCACTTTGATCTTGTTTACTCAATGGTTTGCTTTGCGTCGGGCGTGCGTGTTCCATCTCATCATCATCGGCATACAGATAAACGCCTCCGACTAACAATGCGGCAGCAAGGGATACTTTCCATAGTGTTTTCATGATAAATCCTTTTAATTGTTTTGTATGTAGGTGAGAACGTCACCTTTTTCTTGGGCTGTTCCCTCCCGTGTGTAAACGTCTACGAAATTTCGTTTCAGCCATTTTTTGACCTCTTTGGCACTCGTGAGCCGTTGAGCATTGGCGCGTGGAGAGAGCGGTTCGATCACTTTTCCGGTCAGGGAATTTTTTCCAGAATTGCTGAGATTAACTGTATGACACGTAGTACATGAAATAGATTTTCCTTGTTTACCTATATATGTTGAGGTAAAAATTTCTTTTCCTCTGGTAGCATCAAATCCCGTAAAAGTCTTGTCTTGGGCTTTGGCTGCAGTTGAGAGCTCATTCATGTATTGGTTGACTTCTGGTGACGCCGCCATTAGTGACATTGAGAGCATCAAAAAGATAGTTAGGTATTTCATACCGTCCTCCTTGGTTTGGATACTGTAATGGTAGAACAAAGGTGTCAATGCTCCCCATGAACTCTCTTGACACTTTCTTGACACTATTTAGCTATAGAGAATGGGATAGTTTTTTGAAGTATGATAGGCTGTAATGACCGGCATTGACTTCATCATCTTCTAAAAATAAATCTAGGTCCTAAGTTCTTGATGATGGGATAAAGGTTTGAGCTAATCGAATATATGCCGCTTATGGGAATTTATTGCCTCGGTGATGATCCGGACTAAAAAGGTATAGGTTGGAACTTCATACTGGTTGGAAACAGAAATTTCGACCAAAGCGTAAAAAAGTGCTTTTGGATTGGAGAGTTTGGAAATGAGGTGGCCGGCTTCAGCTTCTAATATCTTGCGAAGATTCTCATTAGGGGAGAGAAATCCAAAGTGTTCGCGGATGATTCTTTTGTAGCGGACATGCGTGTTTAACGCTATTTTTAGTGTATCTACATGAAAACTGTATTGATTTACAATATAATCGATATCGCTTTTAGGAAATGATACAGCATCAAAAAAAGTATGGTCAACTTTGAAATATCCGTACATTGGAATAAGGGAGAAAACAATGTTTGATGCAGAAGAGATGGCGATTTTAAATGCTCTTGAGAAAGATAAATTGGTTCGAAGTATCGATGCAGTGATTTTTTCTACCCTGTGAGAGCAGGGTATGGTCAATGCTTGAAAAAATATTCAATATAATTTATCTTATGTTATCTAAAGTACATAATGTCCAATATATATGTTTGACTTTGTATAACAAATATATGTATAATTTTCCTAAGTGATATTGAGCCCTAATAAATACGGCTATTTAGGATGTATATGTATCTTCGTATTGTGGATCGCCCTTATGCGTTAAATGATGCATTAGAGGTTGTCGAGTCAACATCGGATGAATCTATACGAATCATCGTTGAACGCTACGTCTGTTTATTTGATGATAATTTCAACATCATACCTGAAGTGTGGGAGTATCTGCACAACCGGCTATGGTACAAAGCGCTGGCGTTTAATTCGGTCATCTCCAAAGGAAACGATCTCAAACTCTTTTATGAGTTTTTGTATCAGTACCGATACTCTTATCAATCCCTCTCCCAAAAACAAATCAACGCTTTTATCGCATGGCTGAACTCCGAGGAGGCATCACCGCGTAGTGCGAAAACAATTAACCGCATCCTCTCGACGCTCAAAGATTTTTACACCTATCATGAAGCGATCCATGCTATCAGTAATCCGTTCTTACATGCATCCGAAACCATTCACGCCAAGAAAAGCTATGCCAACCGTCTAAAACCCTTCACCCCTGCTATCCGCTACAAGATCAAAGAGTTCGATCGAGGAATCCGCATTCTTTCCAAAGATCAGATAGAGGTTATCCTTGGAGCGTGCACCTTGCAGCGAGACAGGCTGCTGTTTGAACTCCTCTTGTTCACCGGTATGCGTATCGGAGAGGCATTGAGCCTGAGTGTCCACTCTATCGGTATCTCCGATCTACGCGCTAACGTGCAAGATCTAACCATGCATCCCAATCAAGACGACCCCTACAAAGGGAATCGTACCCGTCAACAAAAATCGGGGATCCGAGATCTTTTTATTCCTACCCTCTTGATGGAGAAGCTCAATGAGTATTATGAACTCACCTGGCTCCGTATCTATGAAAAGAAGCAGATGGAACATGAGTTTTTATTCATTTCCGAATTTCACAATAACCTTGGTGAACCGCTAAGCTATCAGGCGGTATGGGAGCGATGCCGGGTGATAGGGAAAAAAACAGGCATCTATTTTACTCCGCACGATTTTCGGCACACCTATGCCACGATGCTGTCTCGAAATCAAATGAGCATCGACAAACTGCGAAAACTCTTGGGACATCGCTACATGGCTTCCACCGATATCTACATTCAAATCGCCTCCAAAGAGGAGATGGTTCATGAGCTTGTCGGTTTTTATGAGAGCTATGGAATCTGATATGGAGAACACTATCCACTTTACGATCAACAACCGTCTTCGTAAGGTCTCCTATGCTTCTTTAAAGCCGATACGGATCGCTATTCTGCACAAAGAGTACATTCTCGAATCGCTCAACACTCAACGAAAATCTCAAACATCGCTCTATACAGAGTCGATGATGATCAAATATCTCTTTACCTTTTTAGAAACGCGCACCATTGAGAGCCTTGAGCATTTTACCTCGATGCACATGGATGAGTTGTTTGCGTTTTTGGCGACAGTTTCAAGTAAATCGGGGAGACTCCTTTCTCAAAGCGCTCAAAGACTCGTCTATACTTTTTTTAAAAATTTCGCCTTCTGGCTATCAGAATCTTATCCCGATGAATCTCCGCCGCTCTCTTTGTTCCAACGCTCTCCTTTCAAAAGAAACAATGAGCATCTAAAAACCGCTTTTATTTCCGATCATGTGCTCAATCAGATCAAAAAAGGGTTGAAAGAAGACGACGATCTCCTCACCCGAACCTATTTGCTCCTATGCATCTATTACGGGCTGCGTTCCCAAGACATTGTCTCCTTGCGAGAAGATTGTCTGCGTCCAAGCGATAAAGAGGGGAAATTCGATCTGTACTATGTCGATCATAAACAAAAAGAGCAGGTTATTCTCCCGGCCATCGCTTCCCCCGTTGCCCATGCATTAAAAAGCTTGATCCAATCACATGCCACGCAACGGGCTTTATCGAAAACACCGTATATTTTTTTGGAAACAGCGAAAAATTCGACGGTACGTGTTTTGGATGCATATCAAAAAAATCGTCTGGATCAATTTGTAAAACGGCACGATGTCCGCGATGAAAACGGCGCATTGGCGAAACTCACCTCCCATATGTTTCGCCGAACGCTGGCAACCAACATGCAAAGCAGCGGCGTTTCTCTGGAAGCGACGCAGAGCATCCTCAATCATAAGCACAAACGAACCACTCTAAAACATTATGTGAAAACCAAGCAGACCGATTACAGAGAACAAATCACAAAAACCCTCGATCATATGCGTATACTATCCTCCATGCAAGAGGTTGAAATCTATCATCAAGGAATTGAAGCATTGCGATTGAGTGATGGATATTGCACCAACACGGCCATGCTGCATGACGAGGGGTATATGTGTGAAACCTTTCCCAAGCGGGGGAATTGCTACGGATGTACAAAAATGGTCACAACCCCGGAGTTTTTACCCTATTTTCAGACGCTATTGGAAGAGAAAAGTCGTGAAATGGACGCTTTATCCAATTATGGAGATCATGTGACACGCCATCTGCGCTTTGAGGCGGAAATGATCGGATCGATCATCGAGAAACTGGAGGAATTGTTATGAGTCTGCACCCCACCATTGCGGCCGATTCACTTATCCACGATTTCGACGTGACTCCATCTAGCCGGTTTAGTGACATGATTTGGGATCTAACACCGCTGCTGCACGACAAACGCTCCAGTGTCTACTCTCTGGGAAGATTGAATTTTAACCTTCTTGCCTCCAAACCCTTACTCATCGGAGCGTTTAAACGCTTTTTTTATCTCCGACTGGGTCAGGTCAAACCCTTAACCCTTGCCAATGAATACGCTGCACTTGCTGGAAAGATCATTGCATTCATGGAAGAGGAGAATCTCTCATCCTTGGCACAGTTCAATACCGATCGTTTTATGGGATTTAACCGTTGGCTAAAGCACCATTATATGACCGACACCAAACAATCCAACAATATGTGCCGTATCTCCAATACACTATACAAGCTCTTAAGCATGGGATCAAATGGCGGTTTCAATGATCTGCCGCAAGAGCCGATCCGACTGGAAACTTCTTTGTGGGATTGGTGGGGAGCCAACAAGCAAGGATCTCTTGAGCGCCAAAACGGTCCCGACGATCACAGTATCCCTACACCGCTTTGGAAGGCAATCATTCAGTGTGCCTGGAATGAGCCAGATATACTGCAAACCTTTCAAAGTGGAAAAAGCAAAGGGCTGTTTCGTCTCAATCACGCTAAATTTGCGATCTTAGTACAAGCCCACACCGGGTTGCGTATCTCCGAAATCCTCTATCTCAAACGCGGATGTGCCCATCAAGACAATGATGGAACCAGCTGGCTCAATGTCACGATCCAAAAAACCGAACGCGAACTCTATGCGCATCGAATACTGATTCCGAAAGAGATTTTTGAACTCCTCCTCCATCTTGAACGTCTCTGTGAGCCCTTGCGAAACGAAGCCCAAGAGAAAGATTACCTTTTCTATCTCCTCTCCCCCAATAAAGGTACCTCAGTATCTCAGCGACTCGTTCCGACACCGATGGAGTCCGGTAAATGGAACCACAGTTATCTCAGACCATTTTTAAAACGTAACAATCTTGCGCTGACCTTTCACAATGCAAAGAATCATGAAGTGCCACTTACCTCGCACTGCTTTCGTCATACTTTTGCAAAACTCGCCGCTGCTGAGTGCGGTGTCAATCTCGTGGTTCTTCAAACACACTTCAAGCATCTCTCTATCGAAATGACTGCCCACTATGTTCACCAGAGCAAAGAGGAGATGAAACAAACCTATTTGCAAGGGATGATACAGGCCAAACATCTTCACACACAAGGGATAGAAGGAGAAGCTTTCAAACATCGATTGCATTCGATCCAAACATCACCCAACCTATCGGATAAGCTCGATGAACTCTCAAAAGTATTCGGTATCAATCCTCTGCCGTTTGGGATGTGTCTGTATGATTTTAAACGGGGGCATTGCCCCAACTTGGGAGTTCAAAGCTGCTACAGCATCGGTTGCAAAGACTTTGTGACGAATGAAACTTTTTTACCCAATTTTATCCATGAAGCGACTCTCCTTGAGCGTCATATCGAACATTGCAGCCCTTCTCAGAGTGTCGAAGTAAAAAAAGCCCGTTATCAGCTCTCTAAAGTTCTCGCTATCATTGATTCCATTCAACCAAAGGATATTCATGCCTAAAGGCGATTCACTCAAGAAATACAAATCCGAACAAAAATTTCAGACGCGACAGCTTCTGGAGAAGACCATCAAAGAGCTCAAAGCTTCCGGAACCAAAGTGAGTGTCGAACAATTGGCATCATTGTGCGGTATCAGTAGAGCTACTATTTACGCCAATTACAAAGACTTACTCGGCAACATGCCGACCAAGCCAACACCTTCTGTAAAATCTGTGGAGAAAGCGGTAAATGAAAAAGAGGTTCTGATAGAAGCGTTGCGTGAGGAGAATAAAAAATTGCGACAAGCCAATCTCACCTTGATGGATCAAGTTGTCGCATTGAAACTGTTGTTGGAGAAAACGATCAGCTCGTCCACTTCAACTGAGGCTCAACATGACGCATAGCACAATCAGTGAGATACGCGTTGATCAGGGTTTGATACGGCAATCCTATTTTTACCGATA
This sequence comes from Sulfuricurvum sp., assembly GCA_028718525.1. Taxonomy (GTDB): domain Bacteria; phylum Campylobacterota; class Campylobacteria; order Campylobacterales; family Sulfurimonadaceae; genus Sulfuricurvum. The sequence goes on along the minus strand of JAQULP010000005.1, from coordinate 57,779 downwards.
GCTCTTTGAAATACTCGATCGTATCGACATCGACATTGAGCGATATCTGTTTTTTTGTCCGTTTGGCATAAGGGTTCTGGACAGATTGTGAAAAATCGTATTCTTCTCTCAAAGTAGACACCAATTTTTTAGTGAGCGAATACTTCAGGATGGGTAGCTGCAATCCCGAGTAATACACGAGCCGGACCCTCCGGTTTACGGCGTGATTGTTCCCAGTTTCTTAGTGTGTTAACGCTAATATTTAAAAGCCCCGCAAATTCATCTTGAGTAAGCTTTAATTGTGTTCTTATAGACTTCGCATCAGGCTCATCGATCATGAATGAACGTGAGGGTTGTTTTTTGTGTTGTAGTATCTCTTTTGCTTCGCCAACACTTGCAAGCAAGTCATTAAACATTGTATCTTCCATCATATACCTCCCATGAAAGTTTTTCGGAGCATCTCGATTTGTTTTGGGGTTAAATCGGATGTTTTGCTTTTTTCATACACATAGATCATAAGGATAAGACTGTTTTCCTCATGATAGTAGTAGATGTTTCGGATTCCACCGCTTTTACCGCTATTCTTAGTTGACCATCGGATTTTTCGTAATCCGCCTGAACCTTTGATCACTGCTCCGCTTTTAGGGTGCTCTACCAAAAAGGATTGAAGCTCCTTATATTCCTCATCAGAGAGGATACGGGTAATCTCGCGGGTAAAAATGGTAGTTTCGGCGATTTCCATAGGGTCATTGTATCAGAAGTATACTAGTAAGTCAATGGCGTAGTTTTTATACTTTGACCCACCTAATCTGTCTAACAAATAACAATTTCAACGTATTGGTTCATTGAAATGAAATTACTATCGAGCAAAGCACCTAAAGCAGGGAGTTTTTTTAGTTCAATGGAGCTAATATTGGAGGGACTATTCTTATATGACAGACAAATCTACTTTAGATAACTTATGTTAATCAAATTAAATACGAGCATTTAGAGCCTCAGACTCAACAATAATTCTATAGATCATTTATGAGTTTAGAATTTTTTCAATTGCAGTGTCGAGGTCAAGACCTTCTTGTTTTAAAACATTATTAGCCGCACGAGCTACTTTATGTTTCGCTTCTTCAAATGAAATTGAATTATCACTATCTGAGAGAATTTCAACTTTATCTTTTGGAAGTATTTGGAGTAATCCAATTAATCTATCATAGATACTGTCATCTACATTTTGACGAATAGAATGCATAGTGTACTCCTCCACTGTATTTCTGATTGGGACCTTACTAAGAAAAAAGTATGTTTTTATGCACCGATTAATGACTCATAAGGCACGTGCAATCGTGCATGAAGATTACGAATCATAGCAATAGAGAGTTGGCGTTTATGATTCAATACTTCTGATACTTTTGAACGTGAACCGATAATCGGCGTAAGATCCTTTGGCTCTAATCCCATTTGTTCCATACGAAATTTGATCGCTTCGACAGGGTCACAAACCGGCATTGGATAATATTTGGCTTCATACGCCTCGATCAGAGTCACAAGAATATCCAGTTCATCCCCTTCAGCTGTTCCTATATCAGCATTCATCAACGTATCAATTCTCGCCAATGCTTTATCATAGTCTTCTTCGGTCCGGATAGGAAAAATATTCATCTTTTAAATCTCCTCTGCGTTTATTTTGTCATACTCGGCATGGGTTCCGACAAATCGGACATATACCGTACTGTAAGGGTAATTGATCTTTACAATCAATCTGTATTTGTTTCCACCTATATTGAAGACTACACGATTATCTCGCAAAAAACTGGCAGTTTTATACTGAGACTTTATATCCTGCGGCGATTGCCAAGAAGCTTTCATCGCCTCAGCATACCAGCCTGCTAATGGATTTATAGCATCTGGATGGCTACTCCAAAAATCTTGTAATGTTCGCTTACTGATGACTCTCATAAATGTATTATAGCAGGAAATTTCCCATTTTGGGAAAATACTGTGTAAATCAAGCTAATTTGCTGTTTCAGCGCATAGTGTTAGTTAACCTAAGATAAATTATATTGAATATTTTTTCAACAATGTAAATGTAATGTGGGACTCACAAAGTACACCTTGGGAGACTATAGATCAGGAATTAATAACGGAATATATGAGTAAAGGGCATATATTGGAAAACTACTGTTTTTAAAAAATAACAGTAAAACAGTAATTTCCCATAAGTTTAACTACCCTCTATACAAAATCAAACTGTTTTTCTTCAAAAAGTTCTACGCAAGCATCAGCTACTGCAGCATCGTAAAGAGTCCCCCGCCCTTGTTTGATTTCATTCAAAGCAGCTTCGACTCCCAATGCCGCACGATAGGGACGGTGGGAAGACATTGCTTCGACGATGTCGGCGACGCAAATGATTTTTGCTTCCAACAAAATCTGATCGCCTTTCAGTCCCTGCGGATACCCAGAGCCGTCGATTTTTTCATGGTGCTGCAAGATTATGTCAGCAATCGGCCAAGGAAATTGAACATCTTTCAGAATATCGTATCCCTCCTGGGGATGAGATTGAATGAGCATAAATTCGATAGGGGTGAGCTTACCGGGCTTGGAAAGAATCTCAGCCGGTACGTGGATTTTTCCAAGATCATGAATGATGGATGCGAAATGTATACCTTGAACCTGTGTATCACTCAAATTCATTTTCCGTGCAATAGCTGTTGCCAGCACACTAACCCGATTTTGATGGCCTGCCGTATAGGGATCACGTGCCTCTACGGTAGCCGCAATGGTCTCTATGGATTGTTCCATACTTTGGCGCAAGATCGCTGTATGCTGATCGTGTTCGATACGCTTACGAAGGCTTATGATACCATACGAAAGGTCGTTGGCCAATTCTTCCAGCAGCCGTACTTCTTCTTCTTCTTCTTCTTCTTTGAATGCGTTTGCTTCCGATGAATAAATATTCAGTGCACCGAATACTTTGTCACCATCCATCAGTGGAAGTGCAATGCTGGCCGCATAGCCGTTAGCTATAGCAGCATCTCTCCATAATATATATTCATTTTCTGCTGCGATATTACGGGTGACTTGTGTTGTTGCGGACCGTATTGCTTTGGAAACAGGCATTTGGTTGGCTGCTGTCTCGCTCCAGCTAAGTTCCTTTATCCAATTGTGCTCTTTCTCCAAACCAGACCATGTCATTGGTGTGATGGTTTTTTCCGGATTGTCTAGGGCGTAATCGACCACCGCCAGGCTATAGCCCCCTTCTTTGACAATGACATCCGTGACACTCTTTAGCAATTCATTTTCACTTTGTGAACACACCAGTGCCATGTTGCCGGCTGACAGCGTTTTAAGGGCGCGGTTGGAGCGATAAAGTGATGCTTCGGCTTGTTTACGCTCAGTAATATCACGTACTACTGAGACATTGTACTCTTTATCGCTCTTAACCGAAGAGATGCTGATCTCAACCGGAAAAGTTGAACCGTCTTTACGCCGATGGGCGCTTTCGAAAATCGATGAACCTTTATCGTTCAATACTTCAGTTAATTGTTGCAATTGCAAATCGCTGATCTCCAAATCAATCTCACGTACATTCATCGACAATAGCTCGTCACGTGTATAACCCAAAGCGCGGCAGGCTGTTTCATTGACATCGATGTATTGAAATGTAGCAGGATCGAGCACTTCGATGGCATCGCTGGAATGGTCGATTAGAGCACGAAACATTTTGAGTCCGGCTTCATCTTTTTTGCGTTGAGAGATGTCACGGATGATACCGATAGCTTCCCATTTTCCTTCTCTCATGTTGGCTGAGAGCGACAGTTCTATTGGAAATTCCGTTCCGTCTTTTTTTAAAGCCCTCAGTTCCAAAGTTTTTCCTATAGCAGGACCTTCTCCCGTATGTATGAAATGGCTGAATCCTTTGTGGTGAGCTTCGTGAAAGCGTTCAGGCGCCAAGAGGGGATGCAATGCATTTCCGATAGCTTCTTCTTTTGTATATCCAAATATGTTTTCAGCCGCTTCGTTCCAATAGGTGATAAGCCCTTCATCGTTCATGATGAGAATGGCATCCTGGGCAGTAGTGGTTATGGTGCGAAATTTCTCTTCGCTTTCGTGCAGCAATTGTTTGGATTTTATCTCTTCGGTGATATTTTCAAAGATATGGATGCTGAAACTGTACTCTCCCTCATTGTCATAAACCGGGTAGGTGCGTGATTTGAAAATTCTGCCGTCCTCGAGGGCGAATTGTTCTTCTTCACCTTTTCCGCTTCGGAAAGACTCTTCACAGGTATGCATCGGAGCATCGAGTTTCGGAAAGACCTGATAGTAGGGTTTTCCGATAATATCTTTGAACTTTTGTGCGCCGGAAAGATCTTTGTACGCTTTATTGACCCGTATCAGATTGTAGTCCCTGTCATGGAGCATTACCCCGTCCTCGATACCGTCAAAAGCATCGGTCCATTCCCTTTGGGCAATGGCAATGATCTCTTTTTGTTTTTTATCTTCGGTAACGTCATAAAGTACGGCACGGTATTGATGGTCTTGGTTCGACATGATGACCAGCTGAGCCCAAAACACTTCTCCTTCGTTCCGAACTATTCGCAATGTACATGATTGCGTTTCGGAAGAGGGGTGTTCTTTTCTGCGGCACATATAATAGTTGTCCTGATCCTCTTTCCAGATAAATTGTGTCAGAGGACGCCCGATCAGATGGTTTCGGGTCACGCCGAACAGCGATGCGGCTCTCAGATTGGCTTCAAGGATCAATCCTTCTTTCGAGAGGGTGACATACCCTACCGGAGCCAGATCATACAAATCCTCATAGCGCTCTTGTTCAGCCTGCAGTTTTTGCTGGATTGTGCGAAGCTCCTCGTTTTGTATCTCCAGCTCGATCTGATGGACTTGCAGTTCATGAAGAAGCGAAGCCGTCTCTTCGGGTGAGAGATTATCACGGTGCGGTGTTTTAGCTGCATTGTCCGCAGCGATCTTTTCCGCTTTGCTGCGGAGTGGATTTTTCTGTTCGCTCATGATCGATCTCCAGTGTATTGACGTTCCCAGTTTTGCAGCAGATAGGCGCTTAACGCATCAATTTCCAAAGGACGTCCGAACAGATACCCCTGATAGGCTTGACACCCATGCACTTTTAAAAACTCAAATTGCTCGGGGGTTTCTATCCCCTCTGCGATTACATCCATGTCCAGCCCAATCCCCATCGTGATGATTGTCCGTACGATCATTGCATCATTTTTGTTATCCGGGAGATTGAGTACAAATGATCGGTCAATTTTCAGCTGATTGAGCGGCAGTTTCGCCAGATAGGATAATGAGGAATAGCCGGTACCGAAATCGTCCATCGAAAAATGGACGCCCAGACGTTTGATCGCATCCATTTTCTCGATCGTGTCCTGGACGTTTTCCAGTACCAGACTCTCGGTCAGCTCGAGTTTCAATAATTCCGGATTTGCACCGCTCGTTTCCAGTGTTTTTTCGATAAGCGCAACAAAATCGCTTTGGCGAAACTGCCGTGCACTGACGTTGACCGCGATGCGAAGATGGCGGGTATGGACGTTCGCTTCCCATGCTTTGAGCTGAGCACAGGCACGCTGCACCACCCAAAGACCTATCGGGAAGATCAGCCCGCTTTCTTCTGCGAGGGGGATAAAAGCATCGGGTGTTATTAGACCGTGCTGCGGGTGTTCCCAGCGAATGAGCGCTTCCACCCCGGTTGCACTCTGTTTCCTGTCAACCTGCGGCTGGTAATAAAGACGGAATTGATTGAGCGCTATTGCCTCCTTTAATTCATACTCCATCATACTGCGAAGATCAAGATCGCGCTGCATTTGCGGGTCAAAAAAGAGAAGTTTGTTCCCTCCTGATTTTTTGGCTTCGTACAAAGCGATATCGGCATGTTTGAAAAGATCATTGGCCATCTCTTTTTCATTAAAAAGACCGATTCCGATGCTCAGTTTGCAACGGTACTCATACCCTTTCAGTACGAAAGGGTTGCTGATGCTCTCTAAAAGTTTTTCCCCTATTTGCTGGGCCAAAACGGCCGATTCTTTGGGATCTCGTTTCAGGGTTTCCAGCAAGATGACAAACTCGTCTCCCCCCTGTCGCGCGACCGTATCCCCCTCTCGGACAATAGCGCGCAGACGCTCTGCCACTTCGATCAGCAGTAAATCTCCGACATCGTGCCCCCGCGTATCGTTGAGTTCTTTAAATTTATCCAGATCGATAAAAAAGATCGCTCCGTACAATTTGCTCCGCGCGTTAGAGGCAATCGCCTGTTCCACGCGCTCCTGAAGCAATCGCCGATTCGGGAGTCTGGTCAGAGGGTCATAATAGGCCAGCCGGTGAATCACCGCTTCGGCCTCTTTATCTTCGGTGATGTCCGAAAAGTTGCCGACATAATGAGTTATGTTTCCATCGGGGTCGACGACGGCGGTGATGGTCAGCAGTTCGGCATAGAGTTTCCCGTTTTTCCGTTTGTTCCAGATTTCGCCCTGCCACCGTTTGTGCTCATTCAGTGTATCCCACATCCGTTTATAAAAATGCCGGTCATGACGCCCCGATTTGAGCAACTCCATTGTCATTCCGACCGCTTCTTGGGATGTGTAGCCGGTTAGTCGGGTAAAAGCGGGATTGACGCGGATAATATTTCCCTGCGCATCGGTTATCACCATCCCCGACTGGGATTCAAATGCCATTGCGGCAATCCGCTGCGCTTCTTCCGCCTCTTTTCGTTCGGTGATGTCGTTGAGAATCAGCAATATGGTGCCGGAACCTTTGTCGTTTTCTTTTGCGGTGAGTTGAACCCACAGAGTGTTTTGATTTTGTCGGGTAAGACGCAGTTCGCACGAATGGGTTTCACTCACGTCCAAAAGGGATTTTTGAAACAAATAGCAGATATCCTGATCATCATTCGCAATAAAATCGCTCAAACGGCGATGAGTCAGCTTCTTCCGATCAACACCCAGCAGTGAGGAAGCGGCCAGATTGGCCTGAAGAATTTTTCCCTCTTTATCCAGAGTGCAATACCCGATGGGTGCCAGTTCGTACAATTCAAAATAGCGCTCCCGCTGCTTTGCGAGTTCAGTCTGCGTATTGCGCAATTCGTCGTTTTGCATCTCAAGTTCGATCTGATGGACTTGAAGTTCATGGATGATACGGGATATCTCTTCGTTCGTGTAATCTTTGACATTCACAGGAATGTTGGCACTCTTTTGGGATGCGCGTTTTTCCGCTTTGGCACGAAGGGCCTGCATCTCTTCGAGAGACAAAAAGTTATCGGAATCATTCTTCATGAACCGCCTTTAGCGTGATTGCAAAACATGCACCGTTTATTTCATTATACCACAGAAGATAACCTGAAAGGTATTTTTCAATGATGGTCCGGGAGATATAAAGTCCCAGCCCCGTACCATTCAACTCTTTCGTCGTAAAATAAGGCTCACTGATTTTATCCATGATAATTTCAGGAATTCCACCTGCATTATCACATATTCGGATTGTGACAGTGTCTTGTGTCTCATCAATGCCAATATCGATCACAGGCGAAGGTGTCTTGTTCGAAATCAGAGCATCAACGGCATTTCCGATAATATTCAGCAATACCTGAGTGAGCTGATTTTTATGGATGAGGAGATTTTTCTGAGCGTTATTTTGAACGGTAAGTGCAATGTTGTGACGTGCTAAACGTTCACCGACAATGTCAAGGGCATTGTTCAACACATCTCCTATGGTTACGGACTCTTTTGACAAGTCGGGTTTAAAATAATTCCTGAAATCATCAATCGTTTCGGACATATACCTGATGTTTTTAGTCACAATATCGATGTTATTGTCAAATTCACTTTGAGAGAGTGTTTGAAGCAGGTTTTTTGTTTCGATGTCCATGATAGCAAGAGCGACAATATTGAGCGGCTGCCGCCACTGATGGGCGATCATACCGACCATCTCTCCCATCGCGGCCAGCTTGGATTGGACAATCAGGATCTCTTCTGTTTGCTTTAATTCCAACTCTATTTTTTTCCGATCGGAGATATCGCTTATCACCGCTTTCACGACAGGCTTACCATCGGAAAAATGATCGATTTGACTGACCCAATAGGTCCAAAAAGGTACGCTATCTTTTATCATCCGTAATTCACAAGATTGAGATTCACTGCTTTTTAGAATTTTTTTACGATAGAGGTAATAGGCGTCTTGATCACCGCTATGGATGAACGCGGAGATGGATTGGCCTATCAGCTTGTTTCGACTGACACCGAGCAAATTTGCGGCCGTTAGGTTGGATTCGATAACCACCCCCTCTTCGCTGAGGGTACAATAGCCTACCGGAGCCAGATTATAGAGATCAAAATATCGCTTTTGTTCGGCATGCAGTTTGTGCTGTGTCGTTTGCAATTCATCGTTTTGCATCTCCAGTTCGATCTGATGGACCTGCAATTCGTGAAGCAGGATCGATGTCTCCTCTATCGATAATGTTTTGCTGTTCTTCTGCTCGTATGCGGATACCATCTCTTCTGCTTTAGCACGCAATGCCTGGGTGTCCTTTACCGCAGAAGGAAATTTTGCCATTATTTCTCTTTTTTCGGAACCAAATGCTCCGTTGTCGCAATCGCATAGATCGTCCCTGCCTCATTCAGCAAAGGAGTCGCCGTGATCCATACTTCTACAACAGAGCCCTCTTTGGTAAGACGACGGGCTTTGTAGGGTTCTACGTTTTTAACATTTCCAAGCTCGGTTATCTTGAACAGTTCTTCTTTATTCTCCGAACGTACCATACGATCATGCGCATTCATCTGCAAGGCTTCGGCTTCACTCCAGCCATACATCCGTACTGCCCCGGGGTTCCAGGCCAGTATGCGCCCCTCCACATCCTGCATGGTAATCGCATCGACGGCATCGCGAATGACGACGGCCAATCGGCTCATCTCATTGGCTTTTTGGAGTGCTTCGCGCATCTGTACGATCTCGGAGATGTCGATAAACGAAATCACGGCCCCCTCAATGACATTTTCAATGGTCCGATAGGGCTGGATACGCATCGAGTACCATTTTCCCTCCCGTGTCTGCACTTCTGTTTCTTTGGGAATCAGGGTGTCCAAAACCGATTGTATGTCATCCACAAAGCTCTCATATCCGATCAGATTGGAGACGATATGCCCTACAGGACGCCCCAAATCGGTAAGGATCAGATTGATGATTTTCGTAACGGCGGGGGTAAAGCGGAGAATACAGAGTTTATGATCGACGAAAACCGTGCCGATATTGGTACCTGCGAGGAGGTTGTTCATATCGTTATTGATCCGCGATAAATCGGTCACTTTGGTTTGGAGTTCGGCATTGACCGTCGATAGCTCCTCATTGAGCGATTGAAGCTCCTCTTTCGAAGTTTCGAGCTCTTCGTTGGTAGACTGTAGCTCCTCATTGAGCGATTGCATCTCTTCGTTATACGATTTGAGCTCCTCGTTGGAGGTTTCGAGTTTTTTATTGGCGATTTGGAGAAACGTTTCCTGATCATAAAGCTCTTGCTGAAGCGCAGCGATACGTTTGCTTTGATCCACAAAGTCCGTTCCAAAAGCCGCAGGGACCATCGCATTCTCAGCATGAAGGGAATCAGCTGAAACTTCCTCAAAAATGACAAGGAACAAAGAAGACTCCGAGAGAGCCTCCATCGCAACCGGCTGTAGCGTCAGATTGAAGGTCGTAAAGGTATCGTTGTGTTGAACACGCAAAAGCGGAATACGGACTCTCTCTTTGGCGGAAACCGATTTATGCAGCGCCTTCGACAGATCATGCCGCAGACCTTCTCGTGCCATTTTCAAAATGTTGTTGACACCCACTTCACCCGATGGAAGCTCCAGATAGACTCCGGTTCGGCCGTGCAGATAGAGAATATCCCCCTGCTCATTTACAAGAGCTGCGGAGAGGGGAATATGCCGCAAGAGCGATTGTTCCATCAGTTCGCGCAGCGGCAGTTTTTCCGTAACGGAACTCTTTTCGACCGTTCGCACTGCGATTGTACGCGTGGTACCTGCAATAGGGATTGTTCGATCCAAAACCGTACGCTTCATACCGCTCGTCTCCTCTTTACGGGAAAATAATTTCGATTTTTGATCCACGATGCTAAAAAGATCCCCAAAGTCACCGATGCTCTCCGAGGAACCCAGAAAAAGAATCCCTTTCGGATTTAACGCGTAGTGAAACAGAGGGATCACCTTTTTTTGTAGATCAGCATTCATGTAAATCAGAAGATTGCGGCAGCTGATGAGATCGAGTTTGGAAAACGGGGGGTCTTTAATGACGTTTTGTTCCGAAAAAATCAGCATATCGCGGATGGTTTTATGGATACGATAGCTTCCGTTGGGTTCAGAAATAAAAAAACGTCCCAGACGCTGCGGCGATATATCGGCGGCAATGGTGGCGGGGTAGAGTCCGCTGCGGGCTGTAGCGATCGCGCCGGCATCGATATCGGTGGCAAAAATCTGTACCGTCATGTTTTGTTGGATCGTTTCCATGTATTCTCGAAAGAGTATGGCAATCGAATAGGCTTCTTCCCCGGTCGAACATCCGACGCACCAGATGCGTATCGCTTCATCTTCAGATTTGAGGCTGAAAAGTTTGGGAATAATCTCTTTTTCCAGTGTGGAAAACGCTTCGCTATCGCGAAAGAAACTGGTCACCCCGATCAGCAGATCATGAAACAGCGCCTCTACTTCAGCAGGAGTTTGCTGCAAATATTTGACGTATTCGCCGATCCATTCTATCTGATGGATGGCGAGACGACGCTCGATACGGCGCTGAATGGTGCTGGGCTTGTACTGGGAAAAATCATGCCCCGTCCGGGCACGCAAGAGGATAAAAATTTTATCCATCATATTCTGAAGCTTGGGACCGGGCCCGAATTCATGGCTGCAGAGATGTCCGAAAACGTACGCCGTATAAACGATCAGCTGATTGGCCATCTCAGACGGAGGGAGAATGTAATCGGCAAGGCCCGTCGCGATTGCACTGCGCGGCATGCCGTCAAACTCCGTCGTTTCGGGAGATTGGACGATGACCAATCCCCCTTCTTCTTTGATAGAGCGTATCCCCTGCGTACCGTCACTTCCGGTACCCGAGAGGATGATGCCGATAGAGCGCTCATGCAAATCCTGCGCCAGAGTGTGAAAGAAAAAATCGATCGGCAGACGCCGGCCATGCGCGGCTGTCGGCTCCAGCAGCTGAAGCGACCCGTTTAAAAAAGCCATGTCACGCCCCGGAGGGATGATATAGACGCAGTTGGATTCTACTTTCATCCCGTCTTCGACTTGGGCAACTTTCATGCGGGTGTAGCGCTGGACCAGTTCAACCAGCATACTGGTATAATCGGGAGAAAGATGCTGAACCAGAACAAATGCCATGCCCGGCTCACTTTCGGAGGGGATACCCGAGAAAAACGCCTCAAATGCCGCCAGACCGCCGGCAGATGCACCAATCCCTACAATGGGAAAATCGGGTGATTTGTTAGGTGGATTATGCTCCGTTTTGGCTATTTTACGTTTTGGCATATGCTTCCCGTTTCGACAAAATATCTGTTCTATGGCTTATGTAAAGAAAAAAGAAAATAAGACTATGATTAGTTTACACTCTTCATGCTGTTTGATTTCTGATGTGAAAAACGATAAAAAAATAGTTGTATTTAGCTGATTGTCACAAAAATGCCAGATACAGTTTCATCACTATGGATAAAATAATTCTTGCTAACTGGAAACAAGTGTTTTTCGTACGCTATTTCAGCGGTTTAATATCCGCTTTCCCCAAAGTTCCAGCGTTCGATCTGGAACAAACCATCTGTCCTCTTCTTTATCAATAATCTCTTTGAGATAAAGCTGTTTAAGAGCAGATGCCAAGGATGCTTTTTGAATATTGTATGTTTTAAGGGTATCGAGCGAAAAGATATTTTCAATGTCCGAAGTGATAACCTTAAAAGCCTTTTTTTGTGTTAAAGCAAAAGTGTCGTATAGAAGCGTATACGATGAATTCTTATCCCCAAGAATCTCGGAGAGTGCCACATCAATCATCATCGGCGTAATGGTTGAGTCTTTATGGGCGTTATAGAGGATATGGAGTATGTGTTGCATTAATTTCGTTTCATAATCGCACAATTGTATAAGATAGTTGACCGTAGCTTCGTTTATGGCAAGATATTTTGATGCGTATGCATAAACTGACATACTATCTAAACCACCTAACTCCATATGTGTCGCCATCTCATAAAGTGGTGCGCTGTAGGTAAAGAGTGATGTGATGGAATGTCGTTTTGAACCGGCGAAGATATAGGAAATTGGATAGGATTCTTGCATATATTTACGCAATAGCGCATCGATTTTCGACTCAAGGAGTGAAATTTGTTGGAATTCATCGATGGCGAAGATCACCCTCTTCTCTTTGCTGAGCAAAAACAACCCTTCAAAAAACTCTTCAATCATCTCATCAAAACTCAATCCCTCCAGTCGCGGCATATAACTGATCTCAGCAGTGTTAGGATCAACGGTAATTCCAAAAGTGATCCGTTTAAAATACTTTTTGAGATTACTAACGATTGTTTTCAGGTCACCTCGATGCACTTTTGCCAAGGCTTTCAAGAGAATCGATGCAAATTCTTCTTTGGAAGCAATGTCGAAAATATCACAATAGATTGTGTAAAAGTTATCTTTATTACGATGCATCAGTTCTTTGATTAGAGAACTTTTCCCCATTCGTCGTTTGGAATATAAAAGAAGGTTGTTAGAGCCATCAACCAATTTTTGGATCTTTGCTAATTCAGCCTCACGGCCATAAAACTGCTCTTCAATGGCAAAACCTTCGTAATGGAATGGATTCATCAATCATTCTCCAATAGTATTTTAAAATAGACACTAAAGATATTTTATACAACATATAATAAAATAAGTATTAATTGTATTTTATTTTAAATACTATTGGGCAACACCTAAATATCAGCAACAAAGTGTTTTCCGTACACTCTCACCTATCCTGCTTTAGAAGCTAAAAATCCCCAATAATCCATACGAAAAACCCTATCGGAATGATATAATAGTCGGATACTAAAATTTGAGGTTTTTCGACATGCTGATAGGGTATATGAGAGTTTCAACCGATGGTGATCGACAAAGTACTGATTTACAACGTGATGCACTCACTAGTGCCGGAGTGGATGAGCGCAATATTTTTGAAGACAAAGCATCTGGATCAAAAGATGATCGTGTTGGATTAGCTAAAGCTTTGGAGTATGTCAAAGAGGGAGATGTATTGGTCGTTTGGAAATTGGATCGATTAGGAAGGTCCCTACCCCACTTGATTGAAATTATCTCTCAACTCAAATCTAAAGGCGTCGGATTTAAATCTCTTACCGAGGGGATGGATACCTCCAGTGCGTCAGGAGAACTATTGTTTCATGTATTCGGAGCGTTGGCACAGTTTGAACGTTCACTCATCCAAGAACGGGTCAATGCCGGATTGGTAGCAGCACGAAAAAGAGGACGTATCGGTGGACGACCACGAGCAATTCCTCAAGAAAAGATGGATGTCATTTTAGAGGCATTAAATAATGGAATGTCAAAGGCGGCGGTATGCCGGACATTTGAGGTGAAGCGATCAACGTTGATTGATTCATTAAAGCGAATAAAATTTGTTTGACTGTTACTTCTTGATCCAACCTTTGTCATCAAAAGACATCTTTATTGATTCAGTCCTTCAAGGTTAGAACATTGAAAAACATGACGCTGATCTCGTCGTATAACTAGAGATTCACCACTTCAATCGACATAAATCACCTACGAAAATATTGCACTTTTTTTTATGATTCTTCTATAACTTTTTGTAGGAGAATACAATGAATGAGCTATCCCCGTCTTATCCTTTATTTTCACTTGTCAGCTCTGTTGCCATCGTTTATAGCGCACTTTATTTTATTTGGAACGGATCATTTTGATGAGTAAACGTAAAGTAATTCTTTTGCTCAATATGGGAGGCCCGAATAACCTTTCGGAAGTAAAAGTTTTTTTGAATAACATGTTTAACGACCGTCGTATCATCAGTGCCCCGAAGCCGATACGCAAAATGATCGCGTGGCTCATCACATCCCGCCGCCACAAAGAGGCCGAACATAACTACTCTCTTCTGGGAGGGAAATCACCGATCGTAGGACACACCGCTCGTGTGGTGAGTGCACTCTCGGCGGAAGTTGATGCGGAGGTACATTATGTGATGCGCTACACTCCCCCCTTTACTGATGACGTTTTACAATCGGTCGCTTCATACGATGAGATCTATGCGATACCGCTCTATCCACATTTCTCTGCAACCACAACCCTCTCATCTTTCGATGCACTCTATGATGAAGCCGAAAAACTCGGTATCTCCGACAACATACGAACCGTTGATCGCTACTATGATGATATCACTTATAATGGAGCCATCGTAGAGAGGATCAAAGAGGCTCTAGATAATGATGATCCGAGTGACTTTGAACTCATTTTTTCCGCCCACGGATTACCGAAAAAAGTCATTGCCCAAGGTGATCTGTATCAACGTCATATCCGCGCTAATGTTTATCACGTACGCCGCGCACTCAATGATGCGGGAGTCTTTTTTCACAACACCCATCTCGCTTATCAGTCGCGTCTGGGACCGATGGAGTGGATTCGCCCCTATCTGGAAGATAAACTCGTCTCTTTGAAAAAGAAAAAAGTAGTCATCTATCCGATCGCTTTTACCATCGATAATTCCGAAACCGAGTTTGAACTGGAAATCGAATACCGTGAAAAAGCTGAAGCGATGGGATTTGTCGATTATCGTGTCGCCAAAGCACCGAACGATCATCCGCTCTTCATCCAAACGCTGCAAAAGCTCTATCATTCGATGCAGTCATGATCAGAGACTATGCAGTCGTAGGGGGAGGAATCGGCGGATGCAGTATCGCAGCACTCCTGAATGCCCATGACCATGATGTCGTACTGATCGAAAAAGAGCCTACACTCGGGGGGTGCGCTTCCACTTTTATCCATCGCGGCAATAGATACAATGCCGGTGCAACAACGATTTCAGGTTATCATGAGGGCGGGATAGTTAAAAGATTGTTCGATACCGTGGGAGTCACCCCTAATCTTATCGCTACCGATACAGCTATCACGATACTCCAGGGTGAAAAGAGCTGTATCCGCTACCGTGATCTGAATCGCTTCATCGAAGAGATGCAACGTTTTTATCCCCATCCCAAACACGATGAATTTTGGAGACTCATACATGCACTCCAAGGAGCGTTTTACACACTCGAAGCGTCCTATAGCTATTCTAACCGCTCACGGCTCAAAAAAATAGCCTCATTGCTGAGCTTTTTTCCACTGCTTAAAACGTTTCGACGTTATCTTTTTTCCAATGCTCTAGAATTTATCCAAGATTTTTATGGAGATATTCATGAGAGTTATCTCGATTTTTTGGATGCCCAAATCCTCATCGTAGCCCAAGCTACCAGCGAAAAGATCAATTTTTTTACGGCGGCTCTCGCATTGGGATACACGTTCAACGAAACCCACTATCCACTCGGAGGGATGGTGGCAGTGTGTGAGTCTCTCACCTCTAAAATACCTGATGTCCGCAAAGGATGTGAACTCTTATTGGTTAAACGTGAAGGTGATCTCTATCATCTCACTACGACTCAAGGGATAATTCATGCCCGTAATCTCATTATGGGAACGTCCCATTATGAGAGTTCACGATGGTTTGACGATAAAGAGATCCGAGACTATTACGCCTCTTTTGAAAAACGGAATAACCATCAAAGCGCCTATGTGCTCTATATGAAAATCAAAACGGATACTCTCTTCCACCATCACTATCAGCTCATTAGCGATTCTACCCTTCCCTATACTCTCTCCAAATCACTTTTTGTCTCTTTTAGCGATCCTTCTGACAGTGATTTTGCATCTGGGTACTACCATATCACCGCCTCGATCCACACCGATTCACGTATTTGGCTCGGATTAAGCCCATCGCGCTACAAAACTCAAAAACAAGAGCTTCATGATTTGCTTAGAGGATGGATTTGTGATAGACTCTCTATACAAAGCGATGAGATCGTAGAGAGTTTTGCGGCAACACCCAAAACATTCCGTCGCTACATCAACCGAACCCAGTTGGGAGGCAACGCCATGACACTCTCCAATTTTCTTCCCCTCCTCCCCTCGAACGATACCCCTATCTCGGGATTTTATCAGGTGGGAGATACCTCCTACGCCGCGCAAGGGTGGCCGGGAATCGTTATGGGTGCATTTAATTGCATAAGGTTGATCCGTGGGTAATATCGAGCTTCGGATCACGCCGCGCGACTGGATCAGCGTACTGCTGATCGGGATGTTGTTTTCAACCCTCCTCTCAGGATTCGGATACTATCTGCTGGGTTTGAAACCGCTTCATGGAGGGCTGTTTGGGATGGCGTTAGGGTTTTTTATCACCCTCTTTTCACTCATGTTTATAACCCTTATGAACCGTTATCTCCTCCCTAAAATCGAAAAACACCTATGGAACGTTATCGCCGCAGGATTCTCTTTTTTGTCCGGCTTTTTAGGTTCACTAAGCACCTATGAAGCGCTTCAAAACACTCCGCTAGAGATCATCTCCGCGTTTAGTGCCTACCCTTACCAAAACAGCTCCATCATCGGAATACTCACCTATCTCATCGGGGCATTGATGTATCGGTTTGTAAAAGCACGGAACCAAAAAGAGCATGTGAACCATCTTTTTATCCAAAGCCGTGTCGGATCGCTCGAAACACAGCTCAATCCCCATTTTCTCTATAACGCTCTCAACTCTCTCGCAGAACTGATACACCAAGACCCCGATAAGGCTGAAGAAGCGGTGCTGAAAATCTCCACCTTTTTACGCAACACCATGCACGAAGCACCGCTCATACGACTCGAGGAAGAGTTGCAAAATACTCATGATTACATCGACCTCGAAAATATCCGCTTCGGAGGCTCTATCGTTCTAAATGTCGATTCTGCCTCGCAATTTCGTTCATGGCTGATTCCCAAATTCTCTATTCAGCTGTTGTGTGAAAATGCCCTCAAACACGGAATGTTCCGTGCATCTGATCCCTTTAGCATTTCCATCCGTACCTATTTTGACGAAACGCTGCACATAGAGGTTTCAAACAGTGGCACGCCGATTACATCAACAACTTTCGGTATCGGACTCTCCAACCTTCAAGAGCGGCTCGAGCATCTCTGCGGCGGCAAACTCTCCATCACTCGACATGAACCGCCAACCTACACCATAACCCTAAAGGAACGACATGAACATCCTGATCGTCGATGATGAACCGCTCGCCCTCGCTCGACTGACACGTCTGTTAAACTCGCTGGGACACACCTCCATCACCCAAGCTTCCAGCGGTGCCGAAGCGATGGAATTCACAGCAAAATACCATTTTGATATCACCTTTTTGGATATCTCTATGGCAGAAATGGACGGGATTGAGCTCGGCTACGCCCTGCGATACCATTATCAGGATCTCTCGATTATTTATCAGACGGCTCATGAGAACTACGCTCTCAAAGCTTTCGATGTGGGGGCGATCGATTATCTCCTCAAGCCCTACACTGCCGAAGCACTGGAACGTGCCATCGCTCGAGTGAGTATCAAACCTAAAGAGCTCCGCCTCATCTCCAAAGCGGGAGATAATCACTATCTCCTTACCGCAGAAGCCATTTTTTACGTCAAAGCCGATCTATCCGAAGTCATTTTCCGCTCCGCTGAGGGGTTTTCATACTATCCGAAAAAAATATCCGAGGTCGAAACTCTACTCGAACCGTACGGATTTTTGCGTGTTCACCGCTCGTATCTCATTAATCTCAACCGTATCAAAGAGATAGAGACGATCGATCAAAGCCGCCTGAGCTTTACTTTCGATGGAATCAAAGAGTCCATAGAGAGCTCCAAAGAGGGAGCCAAACACTTTCGTTACCTATTTAAAGGAACAACTCCATGACCCTTGCGGTATCCTCCTGCCTGTTGGGCGAACACATCCGATTTGACGGCGGACATAAGCGAGACCGTTTCATCACCGATGAACTCTCTGCTTTTGCCGATTTCACCCCTTTTTGCCCTGAACATTTAGCCTTTGGAACTCCGCGTCCTTCCGTACGTTTGGTCCGTATTGACGATGCCCTGCGGGTTCAATCCAACAAAAGCGGCGAGGATTTGACGGATACACTCCTCCAAAGCAGCGACAGTGAACTCGAAAAACTCGCATCCAAGCCTCTATGCGGAATCATCTTCAAATCCAAATCCCCCAGCTGCGGTATGAAAAGTGCCAAACTCTATCTGGAAAACGGCTACTGCGAAGGGAAAGAAGACGGTGTATTCATGCATATATGCCGCGAGCGGTTTCCGCTGCTGCCGATGGAAGAAGAGGGACGGCTGGAGGATGCATGGCTGAGAGAGAACTTCGTGATGCAGATTTTTGCCTATGATGCGTATGAGCGGTTTAAAGCAACCAACCCCTCTATCGGGAACTGGGAAATGTGGTCGCCAACCGGAGCAACCATTCGTTGGAGACTTTGTTGGGGATATACGAACTGGGATTTAAAACCGCTATTTCACGAAAAAGTTCCATCAAACGGACCCGCAACGTCTTAGAACATTTGGCCGGATTTTTCAAAAACGAATTAAGTAAAAATGAAAAAGAGACCCTGCATACGCATATCGACGATTACGCTGCCAAGATTGTCCCCCTGATCGTCCCCGTTTCGACCATCCATCTTTATGCCAAAAAATACAACACCGGATATCTGCTCGATCAAACCTTTCTCACCCCCTACCCAAAAACCCTCTCTTTACGCTCCCATATCGACAGCGGGAAATAGATATGCGGCGCATACTGTGGTTTTGTCAGAAATGATCTAATAGGTTTCCAGAAAATTCCTACAGCATTGTTCAACAAACAAAGTTAATAAGACTTTGGAAAAATCTAAAAGCAGTTTGTAGCACCAACCGCCATATTTTCTCTACGAATAAATTTCCTCTTTTTCTACAATAACGTTAAAAAAGAGAGTTGTCATGAAAGTCGTACTTACCATCGCAGGTTCAGACAGTAGCGGCGGTGCCGGGATTCAAGCCGATTTAAAAACATTTGAAGCATTCGGAGTATTTGGTACCAGCGCTATCACCGTCTTAACGGCACAAAACACAACAGGAGTTCAATCCATCCATCCTGTTCCTGCACATTTTGTTGCAGCACAGATTGAAAGTGTTTTAAGAGACTTTCGCCTCAGCGCTATCAAAATTGGGATGCTCTACAGCCGCGAGATTATCGAAACGATCACTTCCATCATCGCTCCTTTGGACATCCCCATTATCCTTGATCCGGTCTGTATCTCCAAAGCAGGCTCGCCACTGCTCCAAGACGATGCTATCAGCGCACTCTATGATTTCAGCCGTATTGTCACCCTCACGACACCCAATTTACATGAAGCCTATCGACTCTTTGGGTATAAAAATGGTGATACTGACTCTCTGAATACACTTATTAATCATCCTGCTCCTGTTTTAATTAAACACCATGTGATGGAAAAAATCTCTGCTGATCTTTTGTATTTTGGTCATCAAAAACGGGTATTTACCTCTGAAATAATCGACTCGACCTCCCAGCACGGCACAGGATGTTCGTATTCCTCTGCCATCGCCGCCAATCTTGCACTTGGTCATTCCCTCGAAGAGTCAATTGTGCGATCGAAGCATTTCATCACTGAAGCGATACGGTCTGCCCCCTCCCTAGGCCACGGCCGAGGTCCCATCAACCATAAAGCCGGAGGCATCCATGTTGCCTAAAGGTATCTATGCGATAACCGATGAAATCCTCACTCCGAAAGAGAGTATTTTAACCCAAGTCGAAGAGGCACTCGAAACAGGCATCGCACTGCTCCAATTTCGAGACAAAACATCGAGTGATGAGGAGATCGAAACCCTTGCTCGGCAGGTGCTCCATCTGTGCCGCCTCCATAATGTCCCCTTCATCATCGATGATCGAGCTCATCTCGCCCAAAAAATAGGAGCCGATGGTCTGCACATCGGCAAAGACGATAAGAGTTTTGGGGAAGCAAAAGCGATCTTTACCAACGGTTTTATCGGAGTATCGTGCTATGGGAGTATCCGCAAAGCACTCGAAGCTCAGGCGGGGGGAGCCGATTATGTCGCATTCGGCTCTTTTTTCCCCTCCCCTACAAAACCGCATTCGGGGATCGTATCGATGAGCGTACTGGAGAGGGCGAAAGAGGCATTAACCATACCTATCTGCGCCATCGGAGGGATCAATATCACCAACATCCACCAAGTAGCCGCGTACAAACCCGATATGATCAGCGTCGTCGGCGCCATCTGGGAGGGAAATATCAAACGCAATATCACTCAACTCAAACAAGGAATGTCACTATGAAACTGCAACTCGCCATCGAATGGTTTTTAAACCCCGATCATCTCCCCTTTATCATCGCTCAGCGAATGGGAATTTTTGAAAAAAACGGGATCGAATTTGAGCTGATCGAACCGGATGAGCACTACGACGGTTTGAGCGAACTTCTTGCCGGTAATATTGCGTTTGCGACGAATGAGCCGCTCCATTTGATCGAGCAGTTCCATGAGAACTTTCTCTCACTCGGGATGTATTTCGAGACCCAAGGGGGAGTTCTTTTAAAAGCCTCCTCTTACGATAAACTCAAAAACGGCGAAACCATCACCGTTACCACCCCTGTATCCAATGAAACCACCAACACCGTCGGATTTGAGATCATCCGCCGTTTTTATGCCCAGGAAGGTGTCGAGGTAACACGAGAACAAGTCACTTTCGTCCCTAATGGATTTGAACACCTCAAATATATGAACGAAGGTGCCGACGCGGGATGGCTGTACTTTTACAATTTCGAAGGAGTAGAAGCAGCGCACGAGGGGATGGAAGTACTCTATCTCGATGCCGAAAATGCGAGATTTGCCAATTTCAGTGCACTCGATATTTTCGTCAATAAACCCTTTTACCATCAGAATACCGCTGTGTGTGAAGCGTTTGTCAGTGCAATCAAAGAGGCCATTCTTTTTATCCGCGATTATCCTGAAATTGCGATGCGCGAATACTACGCTTATACTGAAAGCGAAAGTTCTCCATTAATGGATGATATTCTCCATGCTACGATGGCATGTTTTAATCCCATCTTTGCCTCCCATTACGAAAAAGAGCTCCCTATTTTGGAATTTTTTACAGAGATCGGGATAACTAATCTTGATGTTGAAAAATTTAAAACTGCATTCTTAGTATAAGGAAATAGCCTATGCTGATACCATCTGATTATTTTACTTCTCCAGCACATTACCAACCTCGAATAGCAATCCTTGTAGGATGCCAAGACAATCTTATGGCTCTTTCATGGCATATGCCTATTAGCAAAAGCCCGTTTCGTTATGCAATTGGTGTTAGAGAAGAAAATATGACTCACACTATGCTCTTAGAATATCGTAGCTGCACCCTTAACTTTCTTCCGTTTTCTTCCTATGAAGCAATCGATATCTGTGGCAGAGCGCATGGCGGTGATAAGCTTGCAGATTCAGGACTCACAGCAACAAATCGTGATAAAAATGGAAATATGATCATTGATGAATCTGATACGGTCTTTGCATGTGACGTAATCGACACCTATCAAAATGGAGATCACACCTTATTTATCTTAGAAATTCAAGAAACATACATCAATATAAGTGTACCGTCACAACCGACACTATTTTTTGGTCAGGGATGTTACGCCACTATTACCAACAATATTAGGGCAAACAAGCCTGTTGTATAAAACCTTATTTACCCTTATCTTACTTTGGAGTACTCTTATGTCTTCACCAACGATTTACGATTTTGATGTTTTGGATTTGCATAAAGAAAAAACGACGCTCTCACCCTACAAAGGCAAAGTGATGCTGATTGTCAACACCGCAAGCGGATGCGGGTTTACCCCGCAGTTTGAGGGGTTGGAAAAACTCTACAAAAATCACAAACACCAAGGGTTTGTCGTTCTGGGTTTTCCGTGCAACCAGTTCGCCGCTCAAGAGCCACTGAGTGAAGCGGGGATCGAGAATTTTTGCCGTGTCAATTATGGGGTAACGTTTCCGATGTTTGCCAAAATCGACGTTAACGGCGCCAACTCCCATCCACTTTATCGCTACCTCAAACAAAATGCCCTCGGAGTCTTGGGAAGCGAAATCATCAAATGGAACTTTACTAAATTTCTGATCGATCGGGAGGGAAAAGTAGTCCGCCGTTATGCCCCCTCGACGACCCCAGAATCGATCGAAGCTGATATTCAAAAACTATTGGATAGCAAATGAACCCTTACATCCCTACTGCCTTTGATTTTGATCCCGACGAAACGGGACATTTTGGTAAATTCGGAGGACGGTTTGTCCCTGAGACGCTAATGCCCGCGTTGATCGAGCTTGATAGTGTTTATAAATTGTACCGTTTTGATCCGCAGTTTTGGTCTGAAGTCAATGCTCTGTTGAATGATTATGTCGGTCGTCCCTCACCGCTTTATCTCGCCAAAAGCATCTCCGAAGAGCTGGGGGCATCGATCTATCTCAAACGTGAAGATCTCAACCACACGGGTGCGCACAAAGTCAACAATACCATCGCCCAAGGGCTCCTCGCCAAACGGATGGGAAAAACGAAAATCATCGCTGAAACCGGAGCGGGACAGCACGGAGTCGCCACCGCCACCATCGCAGCGCTCATGGGGCTGGAGTGTGAAATATTTATGGGAGCAAAAGACGTGGCGCGCCAAGAACTCAATGTCTTTCGGATGAAACTCCTCGGAGCCACGGTACACCCCGTCGAAAGCGGTTCTAAAACCCTCAAAGACGCCATGAACGAAGCGATCCGCCATTGGGTGACCCATGCACGCGACACGTTTTACATTATCGGCACTGCGGCGGGTCCCCACCCCTACCCTCTGATGGTGCGTGATTTTCAAGCAATTATCAGCTATGAAGCCAAAGCTCAGATTTTAGCGCAGCACGGGAGCCTCCCCGATTACGTCGTGGCATGCATCGGCGGCGGATCGAATGCACTGGGGATGTTCGCCCATTTCATCAACGAAGAGAGCGTTCAGTGTGTTGGTATCGAAGCAGGAGGCCGAGGACTCACATCGGGTCAGCACGGAGCATCACTCGCTCTAGGACGCCCGGGAATACTGCACGGTCAGCTCAGCTATCTGCTCCAAAGCGATGAGGGGCAAATCCACGAAGCCCACTCCATCTCTGCAGGTCTAGACTATCCGGGGATCGGACCGGAACACTCCTACCTGATGGAACAGGGAAAGGTGATTTACGACAGTGTCACAGACAATGAGGCGATGGAATCGTTTGTCTGGCTCAGCCGCGCAGAGGGGATCGTCCCCGCGTTTGAAAGTGCTCACGCCATCGGTTATCTGAAAAAAATGGGTGAATCATTCAAAGGAAAAACCATCATAGTCAGCCTCTCAGGACGAGGGGATAAAGATATGATCCAAGCGATGCAGTTGCTGAACCTCTAGTGAGGTTCAGATTTTTTTCATCAAATACCATTTTTTCACTACCAACAAACAGATTCACAAACTAGAATGATAGTATGAAAACTTATACCTTAACCTACGAGTGCACGTTTAATACATCGGTTCAAAATGTTTGTGCCTTTCACACCGATACTCGCAATCTCCCGTTTATTACCCCACCGTTGGTCAATGTTACCATCCTCGAAATGGATATTCCGATGGTAGAAAAAAGCACCGTGGTGTTAAAAATAAAACGCTTTGGAATCCCCACTATTTGGGAGATGAAAATCGACACACTGAATTGTCCTCACACCATTACTGATGTAATGATTAAGGGACCGTTTAAATACTTTCGGCATGAGAGGTTCTTTAGCGCTATGGATGAGAAAACGACACGGATGAAAGAGACGCTGAGTATAGTTCTCCCCTTTGGATGGCTGGGGAGTTTGTTTTTTCCACTCATCAAAAGAGAGATGGATGCCATGTTCACTTTTCGACATCATGCCACACAACACTATTTTTCGGAGGAAAAACGATGAAAATATTTTTATTAGCTCTTGCAACACTAATTTTTTTCAGCGGCTGTACCAACACGTCTACTCCCCCTTTGCCGACGGTAGAAAAAATAGATTTGGAACGCTACAGCGGCAAATGGATCGAAATTGCTCGATACGAAAATCATTTTGAGATCGGGTGTGCAGGAGCAACCGCCGAGTATCTTAGAAATGACGATCATATCCGTGTCATCAATAGCTGTTACGATGCACAAGGAGTAAAAAGCGCGGAAGCAATCGGCCGCGCCTACGCGGTAAAAGGGAGTCGTAATGCCAAACTCGAAGTGAGTTTTTTTCGCCCTTTTTACGGGGACTATTGGGTAGTAATGCTGGGGAATGAATATCAGTATAGTGTCGTCGGGGATCCTAAACGCAAATATTTGTGGATCCTCTCACGTACCTCTAAGCTCAAAGAGGAGGATAAACAAAAAATCTTCTCTTATTTACCCACTATCGGTTACGATCCTGCCAAGCTCTATTGGACTACGGTTCGTCCATGATAATAAAAAAACATGGACAAAATTTCATCAGAAAATCGTCATGCCGAAGCTTTTATTCGGTTTGGGCATGAAAAAATGAAATTAATAATAATGAATGAGACATATTATTGGTAAAAGCGGTTGTATTTGAAGTATCTACTATGCTAAAGGATCGCTGTCCGTTTTGATGCACCTTTATATAAACTTATTTTATACTATAATAGGATAAAGTATAACACATCAGGTGTATAAAAAGTGTATTTATTCTTTAATCTATATGGCGATAATCGTATATTCGGCATCCGAGCTTAATGATAAAAAGTTTTGATTAGAAAGGTTTTTATTTTTTTACCAACTACAAAGAATCAAAGCCATGATATTTCTGAAATAACTACACGAAAACCTCTATATAATCTCATTAACCGCCATATTAACTCTACGAACAACATCCGATTAAGATTAAACTATACAAACTGATAAACTAAATATGACAAGGATTTTTATGAGCTGTACAAAATGTCAATCACTTCCATACATTTCGAAAAAAGGGGGAGATGTTATCATCAGCTGTGATGTCCCCGAACTCTGTACCATTATAGCTATCACTTTAGAGAAATTAAACATCAACTTTTCGCATGAAGATTTTCAAACAATTATCGCTTCCACCGAATGCTTTGAAACTTTTTTACAACAATTATGTCGGGCACACCCCTTTAGCAAAATGGAGCGTGAGGGGGTTAGAGTTCTCTTTTTGGAACATTCGAAAATCCTTTCCCCTACGGCTTTGAAAGAGATGCGTTCCCTGCAAAAATACAAAGATTTATTGGGAGCGAATGAGCTCTCCTCCCTCATTTCCAAAGGGGCTCTAACTACCCATTTTCAACCAATTGTCGATCTAAAATCCAATACCATTTACGGGTACGAGTCACTAGCAAGAGGGGTCAGTGACGAGGGGAATCTCATATATCCTGACACACTATTCAAATGGGCTCGAGAGGGAGATATGCTTTTTTATCTCGACCGAGCGTGCCGGGAAAGTTCACTCAAAACCGCAGCGGTTAAAAATATACATAACAAAGTATTTATAAACTTTATACCTACTGCAATTTACGATCCTGAACATTGTCTTCAATCAACCGTAAAATGGGCAAATCAACTCGAATTTGATCCAAAAAATATCATCTTTGAAGTAATCGAGAGCGATCATGTCGAAGATTTGGATCATCTTAAAAGAATTTTAGATTTTTACAAATCACAAGGGTTTATGGTAGCTCTTGATGATGTTGGAAGCGGTTATTCCTCACTCAACATGATCGCTAAACTCCTCCCAGATATCGTCAAGATCGACCGTGCCATCATTGAGAATATCGATACCAATGAAGTGAATCAATCTATCTTTCGCGCCATTACACAAATCGCACATGAAAACGGTATCATCGTTCTTGCTGAAGGGATAGAACGTCACGAAGAGATTGCGTTTTGCAGTGCTAATGGAGCCGATCTGGCACAAGGATACTATTTTGGAAAACCTAATGCCGAGCCGATTCGCAAATTAAATTGAGGAAGAACGAATGTTTTATCTTTACGATCAAGGAAAACTAAACCCTCTTCCTCTGAGTCCGGATGAAGTGATAGGTATTGCAACATTTTGCGATGGAATTTTAGTCACCAACCGTATCGATGAAGCGATCCTCATCGCCGCTTATCCCCGATCGGCACTTCTTCTCTACCCTAAAAATCTCAAAACAATTTTCGATTATTGGAAACTCCAATTCCGCCATCGCACACTCGAAGAGTTTCGCATTATTCTCTACGCTGCCCCCAAAAGTTTTCTCTACTATTTTTTGAAAGCATTTGCATGGAGTTCAATGGGAAGCTACAAACTGATCGATTTCGGAAAAAATCGTCGGTGATATTATTCACTTTTCTACAAATAAATCAATTATAAATGCGGCTTTTGCCCAGACGGCGGATCACTTTAGCATTGTAGTCATCGAGGAGTGCACCGATCGCGCTGTTAAGCTCATCGATGTCGAAGAACTGCCGATGGCGCAGTTTGGCGAGAATCCAGCGCTGGCACCCTTTGACGCCGAGTTCCACTTTTGATTTGTCCTGCGGATGATAAGGACGTGCAGGGACAATGGCAACACCGTAGTGGCGCGCCATGTCGGCGTAACTCTCATTCAATACCACATTCCCTCGTTTATTGGAGATGACGGCCGCTTTGAGATTATCGGGAACAACGATGTTGGGGACTCCTCTGTAAAACCCGAAAGCTTTATTGTGGCATTCGATGAAGTCTTCGGTGTTCTGGGACAATACGGCATGAACGAAGGTATAACCGGATGCTCCCAGCACGGAGACGAAGATCTGAGCCGTATCGCTCTCTCCCGTTTTTGCGTTGTAGATGTTCATCGTCAGTCCTGAGAAATCGACGAATAGCTTATCGCCGGCGAAATGGATCTGACGCATGGAGGGGTTGAGGGTCAGGGCAAAGCGGCGGTAGTGCTCATTAAACTGTGAGTATCCGTACCCATTGGGGTGTTTCTCTCGGTACTCTTCCCACAACAGCTGGCGGGTCACCCCTTTTTTCTTGAGCTCGTTGTGGATAGTGTTCCAGTCAGGAGCAGGCTTGAAAGAGAGCTTGGGTTTGATATAGGCTACGATTTCAGGGAAAAGAGTGACGGATAGCGAGGAATCATCCATCGCCAGAGCCTGATGAATGTTCAGGCCGCTTTTCTCGAACGCGGCGGTAAAATTGGAGACTCCCGATTTGGACGCTACTCCGAGTGTTTGAATCTCACGGTTTGAAAGCTGTGCCAGATATTTCAGGCGCAGCACCTCTTTGATGCTTGACATTGACATTCTCCTCATACAACCCCTTTTTGGGGTGAATTTTACAGAGAATATCTACATCCTTAAGCAGCCCTTATGTGCCGGTCATGGGACAAAACTGTCCACAAAAACTCCGGCGAGGTGTCCACGTCCAGTCCGGCTGAGTGTCCACATACGCTCCGGCGCACTGTCCAAATCAGGCCGGCGCCGACACGTTCTATAGGTCAGCGATAGTAATAATGTAAATATACAGTTGGACACCCTTGTGTCCGAAGTTAATTTTCTAGGAAACGTTTTAAAAAATCTTCTCTACTGAGAATTTTCGCACCCAAATCTATTTTGTACTCCATATACGGATGCCCCAGATTCCAAAACCTCACCCCCTGCTCTTCTAAGTGCTTTGCGAGCAATACTAACTGCAAGGTTCCCCAATTCTCATACCGCTTATCCGTATTGTGAAAACCCGATAGACTCGTATAAACATTGTGGGTGATATAGCCTATCTCTCCGGCGATCATTTCATTGCTTGTAGTATCAGACAGCTCAGTACTGAACAAAGTAAAATTATCATAGGTACTCTGAGAGAGGGTATCCATCAACTCAGCATACGCCCCCTCTAACCAACATGGACTATAGGCGTTTTGGATGGAGGCAAGCACATCGTGGAATCGGGTATTAAACTCTAATCCATATCCCCCTTTTTTAATAAGTTTACCAACCTTACGAGAAATATGCAGATCCTGAAAGTCTAAAACTGCGTACTCTTCCTGCATTTCCGGAAGCAATAGTAAGTTTTCTTCATGCAAATGGCTGACGCTGATAAATCCGGCTTGTGCCAGCGCGATATACATTTGAGGAGAAAAATCATCGCTCCAGTAGTAGTTGATGTCCATATTGGGGTAAATATAGTAATCAAGCGTCTCTTTACTGATATCTTCAAAGGTAATATAGGGAATCTGGCGTTGAGCGGTACTCATAGTCTTCCCCCGTTTATTTTTAGTATGGTATTAAACTTCAGTGACAATGCTATGTCCACTACTGTATCAAATACTCAATCTGACGGTTAAGGAAACTATCCGCAATACTTTTGGCTTTGAGAGCAAGTGCTTTGGGAGAGGTGATAATGAGATCGGGCATCCACTTTTTGATCTCATGGAGGATTTCTCGCTCAGCAGTCACCAGCACTTCGATCTCCATACTCCCATCTTCATAGGTTTTTAGAATACGCTGGGTACTTGCCAAGGGGCGACGGTGAAAGTATTTGGCAATCTCGGCGGTTGCGCGGATCGTTACGGCAAAGGGTTCCTTATCAGGTTCGAACCATGCGTTGATAGCCCGCTCTAGTATCTTGTAAGTCTTATCATCGGGGATAAACGTCTCATTGGTGAGTTGGAGGTGATCGATCCCTTTGAAGTAGTAGGTTTTGAGTTTGTTCTCTAAAAGCTCTTCACCGTAAAGATACCAATATCCCTCAAAGGAGACAATCTTATAGGGGTGGACATGACGGAGTTTATCGTTGTAGTTAAAGATCACCATCTTGCTCTCCATAATTGCCTCTTCGATGATATGAAAGAGGGAGAGCTTATCGGAGATATCCTCAATGATAGTCTTGGAGTAGATGGGATTCTTGGTGTTGTTTTGCAATTTAGAGAAGAGCGATTTGGCTTTCACCCCAAACTCTGATCCGATGCCCTCAGCAATATTTCCCAGCATCTCGAGAACCAATGCCTCTTCGGGTGAGCGCTCTTTGGTAATGGCATGACCACTTTGCATCTTCCACTTCATCCCCTGCTTCTCTATCGGAAAACGAATCAGTCTTTGGTTGAAATCACGCTGTATGGTCTTGGTGGAAACATTGAACTCTAACGCCAAATCCTGAACTGATAAGAGTTCCCCCTCATACAGACGCTGCAAGATGATGGTAAGACGGGTGAGGATCTTATCATAGTCGTGAATTTGTCCCATGGATTTCCTTATCGGACATGATGGTGTCTTAGGCTTAGGGGATCATACTGCAAACAATCTTAATACATCAAGGAACCGAAAATGGAATCATTGATCCTTTGCGCAGTAGCGGCTATCTGGTTGACGGCTAAAGTGAGTGAGATGAGAATGAGATCGCGACAAAGTCTTCATGAAACGTTTAAAACGTTGGCAATTGAACTGATTAAATAGAGGGGTTGTCCATGTATTCTAATCTCTCCTCTACTTCCGCCAGAGCTGCTTCACAGCGTTCACGTCATACGCATCAAGCCAAGCAGCTTTCTAAAATAACTTCATCGCTCTATGTCCATCAAGGGGAGAAAGTCTATCTCCTTGATACTTACTCCAAACTCGGCAAATGGGTCGCTTTGGTGATGGAAGAGGAGAGTGAGATGATGTATGAGGTGTTTTATGATCAACTTGAGGCGTCGTGATGGTTAAAATGTCCTGGTGATTACCTTTTTTGAAGAAGTCTGAAAACAATAATCGACACTCTGGATCAAAGGATTATGAAATTCCCTGAAAGCATCCCTCTTCCATCGGATGCTTCATCTTGTGCATCTGCCGAATTCACCGCATTCGGTCAGAATCTCAACATAAAACCGGACTCACCCTTTTTTGATGCGGTGGATTTACGGACTTGAATTAGCCCAATGGGCGCGAAGTTTTTGGGTGTAGTAGATCAGCGCGTCCTGACGATTTAATCGTTTGGGCTTTTCTCTAATCTGGAGTGTGGCACGAAACTTCCCATCGATCATCCGAATGCTTCGTATCTCATCGACGATGCATTCTCCATAGGTTCGCCCTTTGGCGGTTTCGATTTTAATATGCGGATGAAGTCTTGACTCTTCCATTGATTGTTTTCACCTTAGTGATCCAGTGAATCGGGGAGATTGCGATCGCGTTTAAGTGCATCGATCGCCGCATCCACGGCGCGTTTGAGTTTAAGGGCGGCTTCGAGTCCCGCTTTGTCTTTGGAGATATGCAAGGATCCCTCAATGGTGATTATCTCCAAACCGTTTTTGATGCTCAGATTACCGGTAGTGAATCCGTCGGTCTCGTTCTCGTATGCCATAAAAGATTGCAGCATTACGTTCCTCTCTTATGGATAGTTTGTTATCGCTATGATAACACACCTCTATCGCTCACAACACCCTTTTTCGACTTCGTGGCTGAATATTCTTCGATCACGTCTAAGGACGCTAAAAAACGCTTTGGTGCCGTATTTTAGTTCTTCCAGAGATAATAATCGCTCAAGCGTATACTCCTTTTTGGAGAGAAGGATGTAAAACCGTGCCTGCACCGGATTGTGCCGGATGATCGTCACGACCCCCCTCCCCTCATAGAGGGATTCAAATTTTGCTTTGGCCTCTTGCATCTGCACTTCATGGCTGCATCGGCGATGAAAGTGCTGATAGATTACCAAATGCTTCACGCATGTCAGTGCAAAGAAGTGCTCGATTTCGGTATAGGTAGCGTATTTGCCCTGCTTGATGAGAGAGAGCTTTGTCATGCAAGAGGGTTCGATACCGTTATCGGGGTCAAGACAGACGACGCTGGAATAGTTATTTTGGATAAACGCGATTGAACGTTCCAGCCAGCTCTTCCGATAATCAGCCCCCTCCCCTACAATCAACTCTTTAAAATACCGCCCGTTTGGTAACACTTGATAGGTTTCAAACAGCTCTATCTTGCGGAACGGTTGTTTATGAATGCTGTTAAAGCGTTCGCACAGGTACGGATCAAGGGTATGACAATGGCGATAGAGAGTTGTGTTCCCCTCTTCTACTGTGTGGGAACCGTCAGTGTTGTGGTTTTCATCGGGAAAGAGATACCAGATAGTGGCAATAGGGTCATTGGGGAAGAGATGTTTTAGGAGAAGGAACTTTCCGAAGTCTCCGATATCGCCAGTATAGCGGTTTTGCAAAGGGGGAGCCTACGATTTTAGCGAAGCGGGTGCAACACAGCAATCGTTAATCCCGAGTATCGATCCTGCTATGATGGTAGGGTTGAGACGGTATTGATGCGCGTAGCGTATCTGTTCTTCTTTATCTTGGATCATTTCGACTGCTGCGTCGTGAGTGTACCCCTCTAGATCACACAGCACGTCGATCACCTCTTGGGTATAGTCACGGTAGTTCATCGCCCTGCCCTATTCAATGCATCCGAATGCAATATTGGTGATGTAATACTCTTTAGGTTTTGATCTGAATTTGAATAGTTTTTTAAGTGCTCGTATCATGCGTATCGTTCTAGCAAATGGTGTTCCTCTTGTAAGACATGATCGTACAGAAAGTTGACACTCTCTTGCATCACATCGGATACTCTTTGTACATAAGTGTTATTCGAGGAGACGATGTAGCTCTTTATCATTGCTATCACTTCCGCTGCCAGCACCCTCCCCTCTTGATACCATGAACCAAACATCCTCATTAGGGTTCGATGGGCGTTAATTGAGGCTTTATCTTCATCACTCTTGTGTGCTCGGAAAGCATAGCGTGTATACTTGAAGTAATGCAAGAAGAACAGTGTCGCTATTTCATTTTTTTCGAGGTATTTTTTCATGATGGGCCAGTTTATTACGTTTTGACCTAAATCGGCAATTATGTGTCAAAGTGCAATATTCTTCGTTGTATGATCATCCATTGAGATTTAGATACTTTCTTTTGTTCGTGCGAACGAATCCGTAACCCTGGGCTCATTGGTAAAAAAATGGCTGTAGGAGGGAGAGGTGATCCGTTTATCTTTGCACGTAAACCTGTACAGGCTAAAAAACTGGTCACATCCAACAGCGGTGCGCTTGTCCCCTCACTCTTTCATGCACATGATGTGAACGCTTATTTCAATGACGTGGAAAAGATACGGGGTATTGTCACCACAACCAGTTATGAAGCACGAGCTTACAAAGTATGGTCATCCTATTATTGAGCGTACAGTGCTTTACAGACGTATTTCGGTGATGGCTAGACACTGGAGTCATACAACCATGACTTAGGTATTAACCCTACCACCTATTATTTTTCCTTCGGATATGTGGGATGGGAGTGTTCTAAGAAGCAATATACCCTCTATCGCCTCTTTAACGAATCGTTTATTCAGTATTTTACGCAGGAGAAATTTAAAGAACTCGATCTCTATCTGCATCATCCTGTTCGATATATTGCTATGAGCACAGCCAAGTTTCTTCACCATAATCCCAAAACACTCGATATCTTTGAGTATGAGAACGATGTAAAGATGAGGAAACTCATCTATGCGTTGACAAAGGTGAGGTATAAGTATGGGAAAGATATTGTTATTGGTGGAGGGGAGTTAGAATGAGTTGTGCATGCACAACTCATAGTATTATTTTTCTAACAGTTCTTTAATTTGACTAATCATTGAATCAATTTTTGATTTTTGATCTATATTTAATCCTTTTGTATTGATAACAACTTTGTCTTTTGAAATTTCAATTCTGTTTTTTTGTTTTATAGGCTTCGATAAAGCTTTATTTATTGTTTCGAGTGCATCAGTTCGTGAAAGTGATTTGATTTCACTGTAAAGGCTTTCAAGAATATCAGTATTTACTTTATTGAGAGCTGATAAGACTGTTATATCACTATATCTGTCTGCTTTGATTCGTTCAAGAAGAGAGCTAGGAAGGCGAAGAATAGACAATGTCTTTGACAACCAACTTTTCGATACCCCTATGGCTTCTGCAAGATCATTTTGACTCTCAACTATCTTATCATCCAAAATCTTTTTAAAAGCTACCGCATTTTCAATCGGATTCATATCACTTCGTTGCAAATTTTCAACCAATGGAAGAAGAGCCAGTTGTGCATGCACAACTTTATCCATGATAATCGCTTTAATAAACTCTTTGCCCAAGACTTTATGGGCTTCAGCACGACGATGGCCTGCTATGATAGTTAAAACATCCCCATCTTTTGCAACAACTATAGGCTGTAATAAACCATTCACTTCGATTGAATCCGAAAGTTCTTTTAACGCTTCGGATTCCATGCTAATACGAGGCTGATACGGATTTGTCTGAAGTTTTGAGAGAGGTATTTCAATGATAGATTCAGGATTTTGTTCTGCAACATGTAACTGTTCGGTTAAAGCAGCATTTTGAGAAATTTTTTTTGCTAATGAATAATCAATCTTTTTTCTTGTCATTGATTCCTACTTTACGTTTTATTTCTTTTACAAATTCTTTGAGTTCCTTGGTTGACTCTGATTTTTTATCCAGTTCACGGACACTAAAACCATACGCAACACTGTTGGCAAAATCTACACGACGACGCATCATCGAATCCATAAGGTTGAAATGGCGTGACCCACGAATAAAATCATTCACTTCATCGAATTTTTTCTGATTTGGATTCGTTTTATTGAGGACAACATTAGTGACGATAGTAGTTCCCGATTGTTCAGATAACTCTCTTAGGATACTTTCGTATTTTTGAAGACCTAAAATTTCAGTAAATTCACTTGATACGGGAGTAATAATAAAATCACTGACGAGAATAGCAAAACGGTTTAAACTCGAATCAAATCCGCCCGAATCAATAATGACAATTGTCTCATCATCCATCGATTCAAAGTAATTTTCTAATTCTTCAGCTGTTGTAAAAATATGTACCGGCAATGGAGTTTGTCCCATCTCTTCTCGAATTTGATTGTACGCCGTTACTGTCTGCTGAACATCCAAATCTATAACTTCTACGTTATTTTTACGAGCGAGCTCCAAAGCAATGTTATAGGCAAGGGTAGATTTGCCTACACCGCCCTTTTGATGCGAAATCGTGATAATCATTCGTCGTCCCGTTTTGTTTGCCTTAGTATAGCAAAAATCATACCTTTGTGTTAGTAGTGTTAGTATTTTTGTGAGTTGAAGCAAAGTATGCTAAAATATCTCATAACAATAGCAAAGGAAGTGAATGACTCACCATTTGTACGACATTGACCT
The DNA here is from genome assembly GCA_028718525.1 of Sulfuricurvum sp. GTDB lineage: Bacteria > Campylobacterota > Campylobacteria > Campylobacterales > Sulfurimonadaceae > Sulfuricurvum. Next base: position 23,392 of record JAQULP010000005.1, on the reverse strand, counting down.
CGAACGAACTTTGCTCGCTAGTCTTATTTTTGAACCGAATTTAATTAACGATTTTTTTCACTCACTCAGTTCACAAGAACTTTTTTTCCATGAATCGCATCAAGTCATTTTACATACCATCTTGAATCTCCATTCGAATGGAGTTCCCGTAGAAGAGGGGATGATCAATAATGCGCTCAAGAAAAATGGCCATCTTTATGAAAATGAATTGGTTTCCATTCTCACTGCAACTCCTGTAGCCACTATTCGACCCTATATCGACTCATTGAGTGAACTCGGGAACAAACGTCAACTCACTTCACTTGTCAATTCCTTCAATCGTGATCTTCATGATGAGTCTATCGATGCAACGGCATTATTATCAAAAACACTCGACAAGCTTGAAAATTTCAGAGAAACACATCGAGTTGAATTGTTTGAAACACATGACATTGTTTCTCTTAAACCCGAAGAGGCTGATTTCATTTGCAAAGAGTGGCTTCCATTTCCTAAAAAAACCGTTTCACTCATCTCCGCTCCGGGTGGAAGCGGAAAAAGCTGGATGGTGCTTCAACTCATGATGCGTTATCTGATCGAATCATCCAGTGCAAAAACATTCGCATGGCTCTCAGAAGATCCAATTGGGCTTACCGCTCATCGATCTGAAAAAATTGCCTCATCCATCATTACAAAACCGCTTGAATTTTTCAAAGGACGCATGGCGATCAGTAACAGTCCAACCATTCAAGTATTGTTAGAACAGGGGAGGGGAGTTGAAGTAAACGCTTATTTTAGTGATTTCAAAAAGAGCCTCTCTAATTATGATCTCATTATCCTTGATCCGCTAATCGCATTCTTCGGTGCCGATGAAAACAATAATGCTCACGCCCGTAAATTCATGCAGCTTTTTACCGAATGGGCGGCGAAAGAGAATAAAACCATTGTATTTATCCATCACAGTACCAAAAACACTACCCAAGCACGCGGGGCCAGTGCTTTTACGGATGCGGTGCGATTGGTCTATGAAGTGAGTGTTGTAACCGATAAAAAAGGTGAGGTAGATGAAACACGCTCACATTTACGGAAAATCACCCTCACCAAAGACAACTACGGTGCTGCAAAACTACTCGGGGGAAAAAGTGTCTCAAAACAAATTTTCCCTGAAACTAAAATCGATCCCCAATCATTTATGAAGGATTTCTAAATGGAAAAACAACAACTGATTTTCAAAGAGTTTGATATCGTTAAAAAATTTGAAAATTCGAATGCTACGGTTAGCGAATTACGTACAGGAGTTTTCGCTCCGATTGAAAAAATCAGTTCTACCTCTAAAACCTACACTCAATTTATTGAAAATCAAAAGAAACGCTATATCGAAACCAGTTGGGGCAAAACCGTTATCAAAGGTAATATTTTGACCCAAACGCATAGAGATTTACTTGATTGTCTTTTTGCCGGAGCAAAAGATATTAAAGAGTTGGAGGGTGGTGCGATAGCGATATATTTTTCTACATCAGACATTTTAAAATCTTACAGTGGCACTACATCTCGAAATACCAAATGGCTCAAAGATAAACTTGATGAAATTCAAACAACGGCAATAGAGTTTCGTACAACCGATGGAGAAGATTTTTATAGCTTTAATATTATCAGTTCATTTGCCTATAGTACAAAGCATAAAAGTTTTGGAATCGTTATTACTCCTGAATATCGAAAATATTTTGAGGATCAACTCACTGTTAACTATACCAAGGAACTACCAAAACTTCTCAAAGTAAAAAGTGCTCTTCTTCGTGCTGTTATCCGTTTTTTCTGGACACATGCACAAGCAAGTACAATGAGTATCGATAATCTTCTTCAAACGATTGGATTTCCGATGGAATCTATCCGTACTAAACAAACAGCTATTAAAGAGATCCGAGATAGTGCAGAACTTTTAAAAGATTATGGAATTACCTATGAGCCAAAAACGAAGCTGATTTATCGTAAAGGCTCATTTGATAACAGCATTACCTTTATGAGTACGCCAAACAAAACGAAAGAGCTTCCAGGCCTTTCTGTGGAGTAGAGGGGGAGTCAAGGGGAGAAAACCCTTGATCTCCCCCATCCCCTATAGATATCTATTTATTCTATAAATATCTATAAATACCTATAGAACTTCACAATATGACTTCGTTTTATGAGGTAAATGACTTCGTTTTATCACAATATGACTTCGCCGATGTAGTAAATGACTTCGTAACGTGTAGTAAATGACTTCGTCAATAAAAATAAAATATGTTTTTTTCACAAAATGACTTCGTTTTTCATAGCCTTATCAATAAATATTTATACATACGTAGAAATGAATTTAAAAAACGTAGTCAAATTGTGTATAAAATAGAACTATTTCTCAAATATAAAACAATAAACAATAGACTGTAACGCTTTAGTTGTATGTTTCACAAAATGACTTCGTTTAATTGTAAAAAAAGAGATGTACAGAGCATTACTTCACAAAATGACTTCGTTTAATTGTAAAAAAAAAGACGTACAGAGCATTACTTCACAAAATGACTTCGTTTTTAGTGATGAGTTAGACAGTTAAAGAACTTAGGCACAAAATGACTTCGTTTTTTAGTTGAGAAAATAACAAAAAAATAATTTACACAAAATGACTTCGTATAACATAGTAAAAAGAAGTATGAAGAAACAGAATATGAAAGATGTAGAGGGGGAGTAGCGGGTTATTTCCCAGCTACTTTCTCTTTAAGAACTGAACTTGCAACGAACTTTGCAACCGTAGTAGCAGGTTTGCTATAGGTTTTGTCCGTACCGGGAACTTTACCTTCTTTAGCCGCTTGTGTAGCGGTTTTAAAGCTTCCAAATCCAGGGAGTGCAACATCTTCTTTTTGTGAGAGAGCTTCTGAAATCGCTACGGTAACGGCATCAATCGCTGCATCCGCTGCTGCTTTAGATGAATACTCACCATGCTTTTGAACCAGTTCAACAAATTGAGCTTTATTCATGGGATTCCTTTTGAAATAAAATGGGGCGGGATTATAGCACGCAGAATTGCAAATCCCACAAATCAGGCTCATATAGGGCAAATATGAAGAATAAATAGACTGTAAAAGGGTTTATCATGCTATGAAACGTAACAATCTTGCCAGGATTCACTGTTCATTTTCCCTCTACCGTCCCTCGGCAGAAGCTGAGAAAATCATCTATCAAGCAACACTTGACGGTTCCCACAACCGCTGCACCGATTGAGGTCGGGGTCAAGAGCAATCATTTTATGATTCGTCCGATCGAAAAGCTTCAAGCAGAGATTGAGATCCTCTTACACGCCTATACCAGTGCAACAAAGTCTTTATAGGTGATGGTGAAGCACATGTACTTTTTTCCACCGAGCATTTCGCAAAGTTGTTACGTTTTGGGTTGGAATAAGACGTAACAGGACGTTTTATAAAACACTTTGTAACTTTTATCCCATTAAAGGGCCTATATATTCTTCAAAAACAAAGACATCTACTCTCAGAGATTAACCCACCACAAAAGATCATCTTCCGCTCAAACCACGCCTCTAACGCCCTTCATTTGGCCGGAACACTCCAAAAAAGATTTCACGGTTCATCGATGAGATCGATACTGCAATGAGAATAGGGGAGGGAATTATACTACCTAAAGGGATTTGAGAGTTTTAGCAGAAGTTATTTTGGAGGGGATAAAATAATTACCCTGCAATGTGCCGAAGATATTCAATCATCTTGAAATACCCGATCAGCATCTCAAACATCATTCGCCACACTAGTTCAAACCCAATCAACAAGAGCATAAACCCTAGAATCAGCCGTGATGTTGAGATAGGAAACGTTCGCATCAAGGCATCAGCTATTTTAATGACCCATGTCCGTTTGTACCAAAGCAGGGCAGGGATCATCAGTGCACCGAGGTAATAGAAGGCAATCAGCAGCGGAACCGAGATAAAGGAGTCAAACGTTAAAAAATTCACTTTGATTTTTTATTGTCAAGCAGATTGCACACGCCGCTCTCTTGAATCGCCGCTTTGATTTTTTTGCAGTGCATATTCTCGATATAGAGCTCCAGCCACGATTCTACCCAATAGGGGATTTCCCGATCTTCATTTCCCCAGTTTGAAATGGTTCCGCCGGTAGTACCTAATATTTGTGCAAACTCTTTTTTACTGAGTCCGGCGGTCTTGAGCATAGCATTAAATGCGTGTTTGTCCATGAGTTCTCTGATACCTAAGTGTTTATAAAATTCTATCCTAATCACGTCAAATGTTTACTAAAGGGTTATGAATGTCTTATTTGTGTGTTAAAAAATGCTTTAGATAATCAAACGTTTATTTTGTGAAAAATCATTACTGCCGCATACCCGCTTTGCAAAACGTCATAAATTCACATATAAGCAAGTAAAAGTGATTTAATTTAATCATATAGGTAGATAAAGTGTTGACATTGTTTATAAATGAGTATACAATTTACTTAAATATAAACATTTGTTTATTTGTACACTCTATTTAGGAAAAGTACTGAAAAGTAGATGGCTAAAAAAGGGTGACACAATATGACAATCAAAGGAGTTTCCATGAGCCATATCTGCTACAGCGATGTCGATATATTGATCGATGAAGAGAAAAAAGAGATCCTGATCAACCCAAAGGGGGAGCGTTTTTATTTCGTAGCGTGCGACGAGCAGTATAAAATTTTTCGTGACGCACAATTTCGGTACGACTCGGATGAGGAGCGTTATGAGGTCACCGGGGATCAGAGCCTTTACAGTATCCATAAAGGGATTGGACTCGATTATGAAAAACTGGTGTGTCTGCATCCAGAGGAGCTGATTCGTAAAAAAAGCTTCTTCGGATTCGCCTGGTACAACGTGTGCGGTGTATTGAAACGGGAGATCCGAAGTGTTTATGTCTGTCAGCACAAAGAGTACCGTATCCATGAGCGTTTAGATGTGATATCCAAATCGTACGAGGAGCAATGAAATGAGATTGGAGATGTTGGCTTCAAGTGTCGGTGAAACGTGGCTGATGGGGGTGCTGCTCCTCTTGGGAGCAGCTTTTCTCCTATTTGGGAAAAAGGGTGAATTCATTGTTGTCGGAATGGTTGTCATCGGAGGGATTGTATCGATAGCCTACACGAACCATAGTGCCTATCTGCAAGAGCGTTATACCATGCAGCGGTTTCATGAGGGGAGGGCGCTCATCTGCGGATTGTGGCGTGGAGAGAATGTCAGGGTTGATCCCAAATCCGGTTGGAGTAAAGAAGAGGGTGTGGGGTTTGTCAAAGGGGATATGATTGTCAATGATATCGGGGTATGCCGAATCATTGGTGAGAAAACACCTGAGCCTTCCGGTATTTTGTATTGGATGGTGTTAGTAGGTATATTAGTAATTTTACTGACATTGCGTGGAGTGACGTTAGGTGTCAAGGAGGAAGATCATGACACAAGAGCTGAGTGATACATTATTTTTGAGTTCAATCTATGTAGGGCTGAGTCTGGCAATGATTGTATTCATCGCTAAAGCCAATCGTACCATCATATTTGGATGCAGTGTTTATTTTCTTCTTGTTGGTGTATCGGTATGGATAGCAGGGTATAAATGGATTTTGATCGGCAGTATCGGGTTCATGATTATGGCTATGTCTTACACGTTATGGGTCATATATCAACAAAGCCGTGAGTGTATCCGGGATATCAAAGCGATGCATGAAGAAGAGAAACGAGCAGAACACTCCAAAAATGATGAGCATGAGGAGTCTACCCATGGACAATAATGTCATCTATCTGAGTGACGCATCGTATGATGCATCGATGAACGAAGCGGGAATCGGCATTAAAAATCTCACCACCGGCGTAAGCAGTGCGTTGTTTATCAATGCCGCCAGCGTCAATGAAGCCGAAGAGTTCGCCCTCCTTGAAGCGATCAACCACGCATGGGTAAACCATCACCGCAACTGCGTCTTTGTGTATGACAATATCGGCATCGATACCCAAAGCATCGGTGCGTTTTTTAAAGGGATGTTCGATCATATCCAGTTTTTGTGGATGAAACGGGACTATCTCTCTTCGGTCGATGCACTGGCAAGCAGTGTACGCCAACAATATTCGAAAAACACTTCCCCCGTAAAACAGATACTCAAGCGTGCTTCGATCATCAGCGACGCGGAACTGGTCTGCACTTTGATGCCGCTCACCCGAGGGGAGACCTATGGATTTTTGTGCGCCATCAGCGGCGCGGCGCCCATGATGAAACCCTATTCCATGGATATCAAAGAGGTGAATGAAAAGATCATCGCCCTTTTGATGAATGCGGGATCGAGCCAATTGAACGGACACCTGAAAGAGCGGTTTGGAAACGTACAAGCGTACAAACACCGGCTCTATGATGAACTGCTCCAAAGCGCGGAGTTTCATGTCGGATGGTTTGAGGAAGCCGCCTATGAGTGCCGTAATACGATGCATGCGGCATAAGGAGAAAAAAATGAGTCACTTTGATATGGATATGATGGTGATTATGGGATTGATGCTTTTGGTCGGAGGAGTGGGTGCAACGTTTCTCAAAGAGATGATCGTCCCGATGGTTGGGCTGTTTTTGCTCTTACTTATGGTTTGGGGAGATGATATCTGCAGCCGAAATGATCGGTTGAATTTTTATGGAAGTTGGTTCGACAGGGGAGGGGAGATGGTTTGTAAAGACGAAAACGCTCATCCGCTCTTAATTTCGCATACCCAAGGTTGGGAGCACAAAGGACAATATCTCTTTAAAGGCAATAAAGGTGTAGAGATACTCGAAGATCAATGTGAGATTATCAATCAAAGTGAACCGCACTGCATCAGCGTTACCACACAGATCCTTATCGGAACGAGCCTATTGATCGGGATATTTGGATGGATGTTCTGGATGTTTCGGCGCATTAACGATATCCGTAAAAAAACCAAAGCGCGCCAAGAGCGAAAAGAGAAAATCATCCAAGGTGCCAAAGAGATGGCGGAACTCTATAGAACCGATCCGGAACTTAAAGAGTGGAATGAGTTTGCGGGGGATTATTTTGAAGAGATGGAGCAATACACGCAGGAGGATCATCAACACGAATTTAAAGATCGTGAAATACGGGAGCGCGATTATGAAGACGACGATGACACGAATCGTTAAGGGGAGGGTGCGGTATTACACCCTTGAATTGATTCCCAATTTATTTGGGGAATGGATGGTAGTCCGTACCTACGGCTCAATCAAGAAACTCAAACCCACCGGTGTGATAAGTGAGATTTATGATAATGCAGAAGATGCTGTCGAGTCGCTTCAATCAATGATAACTGCCAAACACAAAAAGGGATATACAAACCGATGCGTATTAAACAATGGATAAGTGCTTTGATCTTTTTTATCCCCGCGCTTGTCGCAGGGGTACAAGCGCATAGTATCGAAGAATCAGGGGTGGCACTTTTTTTATTCGCGATTGCGTTTACGGCCGCCGCCATCATCTTTTATCCCGAGAGTACGTTTGCCAAAGGGGTGCTGGAGCTTTTTTAAAAACATACCAGGAGAAAAAAACATGAATGAAATCTGGACAACACTTAACATCCTCATCCTCTCAGGCGCGATCGTGTTTGCGATCCGCCAGATAGGAACCCGACACACTAGAGATTCCGACTCCAGCAGTGGTGACCCCTCCTTTCGCATTTACGAAGAAGAGGAATCCGATCCGTCACTGCGCCATTACCGGCGCGGCAACTTCATTACCTCCCATCCCGAGGACACCGACCGAAACGGGAGCGTCTATGATCCTGATGCGTGGCGCTTTATGATGCCGCACGCGGCCTCGGATCTGCTGATAGAGTGTTTTTCGCCAGATGAGAAAAAAGCATATTTGCTCAAACGGGCCATTGAACTCTCCATCGAGCACCTGATGATCGAGATGGCCGATGATGCGGAGTGTTTGAAAATCATTGAAGAACGGTTCGTAAATACTCCGTAAAATGCATCTTCTTGCCTATTTTTACACTCCATATAACTCTATTTTATCCGTTCAAGGCTATTGATCATTTTTGATAGGGTTTTTGATGTGTTCTCTTAATAATTGAATATTTTTTTTTATTTGTTTCATAATGAAACTTATTTATCACAAATTAATAAATATCAAGACCATTTTAGTTATAAAATATTGTATAGTAATAAATATCTTCACTTTGGACGTGAACATGAACAAAAGACCATTATCTTACTTATCAGCAGGCTTTGTCGTCATAATGTGTGGATGCGGTGGCGGAGCAGGCGGGCCGACAGTTCCATCCCAAAGCAATACCGGAACACAAGATACAAACACCACAGATACAAACACCACGACCCCTCCGGTCGTAACTCCTCCGGTCGTAACTCCTCCGGTGGAAACGGGGCCGATCGCAGGGGTAGACTACACCAACCCGGCTCAATTTTGGCAAACCGCTCCGCTTACCGCGACCACCAAGACAAATATGTCTCAAATCTACCAAAGCAATGTAAATGTTGCCCACGATAACGGCTATACCGGTGGGGATTTATCCAAAACATTAACCTACACTACGGTAGCTTCGGATACGGGAAACCGTAATCTTCAAACGATTATCGGTATTATCGACTCAGGAATCAACGCCAATGCCGGAGAGTTTAACTCAACCAACAAAATCGTGGCATGGAAAGATTTTTCCCCAACAGCCTCATCAACTCCCTATGAAAAAACCTATCACGGAACTTTTGTATCCTATCTTGCCGCCGGCAACCGGGATTCGGCACAGGACGCTTTCTATGGTGTGGCATACGGTGCGCAATTGGCCGTTGCAAACGGAATGGAAAACGGAAAAATGTGGTATTCTCCGGAGGCGCTGAATTGGATGGCAGAGCTTAAAAACACCCTCGATACGAACTCCTCGCGGCTGGTAGCGGTCAACATGAGCTATGGCGGGTACAACTCTCCAAATCTGACGGAGATGAATGCCATGAAAAACGTTCTTAACGCGGGGATCACCCTTACCGTCGGTGCCGGAAACAACGGATACGACTGCCTCTCTGCCGCCACTTGCTCCGACCAGGCGTATGCGCCATGGTATGACGCCAACAGCACTGCGAGTTTTTTAAACGCCAGCGGGGGATTTATTGTCGCCGGAAGTGTTGACGCGGATAACAATATCAGCTCTTTCAGCAACAGAGCCGGCCTCACCAAATCAAATTACCTTGTCACAAAAGCCGAAAACCTCTATTTCCCGGATATGGGGGCCGGATATGTAAGCGTTAGTGGGGGGACGTCCTATTCGGCACCGCAAGTGGCGGGAGCTATCGCGCTCCTTACTCAAAAATGGCCGCATCTTAAAGGGAGCGAACACGCACAGATTCTTTTTGATACCGCAACCGATTTAGGGGAAGCCGGAGTTGACGACATCTACGGTCACGGCCTTATGAATCTCGAAAAAGCGTTCAACCCGATCGGAAACTTGGTTATCCCTGCCAAAACCGTGTCGGCTCAAAACGTCAATACACCATCCGCTTCGGTTGTCGCAACCGCTCAATCGGCGTCCGCTTCAAGCGTCCGCACATCATCGGCTCTTGTAAGTTTTGCAACTTCGGCACTTCTGTCAAACACGATTGCTATCGACAGCTATAAACGCGACTTTAAAGTGGATATGGCAAGCGCAGCGGGAACCACCGGAACGGCTCCGGTTGATTTTGACAGCTTTTTCAGTTTTCGACAAGGAAACTTGTTGATCGGGCAGGACACATCGCGCAATCTTCCGATGCTCGGTTATGTGTTGGGAGATACTACACTTCGTGCTTCATTTGACGGCTCATCCATGTTCGGAACCACCGGAACGGGCGCACTCGGTATCGGTTCAGGAAAATCGGCGTATCTTAATGCCCGTAAAACATTCGCATTGAATAACGAAATCACCCTTGGCGTTGAAGGCACTTACGGTTACGGAACAGCCGGCCATGCCGACAACAGCCTTATCGGTGCAACTTCGGCTCATGCCCTCGGCGGAAAAGCGGAGATCGCCTATAACGGGTTTGGGGTAGGGTATAAAATTCCTCTCCGAACCGTATCCGGAGAGGCATCGATCACCGCACCGACCGGAATTGACACCAACGGAAACGTGGTTTACAACAGCGAAACCATCAGCTTGAAACCCTCTTCGTTTCAACAAACGGTTTCTATGTTTTATCGCTACGGATCGCGCTATACCAACCTTCTTGCAGAGCTTTCACGCACCAATGATGCGTATGGAGTTCAAGGGGTTGACAGCAGCGATGCGAAAGTCCTTTTGAGCCGATGGTTTTGATGGGCAAAAATCTCCTCCTTTTGGGTGTGATTGCGTTTTTAATAACCGGATGCAGCCATAGAGATCCTGCTCCGGCCTTGGATGCGGACACCTGCAAACGGCCAGCCCGCCCCGATGCGCCAGTTCAATACCATTTGGGAATGATGTACGCGCACGGGGTGTTAGTAAAGAAAAATCTGCTTCAATCCATTGAATGGTTTGATAAAATCGGCGTTCTCCCCAAGGATATTTACGAAGAGTGCAGGGGGGTATATCCCCCTCAAGAGTGCAGGGTATTGGAAAAAATGCCATACGCTGAGCTGCCTGATGAGCATCCGCCTCAAGCCCAGATTTATCTGAAGCAGAATGTACCGTGAGAATCAAAAGACGTAAAGAATTCTATCTAAATAAAAAAGTCATAACAAAGACAATTAAAAAGTAGATATTGTTCTTAGAAGGAAGACTAAAACTACGAAAGTAAAACGGGGAGATAGTTTAAGTTTTACTAGTCATCAGCATATCCATTGCAATCATCAAGCCATGAACTTTCACCTCAGACCGCTTCATCATTATATGAGTTATGAGAATAATTTTCTTCCTCCTCATCGCAAATAGATAGCCGCCGCAAACCGTCTCTTGCGATACAATACGGCGGGTTTCAGACGTATCTTTTGCCATTTTTAAAAACACTCAATCTTTAAAGGAAGAGTTCGGCCTTGGTGCGATATGGTAATTCAAATAATGCTTTTTCATTATTTGTCCTTGCAGTTAGCCTCATGCATTTCAATGACTTTCGCATGGTACTTGTCCATATCAATTACTTCAGTAGAATTGGGAGCCTTGACGCCAAGCATCGTCAGGGTTAAGAAATCACCCTGGTTAGGACGTTTGTCTTTTCCAAACGCGGCAATCCCTTCAAACGTCGTAGAACACCCCGTAGCGTAATAGAGATCGGCAATGATAGGCAGAATTACGGCAGCACCCTTGGTGGCCAATCTTCCCAGAAAAATCTGATCTTCAGTGTTGTTTGTTGGAGTCATCTTGACTGTTGTAGGGATAGTAGAGCCGTCAACAATCTGTGCGGACGCCATTGTAAACATTGATGCCAATGCAACTGCTGCAATAACTAACTTTTTCATGATAAACCACCTTTGTTTAAAACATAAGCACCTCTAAAAACCACTTGTACAATAGACTAAATACACCCGCTCTATTTTTTAATTTTCTTTGGATGATAATCCGAGGAAAGTTGAGTGAATTTTTCAATATTTGGTTAAAAAACTCACTCAATTTGTCTCTTTCAGCACTCTTTTACATCACTTTGACCTTTTGAAGTCTTACAAGCTATTTGTATCGGACCAGGTTATAGGTCAGATTGAGTAGACCGATCAGAGAATTGATTCGCTTTTTACCAATGGCTTTTTAGAAATGCCCCATATATATAGCATAATGATACACAAAATAATTGCAATACTATCTAGTCCCGATTGTAATTCATAAATTTATATTCTTAAAAACTACCGTTTAGTGGTCACGTGCCGAAAAGGATAGAATCGTACGCTAAACAATTATGACAATAAATTTTCCCGCTCAACTTCTAAAATATATTCTTCTTTCTTGACACTATGTATCTAAATGGATACAATTTGTTTATGTATAACGTTCATCAGACCCAAAAATTTTCACAATGGCTGACAAAGCTCAAAGATATACGTGCGCGTATCGCGATTGCACGCCGTGTTGAGCGAGCTCAAAGTGGAAATCTTGGTGATGTGAAGAGTGTTGGAGAAAGTGTTTATGAAATGCGCATTGATATGGGACCGGGATATCGGCTTTATTACACGATGCGCGAGAATGAAATAATTATTTTACTCGTCGGTGGTGATAAATCTACCCAACAGCGTGACATTGATAAAGCCATAGAGATGGCAAAGGAGATTGATTAATGGAAACAGCACTAACCCCGTTTGATATAACACAGTATTTAGACAGTGAAGAAGCAATTGCCGAATATCTCACCCAAGTACTTGAAGAGGGAGATACCGATGAATTGATCCGTGCTATCGGACATATCGCCAAAGCACGTGGGATGAGTCAAATCGCTCAAGAAAGCGGTCTTGGACGCGAGAGCCTCTATAAAACATTCGCTCCAGGCTCAAAACCCCGTTTCGATACAATTGCCAAGGTGGTGCATTCACTTGGATTGCATTTTCAGATTACACCGCTTCGAGTGTCATGACCGAGGATTTTCCTCGATCCCCAACACTTTCTTTCCAAATTCTCGTAACTCTCCGGTCGGTCCGACATAACGATAGAGTGTAGCACGCGTCACACCGATCTCTTTACACAACTCAGATACCGACGTATCACGATTAGACATTGCTGCTTGTGCTAAACGAATTTGAGCTTTGGTGAGCTGAAATTTTCTTCCCCTTTTTCGTACACGTGCGCGTGCAGCATTTAATCCGGCAACAGTGCTTTCGCAAATGAACCACGTAAGGAGAAACCACCATGAGCGATTCATTTATAGCACTCAATATCATTGTCCTTTTAGGATTGATGTTCTATGCCGTCCGCACGCGGCCTCGGATCTGCTGATAGAGTGTTTTTTGCCAGATGAGAAAAAAGCATATTTGCTCAAACGGGCCATTGAACTCTCCATCGAGCACCTGATGATCGAGATGGCCGATGATGCGAAGTGCGCTGCCATCATCGATGAACGTATGAATGAGGGCTTCACCCTCTCTTTGGATTGGGAGAAGTATAAACACTATAAAGAATAAAAGGGTGATGCAGGAGGGGAGGTATGAGAGTGTCAGTGAGTGGAGACAGCGAATCTCAGAGTTAAAAATCGAATAATGACATATTTAGAAACGGCTTGCCGGAAATACGCTATCCTTTTCACACTACGACCGATCAGGAGGCGAGACGATGGAAGGAACCATGAAAGTAACCTATGCGCTGCTGTGCGACAACGATTTTGAGCGGGAAGTGAGTGTCAAAGAGCTGCTTGAGGACGAAAAAATACTCAAAGTACTTAAATCGGCATTTGCCGCAAGCGCCCGTAATGTAGAAGTGACACCGCTTTGTGAAAAAGCGTTCGTCATCAAGACACAGCGGATCGAATACAGTTTTGAAATTCCCAAAGACGATTTCGCAGAGGCGCTCACTTTAGCCGAAGAGGATGCCCGAAAGCACAAACGGTTTAAAAAAGGGTGCGAACGGCTTATGCTGATCGATATCGAGACATACTAAAACATAAGAAGCTGCCCGGAAAAACGGCAGCGATTGTTCCGAAGTCAATAAACACCTACATCATCACCCTTGAAAGCGGAAGATATTTCAATCGGCATTCAAGGTGCTTAGCTTCATCCCATACCCCACCCTCTATTGATGGGCTGCTTCTCTCTTTACACATTCTTTGACTTAAAAATACACAAGATGATTCTGTATATCCCGATTACGGCGGTGGCTTTTGTGCTTCTGTTTGCGGCAATCGCGTATTTTTCCCAGACTCGTCCGGTGTATACGATCAACGGCAGGGATTAGGGGGGGATTTTAGATCAGTATTTAGTTTTTCAATATCAAACGTTTAAGCTCTATGTAGGAAGGAAAAGCTGAATTCTGAAGGTCTACACTACGTAAATCATACGCAATCCCATCTGTTTCCATAAACGTTTTTATAGTTTCAGCTTCCTTTTGAAAATCTATTGCAGATGTGAAAATCACAAAATCATTGGCATGCAATCGGAACAGTATGCTTTGCGGAAACAGTTGTTCAAGAAGTATGGCCGTTTCTTTTAAGAAATGGTTTCCTGCATCCCACCCTCGTTGGTTATTGTATTCACTAAAATTATGCAGAGAAACGATTAGAATATGGGAATAGAATGATTCTAGAGAGGATGTGCTGAGCAGCTCTTCAAGATATTTTGAGTTATAAAGACTGCTAACCGGATCTTTATAAAAATAGGCAAAGCGTTGTTCTTCCATTGCAGTTTTAGGAGTCTGATTAATGGCATCATCGATATGTATTTCTTTTAATGCTTCTTTTGCCGCATCAACAACTTCAGGATGGTAAAAACTTCTTTTTAGACTTTCAAGTTCGTCCAACGCTTCGGATATACTTTTTTTATGTTTGTAGATACGGTTTGTGGTCATGGCATCAAATGCATCGGCCACTATCATGATTCTTGAGAGCGGAGGGATTTCATCTCCTTTGATACCATCAGGATATCCGGTTCCGTTGAATCGTTCATGGTGATGACGTATGATATCAGCCATCTGTTGGAACATAGGGGTTTCTTCAAGGATCTTATAGCCTATGCTGACATGTTCTTGAATGATATGGTATTCGGTTGCTGTCAACTTGTCAGGTTTTAACAAAACGGCGTCAGGTATAGCCAATTTCCCTATATCGTGCAGTATAGCCGCCTCAAAAAGTAAGTCACACTCTTTAGCTGAATACCCCATTTCTTCAGCGATTTTCTTCGAATATATGGCAACTCTCTCGGAATGCCCTGCAGTATAGGAGTCACGATGTTCAATCAGTGAAATCATCGTATGGAGTATTTTTTTATAGTCTTCAACTTTATCGCTTTCAAGCTGCTTCATTCTTTTTGCGCTACGGATAACTTCAATTGTCTTTTGATTCAGCATACGCTTGAACATTAAGACAATGATTCCCAATCCAATGATTAACGCGATTGTGCCCCATACCAATCGTTGAAACCACACCGGTAAAGTTAAAGGCTCAATAACTTTCAAATCTTTTTGTATCAGGGCGTAATAATGCGAAGCCCTGTCTGCTTTCATCTGATGAATATGCTTGTCAATGGCAGCAATCAATTTCTCATTGTTTTCAATTTTAGGGAATGCAAATTTCAATGCGGCAGGATCAAAAATGACCGAAGTATTTTTCAAACCATATTGGGAAGCGTTCTTCATTCCGAAATACCGATTAACAATCGCTGCATCGACTTTTCCTTTTTGCAGCAATTCAAATGATTCTTTGAAACTCTCGGTTGGGACGATTTGGGCTGATATTTCAAACAGTTTGAAGCTCTCTCGTAGTTTTTGAATCTGTATGCTTCCATTGAGCATAGCGATACGTTTATGGTTTAAATCAAGGAGCGAATCAATACCACTCGATTCCCTGCCATACACGACCGACCATGTCGAAAGAACAACTTCATGATTAAATTTGATTTTTTGTGCCCGTTCATCCGAATAGGCTACATCAGGGAGAATATCGAGCTGTTTTTTTTCAACCATTTCAAGGCAGTTATTCCACTCACATGGGACATAGGAAAGCTGCCAATTCTCTTTTTTGGCTATCTCTTCAAGCAAATCAACATAAAAACCTTTGGGAATATTTGTTTCATCTTGATATATTTTTGGGGGATTGTCGTAGATACCTACACGTAACGTAGTTTGCGTATTGGCAAACAGCATTGCAGACAATACTACACTCGCAAAAATTAATTTTTTCATCAACATCTACTTTGCAAATAGGCTTGAGCCAATGGCTTAATTACGGAATCAAACTCAAAACCATGTTGTGGCATTGTGTAGCACAATCTTTTTTGAATTCTATCCGTAAAGTTTGTAATATATGCCATTTTACCGTTCTCACTCATAAATGAGTCCATAATCATTTGCTCTGCCGCTTGCACCTTTGAAAAAATATCTTGGTAAATTTTTACAAGACGTATTGGCGGGATACCGATCATGAGACCGAATACCTCACAATCTTCCAAAGAATAAAAACCTAAAGCCCCATACGACTTTGTTTCATGATGAGCGAATAGTTCCAATCCCATCTCACCAAACTCTTCGTTAATATGGTATTTGGTATAGAGGAGATCATAGTTAGGGGTAAAGTCGAGATCTCTTCGCCCCTGGGGTCGATAAAGCGAAAAGTTTTTCAGATGCGCATCACCGTTGCCGATGAGATAGTTAACAATTACACGACGATAAAAGTCTTCTAGGGCACCGGAACTTGCCGCCATTACCTCTTTCGCCTTCATCGCAATCGTTTCATAACTCGAATCGTATTTATAGTTCGCGCCATCTGTCTCTTCACTCATCCCGATGATCGATGCGAAATCTTCCTGATCGAGTTTGGTTCCATCTTTGGCATAATCAAACCGTTTCACGAGATACGCCATTTCACCGTTACTGAAATGGATAATCGCATTTGCCGCCGTCGGAATTTTAAAAACTTGTTTGGAAAGCTGCATACTCAAATGTTCATTCGCAACAATATCTTCGGAATTTTTTAACTGCGTTGCAGGGACAGGTTTTAAGATAAACTCCCCCTTATCCGTTGTCGGGACAAGATCATTCCCCTCAAGCCGTAGGGATATTTTGTCCTGAACACCGGAGATAGAGATGCGTGTCGCTTGGGATTGGCGGTACTCGTAAAATTCTTTTATATCGAATTTCAGATGATTGATAGTTCGTCCGTTAAACAGCTCTTTTTTGCATTTCGGACAATACTCACCCGAGGCAACCCGTTTAAAGCATCCAAAACATTTCATGATTTATCCTCATTATCGCTGAGCTCTTTGATAGTGATCGATCCGATTGTATTACTCGCCGTCGTTTTCAGCAAGCGTGTAAAAAGATCGTTTTCATCAATACGAAGTGCTCTGCATTGGATAGTTTTAGCACTCCCCTCAGCTAACATGTTCGCGAAGAACGGGAAAAGAACCGGCGAGGAATACCCCACATCTTTCAAAGGCAATCCAACGGAGATAGGGAGTGCCGATGGGTCATTTAAGTAGTTCTGATCATACATGAAGTGGTATTCTCTATTCTCTTTCGATACGATCCCGACCAGTCGTTCATTGCGATACACTTCACCTTTTTGCATCTATTTGACCCTACGCTTTTTCTTTAACACGTACCACGATCTCTAATCCAAGGACATCGAGTATTTTTTCCAAATTGAGGAGTGAAATATTGCCCTTGGCATTTTCGAGCGTAGACAGGGTTGTTTTGCTAATCTGCGCATAATCACAAACCTGCTCTTGCTCCATATTGATTTCAGTACGTCTGGATGCAATAGCATTTCCGATGAGTGAACGAATATCGTCCATAGAGGCTCCAGTGTTAATATATTGAAAGTATAGCAGTTATTAGTAGATTTATGGTCTATAGCATAGCTGTATTTTTAATATATTGTAAATGACAACAAAAAAGGTATTTAAACACCTTAAATATGTATAAACTTTTTCAATTTACTGTGTGCTGATACGAAATTCTGAACGGTCTCTGAAGAGTTGATTGAAAGCCTTGATGTCCTCGGATGTCAACTCCATTCTTTCTACTTGATTTGACTGCAAGATCGGATTCATGAGGGCACCTTTTTTCTCAATGTGATTGATACCGACCAAGTGGGCAATTTCATGGGCTAATACCGCTTTCAATTGGTTCATATTGCCTTCAAACCCGTAGATCTCGATCTTATCCATCTCGTCACGATTCTCTTTTTCCACTATTTTTTTTCCATCTTGATAATAGGTCTTGACCTTAGTGATGTTTTTACCAATAGCTTTCCCTTTGACTTCCAGGATATTGTCTGATAGGGACTCGATCCGGATGACAAGAGAGTTGTGCTGCCGAATTAATGCGTTGTGTTGGCTGATGATGCGATTGAATGCTGTTAGATCCCTATTATGACGGGCTCTGTTTTGTTCATATCCCTTTTTGGTTTGTTCAATTATTGAGTGTTCGGTCTCTACTTTTTGTTTGATGGATGCATATTGTTCTTTGGACAGGGAGGAAACCGTACTATTGGTCTGTGAGATATAGCTGTTGAGATTTTGAATCGACTGGTTAAGTGCTTTGACTTTTGCATTTAACGTCTCTTGGTTTCGATCAAGGATATTTCTTTCATCCGTAATTTGCGTATCCAGCATGTTTATATGCTTTTGGATAGAAACAATCTCTTCTTCATACCTTTTAAGCATTTTTCTTTTCTGAGATTCATTGGCAAACAGGATATTGATTGGAAGGCCGTTTTCGGAGTATTCAAAAACGCTATACCCAAGCTGGCGGTCAAATTGAGTTTTTATCTCTTGAATAAGAGTATAAAGCTGCTTCTCAGAGAGCGAATTGCTATATTTACTGCTGATCGAACCGATTTTTACCTGTTGATAGTGTGCCATTGCCAAAGTACTTAAAACAAATATGAGGAACAGATGTTTTATGGTTTATCCTTTTTTGTACATTATATACTTAAACGCAAATACTTGAATGAATGACTGTGCGATAACGGATCGCTAACACTCTTGTATCATAATTTTGGTATCACAATACAGGAGTTTCACAATGAAAAAGTTCACTTTAGCTATGGTGTTGGCTGCAGGTGCCGTATGGGCAGCGGATTACAGTACGATGACGATGGAGCAAATGCAGGCGATGCGCGGTTCTGTGACTGCAGAAGAGCGGGGAGCGTTTCAGGGTGAAATGCAAAACCGTATGCAGTCAATGAGTCAGGAAGAACGCCAAGGGGCTACAGCTTCTATGAAACAGAGTAAATCAGGTCCAGCTGATGGGACAGGGTCACAAATGAGAAACGGCGGAGGGTCAGGCAGCGGCATGGGTAGCCGTATGGGCGGCGGTGCAGGAGGCGGCAGCCATTTTCGTGGAGGAAGATAAGGGTAAAATAAAATACGATCATTCATCGACGAACGCGAAGCGGCATTCGTAAAAGCGGGATGATCATAAGTTTATAGAGCATGCGTTTAAGCGGTCTGATGGGTGAGGCTATTTACTTGGTTCTTCGAGACGGGAGCTTGAAGAACCTAAAGCAATTTTAGACCTTTAAAGGTGGATTTCTTCTTTTGAAGGTATGGATTTTCCATTTCACGAAATGACTCTTTTTCGGTCAAACCGATCAAAAAAGGATAAACCGGGTTTACACTTTTTTTTCTGATATGATTAGCTTCTACCTACTAGGAAGGCAATAATCAGTGACTCTAAACATTCTTATCTCTTCCCTTGCTATTGTATCCGTATTGTCTGCAGCCCAAACTTCCTGCGGAGACATCTGTCACAGGTAGGGTCCACACTTTACACAAATGTTTCATTTTTGCAACTGTGAATCAGGCTGTAAAATTGTAGCGTAAAGCTATCGAGTCATTTGGTCATAAAAACTACAATCCGAAGCTCTTCTCAGCTGCCTATTTTAACTCCGTTCTTGTCATGCAAATCGATTTTTAGCTTCCGATTCTATCCATTTTGGCATATGACATCATTATGATTTAATTGATTTTTTTAGATTCACACCTTGATAAGAGAACTGCATAGAATAAATTGATATCTATATTTAATGAATAATTGCACTATATATTGTTTCAAACAACTATTTAAAATAAAAATTGAATTCTGTGATTGTTTTGTGATTTGTTAATACTAAACTTACTCTCGTTCAAAAAAAACATAATTATTTATAATAAACATAATGGAGAGCAATGGAAGATTTGAGACTTCTTATTGTAGATGATGTCGAGGACAATCGTCTAGTACTTAATGCTATTTGTAAAAAGCTAAAAGGCTTCAACATTAAAGAGGCGGTAGATGGACTAGATGCAATAGCTGTATGTGAAAAGTGGCATCCACATATCATTTTGATGGATGTAATGATGCCAAATCTTGATGGATTTGAGGCTTCCAAAATCATCAAAAGCCGTTTTCCAGAAACTATTATTATGGTTGTGACGGCCGTTATAGATCCGCATATGGAAGAGAATATGTCGTCCATCGGAGTGGCAGCATATGTACATAAACCGATAGATAAAGAATTGATACGATTTAAAATTCAAAACTTTGCATCTGTACTCCGATTGAAAGCAGGGCAACACACTAAACTATCCCATAAAAACGCATTGAATCCATTCAGTGCAGATATTCGCAATTTCAGAACCATTTTTGATATTAATGATGCTGAGGGGATGATGGATTTCGGTATGTGGATTCTTTCACGATGTGACACTAATGTACTATCGTCATGCATAAAAGTGGATTCAATGATTCAACTTTTTTACGATCTCATGCGTCATGGGATTCATGAAGACAATTGTCTAAGCATCATTGTTGAAGAGAGCTTTGAAGAGATATTTCTTACCATGAAATTCGACCACGCGATCGTGATGAAACCTAAGACGGTAGAGCTTGTAAACGATTTACAATTTTGCTGCATTATTCGTGAAAATATAGCTTGTGTACGGTTGGAAATAAACAATAAACATTTCACTGCACATTCTCCCTTGACAACGAATATAACAGCAAAACCACTTCATTCGGAACCGGTTTCCAAATCATCGGAGCCAAAAGAGACGCTAGAAAATATTCAAGAGTTTCAAAGTGATAAATATAGACGTACTATAGATGCCAACGAACAAGAGCTTCTTCGCCAAAGCTTTGTTCATAAAACGGCCGCCATTGATTATGTCCAAGAGATTGGCGGAGATGTTTTGGATGAGATACGCGACCTTGAGAGTCTGGATGAGGAGTGGAAGGAAAAACTTCATACTTTCGAAGCGGACCCAACAATTGAAAATATATACCAATTTACCGACCGTGTTTTAGGAGTTTATATTCGAGCTATCAACAACCTGTTTGAGTTTACCGCATTAGCGTATGCTCTCGCATCACTTGGAACATTTATGAAAGAACATGCTGATGGAATCATTAGTGATCCTGAAAAACTCAAGACACTAGTGATGATGACGGAACACTTGGGGGCAGACCTGGTATCGTGGCGTGAACATGTTTTTGAATTGAGGGATACGGCGGATATCCACTATTTGGACAGTTCGTTTTTCAGCTCATGTATGCAAATCGAGCAGATTATTGGTAGTAAGGAGATTGTGGCGAACGATGATGACGGTATGGAATTTTTTTAATATACAAAATAAAGGAGTAAACAAATGGCAAAACGGGTAATTATTGTAGACGATTCACGGGCGGTTATCGCAACGGCGGAGTTGGCACTGGATGAGATGATTAGTTCGGGAGTGATCGAATTTAAATCGTACTTGAATCCGGCGGAATTGCTGGGGAAATTACAAAGTGGCGAGGAGAATTTTGATCTTCTGATCAGCGACGTCAATATGCCGGAGATGAACGGATTGGATTTGGCCCGCGAGATCAAAAAGGACGAGCGGTATAAGACCAAACCGATCCTTGTCTTGACGACGGAGAGTTCGAACGATATGAAAATGGCGGGAAAAGAGATCGGAGTAACCGGATGGATGGTCAAACCGTTCAGTGATGACAAACTGGTTAAATCCCTCAAAATGGTACTGGGGGTATAGCGATGGAAACCAACACCGTTCAAAGCAGAAAAGAGCGCTATCTCACGTTCTTTTTGGGTGAGGAACAATACGGCATTGCGATTGATCGGATCAAAGAGATCATTGCCATGATGAAAGTCACTTACGTACCGAAGACACCCGAGTATATGCGCGGTGTGATCAACCTGCGAGGTTCGATCATTCCCGTCGTCGATACGCGGCTGCGCTTTGGAATGGAGCCTCGTGAGAGCGACATGCACACGGCGATTATCATCGTCGAAGTGGAAAAAGTGAATGTCGGCTTTATTGTCGACCGTGTCGAAGAGGTTGCATCGATTGATTCGGCCCATTTGGGGGCGGCACCGAAATTCGGTAGCAACGTCGATACCGATTTTATCTGCGCTATGGCCCAAATCGAAGAGAACGTCGTGATGATACTCGATGTGCTCAAACTTTTCGAGGCGGACGAATTGGTGAGTTTAGAAGAGATACAAAAAATACAAACAAGTGAGGTAGAGTAACAATGAAATGGCTGGATAATATGGTACTTCGAAGTAAGCTGATTTTGCTGACGGCGATGATGATGTTTATGATGTTAGTATTAGGATATATGGGTTTCAGTGCAACAAGTCAATGGGAAGAGAGTGTGACGGAACTGGGAGAAGTACGTGTTCCATCACTGGTCAGCGTCGGACGTATTCGTAACGGCGTTCAAATGACGGCCATCCAGATCAACCGTGTACGCGGGTTGAAAGAAGATCCGCAAATGCAGGTAAAAATGGCTGATGCGTCGGAACAGATGAAAAAAGCATTCGAACGGATTGATACAGGCTGGAAAGATTATATCGCGTTGCCTCAAACGGACGAAGAAGCGATCGCATGGAAAGCATTTGTCGCTGATTATGATGAATGGCGTGCAGGCAACGAAAAATTTCGGACAGAGGTCATCGATCCCCTGAGCAAATCCAACGATCCGGAACAGATCAATGCCCTTTTCACACGCATGACAGAGCATATCGATCGCAGTTCTGCTTTGCGTAAAAGCATGCAGGATAATCTCCAGAAAGTTTACGATATCAACAAACAAATCGTGGCAGATACGAGCAAAGTAGCAAACGAAAGTTCATCGAACTTTAAAACCATGTTTATCATTGTCGTATTGGTTGCGTTTGTGTTGGCGATTATTCTGGCAACATTAATTATTCGATCTATCACTCGTGCGATTTCGCAAAGCGTTGCATCTATCCGCGACGGTGCGATGCAGATTACCTCGGCATCGGATCAGGTTGCTTCGTCTTCCTCATCGCTGGCACAGGGGGCTAGCGAGCAGGCTTCCAGTGTCGAAGAGGTGAGCGCAACCCTCGAAGAGTCAACGGCGATCAATTCACAAAACGTCGACAACGCCCGTCAGGCCGATATATTGGCGAAGAACGCGAACGATTCCGCCCGTGCGGGGTACGAAAAAGGGGAGCAGCTTTCACGCTCAATGCACAACATTACCGAATCGGCGGCGAAAATTTCAGGCATTATCAAAGCGATTGACCAGATTGCCTTCCAAACCAACCTCCTTGCCCTCAACGCAGCCGTCGAAGCGGCACGTGCGGGTGAACACGGTTTAGGGTTTGCGGTCGTTGCGGACGAAGTGCGTAATCTGGCCCAGCGTGCCGCCTCTGCTGCCAAAGAGACCTCCGATATCATCGAAGAGGTTGTGGATCAGATCAAAGAGGGGAACCAGATCGCCCTTGCGACCCATACATCGTTCCAAGAGATCGTAGAACAATCGAAAAAAGTCTCCGATTTGA